>CAZURK010000013.1:99709-101853 GCA_964623055.1 uncultured Pirellulaceae bacterium
GTCGCCAAACCAACAGAAGAGCCATCCGCGGCAAAACCAGCAGAAGAGGAACCTCCTGCCAAGCCGACCGAAGAGCCGACTGCTGCCAAGCCGGCAGACGACACATCGGAAACACCGGTTGCGGAAGAGGTGGTCGTAGAGCCGCCGAGCTTTGAGCAACTTGGCGATCCCCAAGTTGCGCAGCAGTTAGGTCTCTCGGCTGAGCAAAAAAGCAACATCGCAGAACTGCTGGAGGAACGTGCCGCCGCGCTGGCCGGGGCCACCGAAGCGACCGACGAAGAACGCGCTGCAATCGTCGAGGCGAGCGAGAAGAAGTTGGCCGCCGTGTTGACCGAAGTGCAGCGCGGCGATTTCCTCGGCAAGCCCGTCGAGAAACGTCTGCGATTCATGTGCCGCTTCCAGCAGTGGGACGAAGTGCTGCAGTGGTTCGCCGAGCAAGCCGAAATGTCTCTGGTGCTCCAGTACCCTCCTCAGGGCACGTTCAACTACACGGACACGCGCGAATACTCGCCTAAAGAAGCCATCGACATGCTGAACGGCGTGCTGATCACCAAAGGCTTCACGCTCATCCGACGTGGCCGCATGCTGATGGTCATTGATCTAACTAAGGACATCCCCGATGGCTTGGTACAGCAAGTGGCATTGGATGACATCGACAAATACGGAAAGTTCGAACTGGTCACCGTCCAATTCGACCTCGGCCGGCGCAGTCCAGCAACCGTGGAAACGGCAATCAAGCCGGTGCTGAGCCCTTACCACAAGATTGTCTCGGTTGCGGCCACAGCGCAAATGTTCGTGACGGATATGGCCGGAAGCATGCAGGCCGTGGGAGAAATCATCGAAGCCCTCCCCGAACCCGTGATCAAGCCCACGCCGCCGTCGACGCCCGAGTCGCCGGTGGTCGAAGTGTATCCGTTGACCAACGCCGATCCAGACACGGCGCTGACGGTGTTGAAGGCAATGCTACCCACCGGGACCATCGTACTCGACCCCAAGCTGAAGCAGATCAACGCGCACGCTACGCCGTCGCAACAGAACTTGATCAAGCAAGTGGTGGAGCGAATGGAAGCAGCCTCGACCGAAGAGACCCAGCAGACCTTGGAGGTGTACCCGATCGATTCGTTCTTGAAAACAGATACGTCAGGATCGCAACTGATCGATACATTACAGACCATGGTGCCGAACGCCAAACTGTCGACCAACGCAGAGAGTCGAACGTTAGTCGCGTGGGCATCGCCTGGCGACCATGAAACGATCAAGGCGGCGCTCGATAAACTGAAGGTAGACCAAGATCCCCGCGGTACGCAGCAGTTGGAGATCCACCGGCTGACCAAGGTAGATCCGGACACGACGCTGGAGCTTTTCAAAACCATCTTGCCGGATGCGCGGCTCGCGGTCGACGCCAAAACTCGCTCCCTAATCGCCATGGCCGTACCATCCGACCAGGAGGTGATCACCAATATATTGACAAGGTTGCAGCCCACCGAACCCGGTCCGGACACACCCGAGTTGCGGTTCTACGAGTTGACTCTGGCCATGCCGCCGGACTTTCCCGAGGTTATTCAGAAGGTGGCCCCCAACGGGACGGTGGCCTTAGACCAAAGCGGTATGCGTCTAATGGTCATCGCCTCGCCCGCCGAGCACGCGAAGGTCGACAAGACTCTCCAGGTCATGCAAAAGACGACCTTCGAGCAGGGACGACCCAAGTTGGTGTTTTATCCGGTGGCGCCATCTCAACGGCGTCGATTCGACGCGGTGTGGCAGTCGCTGAGCAAGGAACTTCCCGGGGCCTCGCTCGTCACCGATGGCGCGCCAGGCGAACTGGCCATCTGGGCAAGACCACATCAGCACGAAGTTATCGTGGAGATCATGGACGAACTCAAACGTGACCTACAAGAGGCCGAGAAGTACCTCCTGCAGGCCTACCCCATCAAATCGGACGATCCGTCCGGCGTGGTGAGTATGCTGGAAACGCTCTATCCGGAGACGAAGATCGTACACGATTCCGCCGGCGAACGGCTTCTCGTGTGGACCAGCCAGCAGGAGCACGAGTCGATCAAGAAGTCACTGGAAGAGCTGAAGGTGACGGGGTCCGAGGGCATGCCGACGGTGGAAGTCTATCCGTTGACCAAGGCAGATCCCAC
>CAZURK010000014.1:0-101345 GCA_964623055.1 uncultured Pirellulaceae bacterium
TGGAAAAGCAGTTAACCCTGACCCAAAGCGGGATTTGATAAAAAAGTATGGGTTAGCCGCGGCCGATGGTCGCACCATGGAGGCCGATTCCGCACTGGCCGATACACTTCAGCAGTTCATCGAAGATCAGCGCCAACCTGGATCCGTTCTCGGTCGTTTGGTCTCGCCACTTCTCCAAACCCAGTACGTGGCGGTACTGGGCTACGGGCCGGCCCACACCGGTGCCGCCCGAAGCCATCGAGTTCTACACCGGGCTCGAAGAGCGGTACCGGGGAACACCTCGGGAGTTCCGCCTGTTTCGCCTGTCGCTCGGCGAAGCCAGGTCGGTGGATGGTCTTGTTCTTCCAGATGCCGGGACGAACACCCCCTTGATCGCCATCGTCTTGGGCCAGATGCTGGCCTACGAGTGGGCCAGGCAGAAGGGCTTCGCTCCGGGAACGAGTGACGTGTTGCGGAAAGCGGTGGTTACGAGCCGGCCCCACCTCAATGCGAGACAGGAATCACGGAGGGTTTCCAGAACATAGCCAGTCATCTACGGGGGCTGGAACGGATTACGCGGAAACCGAGGATGATGGCGTAGGTCCAGGGGGAAACAGCCGAGCGGACCGACGCCCCAGTTCGGGAGATGAAAGTGCTGACGCGAAAGTTCCCGCCTCGGTTCACCCGGTACTCGCCCAACGCTGGCCCCAGCGGGTCAACGAGCCGGCCAGACGGGTATTCGCCGTACCAGTCCAAGCACCACTCAGACACATTCCCGTGCATATCATATAAGCTCCACGCGTTCGGGGCCTTCTGGCCCACGGAATGCGTCCTAAGACCGGAATCCTCTCCGTACCAGCCGGCGCGGCGCGCGTCCGCTATCGTGTCGCCGCAATGGCACGTTGTCTTTGTCCCCGCACGGCAGGCGTATTCCCATTCGGCTTCGGTGGGGAGACGATAGTCAGCGCCCAGCCACTTTCCGAACACCCACGCGTCGTACCACGTCACCTCGATTACCGGACAGTCTTCCTTTGGGCTGTACTTGAAACAGTTCTGCAAGCGATGCGGCAAGTGTATCTGGGGCCTCTTGCCAAACGGTGCTCGGCATCTCGATGGCAAAGCGAAACGCCCAGTACCAGTTCGGATCGGCGGCAAACCGACGTACCGCGGGATCGCCAGAGCGGACCCGCTCCTCGCCGATTTTCGTAGCCGAAGTCGCAAGACTTCCGTCCGTGGGTTGTGCGCGGGTCTCCGTAGGTTGTGCGCGGGTCTCCTGACCCCGCACAGGGTCCGACCGGAGGTCTCCAGAGTCCGGGAGACCTGCGGTCGGCGGTTTCGGCGAGGTCGGGAGACCTGCGCCCAACGGGGTCTTCGTAGCTGAAGTCATAAGACTTCGGTCCTCGCCGCCTTCGTCCTCCACGTCCTTCGCCACCCAACCCTCTTGCCGATTGCGGGCCAGGTGCAGGCCACAATAGAACTCCATCATGCCCCGGTGTTTGAAGCTGAGACTCTGTTCCGTACCGCCCTCCAGGATACATCGCTTGGTCAATCCCGTTGCTGTGCGCACCATCTCCCAGTGATTGTGAGTGATCTCGCGGCCGCAACGGCGGCCTGCTGCTTTGCGCAGAGCCCTCACCCTGTCAGGACCCCGTACTGCATAGTCGTAGCGTTCGCCGGACATCATCTCGAACGCCACAGCGGCCAGGATCTCTTCCAGGTCCAGAACGATGTCCTCATCGAAGTCCTCCCGCAGCTTGGTTCCGGCAAGCTGGACCATGTGGTAGCTGGCCTGCAGATATAGCTCGGCCCGCGTGCGGAACGGCTTCAACTCTGCCTGCTGCTCCGCCAAGCCGCGGATCATCGACAACACCACAGGGATGCGCAGCAGTTCCTGAACCTCGTAGTAGTTGGGGAACAACTCCGACAGGTCGTTTTCGTACAGGTCGTGGAGATACGCCTCCTGCTGGGTGCGGTCGAAACCGTCGATGCGCCCGTAGCGCCAGCCCGGCACACGGAACAGCGTGTTACGTTTCTCGCTGACCGCATAAGACCGCGCAGTCAGCACGACACGGCATTTCTTGCCCAACGGCTCGTTCAGAAATCGCGACAGTGCCTTGATTCGTGATGTGTCGGACACCTGGTCCAAGGCGTCCAGAATGATCACAACACGCCCGTGGCGGATCGCCCAGTTGGCGATGTCTGCGGGATCGAGCTTCGGGGACACGTCTTGCGCCACCGGAGCCACCGCCTTCGCCAGCGCAGCCAAAAATCCGCTGGCCACTCGTCGGTCCACTCCTCCCACCTTACGGCCAGGCAGGGTTTGCTGTCGAACAGGGTTGCTTGTCCAGCGGGCGAACTCAGGAAGGCCAGCAGGCGACGGGTGAAGATCGACTTGCCCGCGCCCGCATCCTCAGAAATGCACAACAGACGGCTGGTTTCGAGCAGCTTGGTCAGTTCCGTTTCCTCGTCGTCCCACGAGGCGGCCACCGGCTTGTACGGATCTTGCTCGGACTCCTCGCGCGCCCCCGACTGCGGATTGCCACCGCTGCCAAAGCGGCTGCTGGCATCGGACGGCTGAAAGCCCTCCTTCAGAAGCGAGTAGTGTGCGGGGACATAATGAACGAGTCTGTCGGGGTCGTTTTCATCCCGGCGAGCGGCCTCCCATTCCTTGACCCGTTGTTGGCAGTATTCGTTCAAGACTCGTTCGATCCGTGCGTCGCCGGTCAGGTAGTCGAACACCTGCTTAAGATTCTCGGCGCCGAGAACCTCGGGCCTTCCCGTAGAAACGTAGTGCTTCGCCTGTTCGTGATGCAGGACGACGCGACGTAACGGCTCGGGACGGCGCGCGGCTACGGCTTCGAGTTTGGCTGGAACCGACTCCTCACTCACCGGTGCCACGCGGATGTGGTGTGGTTTAAGTTCGCCAGTATCGGGACCGGCATTTTGGTCTCGGTCAATCGCGATGGAAGCCGACGCATCCGTGTTCAAGCCGGTCTCCGTTGCAGCCGCATACATGGCACAGCACAGCAAACCGCCTGCCGAACCTCCGGCGAGATGTGCCCATGGACGTCGAAACTGTGGCGACAAGCGGATTGTCGGCGGAGCAGGACGTTGTCGGTCAAGGTTGGATGTCAACTCCGATTTACAGATCTTCCATCCAAGCCTCAGACTTTTCGCCATCGCCTTGTCGATGACTGTCATGGCCATCGTCACGGGGTCCAGGTAGAAGCCGAACGGCCCCTCTTCAGCCGACTGGACCCGCACCGTCTCCACGCGCCCATCCCCCGAGTATTCGTGGTAAAGCAACATGGTCGCCTCGGTGCAGAATCGGTCACCCGTATCCTCCCGTCCAAGTAGGTAGGTCAACAGTCGTCGCAAGACAAGCCAAGTGGTTGTGTTCAGGTACGAATCGGACTGCTCTGCAAGTCGATGCAGAGCGGAGTCAATCTCGCGCGTGGGTGAAGCCGAAGCAACCCTGGGCTGTGAGCCACAACGCCGTCGGCGTAGGGATGTTCGACCGCGGATGATGGGCCGTGCTACGGCGTTTTCTTATCAAATATCTTACCGGGTCGGACGCGAAAATGACATGCTTCCAGCAGCCGCGGCGTCAAAGTCGGCGGAAACCAGCAGTGGCCGCGCAGCTTGCTCGCGCCCGCCACGGGTCTTAGCTTCACGGCTGTCGAGAACAGCAGTTGGACCACCCCGTCTGGCAATCCGGCGGCATCGCGCGGTTGCAGGAGTATTTCCAGCACCGCTTCCCGGCTGGTCGCGTAGTCCAGGCCAGGTCGGTTCACCCGTTCCCAAGCCGGAGCTTGGGAACCAATTGCCGGACGAAGTGCCGGACCAAGTGCGGAGTGCTGGTTGAGTCCGGCAGTTGTTTCTTGGCCGCTCGTAACCCGATGCGTCAGCGACGCGGTCAGTTCAAACAGACAAACACCTCCCTCGAACGCCAAGACGGCACGGACGCCGTCGCCTGTGAAGACCGTACGGTTTTGGTCGTTGTTCATCGTTGTTCACCGTGTACTTGGCAGCCGGAGGCGACGGAGGGGAGAAAGGGCGCACTGGTAGGCCGCGTCTTAGTCGCCAAACCGTGTCTCCGACCGGCACGGGACCGGCGGGGAAATCGTCCGGTTGAGCGAGGAATCACGAAATGCCTTCGGCTTTGTCCAAGCCGTCGGAACGCGCATATCTTGCCGTTGGTCCCCTACTCAGAAAAGGCGCGAAACGACCGGATCTGCGCACCTTCGGACGGTGGAATTGGATGACCAGTACGACCAACTTCGCTCACTTCGCGCCTTTGGTGTAGATGGAAGAGGTCTCGTGACCGGACTTCACTCGTTTCGCTCACATCAACGAAAAGGAGATGGAGATGAACGTTCGACAAGCCACGCCAGCCAAACGGGTAGAACAAGCGAAGACACGCCTCGATCGCAGGCGACACTTCCGCGCCGTATGCGCAGCGTTGGCCGAGGATCTCACGCGGTTGGAAAACTTGGAACGTCAGGACCGCGATCGGCAACGCCAGGAGGAGTTGGCCCGTTTGCGCGATTTGGCCAGGTACGACTGAGATCGGGGGCGTCTGATGAAACCCGCTATTGCAGATAACTCGCAAACGCTGTGCCTCTTCCTGACTCGCGAGGCATGGGAAAGCTCGCTCCGACCTCTGTTGCTGGAACCCGGCCAGTTCGCCACGGGGTCGGTGCGATGGCGGCGCGAGCCGCTGATCGAGGAGGCTCTCTGCAGCCGCCTGGACGTCACCCGCGAGTTGCCCACGGGGGCCTCGCGACCGCCGCTGGAGGATTGGCTGGTGCTGATCGTCGACCACGGCGAAGGGACAACCGCCCGCCAGTGGACAGATCGTCTGGCTCCCCGCGATTCGCAACGGTTGGTCGTGCTGGTCCTAAACCGGGACGATCGGAGTCGATGGGAAGCGGTCGTGAGCGACCGAGGACGCCTATCTCCGGTTGACGGCGTGGTCGTTGTCGGCAGCGGCATGCTCGCGTTTGGCCGCGGTCTGTGGCACCAGCAGCCACGGTGCGAACAGGCCATCGCGCGGACCAGCCGCACAGCCGGGGCACTGGGCGAACACGTGTTCGGCAAGGTTCGCAGCTCTTGTGTCACGTTGGTGGGTGCCGGACGTCTGGGATGTCTGATTGCGTTTCACTTGGCCGGTCTGGGCGTACGGCAACTGCGATTGATAGATCCGGACGTGCTTGGGCTGGAGAACCTGGATGCGATGCCGGGCTTGACCGAGAGGGACGTGGGCCGACCGAAGGTCGAGGCGTTGGCGAAAAGGCTCCTTGCTTTCCGGTCAGACTTACTGGTTTCCTGCCTGCAGAAATCCGCAACCGATCCGGAAGCGATCCGCTTGGTTCGCCGACGAACAGATTTGCTGGTGACGTGTGTCGATAGCGACACCGCACGGCTATGCACATCGTTGATCGCTCGCGAAACGCTGACCGTTCACTTGGACGTAGCCACGCATATTCCGGCCGAACAGGGAGAAGGAAGCCCCATGCACGCAGACGTACGGCTTTTGGTGCCCGACCGTGATGGTGGGTGCATCGGCTGCGTGGGTGGCTTGGCAGACCCGGAAGAGACTGTATACGAACTGGCAGCACCGCCGGGCACTTGAGGACATCGTACTGGCACCGGTTACGCTACGTCGCGGGAGGCGAACTGCAGATCGATGCCGGCCCCGTCGGAAGCGAATCGGACTGCCGGTTCTGCCAGACGTAGTGTCCTGCCTAGGTGGGAGAATATTCCAAAGATTCGGACCAGATTCTTGCTGGTGCGCGCCTTTATCAAGATGGAAACGGAACAACCCTCCAAGCGAAAACCAGCCAGTCCCATAACCTCCAGCAGCAAACAATGGACCTATCCGCGTGTACACTCCCGGAGGCTACCATGACGCGACCCGCTACGAAGTTCACTGGCAGATGGACGGATCTCACTCTGTGGGATCATTGGTTCGCAAGTCATCGCCGGACGGTAGCTGCCTGGCACAGCGAAGAACTGGCGACGCTTGCTCGCTTCATTGGGCCCGAATCGCGAGAAGTCGAGAGAGTCCTGGACGCGATCCGTCAGCACGCAGGGCAGGGCGTCGGGACGATGCCGGTCAACAAGCTTGCCGGACTGGTTTATCGACACCTTGCAGAATCCGCGATCATTTTCGATTACGAGCCGTACAGCCTAGGATTCGCCCAACGCGTGCGGTCTCCGTCGACGATTCTCCGAAAGGTTCATCCCCGCGTTGCCACTTGCTTGGATTGTTCTCTGTTGTTCGCCAGTGTGATCGAAGCAGCGGGCGGCGAGCCTTTGGTCCTCCAATTCGTCCGTCCGTATCAGGCTCACGCCATCGTCGGTGCCTGGCTACGACCGCCGATCAACCGCGAGGTCGTTTACCTGGACCGAACGCCGTTCAAATTGGATCGACCGAAGAATATCGCAGTGATCGAGTCCACCGGTGTAACCGTCAACCAGCCGAGAAGCTTTCGCGAGGCAAGGACCGCCGCGAAGGCGTTCTTTCGTGATCCAAGTTGGTCGCTGCGATTTGCCCTGGACGTGGGCGAGGCACGACGACGTGGGATAATGCCATGGGGATTTGCGGCGTAGACGACGTGCCACTGATGCGGAGCGATTGAAGGCCGTGGCTGGGTGGAACGGAACTTCGGATCTACATGGACGGACTTGGAAGTCCATCCTACAGGGCATCGCGTGGTCTGGAAACGCGTCACCGACAGCAACTCTAATTGGAGAGCGCCGCTTTGGTCGGCAGAGCGTGGAAATGGAAGCCTGACGCGCAAGCGAAGATCCAATGGTGCAAGTCGTCTCTTCGCTTGCGCTTCAGGCTTCAATCGATCACCGAAGTGGCGCAGTCCGACTGATGAGCTGAGACGGGTTCCTGGAAGATCAACTGGTCGCGGCTTTCAGTGTCTGCGATCAGGAGCGTCGTTGTGTCGTACAGTTTGCCGGCTACCTGGAATGGGCGGACTCGCGAGCGTACCAGGAGGTCACGTCTGTCGGCGTGGTTGATTTCGTAGGCGACGGCTTCGTTGCATGCCAGTGCCCGGCCAGCGGCGCTGACTTCAACGCGGGATACCCGGATGTCGGGCACTTTCGAGCCGGTGTATGGGAAGATCATGAAGGGCATCATCGTGGGGCCGTTAGACTCGTACCGGGAAGTGATGATCACGGGAGGTTTGCGTATTTCCAGGGCCAGCTTCCCGGTCAGAGTCTGGTCCAGACTGGTCGCCAATCCAGCCGATTCGGGGAGCACAACCAGCAGGTTGGCATCGGAGCGCGTGGTCCAGAAGCGTTTGCCGTCGTCTGATGTTGCGGCCGGTACGTCGTAATGAAGGTGGAACATCTGATCGTACTGGTGCCCATTTCCAGCAGGCGGCTCGAACTCGTCGAACACAATCCAATAGCGTCCGCGCACGTATAATACTTCACGTCGGCACGTGACGGGGTGGGCTCCGGGCGGTATCTGTCTGACGGCCGGGTCCAGCACCGTGCCGTCCTGGGCGACGCGGAAACCCTGATGAGAGGCGCGGAAGAAATCGAATTGCTGGTCGCTGCGCCACTTTTCAATCGTGGCGGTTACGCGAGGCGACGGCTCCTTGCCGTCCATCATCACAACGTTGTGGTATCCGTACTTCTTTGTGTCGTTGCCACGGTGGTATAGGTCAACGCGCGGGTCACCCAGTAAGAGCCGGCCGTGGGCGAAGACCTGGATGGTCAGAAAGTCCTGGTGATCGTGATAGGTGACGGGGCAGGTATCGACCGAAAGGGCCAAGTATTGGCAATCAGGCGACCAACGATCGCGGAAGAACGCGTAGCCGCCCTCGGAGTACAGAGCCGAAGTATGGTCTACGGGCTGTTCGGGGACCTTGTCGAATACGGCTTGCCAGGTAGGAAACATCGGCGGGACTGCGATGCCTTGCTGTCGCATGCCGCGCTTGATCTGACCGTCCCGTAGAGCAACCACGGCCGTGATAAGGAAGTTGTCGATCGGCAACGAGTAGTGGTCGCCGATCTCGATGTGACGACCGGCCGGAGTGGTCACGTCCAGGTAGAATTGACCCAAACGGCGCAAACGCTTCATCAAGTGCGGCGGCGCGAAGGTCTCTCCATTCCGATCGGCCAGAATCATTGCTTCGAGCATCAATCGCGAGGCGGCAAACGTGTACGAGACCGAATGCTCCTGATAACTGCCGTCGTCGAAGTAGCTCTGCTCCAGGTGGTGCATCAGCGTCTGGTGACTCCGCTCCTTCATCCCGGCCACTTCCGTGAACTCGGGCAGAACAAGCGCAAAGACGTAGGGGCAATGACCACGTTCGAACGCGTGGTGATTGCCCACGCCTTTGCCGCCCGCAATGCGCTGATACTGTGCGGTGTGGTACCAGATCGCCTTGATCCAACGGTATAGCAATTCGTCGTCGATCGCAGACGAGTCGAGGATCCCGGCGTAAATGGCATTGAACCAGTTCAGCAGCCGATATCCGCCGTTCATGTACTCGTCTACCATCTTCACGCCGTCGGCCGGGCCGACTCCCCGCAAGACCTGGAACGACGGACCGTGGATGGGAAAGGCGTCCAGCCAACTCGATAGCACGTCGGCGAATTTGGCCGCATAACGCTCGTCACCGGAGTTGGCGTAACTGAAAGCCAGGTGACGCAGGAACACATTCCGGCTGAGCGAAGTTGGATAGGGAGCCTCCGCCCGAACGGCACGCACCCAGTCGATCCCATCGCCCAGGTCGGTGAAGCTGCCCGGGTACCAATCGTCGTGCAAGCGGTTTTCGAGCAACGCATCGCCGCGTTGGCGAACCGACGGGCCAACGCGGTCCCAACCGCGCTGCAAGAAAGTGAAGTCTCCGGGCTTGCCCCGATGATCGAACAACCAAGTTGGCCGCGAGCGTCGGCGGAAATGCTCGCACAACGCCCGTTTGGCCTCTGCCAACTTGCCGGCTGCGTACAGTTCGCGGATTGGCCGGACCGGCTCGTACTCGGGACTCAGCGCTCCAAACAGATCCGCGTCGGTCACTGCCGTCGCGACCGGTATTTCAATGGCCTTACGTGGCTCCGCTTTCGTCGGCGTCTCGGGGTCGGCTGCTGCAGACAAAGCCGATAGCGCCAAGATCGACAACGAGATGACAAGACAATGCCGAACCGTCATTGTGCCTTACTTTCTCTTCTTCCCATCCTGAGGGTCGCCAATCATCTCCTTCAGCTTGTCGGCCTGCTCGGACGTAAGCACATCAAGAATCTTGTGGAGCATCTCGTCTTCGAGTTCCCGCAGTCGCTGCTGCATTTCTTCGTGCACGTGGCGGAGTTTCTTTTTCTGTTGCTCGGAGAGTCCTAACTGACCAAGGACCTGGGGATTCTTCAAGACGGCATCCCGTCGCGCACGGCGGTTGAACTTGTCCAAGACAGCCATTTGTTCCGGCACGAGGATGCCCTCCACCTGCCGCCGTACATCTTCCGCCCGTTTCCTCATCTTCTGCTGCAGTTCGGCTATTCGTTCCCGTCGCTCTTCCATCGGCAACTGCTGTACTTCGGCCATGCTCTGCTGCATCTGTTGGACGAAAGCGTGTGCGATCTGTCGCAGTTGTTGCTTCTGTTCGTCGACCAGTTCGAGTTGTCTCTGGACGTGCGGGGACGCCAGTGCCTCCAGACCTGGAATCGCGGGAAACCCGCCTCCACCCATCTGAGCAGGATGTGGCCCTGGCTGGCCGGGCTGCTGCGGAGCCTGTGCCAAGTGCACCACGGCGATAAGAGGATGCCGGCCACATGTACCGGCAGCGGTCATTGCTGCCGTCAGTTCCGGTAACAGCAGGATCGAAGCCATAGACGTAGTGACTGCGGCAAGGGGACATCGAAGCATTGTGCGCTCCTTTCACTACAAGAAGGCTGGAATGTCACTTTCCACAGTCTAGTGTTCCGTGCGCCGCCTTTACATCCCGCGTACCGGCCGAATATCGTCGAAGCGTGTTTGAGCCACATCGACTGACTAGCTACTTGTGCCGGACCGTCGCACAGGCGACATTGATGTATTGTTGGCCCATTTTCTCAAGGGCAGGCGTGTGGATTGGTTTGTAGTCCCGCCTTTAGGCGGCCTTGAAACAAGAAGCAGCGCGGAAGATCGCCTAAAGGCGGGACTACGAACGACCCTACGACCCATCTAGTGCCGGCTCTCAATCCAAATCCGGGAGGTATTCGATATGAGTTTTTCCTGTCGAACTGCAGTCACTTTGGCAATCGCGAGTCTCGTCCTGACGTTCACGGGTGACACCGATTCACTATCGGCTCAGGATTCCGCGGTCCCATTTGCCCGCGTGACAATCGACGATGCACCTCCCGCCAGGCCGTGGTACAAGATGCTCGGCGACATCGACGCGGACGGATCTCTCGACATCATTGTCGCGGGCGCGAAAGGCCCGTTGGTATGGTACCGGCATCCCAACTGGAACAAGACGGAGATCGCCGCGGGCGAATGGAATGGCGTCAAAGGCGGAATAGGCGACATCGACTCCGACGGTGATGCGGATATCGTTATGGGCGGAGTGATCTGGTTCAGCAATCCTGGGACTGCCGGGGGCGAGTGGAAGATGACTCGTATCGACACGCAGAGGGCGCATGATGTTGAGCTTGCCGACTTGGACCAGGACGGCCGCCTAGACGTGGTTGCTCGCGATCAATCGGCGTTCGGGAAGAGCGGGAACACAATCTACGTGTATCGCCAGAAGAACCCACCTTCCTGGGACAAGCACACCATCGAGTGCCCTCATGGCGAAGGCTTGAAGCTTGCCGATCTCGACCGTGACGGCGATACGGACGTCGTCATAGGCGGCCTGTGGTACGAGAACACTGGACGAATCGACCGATGGGGCCAACACACCTTTACGACTAACTGGACCGAACCAGACGCAAAAGTCGAGGTCGCCGATATGAACGACGACGGGTGTCTGGACATCGTGCTGACGCCAGCGGAGTTGAAGGGACAACGGTACAAGGTTGCTTGGTACGAGGCGCCTGCCGATGCGAAAGACGAGAGTTGGTCGGAGCACGTCATCGTGCCCGACATCGAGTGCGTGATTCACTCGCTGGCGGTTGGCGATATCGACCGTGACGGCGATGTGGATGTCGCCATCGCCGAAATGCACCAAGGCAAAGATCCGGACGAAGTAACGGTCCACTTGAATGTCGGTAAAGGGAACAAGTGGCACAAGCAAGTCCTCTCGAACGACGGTTCCCACGACATCGTACTTGGCGACATCGACGGCGACGGCGATTTGGACATCGTCGGCGCGAACCACGGAGGCGATTCGCATCCTGTCGAGTTGTGGCGAAACGAACTGGCTGATCCTACATCTGCTAAGGAGACTCGGCGATGACTTCCGCAAGACAGTTCACGCGACGCAGGTTTCTGTTCCGATCGGCTACCGCCGCGGTCGGTGTGCCGATGGTCATCGGTTCTTCGGCTCTAGGGCTGAACGGGCAGGTCGCCCCGAGCGCGCGAATCCAACTGGCCGCCATCGGAGTCGGAGGGCGAGGCAGTGGCGTGTTCAGGAGCTTGGCGCAGCGAAGGGGCGTTCAGCCGCTGGCCGTTTGCGATGTTCTGGCGAGCAGGCTGCCGCGGTTTGCCGACCAGGGTCTGGCGGTCTACCGTGATTTTCGTGAACTGCTCGCTCGCGGCGACATCGACGCCGTGGTGATCGCGACTCCTACCCACTGGAAGCCGCTGCACACGATCGCAGCGGCTAAAGCAGGCGCCGACGTGTACTGCGAGAAACCCATGTCGCTGACCGTCCGCGACGGCAGGGCCATGGCCACGGCGATCGAGCGATATGGGCGAGTGTTCCAGCACGGCACGCAACAGCGGAGCAGCCGAGAGTTTCTGTTCGCGTGCGAAATGGTGCGCAACGGACGGATCGGACGACTCGTTTCGGCCACCGTCTATGTCAGCGGTCCACCACGCGAGTGTTCGTTGCCGGGTGAGCCGGTGCCGGACGGCGTGGATTGGGACATGTGGCTCGGACCCGCGCCGTGGCGGCCGTTCAATTCGGCTATCTGCATGCGCGGCTGCGGCGCATGGGAAGGGTATCGCGACTACTCGGGCGGCGGCATGACCGGCTGGGGCAGCCACCATTTTGATATCGCCCAGTGGGGCTTGGCGGCTGACGATACGGGTCCGGCCGAGATTGTTCCGCCGAACCGCAGAGACGTCAAGTTCCTCACGTATCACTATGCCAGCGGCGTCAAGGTCTACCACAGCGGCCGCATGGACAAATGGGCGGTCGTGTTCGAAGGGACCGAAGGCAAGGTGGCCGTGAACCGCGGCAAGCTGCAAACTTGGCCGGAGAGCTTGATGCAAAAGCCAATCGGTGGGGACGAAACTCGCCTTTACCACAGCCCCGATCACGGCGGCAACTTCATCGAGTGCATCCGCACCAGGCGCAATGCGATCTGCGGCGTAGAAATCGGACACCGCACGATGACCATCGCCCACCTGGGCAATATCGCTTATGAGCTTAGACGCCCGCTGAAATGGGAGCCAAACTGCGAGAAGTTCGTGGGCGATCCGGAGGCCGATCGACTGCTTGATCGAGCAAGGCGTGAACCTTGGAGGATTTGACGCGCCGAGAGATACACCCAGTTCTGCGACATCCCGCTGGCGGGCTGTCATTCACCGGCGGAAGAAGTACCGTCCATAACGTGGGACACGGACACGCACACCCGGATATGCATCCACGCGGACGCCTGATCCCACGTCAACCCGAACGCCCGGCGCAGTGACGCGCACCCCAGGGTTTACTCGATACCGAGGAGCCACATACGCGCGAGGTACGTTTCGATTTCGGACGTAGCGGCCCCCCCTTCGCGCCTCGGCCGTCGAAGCATCGACGAACTGAAGCATGGTCCAGACCATGGCCGTGAGAATAAACCACTTGCACAGCGTCTTCATTTGATTCCCTCCCTAGTGGACCAAGAAACCGTGGCCGCAGTGCAACACCAACCGGGCACCATAGCTCGTGCGTTGGACACCGCGCACACGACATTCCGTTAACTGTCGCTTTGCCTGATTGTACGAAAATTACATCGGCCGGGCAAATGGGGTCCTTCGGCTTGTCGTTAAACGAATCATTCCGCTATGAGAGCATCTTTGCCGCGATAGTTGACTTGCGCGCGGCAGAGGCGTAAAACCGACTGCTGCAATGGCGAGACGGAGATGGCCGCCAGCCTGTCCCGCCTTCACTTTCCCGCCCACCCTGGAGGATGAACGATGCCGACGAAGAAGCCTTCCCGCCGCCAATTCCTCGCTACGGCTTCGGCCGGAGCAGCACTCGGTCTCACCGCGACCAGCTACGCGCGAATCGTGGGAGCGAATGGACGGATCTCGATCGGCGTGATCGGCTGCGGGGGCCGCGGCACGAGGGCGCACATGCCCGGGGTCCATGCGCACGACAAAGAGCAGAACGTCGAGATCACTGCGGTCAGCGACCCGTGGCGACTCCGGCGCGAACGGGCGGCCGAGCTCTGCAAGGAGTGGTACGGTCGTCCGGGACGGCAGTTCGTGTCTTACCGCGACATTATGGCCCAGGAAGACATCGACGCCGTCATGATCGCCTCCTGCGATCATCATCACGCCGCACACCTGGAAGCAGCCGCCCGTGTGAAAAAGGATGCCTACTGCGAAAAGCCGCTGGCGATGGACATGGAGTCTCTCAAGAAATGCTGCGATGCGGTCAAAGCCAACGACATCGTGGTGCAGATAGGTACGCAAGTCCGTAGCTATCCCACCAGTACCGGCTGCCGCGACCTGTTCCGTTCCGGCGCGATCGGCAAGGTCTCGCGGATCGAGCAATGCCGCAACGGCGGCAAACCCTATTGGTACTCGTGGATGCAGCGAGCCGAACCGCTGAAAGAGGAGGACGTGGACTGGAAAGAGTTCCTGATGGATCGGCCGATGCGGCCCTTCGACGCCAAACTGCTGACGGGCTGGTACGGCTATCGCGAATTCTCCGATGGCCCGATCCCCAATCTGGGCTGCCACTTCATCGATTTGTACAACTACATCGTCGGCACGACGCTTCCGGTCAGTTGTGTGGCCCAGGGGGGCACGTTCACTTGGAAGGATGAATACGGCTTTACCTGCCCCGACCATGCGCAGGCCACCTGGATCTATCCAGAAGAGTTCATGGTTAGCTACTCGACCAACTTCGGCAACGGCAGTGGAAGCGTGTTCAAGATTTACGGGGACCAAGGGGTGATCGACCTGACTCGATGGCGGACGCCAAGTTATTCCAGCGCCGGTGCGATCAAGGCCAGCCAGGCACCCAAGGAGGAAACGCCGGTAGCGGCCGTCGAGACTCCCGACCACTTCCTCGATTGGCTCCAGTGTCTGAGGACGCGCAAAGCCTGCAACGCGCCGATCGAGGCTGGCTACACTCATTGTGTGCCGGCGCTGATGGCCATGCGAGCGTTCGATACCGGCCGTCGGCAGGTTTACGATTCGGAGAAACGCGAAATCCGAGAAGGTTGAAGGAGTTGCAGGTCACGTCGTGTAGGTTGTGCTTCAGCACAACGGCGATTGGCGAGTCCGATATGCTGAAGCATAACCTACTTCTTGCTGCGTGTGGTTCAGCGACCATTTCGCTTTTGGCCGTGTTCGTTCCACCACGTTAGCCAGCGTCGGCGGTCTTTTCCAAAGTGCTGGCCGGTGATTTCTTCCAGGAGGCGCTGGGCGTAGTCGCGCGCGAGCGATTGGTCTGCGCCCAGCAACTCGATCAACATTGGCACACCCGAGGTGTCGCCAAGTCGGGCCAACGCACGGGCTGCATTGGTCCGCACACCCCACTTGAGTTCGAATGCCTGGTTCTCGTTTTCCGTCGATGCCGACTCGCCGGTCTTCAGGTACGGCCTGACGGCTTCGATCGCGACCGGATCGCCGATCCGGTCCAGTGCAACGATGGCAAACGAGGCAAGATCCGGCGGGCACGTGTCCGGAACCTTTAGGAGATCCGTCAGCAGAGGCACGGCAGATTTTTCCCGCAGCCGCCCCAGGAGAATCGCCGAAGCGTACCACATCGGCACGGACGAGCGGGAAGAGCAGTCGACGAGCGTGAATCGGTGCGTGCGCGGGTTTCGCTCTTTGAGGCACCGCAGCAGTTCGGCCACGGCCGTACGATCGCCGAGCATACCCAATAGCAGGGCAGCGTCGGCACGGACATCCTTGTTATCGGACTCCAGCAGTGGTCGAAGCGCCGGCACGGAGACCTCGCCCGCCAGGTACAAGCCCACCATTGCCTCCAGCGACTCGGCGGACCCTAGCTTGGCGGATTCCGAGGCAGGATCGAACTCTGTTGGCCGCACATGGATCGTTTGAAGATCCTCGTCGCGGAGCACCCCGATGAGAGTCAGTTCATTCTGAAGTTTCTCGATTGGCACTTTGCGGGCCGTCGTTTCGTAGCGAACAGCCAAAGCCGCGGCCACCCCAGCCGCCTCGCCCAGGTGTTGCAGGTCGCGCTGCATTCGGGCGCCCAGGTTGGTGTCGTGGTCGACCGAGAACGATTTGCCTACCACGAGAAGGTTGTCGGTTCCTTTCGGCAAGATAGACCGATAGGGGATATTGCCCACGATCGGTCTACGCCACAGACCAAGCAGAGCTACCCAATCCTGAGCCAGATCGCTCATGCTGGCCGAATTCGGGACATGCGTGTCGTAGTTGGACCGCCATCGGCATATCAAATCGGCGAAGTTGCGCCCGTGAGTTGAATCCTCGAAGGTCACCACGTAGTCGCCGGCGATCAGACGACTTTCGCGGATGTTCAGAGCGATGGACGAAGACGGGCGTTTCATTAAGAAAGCGGTCATATCCTCGACGTTCGTAGGGTCGCGCAGACCATTGCGGTCGACCTCGTGCAGAAAGCCGTCGCTGCTCCGGCCTTTGGTGAAAGATGCGCCGGCCGCCGCCGCGATGTCGCCATTGCCGGTCGCGTCGATGACTATCTTGGCGAGGATTACCTGCCGCCCCGCAGCATTTTCAACCACCACGCCCGTGATTCGGTTTCCCTCCATAACGGCTCCGGCCGCCAGGGTCCCGTAGTAGATCTTCACTCCCATCGCCAGAGCCAATTCCTGTAGCGCGACTTTCTTCTCTTCACCGTTGAAGCGATACTTTTCCCGCACTCTGAGCCAAGTGTGGATTCTGTCGTTGATTTCCTGCGTCAGATTGCTACGCCAGGTAACGCCCCAGTAATAACCAGTCACACGGTTCGAACTCGTGCCGCCCAAGTTGGGCAGAATCTCGACGAGGATCACTTTGGCGCCTTGCCGCGCGGCAGCGATCGCAGCCGGGGCGCCCGACGTGCCGCCTCCGACGACCACAACGTCTGCTTGCTGGATGACCGGCAATTGCGCCGCTTCCTGGTGAACCGCCGGATAGGGGATGCTCGGATCCGGGCCGGTGAGGATCTCCGCAATGCGGACAGCCGACGTTGCCGAAGCGTCGCGTGCCGACGATGCGTTCGTGACCGCCAGTGGCGGGGACTTTCGGGCGATCTCTGCTGCGACACGCCCCGATTGCTCGCCGCTGCAAGCCAAAGCCTGCAAGCCAGCCATTTCCTGAGCCGGTGCCACCGTTCGACCGGCGATCGCGATCCCCTCGATTCCTTTGGGCCGACAGGTGTCCGAGTCGGCAAGCGCGGCTACGTCAAAGACGTGGCCGGGCAAAGACTTGCGGCAGGCAGCGACTGGACCCTGGGAGACGAAGATCTCCGGCCCAAATCTGTATCGCGGTTGCCGGTCGCGGAACGGTCGTTCTGGATCGACCTGACCATTACGGAACGCCTCGGGTGTCCGCTCCAAGTGTTCCAGCAGCGAAATCCCTTGATCGAGCGAAGCCGCTTGGGCCTTGGAAAGGTCGCTGGCCATGTCTTCGCCAATCGTGGCCGGCAGGGCGAATTCGATTACTTGGCTGTTTTCCCCGAAGACGCGAACTTGATTGTCTATCAATCCCAAGTCTTCCGAAACGTTGAGGACGCCCGCAACAAGCGGATTGTGGTCCGAAAGGCTGATCGTTCGTTTGATGGTCTTGTGACCTCGAAGCGTCTCGGTGAACGTAGCGCCCGCCGCAGCGGCCACGCGGGCGTCCGCTGTGGCGTCGACCACGGCCCCGGCCAACACGATCTGACGACCCGAGCGGTTGGACATCACGAGGCCGCGAACCGCATTGCCTTGCATCACGACACCGCAAGGCCACGAGAACAAATATGGCTTGATTCGCGCCTCGTCACCCACCATCTTGTGCAGCGATGCCTTGAGTCTGACTGGGTTGACCCGCCTTCCAGGATATGCCCCTTCCTGACTCAACCGGCGGCAAAGCCGATCAGCCAATGTGAACTCTGGCGTTGGCTTGTACGGCACTGTTGTTGGCAGTTCAGGAGCAGCAAACTCGTAGCCGAAGTAGTTGCGAGGCTCGACGAGCACCACCGACAGCCCTTCACCGGCCGCCTGCAATGCCGCCGCCACCCCGGCCACACCTCCCCCGGCCACGACCACGTCGACCTGGGCAATCACGGGCACAGCGCACGGGTCCTGCTGGACACAAGGCTTGTCAGCCGCCGCACGGTTCACGTGGACGACCCGCAATCGCTTCGCCCGTTCAGTGGCGTCGCCCTCGGCACCCGCCAACTGGCCCGACAGCCAGCACAATAGCCCAATAACCGCGGTGAATCTCGGTGAGGATGTCATAGCGCGTTCCCGTTGACAAGATCGCCCGTCGCCAGCTACTTGGGCGTGGTGTAGACAATCTCGCCTTTTTTGAGGACCATCAGTGATGCGGCCAGAAGCGGCGTCCACTTTTCAGTTGTCAAAGGCTTGGTGGCAAACACGAAACCTTTGGCCGACGCCGGGTATACCTCGCTCAAGTCGATCTCTTTCTCGACGTGCTTAAAGTAGACCTTGCCGTAAGGCGCCGCGCGACGCACGTAGAAGAGATCTTCGGGGTCTCGCTCGTCCAGATACACGAACAGATACTCGCCGTCGGAGAACATGCAGGTTACCGAACCCTGCGCGCTGGTTTCGTGAAGCACCTGGTCGATCCACGCAAATGCCTCGTTGTTCCACTCCTTGATCCCCGCTTCCTCGATCCGCCCCACGAGATAACAGCAAAGGAATTCGCTGTCGTTGATACCCAGCGGCTTGGCCCGTCCCAGCTTCAGCTTCTTCCGGAAGTCGTGGATTGTGCCTTCATGCGCCAGCACAAAGTCCCGGCCGTTCAACTCGCGCAGAAAGGGATGCGAGTTCTGGTGCGATGGACCACCACAGCCGGGCGAACCGGTCCGCAAGAACGCAATCAAGATGTCCGATTCAAGACCTTTGTAGCGCGTCAGGAACTCCGCCAGATCACTCTCGTTGGCGGGCTTGCCTTCCTTGATGAGTTGGAGCGACTTGTCCGGATACAGGGCCACACCCCATCCATCGACGTGACGAGCGCCTCGAATGCGAAAATCGGCGAACAGATGTCGCCCCGGCACACGCTCGCTGAATGAAAACCCCATCACTTCGCAGCCGGAGGCCTTGCTCCAAGGGATCGCTGCGATCACCATCACCGGCAGCAGGACTCTCGCAACACGACGGTTCATTTTCCTTCTCCTCAAGTTGCGGGTAATGACGAGAATCGAGAACGCCCCAATACTAACCCACATTGCCCATTCCTCAAGCCGCCCTGCCGGCATTCCGGATCACCGGTTGCCGACCGCTTGAGTATGTGCGATCGTAGATGCTAGTGTCTTCCCCCACGGAGAGTATTATCGGGGGCCGTTTTGTACGCATCACCATGAGGAAGCAGAAACATGGCCGGAGCAGAACGCCGTGTGGTCATAACGGGAATGGGCATGTTGACTCCCATCGGTTTGACCGTCGAGGAGAATTGGCGGAACATTCTGACCTGCAAGTCCGGGATAAGCAAACTGACAAAATTCTCCATACCGGACTATCCTGTGGATATTGCGGGAGAAGTCAAAGGCTTCGAGCCAACCGATTTCATCGAGCGCAAAGAAATCAAGAAGATGGACCGCTTCGTCCAGTTTGCCGTGGCCGCAACACAGGAAGCCATGAAGGATTCGGGGCTGGTGCCCAGCGAAGCCGACTCGAACCGTATTGGCGTCATCATCGGCTCGGGGTACGGCGGAATTGTTACAGTTGAAGAGAACTCATTGAAGGCCCACAGTGGTCGGCATAATCGCATCTCGCCGTTCTATATTCCTTCGGCCATTATCAACATGGCGTCAGGCCAGGTCGCCATCAAACAAGGACTGCACGGGCCGAGTTATGCCGTTGTGTCCGCGTGCTCCACGGGCCTGCACGCCATCGCCGACGGTTACTTCGCAATCCAACGCGGCGACGCGGACGCCATGGTGGTGGGCGGCAGCGAGGCCACACTAAGCCCGTCGGGACTGGCCGGGTTTGCCAACGCCAGAGCGCTTTCGTTGCGGAACGATGAACCGGAGAAAGCGAGCCGGCCCTTCGACGCGGATCGCGATGGTTTTGTTTGCTCGGAAGGCGTCGGCATCCTGATTCTCGAAGAACTTGAATTCGCCAAGAGACGCGATGCCGGCGCCTATGCGGAAGTGATCGGTGTCGGCATGAGCACCGATGCATTTCACATGACTGCACCGGACCCGAAAGGCTGTGGACCGGCGAATTGCATGAAGAACGCCTTGTGGAACGCGGGCATCCAGCCGGAGCAAGTCGACTACGTCAACGCCCACGGCACGTCGACACAGTTGAACGACGTGGCGGAGACCAAAGCAGTCAAACAAGCGTTCGGCGATCACGCGTATCGAATGGCAATCAGTTCGACGAAATCGCAGACCGGACATTTGCTCGGTGCTGCTGGCGCGATAGAAACGATCTACTGCGCGCTGGCCATACGGCATCAGGTTTTGCCGGCCACCATCAACTATGACACGCCCGACCCGGAATGTGATCTGGATTACGTCCCGAACGAACCAAGACAGGCGAAGGTCGCCGTCACCCTATCAAACTCGTTCGGATTCGGCGGTACAAATGCAAGCCTGGCATTGCGGAACGTGTAGCGACCGACTTGGATCGTTTAACGGCAAGCCGAAGGCGACTGCGTTGCGGTTCCAACGGCGCCGGTGCCGACTATGTCCCCTTCGGCGCAGTCGCCTTCGGCTTGCCGTCAAACGAGGACACCGTAGACCGATCGCGGTTTAGAATTCCCGGCGCTGAATGTACAGACTGCCCAACGCCAGAACGACCGCGGTGAACAGCAGGCTGCTCCAGACGGGGGTCCACGGTCGGAGTCGCTGGCGTGCAAGGGTAAGGTCCTTCGCCTCTCCCTCTGCTCTTCCCGCCTCCGAAGCCGCCAGCAGGTACTCGACGGTGTTGTCCAGTTCACCGTGCTTGGGCATGATCGTGTACAATGGGTTGACACCGTACCGGTAGACACGTTCGAACAGCCCAAGCTTGGGCGCGTATCGACGCACGACTTCTCCACTTCCCAGCCGGCATTCCGCCACGCGCGTCGAACGGTAGGCGACCAGAAGTCGATCCGGCGCGCTGAACGCGGCGGCCGAGACATCACCTTGACCGACAACGTCGGCGGCGGCCAACGAGCCCTTCTCCGCGTCAAGCAGCGATAGTCTGCCGCTATGGTAGACAACGGCAAACCGCTGTCCTCCGGGTGACGTCACCACAAAACGCGCTGGGCCGCTGCCATCGGACGCAAATCGGGCTCGCTCGTCCAGCGTGTCTGCGTCCAGCGCCAGGATAGTCCCGTCGCTCAGCCCGACCACCACGGTTGTGCCCCCGAAAGCCAGAACCACCCTTTCGCCTTCGTCGTCGACCAGCTTCCGCTCGCGGCGAACCTCGTACTTGCCGTCGTCGTCTTCACCCAGCACCCTGATGACTCCGCGGCTGTATACAGCGAACATTCCGGTTTCGTCATTCATGGCGGCAGTTGCCGGCCGCCTCAGAACGATCGACGGTTCAGGGCCGACCGAGCGAAACGGCCCTTCGCCAGCGGAAGGAACCTCCTCGCCAGACGACGGAGCCGGCTCCTCAGACGCCAACGGATCGCCTTCGAGGCGAAGAATGTCGCGCACGGCGATCGCGAGGATGTCGCCGTCGGGGGCACGCAGCAAAGAAAACGTTCCGGGCGGCGCCCCGACGCCTTCCATACTCTCCCAATCCGCCTCGCGATTGCCCACCGTGACCATCAACATTCCCGTCGTCATTGACCGGCTAACCGCCAGTAGTCGATCGTTGGCGGCATCATAAACCGGCCCAATGGGCCGGTTTAACGCCTCCAGCGGCACGAAGTGCAACATCGGCCCCATCTGGTGCCTGTCTTTGGACACGAACGCTTCGGTCCACTCTCGTTCCGAGTCGTCCCATCGACTGGTCATTCCCATCTCGTTGACGCTGAGCAATGCATCCGGAACAGGAATCACTTTCACGATTTTCGGCCTGGTCTCCACGCTATTCCGTAGCAGGGCTTTCGACCATTCCAAACCCGTGCACAGCAGGCCGAAAAGGATGGTAACGGCGATCGAGGCCATGGCGCTGCGCCACACTGCGCCAGCACAAGCCGACACCGAATAGTAAACGGCGAACAAGAAGACGTAGACGGGGATCGCGACCAGCAGGTGAGAATTCCAGACACCGAACCGTATTCCCAGAATCAGCCACATCCCGCCGATCAAGTATGCAGCGTTGATCAGGATGAACGCACACGCGCCGAGGTACTTTGTCAGGAAGAGCAACGGCCGTGAAATCGGCTTGCTGAGCAACAGATTGATGGAACCCGGCTCGAACGTCCGAGGGATGATCGGGGCTGTGACAAGGATTGCAGCAAGAATGCCCACCATTCCAACGAGATACTTGTTCAGCGTTGCGACAGACGAACTGACTTGGGTGGCGAACTGCCTCGCTCGGATCGGCGAGGGCGATCCCACGTCCAAGACAAAGTACGTGGTGACCACGGACGTGGGCGGGCTGGCTCGGACCAGGTCGGGAAACGCGGCTTCGAGCAGCAGCCGGTTGAGCCGCCTCCTTTCGTCGTCCGACAGTTCATCAGAATCCTCGAGCAGTTCGCGGCCCTCCGGCGAGACCATCTGCGTGTCCGTCCATGCCTCGCGGTCGTAGAAGTCCGTCCGCCGCAACATCTCGTCGAGTGCTTTTGTTAAGACCTCAATGGTCGCGATGAACTCGAACGCGCTGGCCGCGTCTCCTTGTTCGGGCACCGAGTGCTTTTCCAGCCTCTCTTGCGCCGCTTTGTCCAGAAGGCTCCAGATGCGTCGTGCCGGAGACGGCCGCGATTTCTTGCCCTCGGTCTTGATACGATCCATGAACTCCGGCCACTCGCGGATGGCGTTCTGGTCCAAACCAATGGTGATCGTCTCGCGATATCCGAACGGCGCCAATGCCAGCAGAACAAGCGAGATCAAGATCAGTAAGACCCACAAAACGCGCGACGCCATCGCCTCGCGAAACGAATCTTTCAGGATGGACCAATACGCTCTCATGATGGCTCCGCCGGTTGCGCGAGGATATCAAGGAACGCCTCTTCCAGCGTGATGCGCCGGCGCGACATGCTGATAATGCTGATCTGCTGTCGTCGTAGATCGTCAACGCAACGGTCTGCGTCAGCTTGATCCGTCAAACGGACGACACAGCGAAAATGATCCTCGTCCAGTGTTTCGCCACGACTGATCGGCCGGTCGCCAAGTGCCTGCAGGATCGCCTTCTTGGGGCCGGACAACTCGATTTCCAAATCCAGGCCTTCCGGCTGAGCCGACGCGATTTCCGCCACCGACCCGATGCGCTTTAACAGGCCCTTGTCCAGAATGGCTACGCGGTCGCAGACCATTTCGACTTCCTGCAACAAATGACTATTCAGAAAGACGGTCTTTCCAGCATCTCTGAGTTCGTGCAGCATGGTGCGCACCTGAGATCGCCCCACGGGATCAAGGCCGTCGGTCGGCTCGTCCAGGAACAACAGGTCTGGATCATGCAACAGCGCTTGTGCCAACCCCAAACGCTGCACCATCCCCTTAGAGTATTTCTTCACCGGATCGCGGGCTCGATCCGACAACCCGACCAGTTCCAGCAGTTTGCCTTGCTTTGTCTTTACCTGTTCGCGTGACAGCCCGCTCAAGCCGCCGTAGTAGTCCAGCGCGGCTAACGCATTCAGATGACGAGGAATGCGGAGATTCTCGGGCAAGTACCCTATGCGCGTGCGGCTCTGCCGGTAGCCGGCCGGATGGCCCAGTAGAGATGCCGTGCCGCCATTCTTGCGCACGATTCCCAGCAGAACGTTGATAAAGGTCGTCTTGCCCGCGCCGTTTGGCCCCAACAAGCCAAATACCTCGCCCGCCTCGACGCGAAACGTCACGCCCTTGAGCGCTTCGAGCGAGCGGCGGAAGAAGAGCCCGCTGCGATAGGTTTTCCGCAGGTCACGCACTTCGATGACAGGGTCTGCAGGCATCGTCGTTCCGTTGGGCTGCTTCACGCTCGTCCGTCGTTCAATTGGCGAGCTATGATCCTAGGGGGCCGTTGCACCCCCGTCAAGTTGGCGGTGATTCACTACCCCGGCTACTCGAGCCTAACAACAAGTGACTTTTCGCCACGGTCGTCCGAATCTTGTGGTTGAATCTGCAACGTTCGGCATCGGTCACGTCCTTGTCTCGCAGTTTCGGGCGAAGTACCATGAGCGCCGCCAAGCATCGTTCGAGAAATAAGTGTCGCAGGACGGGGCAATGGTCCCATCCTACGTAGCTTGGGACCATTGTCCCGAGCGAGAGACATGACGGTGATTTCTCGAACGATGCCAAGTTGGGAGAGAATCCGTGACAGAGAGACTCAGGAGGCTGCCCTTTCACCGTATGGCGTTGTGCGCGCTGCTCGCGTGTACGGTCGCATTGCACGGATGTTCGCAGCCGACTGCCAAGCCGGGGGCGTACGAAATCGTCACTGTGGTCAAGATCGGTGGAATTCCATGGTTCAACAGGATGGAAGAAGGTGTGCGTCAAGCGGAGGAGGAGTTGGGCGTCGACGCCTACCTGATCGGTCCTGCACAGGCCGACGAAGCCCAGCAGGTCCGCATGGTCGAAGATCTGATCAGCAAAGGCGTCGATGCAATCTGCGTGGTACCCAACGACAGCCGTTCGCTCGAACCGGTGTTTGCCAAGGCCAAGCGAGCCGGCATCAAAGTGATCACACACGAATCGCCTTTCCAGCAGAACCACGACTTCAATATCGAGGCGATCAACAACGTCGAATTCGCTCGTTACCACGTGGACAAGCTGGTCGAACTGGCCGGTCCCGACGCCGAGTACGCCATTTTCGTTGGCAGCTTGACCGCACCGACACACAATCTATGGGCCGACGAGGCGACTAGGTACGCCCAGGAAAAGCATCCCGGCCTGAAACTGGTTACCGAACGAATTCCGTGCACGGAAGCAATGGACCTTTCCAAGCAAAAAACGTCGGAGTTGCTCAAAGCCTATCCCGATCTAAAGGGAATCATTGCATTCGGCAGCCTCGGCCCGCCCGGCGCCGCACAGGCATTGAAAGAGAAGGGACTCCAGGGCAAGGTCGCTGTTATCGGCACGGTAATTCCCAGCCTCGGCGCACCCTACTTGCAGGAAGGCAGTCTGAGCCACGGCACGTTATGGGACCCGAAGCCGGTCGGCTACGCGATGACCTATGTTGCCAAAGCCATGCTCGACGGCCAGACCATCACCAACGGAATGGAGATACCGAACCTAGGCCCTATTCAACTCGATGGGCAGAACATCGAGTTGGACAGCATGCTGAAGATCACCAAGGACAATGCGGACACGCTAGGATTCTAGGGCAACCCGCGACTTGCGCGCGCAGCGGCTTGGATATCGGGATTTCTCTCCATCGCTCGTCGCAATGCCTGATTCGGAGCGTCGTCCTCGGATTCGATGAAGTCGGCCAGTTGCTCCCAGCCCTTGGCCGTCAAACGAATCGCCGCCTCTTCCTGGATCAGAGTCCAGGCCCGGAGCAACAGCTCAGATTTCACGAAATCGCTCAGCGACTGGCCGGTAATGCTGGCGGCCCGTTCGATCAGCCGTTTGTGCTCAGCAGCAATTCGCACGCAGATCCATTCTTGGGCAGAGTTTTCCGCAGTGTTCATTAGCATCTCCCATAGACGCCACACTGTACTTATGCAATTGTAGCCCATGGGTGGCCCTTGCCAGCCGTATTCATCTCGCGGCCAATTCCGTTTTCCTCATTAACGCATGTACCACCGTGCTTTGTCTAGCCAACGTCAGTAAGCGTTTTCCGGGCGTTCAGGCCCTGGACGGAGTGGATTTCTCGCTGGAACGTGGCGAGATTCACTGTCTGGTTGGCGAGAACGGCTCGGGGAAATCCACGCTGATCAAGATCATCGCTGGTGTCGAGAGCCCAGATGCAGGAGGTCGGATCGAAGTAGATGGCTCACCCGTCCGCCACTGGCAGTCGACCCGTGCGATCCGCCGTGGCATCGAAGTCATCTATCAGGATCTATCCCTGTTTCCCAATCTGTCCGTCGCCGAGAACATTGCCCTCGGCCAATTGCAGGAAGAGAAAGTCAAGTGGGTCAGGCGCCGACGCCTCAGGCAGATCGCCGACGAAACGCTCCGCAAGATCGGAGCGCAGATCGACCTGGACACATTGGTCGGTCGTTTGCCGTTGGCCGATCAACAACTGGTTGCGATCGCTCGTGCGCTGACGACAGGCGTGCGTTTGCTGATCATGGACGAACCGACGACTTCGCTGACCCGACGCGAAATCGACGCGCTCTTTTCGGCGGTCAAAGATCTCGAAGCCAAAGGCATCACGACGCTGTTCGTCAGTCACAAACTGGACGAGGTGTTCGAGATTGCCCAGCGAGTGACCGTATTGCGCGATAGCAAATGCGTCGGCACGTTCGCTTGTGAAGAACTCTCGCCGGAGCGGCTGGCGTTTTTGATGAGCGGAGTGAAACCCGATCAGACGCGTTACGAGCGTGAAGCCACGGGCGAGAAGCCTGTACTGGAAGTCAAGGGCCTGAGCAAACGAGACCAATTCCACGACGTGAACTTTCGGTTGCTTCCAGGGGAAATCGTGGGACTGGCAGGTTTGTTAGGGTCCGGTCGCGCGGAGTTGGCATTGTCGCTGTTCGGTCTGAACCCGCCAGACGCGGGCGAGGTGTGGGTGGATGGTCGGCGGCGAGCTATCCGCTCGGTTCAAGATGCGATTCGGCTGGGCATTGGGCTCGTGCCGGAGAATCGAGCGATCGAGGGCCTCGTGATGGCTCACTCGGTGGGACGCAACGCGGTGCTGAGCATCCTGGATCACCTGCGAAATCCGTGCGGGCTGCTAAACCGACACAGGCTGAGCGATGCCATGTCGCAAACCGCCGAACGACTGGCGATCCGCGCCGCTTCGCTCGACGTCCGGGCCGAGACATTGTCCGGAGGAAATCAACAACGCCTCGTGCTGGCCAAATGGCTCGCCACGCGCCCACGAGTGCTGATCATGCACGGTCCCACCGTAGGGATCGACATCGCCGCGAAGAGCGAAATCCACAAGATTATGCGCGACTTGGCAAAGGGCGGGATGAGTATTCTGATTATAAGCGACGAAGTTCGAGAGTTGTTGACGTGCTGTAATCGGATTCTGTTGATGACCAAAGGCCGGATTACACGCGAATGGGAAACGGCGGAAATATCGGAGGCGAAGATCGAGGCAGCACTGCTGGGCGCGTGAGGTATTCGATCTAGCGAAACAGATGATGCCAAGGAACTGGAGACGACTACTGTACGGTTGGGGGCCACAGGAAGTCGGTGTGGCGTGCGCTTTGGTTGTTCTTTGTATCATTATCACTCTGGTCAATCCTGGATTCCTTACGCTGGAAAATGCCTTCGACCTGTTGTCCAACTACGCGTTCATGGGCATTCTCTCGGCCGGTCTATTGGTTGTGTTGGTTTCTGGCGGCATCGACATCTCGTTCGTTGCGGTGGCCACGGTCGCTCAATACGTTATGGCCTTTGTGATCGTGCAATATGGCGGGAGCATCGGCATTGCGTTTCTGGTCGCTGCATTGGTCGGAACGTTCCTGGGATTGGCAAACGCGGTGGTAATCCACTTCCTTCGAATTCCCAGTATCGTCGCGACCATTGCCACCATGAACATCTTCCATGGTCTGTTGATCGAATTCTCCGGAGGCCGTGGGATCTACAATCTGCCGGCATGGTTTCGGGATTTCTGTGCCTGGAACGTTGTGCAGTTTTCTCGAGGCGACGGCACTACGTACGGACTGTCGGTGAAAGCCGTTGTTCTGCTCGCCGCCTTCGTCGCCACGGCGATGCTTCTGAAATACACGATGCTCGGCCGCAAGGTCTACGCGCTGGGCGGGAATCCCATGGCCGCCCGGCGTGCCGGCTTCAACGTCTTGGGCATACAGATCTTCGTGTACGGCTATATGGGGCTGTTGGCGGGCATTGCGGGCATGGTCCACACGCTGGACGTTCCATCTGTGGCGCCTAATGCACTCGTTGGTCGAGAACTGATCGTCTTCGCCGCGGTCGTGTTGGGCGGCGCGAGTTTGACCGGCGGTGTGGGTACGACGCGAGGCACCGTGTTGGGCGTTGCGCTGGTGGCAATCATGAGCAACGGCCTGACGCTCGCACGCGTACCGCCCGTCTGGAACAAGGTGGCAATCGGTGTGGTTATCTTGATCAGTGTGACCGTGGGCGCGATCCGCTTCAGAAAGACTCTTACGCGGAGGGCGGTCCGGTGAAGCTGCGGAAGGTGTCCGAGATACAGGTGCTCGCGCTGGTATTGGGCGCGACAGTTCTCGGTTTCTGGCTCATGGACCCGCACCGCTTTCTCACGGTCGACAGATTGCAGTCAATGGCTTTTCAATTGCCCGAATTGGGGCTGTTGTCGCTGGCAATGATGGTCGTGATGGTCAGTGGCGGCATTGACCTGTCGATCGTTGCTACGGCAAACCTGGCAAGCATTGTGACGGCGTTGGTATTGCAGCGGTGGTTCGGTGGCGATGCGGCGGTGGGCGCCACGGTTGTGGCCGTGAGTTCCGGCCTTCTGGCGTCGCTGGCGGTGGGGTGTTTCAACGGACTGTTGATCGGCCGTGTCGGCGTGTCGCCCATATTGGTGACGCTCGGCACGATGACGCTTGTCGAAGGGCTTTCGCTGGTATTGACCGGCGGCGGCACGCTCAGCGGACTGCCAGCCAGCATAGCGCCCATCGGTCGCGGCGCGGTTTGGGGCGTGCCCGTACCGCTGTTGATTTTCGCCGCGTGCGCCGTCGGGGTCGCGGTACTGCTGAGACGCTCGCCATGGGGCTTTAGGCTCTATCTTTTCGGGGCGAATCCCACCGCCACTCTCTTCTCGGGTGTAAACAACCGTCGGGTTGTGCTGCTCGTCTATGCACTATCGGGCTTGCTTTGCGGCATCGCCGGCATGGTGATGCTCAGTGGGTTCAATTCGGCAAAAGCCGACTATGGCGAATCGTATCTGCTGATTACGATTCTGGCTGTGGTCCTGGGCGGGACATCACCGACGGGCGGATTTGGTCGAGTTGCCGGCCTGGTGCTGGCCTTGATGATTCTGCAAGTCATCTCCAGCGGTCTGAACCTGTTTCGCGCCAGTGGATCCCTGACGATCGCCATCTGGGGCGCGATCATATTGCTGGTCATGACGCTGAACTTGTTCATGCAGTACCTGGAACGGCGGTCACTCGCGAAGGAAGCCAAGAGTGATTTGGCAGGAACATGAACAGCAGGAATATTCCCATTCCGTCCCATATTCCTGCCCTTATCTTCGTCTCGCCCGGGTCTGCATCCCCTATTTCACCACCGTCTCAGCAATTGGAATGTCGCCCCACCTGACATCGATGGACACTTTGCCGTCCTTCAGTTGCACCGTGCCGAACCCGGTCGCCGTGCTGAGGAAGCTGCGGAAATCGCCGACCTTGGAATCAACGTGCAGGGTCTTTGTCACCGCGTCGTAGCGGACGCCGGTCAAGCCTTGAATTAGCCCGTAACTGGACATGGCCCGGGCGTACCAGTGACCGCATTCGTATTCGTTGAACGGATTGCGGCGAACGCCGTCGTAACGCAAACGGCAGGCGCGCACGATGTCGAGCCCCGCGTCGACGCAGCCCATCAGCATCAGGTGCGAGGCAACCTGGTATTCGATGCCGGTCCATACTTCGTCGCTGTAGACGAATGGCAACAGTGGTTTTCCACCGCGCGGCCACGAACACAGCAGAAGTCCGCCGTCATTGCCCATCGCAAACGTTGGTCGCTGAGGATTGGCGTGCGTCGAAAGATCGTGCTTCAAATTGTACTTGTGGATCGCCAGCAGGTGACTGCGCACTTTGGTGTCGTCGGTGATCTCTTCGTCGATGCCGCAGACCGCGGCCATCCAAAGTCCCAGGACTCCGTCCGAGAGGCAGCCGTCGCCGTACTGGTACTTGGGTCCCTGCTGGTTGACGATTTCGGCGATCTTGCGATAAGCAGGGCTCTGCCCGTCGGCATTGATCGGGCCAAAGTTTCGATCCAGGCCTTCCTTTTGCACGACCTGGATGAAGTACTCGCCATTGTACAACTCGGACTCCATTCGTTTGCGGCCGTTTTCGAGCAGTCCTTGATACAGCCCAACGTCATCGCCCACTGCCGCGCCCATTTTGATCGCGGCGGCCAATGCCCCCAGATAGAAGCTTCCGCAGTGGCCGTCGGGGCCAAAATAGTTGATGTCGTATGTGTTGTGGTGTTCCTCTTCCAGCAGCCCTGTATGCCGCGGATCGTATTTGGCGATCATGTAGTCAAGGCTGCGTTTAATGTGCGGCCAGTACTTGACCAGCCACTCGTCGTCACCCGAGATGCGCCACTCGCGGTAGGCCTTCATAATGCCGCCCAGTTGACCGTCTGCGGCGTCGAACGACCCACCACCTGGCGCAATAGGCAGATTCGCACGAAACGCCTGACGGCCGCGTTCGTCGGTCGATTCGAAGTACTCGGTTCGCCGCAGACCTCGTTCCAGCGAGGGGAACAAATGACAGATGGCCTGGGCGTAGTTCCACACGTGCGTGCACGATCCGGAACAACAGCCGCCACCGTCGCTGCAGCCTTCGTAGCACCAGATACGCCCGTCGTGTTGGCGCAACACCGTGGGTGATTTCAAGATGGTCAGGTTGGCCGCGACAGCTTCGACCACTTCCGCGGGCAGCGTCGTATCGTAGAAAGTACCGCGGAACAGTTCGCTGCGACGGCGCAGTTTCACATAGTTCGCCTTCCAGTGTTCGGCGACCTCCAGCACGTTGTCGAATTGTGTCGAATACCAGGGGACGTATGTCGGAGGAATTGCCGGTTCGCACTCGCCGGATGCACAGTCGCAGGGCTTCACGGGCGGATCAGCGACCCACTGGCCGTAGTCTTCGCCTTCGAAACCCATCAGTATGGCCACGCGTTTCAGATCGTCCACGATCGAGTTACCCTGGCCCGTCAACAGATCGTCGATGGGCTCGGCGCTCAGCACGAAATGGTCCGCCAGGATGTGGCCCCATGCGCCGGTCCTCCGATCGACAATCTGAATCTTGGCCTGCTTCTGTTGGATGTCGGCCAAATCAAACGTGGTCCAGGCAAGTTGCTCGGTCCGCTTGCCGCAGGCCGATTGCGCTACCTTGCCGTCGACCATCAGATTGACACTGGTCTCGCCTGCAAAGGCCCCGCCACCCACGAGGAAATGCAGGTATCGTTTGTCCAGCGGAAACTCGGGCGAGGTGAGCGTGCCGATGGAACCGTCGCCGTCCGGATCGTAGGTGTTGACCAATCCGCGGCCCAAGAACCCGGAAACGGGCTGCTGGTCGTTGTCGGCCGTGCCGTGCGAAGGCGATTTGCGGAACGCCGGTCCGGAGCTTCTGTTGCCGTAACGGAGGTTGGTCTGCGGGACGAACCAGCAGGTCAGCAGTCGAATCGTCTTCTGTTCGCCCGGTTCGAGAGTGAATGGCACGCCCAACGAAGCTCCCGGAGCGTCGTCCGGTCCGGGCGGATTCTCGACAAGCGTGCCGTTGGCAACATTGTTCCATGCGATCGTCAGAGGATCCCACCAGCCACCGCGGAACCAGCAGTGATCGACCGTGGCCTCATCGCCGTCGACGAACACAGCAAACGCGCCGCTTTGGTCGCGATCTTCGCCGCTGGCTGAATACAGCACAAAGCCGCCTTCGATCGGCCCAATCGAGCCGTTGTCCATGAAGTTGCGCGTGTTGAACGAGAAAACGGCCTTGCGAGGCTTGTCCGACTTGTTGTGGAAACGATACTCCAACGCACCGACCGGCAAGCTGGACGGATCCGGTTCGGGCGGCGTGAACGGACTCCAACCCACGATTTCCACATCCAACGGCACGACCGCGTCGCTCAGCCTGATCGTGGCAAAGGGAAATCGCGCCAAGAACTCGGCTTTGCGAAAGCGTGGAAAACCGTAAGTCGTCCCCACGCCTCCGTTTCCCGTGCCGGATTGGCCGAAGTACTTCCAGTCCGGAATCGGACCTTCGACCACCCGAGCGATGTTCTGTTCGCCTTCTTCGCCTAAAACACAAACCGTGGCGAACGTAGTGGGTTCATGAAAGAACTCCATTCGATGACGAACCGACATGTGCGAGATGGCGCCAGTGCCCTCCAGGCAGAACATGCCGGCACCGATCCCACCGATGGGAAAGGCAACTCGGTTCAAATGCCTGCCCGCATACGGTCCGTTGAATTCTCGATTCGACGGATCAGCAGCGCGAGACAAAGAACATACGCTTGTTGTCAACACGGCAACCGTCGTCACGATATGATAGAACGAGGATCGCTTTCTCATGATGACACTCCTCCAGGAGATCAGGCTTTCAATAGGCGCGAATCTGCTTTGTCACATCCCGTGTGCGACTATAGCAGAGCGCCGAATGCCCGGCAAACTCCGCCGCAAGTCCCACCAGAACGTGAGAGAAGCACTCGTCGAATGGTGGCCCTCAAACTGCCTCACGCCTTTTCTAGAACGCCCAACCCGCAAAGCTTCCGCCGCATCTTGGCAAAATTGACGTCCGTTCTGCGAGCTTTGTTCGGTAATTCTGGATATTCTGTTTGGGAAGTTCTTGACGAGCGGGAAAACCGTTGGGTACTCTAAACTACAAGCCGCAGAACGGAGACTGAAGCGCGCTCTCTCATGGAGTGGGACGAGATTCAACCACGGTGTTTCACGGGAGGTTGCGCTATGAACGCAAGACTTGTCGCCACGTCTTTTCTTCTGATGACCTTTCTCTTCTTTCCGGTTCTTGCCAAGGCTCAGCAACCTGCGGGAGCCGATGATATCGCCAAGCTGACCGCGGCTATCAAGGACCTCAAGGACGATATGGTCACCAAGGATGATCTCGCCGAGCTAGTGACCAAAGAGAAATTGAAAGACGAAGTGGATGCCCTCACCGACCTTATCACTGCACAGGACGCCGAAATACAGAAGTTGAAAAGGGACTATGAGGCGTACAAAGCCCTGGCTCAGCAACAAACTGCTGATCAAGGGAGAATACTCGCCGCCATTTCCCAACGTGACAGCACTGGCAATCCTGTACTTGCGATTAGGAACAACATGGCGAATAGCCCCGATTTCCGGCGAGAGATGTCCAGCGCAGTTCATCGCACGATGCGACGTCAAGGTACGGTGACGATCCATAACCGGACAGCATCAGACACGACCATGCGCATAAACCACACGGAATACCGGATACCGGCATCGTCGTCCCACGAAGTCAAGGTTCCAGTGGGTACTGTGACAACAGAATTGACCGGTTGGGAGGCACCGAAAAACTGGACAGTCGGCGCACCGAACTACAATCAGGTGATCAACATCAGGCACAAACCGACGAGTCGCGTAGTCGTCAATTCTCCCGTCGTGGTGGAGCGCCCAGTGATCGTCAATCCCCCGGTGATCGTGGAGCCTCTCCCATTAGTGCCTGTCAGTCCGCCCATCATTTGGGGCTGGTAGTGCCGTTCGGGATCCGAACGAGCGATACATGCGGCGCCGAGTAGTGCCTCGCGTGTCTTGTCCTTGTAGGTTGGGCATTCCTGCCCGACCCGGAACAGACGGGCAGGAATGCCCATCCTACTGACAGTTTTGAGTCACCTGAGGTAGCAAGCGGTGACCGCGCTTCCTCGGTCAATTGCTGGCCAAACGGTGTACCGTTCTGGGCGCGGCCGAGCGTGCCCAGGCTTGCCAGGCGGTCTGAAGGTCAGCCACTGATCGCAGACTGTAGTACTCGTTCAACGCTTGGTTCCACCCGTTCGCTTTTCCTGCCACCGCAAATTGCAGGAACTTCGCTTTGCCGCCCTTGGAAAGCAGATACTCGGTCACGGACGCTGCCACGCTGTACGTCGACTGATCTTCGGGGCTGATCGACCGGGTGTCGAGAAGCGTCTCAAGACTTGGCCAGTTTCCTGTTCTGGCAAACCACGCCACGATGCGCCGTCGCGTGTCGACCCGCGGCCCGTCGTCTACGGTGCTGGCGGCCCCTTCATCAGCCCAGGCAGGCAGGCGATCGCGGAACTGCGTGGCCAAGACGATGTGCACAACCTCGTGAGCCAGCGGGCCGCCAACCGCGCCGTCTGGTGTCGTCCTCAGCCACACTTTGTGCAGGGTCCGTTTGGGTGTGTCGATCGGCCAGGCTAGCCCCCGGTCCTCCCACTCGGAGATTGTGACGCTGATCACGGTCCGGCCGACGCTTGGAGGCAACTCCTCCCCCAGCCATTCCTTGGCTACATGTGCGCGTATGTCGTTGGCGCACGCAAGAACGTCTTCAGCAAGCTGCTGATTGGGTGCCAGAACCAGGAAGTTCGCGTCGTGAGCAAAACCCGCCCCAAAAGCGACTGAAGGAATCAACAGACCGACAAGAAGTAGACCTATCCAGATAGTTTTCATGTAACCGCCCTCCTTGTAAGAAGCATCAATCCATTTTCGCTCGTCGCGCCGCTGGGTCTCGCGCGGAGACAAATTGGGTCTGCTCGACGCTGCTCGGCACAAGCGAGGCGGCAGTCTATCATCTGTGCCAACGGCGCTAAAACCCCAGTTTTCCATGGTTTGGCTGATATGGCTGATATCTTCGCGACAACGATCTTTGGTCGTCTTCGCGCAATGGCGAGTTAGCCCGAGTTCTTCGCGTAGGCCGGATCGAGGTCGCGCAACGCATTGCCGGAACAGCGCAAACGCAATCGAGGCTGCCTGACAAGTCGTGTACGGAGGAATCTAAGAAAGCGACCGCAGCTCCGGCACGAACGGCGTTTGCTCGGTCCGGCCTACAATCTCGTGAATAATCCGGGTTAGCGCTGAGCGCCAATTGCATGCAACGCTAGCGACGCTCCATCCAATTGGCGAAACGTCGCGCAGAACACGTTCATAATGTCGTAGCCAAGAATGCAGCCCAATTCGGTGACCGCTGCGAAGTCGGTGTCTCGGCGCTTTCGAGCGCGTTGAAAAGACGGTACAACTAGAGCCAGAAGTCCGATGAACGAGTCAAACTCACCGAATGATGCTTGGACGGAAAGTGATCGCCTGCGGGCTGTCACAGGAGGAATCCGACGTATGACCAGCCGAAGATATCTCGTTCTGGTGGCCGCAACGGTTTTTGCCCTCTGCGTCATCACCTCGGCGGAACAGAAGGTTCTGCACGAAGAGCAGTCGCCTTACAGCACCATCATTGTCACGGAAGACGAAGAGGGATTGCTCACCTTGTGGTTCGAGAAGGACGGCGCCAAACAGAGTGTGGTGAAGCCCGGCGATCCGGATCATATTGAACTTCCGTACGCAGAGGTCATGCCCGTAGGTCTCGCTCTCGTTGACAATCCGCAGCGCGTGCTGGTCGTTGGCCTTGGTGGCGGCACGATTCCCAGCTTCCTCCGCAAGCACTACCCGCGACTGACGATCGACGTGGTGGACATCGATCCGGTTGTGGTCAAGGTGGCGAAGAGGTTCTTCGGGTTCCGCGAGGATGCAAACATGCGCGCGTACGTGGACGACGGGCGGAAATTCATCAAAAAGTGCCGGAATTGCTATGATGTCATCTTCCTCGATGCTTTCGGAGCCGAGAACGTCCCCTACGACTTGGCAACGCAGGAGTTCCTCCAGGAAGTGCGTCTAGCCCTGACGCCCAAAGGCGTTGTTGTGGGAAATATCTGGAGTCGCAGTTCGAATCCCCTTTACGATTCCATGGTTCGGACCTATCAGGAGGTGTTCGACGAGTTGTACATACTGGATGTCCGAGCTAGAGGGAACAAGATCCTCATTGCCCTCCCGCGCAAGGAACGGCTCAGTCGAAACGATATGGCGCGACGGGTCAAAACGGTATCCAGAAAGCGAAACTTCCCTTTCGACATGGGAGATCACGTAACCTACGGCTACAACTACGCGGTAGAGAAGAACTCGGACGGCCAAGTGCTGAAGGACGAAAACAAGCCGGTTTCCTCCGAAGACGGTTCTCAGTAATCGTCAGCACGGCGTCCCCGGACGTACGGTACGTGGGGCACGATTCCATCGTGCCGAGGCACGTTGGAAACGTGCCCCACGGAATGGTCGTGCTGCGACGTAGCGAAAACAGGATTATCAAAGCTGGGAGAACCGATGATGTCTTCCGATGGGTTTCGACGAGCGGTGTGGATTGCGGTCCTGCTGAGTGTGACGTCGGCTTCTGCAAACGAGTTACCGGATTGGACGGCCAAGATTCGTGGTGACCATCCGCGGCTTTTCTTCAATGTCAACACGTGGCCGCAGGTGCGCGAGCGGGCGTTGGGTGCCGAGCGTGACTGGTACCTTTCAACAAAGTCGCGCGTAGACCGGTTGTTGCCGAAGCTGGACGATGCGAGCACGTGGGAGGCCAGCGATCTTGGGCCTCAGTCGGCTCAGTCGGCGTTTGTCTTTCTGGTGGAAAACGACCAGCGGTATCTCGAACTGGCCAAGACGTGCCTTGATGTCAGCATCCGCTACTACGAACAGTGTTTCAGTGACCGGAAGACCGTTAACTGGTACTCGACATCGCGCGTGCACGCGATCTGCGCATGGGACTGGATGTACGACCATCTGGGCGAAACGGAACGCGCGGATCTCATGTCGCGGTTGGTTCAAGTGATCGACAACGTGCTTCAAGCGCGCCCCCGCATCTATCGTGAAAACATGTCGGGCTACAACACCGGCTTCTACGGTGTGCGGAACTGCCTTTGGTTCATCGGCTGTACGGCTTTTGGCACCGGTATCGAAACCGAACGAGTGAACGAATGGCTGGTTTGGGGGCACGACGAAAACCTGAAGATGCTCGAACACCGGCGGCGGGCATGCGGTGACGACGGAGGCGGGGCGTCGCCAACGTTGGGCTATGTGTTCGGAGCGTATCCGTGGGCGGAACAGAACTTCTTCTACACTTGGCTATCCAGCGCCGGGGAAAACATCGCCCCCGATTGGCCGCACAGCGCGTGGCTTGCCAACTACGTGATCTGGAATTGGATCGACGCCAAACCGCGGCCGTTCGAGTTCGGTTATGGCGACACGCCGCATACGAGCAACGAGCTGCGCGCGGGACGTCTGTACACGCACATGGCCAATGTCAGGCACCTGTTCGGCAAGTCGGCCCCCGAAGCGGCCGCGCTGGCCCGCCGCTTACAGGCAAGGCTGCCAAGCCGGTCTCATTCGAGCAGTTGGTTCATCTATCCGTTTCTCCTGACGGAATTGGAGAAATCGCCGGAGCCGCTGACCCTCGATGACCTTCCGAAGGCGCGCCACTTTGAAAACATGGGCCAAGTGTTCATGCGGTCCGGCACAGGACCACACGATACATATTGTCTGTTCACATGCGGCGGCATCCTCGCGCAACATCGACACTTGGATGCACTGAACTTCGTCATTCACCACCGAGGATTCTTGGCCCTGGATTCAGGGACGCGTTATCTGGAATTCGACAACGGCCAGCACCTGGCCAACTACTTCGCCCAGACCGTGGCCCACAACTGTGTGGTGATCCATCAGCCCGGCGAGCCCCCAGCCCGCTACTGGGGCGGCACAGTAGAAGGGAACCACGGTGCCCAGCACAGGCAACTTGGCTCAATCGTCAAGGCATTTGAGACGAACGACGATTTTGTCTATGTAGCCGGCGATGCGACCAAATGTTACCAACATGGCGAGATTGAGCGTGACGGCCAACCATCGTTGGGCGAGAAGTGCAGTTTGGCAACTCGGCAGTTGGTCTTCCTGATTCCGAACCACTTCGTCATCTTCGATCGCGTCGTCGCCACAGATCCTGAGTACCGCAAGGACTGGCTGATCCACACCGCGCACGAACCGACAATCGTGGGCAACACGATTCGCGCCGACCATCGCGATGGCCGCATGATTTGCCGGACCTTGTTGCCGAAGGATGCTGGTTTGACACCGGTGGGAGGCCCCGGCAAGGAGTTTCTGGCCGCGGGCAAGAATTGGAATATCGTGACTCGCGGACTGAAAGCCGAAAACCTGGCCATGATGGGCCAGTGGCGAGTGGAAGTGACGCCGGGCGAGCCGCGTCAGGAAGACGTCTTCCTGCACGTCATCCAAGTCGGCGATCAGAAGCTCCAGGCAATGGACACGGCGGAACTGCTCCAGACTGACAAAACTGCAGGGGTTCGCCTACGTTGCGGCAAAACGACGTGGGAAGTCGCATTCAATGAGTCCGGCGAGTTGCGAGGGCACATCCGCCGCACTGGCGATCGCCCCGCCGTGGACCGAACGTTGACAACGACGATCGAGCCCCAGCGCGGGATCATGGCGAGAACTGAATGACCAATGACCAAGCACCAATGACCAACGTCCCCTTTTTCGACTGAAGCCTGGACTCCAACAACCGCCCGCGCCATAGCACGAATATATTACTTTTGGTGTATCATCACCTGCGGATTCTCGGGCGAACATTGGCAAGAAATCACCATGACATAAGGGGAGGAAATGGCTATGGGCGAAAACAAACTGTCGAGATTTGCGCGTCGTGATTTGTTGAAGGGGGCTGTCGCCGCGTCCCTGGCTGCGGTACCGGGATCATCGTTCGGACAGCAGATATCCGTGGAGCAATCGGGATCGAAAGCTCAGTCAGGCAAATCCTCGCCAATCGTAGAAGAGAACAAGAAGGACGGTGCCACCGACTGGCAATTGACTCGGGTTCGGCTGGATCGCAGCCGGGGCTTTCGATCTCCGTGGATCGAAGGGTATTGCTCGAGACAGAGCGTCCAAGCGGGCGAGTCGATCGACATCATGGTTTCCACAAACCCGGCTGAACGGTTTCAGATCGAGATCTTTCGCACAGGCTATTACGGCGGCCGCGGGGCGCGGCTGATGACGAAGCTGGGGCCATTCGATGGGAAGACGCAGCCGACGCCCGAACCGGGTGACCGGGCGTTGATCGAGTGCAAATGGGAGCCCACCACAACTTTGACAATCCCGGACGACTGGGTCAGTGGTGTCTATCTTGGCCGGCTGACGTTGCTGACCGGCGATCCGACGAAGGCCGCGTGGCAGAGCTACGTAGTGTTCATCGTCCGCGACGGCCGGCCGGCGGATATTCTGCTTCAGTGCAGCGACAACACCTGGCAGGCATACAACCGCTGGCCCGACAACTACTCGGTATACACGCACCCGAAAGGCAACCAGGGACCATGGGCCGACGTGAGCTTCGATCGTCCGTACGCCAAATACGCGCAGATCTACGAGAATCCGCAGTCGATGGGTTCCGGCGAATGGCTATGCTTCGAGTTCCCCTTTGCCTACTGGCTGGAGCAGCACGGGTACGACGTCACATATTGCTCGAACAGCGACATGATTACCCCGGACCACGGGCTCAGGTGCAAGGCGTTTCTGAGCATCGGACATGACGAATACTGGGATATCCGCCAGTACCACAGCGTCGTGAAGATGCGAGAGGCGGGCGTCAATTTGCTGTTCTTCTCCGGCAATTCCGTTTGTTGGGTCAGTCCCTTTCGTGAAAGCAGCGACGGTCGGCCGAATCGGATCATCTTCCGCGGCGGACCGTATGGCGGTAAGTATCAGTACGCCGAAAAACGCCACAAGGAACACGGTCCGTTTCCGCATCGCGGCCCCGACGAAGGCTATCTGATGGGCGCACGAAACGTCTCGCCCGTCAACGGCGGCGGCGATTGGATCGTAACCAAGCCGGATCACTGGATGTTCGAGAATACCGGCATGAAGAAGGGCGACTCTATTCCTGGGTTGATCGGCTGGGAATACCACGGAGACCCGCCCGCCCACTTACCAGGCCTTGAGGTCGTCGCCGAGGGCACTGCGCTGCAAGGCGGCGTGAACCCGCAGCACTGGACCGCCACCATCTACCCCGGTCCTAAGAACAATTTCGTGTTCAACGCCGCGACGATATTCTGGTGCCAGGATCTGTCCCGTCCGCCAGGCCACATGTTGCCGTGGTCCCATTGGAGCCGACCCCACGGCCCCGACGAACGCGTCCAAACAATCACGCACAACCTGCTGAAACGGGCCATCGGGGGCGACTCGGGATGACCTGACAGTTGGCCACAATTGACCCGACAGACTATAATGTAGACGTGGGCAGGATTCACTCGTGACCGTGCTGCCCGATTTCCCTCTGTGGATCGCCGCCATGGCCACTGCCGTTCTGATCGAAGAACAGATCGAGATTCCCGCCATCTCTCAGGGCTTGCCCGAGTTTCGTCGCTGGGCGACGTCGGACGAATTCCCAGAGACAGGTCGCATTGATTTCATTGCCGGACGCATCGAGGTGGACATGTCGCCCGAAGATCTCCACACCCACGGCACGCCAAAGACCGAGTTGATCGTCGTCATCGGAAGACGTGTTCGAGAAGCAGGACTCGGCGAGCTGTATACGGATCGCGCTCGCGTCTCTTGCCAGTCAGCAAATCTATCCGTGGAACCGGACATCGTATTCGTGTCCAACGAAAGGCTGAACGAAGGCCGAGTTCGATTGGTCCCCAAGTCATCGGAGGCGACGGACCGGTACGTCGAGCTAGAAGGACCACCGGATCTGATTGTCGAGATCGTCAGCGACTCGTCCGTGCGCAAGGACACCGAACGTTTGCCGAGCCGATACTGGGAAGCTGGAGTGCGGGAGTACTGGCTGGTCGACGCCCGTGGCCGTGAACTCGTGTTCCGCATCCACCGTCACGGCGAGTCGGGCTACGAGCCGGCTCCGAACGACGACGATCATTTCCAGTACTCCGCCGTACTCGACCACTGGTATCGACTCGACCGCACCCGCAACCGTCACGGGCGCCTGCAGTACACATTGCAGGAAAGAGCGGGGGCTTGAGGCTACTCCGTTCGGTATGCCAAGCCGCATTTTCTTGGCCCTTCCGATGACATGTCACCGTGGACCTGCATCCGCGTACCGCGCGCTAACACGCGCATCTCCCCTAGCCTCGGAGAAGAGCTGATCGATGGCCTCGTGGTCATATGTGACGCTCCGTGGATCGCCATCGTCGTAGTGGTAGATGATCGGGTGTAGCCTATCCTCGTCGGCCTTGGTGCCCACTGCGAAGATTTGCCTTTCCGGCCCGACGCAGTCCATCCATCGCAACGCGACATCGTCGTCACCGATCCGCCAATCCTCGCGTGGGATGTCGGCTCCGCTTGTGTGCCGGGCTCGGATCGGCGGCTCAGGCAGACCAATAAAACTGTACCTGTATCCAGCCAGCAGAGGTGTAGCGTCAATATCGACGTATCCCCGTTCGTTCGCCGGGAAAACGAATTCCCTTTGGTTCACATCGCCCTGCAGCCATCGGTTTGACGCCCGCTTTTCGATGAGTAGCGGCCCACGGTAGCCGTCGGGCACGACGACGGTAATCCTCGCCCTCGGTTCGCGGTAAAGCCGAATCGTGGCTCGTCGGCCACGGATCTTCTCGGTATCGGGGTGATAGGCGATGGGCACGCGGTTGCCGTCTGTACTCCTCGCCGAGGATTCGAGGTAGCCGGAAGCCCCGACTCGCCAAGTGATCCAGGCAAAGTCGGCCACGCGGATTTCCGTTCGCCCCTCATTGTCCGTGCTGCGCCGCTCGTTTTCGGGCCTGTTGACCATGAACGGCCAACTCAAGTCGATGCCCACGGGCGAATACCGCACACGCACCGTCGCCCCCTCGATCGGATGATCTGTTTCCGCGTCCAGCACTAAGACACTGACCGGTTTCCGGGTATAGATGGCCAGGCAACCGCATTGGGTCACACAAACCGCGACAGGAAGAAACAGAAGCGTAGCCTGATAGAACTTGACCACGGCCTGCATCCACATGATGTAAGGGTTGTCCGAGCTCAGGCAAGAGGAAGTGCGGCTTGTAGTGCGTGAGGGGCTGCAGGTCAAGGTCGTTTTTCAAAGTCATGGCCCAGTGCCATTCACGGCTTTCGGAACAACTGCATCATGGTATGCTAGGCGGGTGTCCAATGATAGCGTCGCTGTTTCCGTGCCGCCTATCTCTGAACCATCCGAAACCGGGGACGGACTTGAAAGTCCGTCCTGCCTAGCAGGATTCGACGAGAGCTATGGCAAACAGCTTGTATATCGCATCGACCGAACCGCGGAGCAGCAAGTCGTTGGTTGCGTTGGGCGTCCTGGAGCTCTTGTCGCATCGCATCCAGAAAATCGGCTTCTTTCGGCCGGTGATTCGCGCTGGCGTTGAACTCGACAACGACATCGAACTGGTCCGTCGCCGGTACAGCCTGCCTCTGCCGTACGAATCGTTGTACGCGGCCACTCATGAAGACGCCCGCCATTTGGCCGCCAGCGGTCGGATGGATGAACTGTTGGAGAACATCCTGGCGAAATACAAGGCCCTTGAACGGCAGTGCGATTTCGTCGTATGTGAAGGAACCGATTTCAGTGGCGTCGCGACCGCGTTCGAATTCGATTTCAATGCCCAGGTGGCCAACCACTTGGGCTGCCCCGTTTTGATTGCCGCCAATGGTCGTGCTAAGACCAAAGGGGAAGTCATCGGATTCGTTCACGCGGCGCGCGAGGCGTTCCAGGACGAAGGTTGTGAGATCGCGGCGACGGTGGTCAATCGCGTTGAACCGGAAATCGTCGAAGAGGTGCGTGAGCAGCTCGTTGCTGCGTGGCCGCACGAGGACCCAATCTACGTCCTGCCCCAGGTCGAGATCCTCAGCAAGCCCACCGTTGGCGAGATTGCCGATGCGCTGGGAGGCAAATGCCTGCATAGCGCCGAGGATCAGATGAAACGCGAGGTGCGCCAATACAAAGTCGCGGCCATGCACCTACCGAACTTCTTGGACCACGTCCAGGAAGGGACGCTTGTCGTCACGCCGGGCGATCGAGCGGACATTGTGCTTGGCAGCCTTGCCACGGTTTTCTCGGACACCTATCCCATCATCGCGGGTATCGTGTTGACCGGCGGATTGGACTTGGCACCGCAACTGCAGCGGATGATCGAAGGCTTCGGACGGTCTGTGGTACCGGTGATCAGCGTTCCCACTGACACCTTTGAAACCGCCACGCGAATCGACGACGTAAACGCTCTGATCACGCCGGACAACGATCGCAAAATCGCGTCGGCGCTGGGTGTATTCGAATCCAGCATCGACCTGCCGCAGTTGGAGCAGCGGATTGCCGTTTCGCGTTCGGACCGGATCACGCCGTTGATGTTCGAGTACGAACTGATCGAACGGGCCAAAGCGTCGCGCCAGCACGTCGTGTTGCCCGAAGGCACCGACGAACGCATCCTGCGAGCCAGCGAGATTCTGCTGCGGCGCGAGGTGGTCGATATCACATTGCTGGGTGCCGAAGCGGAAATCCGCGAGAAGATCTCGTCGCTCGGGTTGGATCTGGAAGGCGCAGACGTAGTCGATCCAAACCAGTCGCAGTTGCACGATGATTTCGCGCAAGCCTACTTCGGGCTGCGGCAGCACAAGGGAATCAACGAGGACGTGGCCCACGATGTGATGCGCGACGTCAGCTACTTCGGCACGATGATGGTCTACAAAGGCCTGGTCGATGCGATGGTGTCAGGCGCCGCGCATACGACGGCTCATACGATCCGGCCGTCGTTCGAGTTCATCAAGACGAGGCCGGGGTGCTCGATTGTGTCGAGTGTGTTCTTCATGTGCCTGGAGGACCGCGTTCTGGTGTACGGCGACTGTGCGATCATCCCCAATCCGACTCCGCCGCAATTGGCCGACATCGCCATTAGCTCGGCCGAAACGGCCCAGATGTTCGGGGTCGATCCGCTGGTCGCCATGTTGTCTTACTCGAGCGGCAAGTCCGGCATAGGCGAGGACGTGGACAAGGTCAGAGAAGCGACGCGGCTGGTCCGCGAATTGCGCCCCGAATTAAAGGTCGACGGCCCCATCCAATACGACGCGGCCGTCGATGCCAGTGTCGCGCGAAAGAAAATGCCGGGCAGCGAGGTGGCCGGGCGAGCGAGCGTGTTCATCTTCCCCGATTTGAACACGGGCAACAACACGTACAAAGCCGTCCAACGCTCGTCCGGCGCTGTTGCCATCGGCCCGGTGCTGCAAGGTCTCAAAAAGCCCGTCAACGATCTTAGCCGCGGTTGCACCGTGCCCGACATCGTGAATACCGTCGCGATTACTGCAATTCAAGCCCAGTCTGCCAACGCGACTCGGTCGCAGCCAGTGTAGCCATCTCGCTCCGCGAGATGGGGCTCCGTCTCGCGGAGCGAGACGGCTACACTGATGCACACGGCCCGTTTCACGATACACAGAAACTCTGAAGGTTCATCATGAAGGTTCTGGTCTTCAATTTTGGGAGTTCCTCGATCAAGTATGAATTGTTCGACATGCGCGAACACACCACGTTGGCCACGGGGTTGCTGGAACGGATCGGCGAATCGGAAAGCCGACTTTGCCATCGTTATCGGAACGGCCGCGGCGAGTTTGATGAAATCGTCGACGAAACGCCCGTGGCCGATCATCGGCAAGGCATGGACCGAATCAGTGCGATGCTTCAGGAAACGAAGGCATATCAGGATCCCAGCGAGCTGTTTGGCATCGGACACCGCTTGGCGCATGGCAGCGAGGCTTTCCGGGAACCCACGTTGATCGACGAAACCGTACTTGAAACGATTCGCGGATTGACGCCGCTCGCGCCGTTGCACAATCCCGTTATGGTCACCGGTATGGAGTTGGCGTTAGCCAGTTTTCCCGGCGTGCCGCAAGTGGCCGTGTTCGACACGGCGTTTCACCACACGATCCCGCCGTATGTGTATCACTACGCCGTTCCGCGCGAACTGTACCGTTCGTACCACGTTCGCCAGTACGGTTTTCACGGCACATCGATCCACTACGTTGCCAAGCGGGCGGCGCATCGCCTCGACCGCCCCCTCGATTCGCTGAACTTGATCGTTCTCCACTTGGGCAACGGCGCCAGCGCCGGCGCCATCCGACAAGGCAAGAGCGTGGATACGTCTATGGGTATGACTCCGCTGTCCGGCTTGATCATGGGTACGCGGTGCGGCGACCTGGACCCGTCCATCGTCTTTCACGTGGCGCGTTTGACCGGTTGGTCGAATGAAGAGATCGAGTCGATGTTGAACAAGGAAGGCGGCCTGAAAGGAATCTGCGGCGAGAACGACATGCGGGTAATCGAACAGCGAGCCGAATCCGGCGACGAGGCGGCCCAATTGGCCATCGACATGTACGCGCACCGAACCAAGAAATACATCGGCGCCTACTACGCCGTACTGGGACACGTCGACGCATTGGTGTTCACCGCAGGAATCGGCGAAAACTCGTCGCTCGTCCGCGCACGCTCATGCGAAGGGCTGCACAACTTCGGAATTGTTGTTGATCCGGAAAAGAACTCGCAACGATCAGACGGCGTATTCGAGATCCAGGCGAAAGACGCGTCTGTCAAAGTCCTTGTCGTTCCAACCGACGAAGAACTCGAAATCGCCGAGCAGACTGTCGAGCGAATCCAACAGATCGAAGACTAGCCAGCCTTCGACCGTCACCTGTGTAGCATAGACTTCTGTAGATGGGACGGCTGCGGGGATTGCATTGTGCGCAGAATCAGGTCAAATCTGAGTCTCTCGGGGCATGGAGAAAGGGAATATGGCTAGATCAACAGAGCAACGTTTTGCGATCGGTGTGGACTACGGGACGAACAGCGTGCGGGCGTTGATCGTCGACGTGGCTGACGGCAGCGAGGTGGCGTCGCACGTCTATGACTATCCCAGCGGCGACGCCGGGATATTGCTCGATTCGAAGGACCCCAATCTGGCTCGGCAGAATCCGGCCGATTACATCGACGGTTTCTATGCGTCGGTCGGCAAAGCCGTGAAGGCTGCGAGCAAGAAACGCGGATTTCGGCCGGAGTTGGTGGTCGGTATCGGCGTCGATACGACGGGGTCAACACCGATCCCAGTGGATCGCGACGGCATGCCGCTGGCCTTGAAACCGGCGTTCAAGAAGAATCTGGCAGCCCACGCGTGGCTCTGGAAAGACCACACCGGCCACGCCGAAGCCGCCGAGATCACCGAACGGGCCGCCCGCGGCCGCGACGGCTATCTAACCAAGTGTGGCGGGACGTACAGCAGCGAATGGTACTGGTCCAAAATCCTGCACTGCAAACGTACGGCTCCGAAGGTCTTCGACGCGGCTTATGCCTGGGTCGAACTGGCCGACTTTGTGCCGGCGTTTATCACAGGCAACCTCGACCCCGACACATTGCCACGCGGCATCTGTGCTGCCGGACACAAAGCGATGTATCACGACGATTGGGGCGGACTGCCGAGTAAGCGTTTCCTGAAGGGCCTAGACGCCGAGTTGCCCGGAATCCGCGATCACTATGGCTTGCCTGCCGTGCCGGCGGATCGGAAGGCCGGCGAGTTGACCGCCGAAATCGCTGGAAGAGTGGGCTTGCCCACGGGAATCGCTGTTGCCGTTGGCGCGTTTGACGCTCACATGGGCGCTGTCGGTGCCGGCATCAAACCGGGAACGCTTGTCAAGATCATCGGCACCAGTACGTGCGACATGATGGTCGCCCCGATGGACAAGCCATTGCCGGACATCCCCGGTCTGTGCGGCATTGTTCCCGGCTCCATCATTCCCGGCATGTATGGACTGGAGGCTGGGCAATCGGCCGTAGGCGACATCTTCAATTGGTTCGTGAAGTATTTCGCCCCTGGCGAATACACGGCCAAAGGAGACCCGCACGCCAATCTTACGCGAGCGGCCGACAAACTGCGTCCCGGCGAAAGCGGCTTGGTGGCACTGGACTGGAACAACGGCAATCGCACGATTCTGGTAGATCCGCTGCTGTCCGGATTGCTGATCGGGCAGACGCTGCATACCACAGCGCCGGAGATCTACCGGACGCTGGTCGAATCGACGGCGTTTGGCGCGTTGACGATCATCAATCGGTTTGAAGAGTACGGCGTCAAGGTGAAGGAAGTGGTCAATTGCGGCGGCATCGCCGAAAAGAACCCCTTCGTGATGCAGATCTATGCGGACGTGTGTAACCGACCGATGAAGATCAGCCGCTCGCCCCAGACGTGTGCTCTGGGAGCCGGCATTTTCGGCGCTGTAGTCGGTGGGGCGTACAAATCGACGGAGCAAGCGCAACGGAAGATGACGGGCGTCAAGTCGACGGTCTACCGGCCCAACAAGGCGGCGGCCAAGGTATATGCGGAACTGTACACGTTGTACCGCACGCTGCACGACGCCTTCGGCACGACGCAGTTTGGTGGCAAGCTGGACCGTGTGATGAAAGACCTGATCGCCATCCGCGATCGGACCAGGAAGGGCTGACACCGATGCTCGAACAATTGAAGGTCGAGGTGTGTCGGGCTAACCTGGACCTGGTAGGTCACGGACTGGTGACGCTGACGTGGGGCAATGTCAGCGGCATCAGCGACGATCGCCAGCGCGTGGTGATCAAACCGAGCGGCGTTTCGTACGACGAGATGAAACCCGAGCATATGGTCGTCGTGGATTTGGATGGCAACGTCGTCGACGGCGACCTACGTCCGTCATCCGATACACCAAGCCATGTATTGCTCTATCGCCACTTTGACGGAATTGGCGGCATCACGCATACACACAGTTCCCACGCCAGCATGTTTGCGCAAGCTCGCGTTGAGATCCCATGTTTTGGCACGACGCACGCCGACCATTTTTTTGGGCCGGTACCAATTGCCCGCCCGCTGACTCAGCAAGAAGTCGAGACTGCCTACGAGGCCAACACAGGGCAGGTGATCGTCGAGCGGTTTGCCGAGATCGACCCGTTGGAGATGCCTGCGGTGCTGGTCGCCGGACACGGGCCGTTCGCGTGGGGCAAGAACGCAGCCGAGTCAGTCAAGAATGCCGTGGCTTTGGAGGCTGTTGCCGAAATGGCGATTGGCACGATGTCGATTCGCCGCGACGCTCCGGCCCTGGAATCGTACCTCCTTCAGAAACACCACCAGCGCAAACACGGTGCTAATGCGTATTACGGCCAGAAGGAATGAGCAACGTGCATTGGGAGGCGTTTGGCAATCACCTGGGCATGAACGTATACTACGGCGCTCAAGAAACACCGGGACTCTATACGACCCACCTGCCGTTCTAGTGCGAAGGGCTCAGACGTACAGAATTCAATTTTGCCTGAGTTAGGCTTGGCCACATGGCTGACGTAGTGCCCCGGCAAAATTGAATTCTGTACGTCTGAGCCCAGGACGACTCGACTCCGCGACACGAAAAGGATGAACCGATGGAAGCTTTGGACTGGGTAGTAATCGCGTCATATTTTGGTGTGTTGCTGGGCCTCGCCTGGTGGGTCATCAGTAAGAACAAGGACACGGCCGACGACTATTTTTTGGCCGGTCGCAATCTTGGCTGGTTCATTGTCGGGGCGTCGATCTTTGCGTCGAACATCGGCTCGGAACATCTGGTGGGTTTGGCCGGGTCGGGCTGTACCGACGGCGTCGCGATGGCCCACTACGAACTTCATGCGTGGTGCCTGCTGGTGCTGGCGTGGGTATTGGTGCCGTTCTACGCCCGCTCGAAAGTCTTCACCATGCCCGAGTTCCTCGAGCGTCGCTTCAATCCATCGGCGCGATGGGTCCTTTCGATCATTTCGCTGGTCGCCTACGTCGTAACCAAAATCGCGGTTGGCATCTTTGCCGGGGGTATCGTCTTTTCGGTGCTCCTACCGGAGATGCGGCTTGATGTGGGCTTCATGGTGCTGGATAGCTTCTGGATCGGGTCGATCCTGGTGATCGTCCTGACCGGAATCTACACCGTGCTCGGCGGCCTGCGGGCTGTGGCCTACACCGAGGCGTTGCAGACCGTTGTTTTGGTAGTCGGGTCCCTTCTGGTGGCCATCTTCGGGCTGATCAAACTGGGCGGCTTCGCCAAGTTGTACGAGGTCTGCGGTACGGATATGTTCAACCTCTGGAAGCCGCTGATCCCGGAAGGCGTCGAAGGTACATGGGCCCCCGTCCAGGAATCGGTACCTATACTCGACGCCGACAATCTGGTTGTCGACCAAAAGGTCGTCAAACAGGCATGGTACTTCAACGGCAATTACCCGTGGCTAGGGATGCTGTTCTGCGCCCCGATCATCGGGCTGTGGTACTGGTGTACGGACCAGTACATCGTCCAACGAGCCCTGGGTGCGCCGAATGAAACGGAAGCTCGCCGCGGCAGCATCTTTGCATCCATGTTGAAACTGTTGCCCGTGTTCATCTTCATCATTCCCGGCATGATCTGTTTTGCCCTGTATCGAACGAACAACCTGGAAGCGCTTGCGGTGGACAAAGAGAGCGGCGAAGCGCGGATGGTCCGACACGATCCCGATACGGGAGAAGAAGTTGTTACGAGTGTTGACCGCGAGACGCTGCAATCGTGGTTGAAAAGCGACGATCCACGCTTGAAGAACGTGGAACTCAAAGGCCAACAAGCGTTCCCGCTGCTTGTCAGTGAGATTCTGCCTCCCGGCATACGCGGCCTGGTCGTGGCTGGCTTATTGGCCGCGCTGATGAGTTCGCTGTCCGGCGTGTTCAACGCGTCGTCGACGCTGTTTACGATCGACTTCTACTCCAAGTTTCGGCCCAAAGCGTCACAGCATCAACTCGTCTGGATCGGCCGCGTGGCCACGACCGTGATGGTCCTCATCGGCCTGCTGTGGGTGCCGGTGATTCAAGGCGCTCACGGGCTGTACCACTACCTGCAAAGCGTCCAGGGCTACTTGGCGCCGCCTATTTTTGTCGTCTTCTTCCTGGGCGTGTTCATGAAACGGATGAACGGCAAAGGATGCCTTGCAGCACTAATTGTTGGATTTGCCCTTGGCGTGTTTCGGCTGGCCGTGGACACGCCGATCTCCCTAAAACTGACTGGGTTCGAAGGCGGGTATGCGGAAGGCTCCTTCCTATGGATCGTCAATAATATCTACTTCCAGTACTACAGCCTGTTGATCTTCGTAGTCTGCGTAGTCGTGATGATCGTTGTCAGCTACATGACGCGCGAACCGGACTACGAGAAGATCGGCGGTCTTACCTACGGCACGACGACCGAGAAGGACAAACTGCAATCGAGAAGCAGTTGGAGCCGTGGCGATGTAGTGGCGTCGGTCGCAGTCCTGCTGGCGATTCTCGCAGCATACCTTTACTTCTGCGGATGATCGCGTTACAGCAACAGCCTTTACCCCGTAGTTGCAGAAAAAGTAGGACGGATTGGCAATGGTCGCACCCCGCCCTCCTCGCTCATGCCGCTTGATTGAAAAGAGCTGATTGTTCCGTTTGTATTCGGTGTTCGATCAACTCGCTCCACTCGCCGTTCAAGTGTGTGACGCGAAGGTTCAGTAACGGTTGGGCTCCTTCGATTTCCCATCGCATGCCGGTGCCGCAGAAGCGGTCACCGATCACGTGCTTGCAGGCGCCTTCGATCACACCGCTGCCAATGGGTGTGCCCCAGGCAAGGTATTCGTCGTATCGCATGCCAGCACGGTTCTTTTGGAAGTAACCGATCACGCCTGACAACGTTTCCCGTTTCGTCTTGGTGAGTTTCTTTTGATTAAGAAACCGCTGGAACACGCCCCGCACGTGATCCACTTTGCCTTCCAGAAGCATCCTCAAATAGCGGCTGACAAACTGTTCCGCTTCGACGCTGCCATCGAGATGAATACAATGGGCGGCCTCCCAAAGCTTCTCCATGACGTGGAATAAGTCAATGATCCCAACGGCTTGAGGTAAATACTGGTCCTTCAACTTCCATAGGCTGCGGTCCCCGTCCATGATGCAGATCAAAGGCTTCTCGCCTTGGGGATCCCGGACCTTGACCTCCGCAGCCAATTGCTGGAACACGCGTTCGGCGCCGCGGGATTCTTCGCCGCCGTCGATCGTCGTCAACTCCGCCCACAATCGTTTGTGCTGAGGAGGAGGGATATCGCTAGTCGACTCCTCGGTTCGCAGGTATTCCTGGTCCAGGAAGTCTTGCACGTCCCGACGATGCGGCTTGATCGAATAACATGCTCCAACGGTGGCTCGCTGTGTGCGGGCTTTGTCTCCGCGAATCCGCCGCCGAGATGACTTTTCATAATCGGTCTTGCGCCGACGCAGATGGGGAGTCTTGCCTAGCTCCTCTTGCAGTCGCTGCTCCAACGGCCGGCGGATGGGAACACCTTTCCCGTCGGCCGAGACGACCATCAATTCACCTTCTTCGTCGCTGGGTGGAGCCTCCCGAAGTTCGCGATAGGACTCCACATACTCGCCGAGTTTTCTCGCGCGGTTTTCGGCGGTCGTACTGCCAACGTCGATTTGAAACGTCTTCTTCAGCCAAGCCGCGGAAGCCTCGTAAGGCATGTTCACGGACAACTCAAGCAACCAATCTTCCAACACGTAAGATGTCTCGTCGGCCGGCAAGCCGAGTTGCTCATCCAGCGGCGCCGCTTGCACTTTCTGTTTTTCACGCACCGCGTAGACAAACCGTTCGATTGGCAGAGGTCCAAAAATGGAACGGTAGGTGCGACGATGTTTCTTCTGCGACCGCTTGAGTGTTACCTCCTCCTTCGACACAGTTTCGCCCACGTCGCCGTCCCCCGACGCTTCCAAGACATCCTGAAGGCAGGCTCGTCCCAGCTTCATGAAAGCGGAGATCAGTTTTCTTTCTATTTGATCGAGCCGATCGTGGTTTGACACGCTGGCGCACAACAGCTCACACACCTTTTCCCATTCTTCCGTGGCGTTCTTGCACAACACTTCGAGTTCGTCGAGAATCTGATTCATGACAGCCTCCTTGTGGGTAATCTGTTTGGAAGACTACATCATCCACATTGGAGGCTGTTTTTCATTAAGCTAGCATCGAAATCTACGGATCCCCCACGTTTTCGCATAAACCGAAAGCTGCCAAACCACACTCCGCCAACAACTAACGACACGCGGAGGGCGGGGCGCGACCATTGCCAATCCGTCCTACTCTTTCTGCGACTACGCGGTCGATCCGCCAGACGGTACTGTCTCCACTACTACCATCGCCGTCTGTTGAAAACGCGGACGAAAGACTTATAGTGACTTCAGTGACCAGCCGGACGATAATCGCAAGCGTCGTCCGAGACCCAACCGCTGTCGAGAGAACATGTTTCATTCCCCGAGGTTCAATCATGCTCCGCACCACAACGGCTTTATTCGTCTATTCTGTTCTCATCAACTCCCCGACCGACGCTACCGCCGCCCAGTCGCCCCGCGCGTCGATTGTGATCGGTGAGTCGCTTGCCGAAGCAGAGGAGCTGAAACCCGGCAAGCTCAACTCGCCTTTCGGAGTCGATTTCGACGCCGCGGGAAATATGTACATCGTCGAGCTGGCCGGCGGCCGGGTCCACAAGTTGGACACTGCCGGCAATTTCACCACCATTGCCGGCGATGGCAGTAAAGGGTACTCGGGCGACGGTGGGCCGGCCAAAGACGCCACCTTCAACGGGATGCACAACGTGGCCGTTACTCCTGACGGTGATCTATTCATTTCCGATAGTTGGAACCACTGCATTCGCAAGATCGACGGCCAATCAGGAATCATCACCACCTTCGCCGGTACGGGCGAACCGGGATTCAGCGGCGACGGCGGACCAGCGTCCAAAGCCACCTTCAATTACCTGATGTGCGTCTCGCTGAATCCGGCCAACGATAAGATCTACTTGGCCGATCTGAAAAACCTGCGGGTCCGGATGATCGATCTGGCCACGGGCATCGTCAGCACGGTGGCCGGCAACGGCGAAAAGGGAGTCCCCACGGATGGCCACTTGGCAACGGAAAGTCCGCTGGTCGATCCGCGGGCCGTGGCCGTCGATTCGAAGAACAACGTCTGTATTCTGGAACGCGGCGGCCATGCCCTGCGCGTGGTCACGCCCGATGGCAAAATCCGCACCGTGGCCGGCACCGGTGAACGAGGCGGTGCAGAGGGCCCTGCGTTGGCGGCCCAACTGGCCTCACCAAAACACGTGGCCATCGATTCGGAAGACAACGTGATCATCGCCGACGACCAGAACAAACGAATCCGCATCTACAACCCGCGCGAGGGCACGCTCAGAAGCATACTGGGCAGCGGCGTCGAGCGGCCAAAGCGCGGCTTGAGTCGCCCGCATGGCGTTTACGTCCACGCGGATGGATCGATCTACGTGGTCGACACCGGGCATCACCGGATCATCCGCCTGCAATTGCAGTAAGCACGACACGTGGCTGTTTCTCGGCCCCGAAGAAGGTGTCAATCGGCCATCGCGATCGCGTCGAAACGGTAGTGGTCATGGCCCACAAATCAGGTTAGACTGGAGATATGAACTACGAGACCCTCAGGGAACTGCTGGATCGACGGCCCTTCGAGCCGTTCGAGATTCGCCTCTCCAATGGCGAGAGGTATGAGGTCCGCCATCCGGAAATGGCGTTGTTGTTGAAGTCGCGCATCATCATCGGTGACGCTGAAAACGACAAGATGACAATATGCGGATTGATTCACATCAATAGCATCGAAACGCTACAATCCGCGTAGCCCTTTGTGGGGTCTTCGCCACTCCATCCTCGATTTACGCGACAGCTCTTCACCAATCCGTGGCGACTTGTTCGCCACGGCTCCAAAGATAGACTCGATGACGGGTGAGCCGCAAACGGGAGGCGAAGGCCATGAAATCCCCATTGATCGTTCTGCTGTTGTTGTTCTTCGCCGCCACCGCCGATGCGCAGGTTGTGGGCGAAGGGCTAGTTTTGGACCTGAATGCCGACGAGGGCGTTGCGGTGGAGGCTGGTGATCGTGTGGTGAAATGGACGAATCAGGTCGCTTCGTTTGCGGCCAGAGATTTCGTCAAGCGGGACAAGGGGCGAAAGGAACTTGGCTCGGGTCGTCCGACGTTGAAGGAATCTGTCGCGGCCATCGGCGGTCACGACACGCTGGTGTTCAAGCGGCAGGAACTCGTGAATCACGAGGAAGACGCTTTCGACCATCTTCTCGCGGGAAGTGGCTACACTTGGTTTGCTGTTATGTGCGTCCACAAGCAGGTTGTCCAGTTGAAGGACGTGAATTCGTTTTTCGGCAATTTGCGAAACGACGGCATGTACGAAGGGATTTGGGGCAACGTGACAGACGACAATCGAGTCTGGATTGGATCACGCAATGCGATCACTTTCGGTCGATGGGACGAGAACAACCCCATGGTGCTCGCCCCGAAGCCGCTGAAGGAGAATCAATACTACGTCGTGGCAGGTCGTATGGGCGCGGGGACTGAGGCAGTCCGGATCGAGGTCTTCATCAACGGTCCAGAGCCCGTGGCCAGCAAGCCCTTCCCTGTCAATCCGGCGGCCAATTCGTCGAAACTTGCCATTGGCCAGGAACGTGACGCCACGAACCATCCGGGCAAGGAGTCTTTCGATGGCGAACTGGCCCGATTCCTTGTGTATGAGCGTCCGCTGACGAAGGATGAGTTTGAGCAGACGCTGAAACACCTGAAAAAGGTGTACGCGATTCCGTGAAGGCGGCTTCAGAGTCCCACGCCAGCCCGAAATGCAAGCGATGGAATACGTTGCGGAAGATCCCTCGCTGGCGCGTCGTGCTGGTGAATCTGCACTGGAACATCGCGTGCTATGGCCGATGCGTCTGGAAGGCGCCGAAACGGCTCCAACTGCCCGCCGGGAAGTAGATGTACTGGACGCGTCCGTAGATATCACCGATCGGCACACTCCCGAAGCTGCGGCTGTCCAGTGACTTGTCGCGATTATCCCCCATGACGAAACAGTTGCCTGCGGGGATGGTCTGCGTTTCGTAGCCCTCGTTCTCGGACGCCCCTTTTCCCTCCAGTATTGCGTAGGTCTTGCCCGCGTTCGTCTCGTAGTACAACTCGCCCTCCAAGCGGTCTCGGATCGCCAAGAACGCAGATTCCGGTGCCTTCTCTCGTCGAAGTCGCTCTCCGTTAACGAACACCTCGCCGCCGCGCACGGCCACCTTGTCACCGGGCAGGCCAATTACCCGCTTGATAAACGCCTGCTGCCGATTCGGTGGCGAGCGGAACACGACCACGTCGCCGCGCTCGGGCAACGAGTACCGAAACGCCATTTTGTTCACAAGGATATAGTCACCCCTGAGCACATTGGGAACCATGCTGGCGGCAGGCACATGAAAAGCCTCCAGCGCCTGCATCCGGACGACCGCCGCGGTGACAAAGGGATTCGTGATTCCCACGAGCATAAAAAACAAGTAGACAATGCCCCGGTTGTACTCTTTCAACGTGTAGGCGTCTTTGACGCGTCGGGCTGCCACGTAGCTGTCGATGATCGCAAAGATCCACAGCACCAACACGGCGCCGTAAGAAGAGAGCAGTATCGTCCACACGACTGCCGACGGTTTAGCCAAGGCGCTGCCGATCGCGACGGGCAAGAACAGCAGCGTGGCAAGAAACAGCAGCAATCCTTTGACGATTCTCCCGCAGTAGATCTGGCCCAGGCCGGTACAGATCAGTGATAACACAACGGCAATCCACGGCTTTCGGCTATTCATGCTATTCGAGTCCATGAAGGTCGTTCGACTTGTCAATGGCTGGCGAAGAGAAGTGAAAGGAAGCTTCCCATTCTGATAGCACATGCTACACCCGCAGCCGTGCACATCGCGATTCGGCCCCACTTCGAAGACAGTGCGGCCTGCAGATAGACTGCCGCGGCAAGCGTTCGCCTCTCCTGCCGGTACTCGTCGATTCGGTTCATCACGGCGTCGGCGAAGTCGTCAGGCACTTCGACCGCCGTGCTCGCTTTCTTCCACGATTCGTATCGTTGATCGTGTGACATTAGTACGGTTCCACTACGTCTTTCAGAACTTTTCTGAGTCTCTCTTTGGCCCGGCTGATTCGGGACTTGACCGTTCCCAACTTGACTCCTTCGATCTGGCATATTTCCTCGTAGGACAGCCCCTGAAATTCGGCCAGGACAAATGCGGTCCTCTGCTCGACGGGCAGTTGGTCGAGCGCCGCGTCCAAACGCCGGTGCAGTTCGTCGTCCACCAAATCGTCCATCGGCGTGCGCCAATCCGACGCCTCGACGACCGCATCGGTCGATATCGGCCTCCTTCTCTTCAGCAGGTTCAGGCATTTGTTCCGCGCGATCGTCAATAGCCATGTGGAAAACTTCGCCCGGCCCGAATCGTACGCCGCCAGATTCGCATAGGCTGCCAGGAACGTCTCCTGGGCCACGTCCTCGCGGTCGTCCGCGTCCGGCAGCAGGTTCTTCACGATCAGGAAGACCGATCGCTCGTATCGTTTGACGAGCGTCCGGAACGCGTCCACATCCCCTGCTTTGACGCGTTCGATCACGCGGAGGTCGTCGTGCATGGTCTGTCGCTCGTCCCGGAACCGTGTCTTTTCTAAGTGGTTATACAACCACGTCGCGAAATGGTTCCCGAGAATCGTTGGGAATACAGTGGATTGCCCCAATTCCACCGTTCTGGCGCCCGGTCGCCCATTCTTCCACTCGAATCTCTATCCGTACTTCGGAAACGACGGCTCGGCGGCGGCAAAGCCCGCATCGAAGGCCAGCAGGTCAGCCAAAGACGCAAGACGCAGTTCTCGTCCGTCTCGACAACTCCGCCACAACGCGCTGGAGAGCTGATAGGTCACCCGGGCGAATTCCGGGTTTGGAAAAGCGCCGCGCTTGAGGCTGACGCTCGGCACCTGCTGATACCATCGAGCAATGGTCGTGATGACTTGCCGATACGAACTGGCTTTCGGATCGCACTTCTGATCCTCGCCGTTGATCTCCAAGCGTTTCTCGCCTTCCAGATAATCCACTTCGATGCGAAACGGTCGGCCATCGCCGACACCGCTGATGATGCGACGTTTGGCCCACGCGGCATTCGCCTTGAAATCGGTCAGCCCGTCGACGTGAATCTCGCCGATGGAAAGCGAGTACTTGCATCGACCGTCGACAACGTACGGATAGTCTTCCGGATTCGGCGGGTCGTAAGGATCGGACTCGCCCGCGATTGAGAGCCCTTGGTCAAGGACAGTTGCGAGATCTCTTTGCAGCCTGCCCAGCAGATGAAGGACGAACGCAAGGCAATGCACCGACTCCTGGTATTGGATCGTGACCATGCGTTTGTAGTTACGGGCGATATCACGGTCCTCGCGGTCCTTCGAACGCCAGAACGTCATATCGGTGATCCGCAAATCACGAAATCGCGACAGGTACTGGATGATCTGCTCAGTCAAACCGTCGTACAGTTCCGGGAAATCATACAGCATCGTTATGCCGGACTGCTCGACCGCCTGGACAACGCGAGCGCACTGTTCGGGGTTTTCCGGTGCGGCCATAGGCTTCTCGTTCAGCACCAGCACCGGCTCGTGTGTGGCACGCTCGAATAAGATCTCTTCGCCACGTGACCGATGTTCAGGATGGACCGCCAAATGGAACAGGTCCGTTTTTGTATGGTAGAACGCCTCCTCGTCTTCGACTCGCGTAATCGTGTCAAGATCAAGGCCTGTCGGTGCCGGGCCGGGATCGTAGACATAGGTCCGCATGCCCAACGATCGAGCAGCATCAACGAACTTCCGGCCGATGTAACCCCATGCGCCGGCGATGCCGATCGATTCAGGTACTTGTTCTATTTCGTCACTCATAGCGTTGTCTTCGGTTCCTGGTAGGTCCCGCCTGCCGGGCGGGACCTGTAGCGGCGAACGCGTCCAATTCACTCCGAGGTCCCGCCCGGCAGGCGGGGCCTACTACAGAATACGGGCTCCGTCGTCTGTGTGACAGAGGATGGTGATGGCGTCGCCGGCCAAGTCCGGATACCGTTGGCTGTATTCCCGACGGACCTGTTCCGCGGCTTCGGGGCCAGCCTCCTGTTGGACGAACGCCACGCAGCAACCGCGGAACCCAGCTCCGCTGAAGCGAGCGCCGTAGACTCCCTTGGTCCTAATGAGAATCTCGTACAGGTCGACCAGTGGCGGAGAACCACATTCGTAATTATTGATCGAACTGGAGCCTGAAGCGATCATCAGGCGACCGAATGTTGTCAAATCTCCCTGCTGCCACGCTTGCACCCCCTTTCTCACGCGGTCTGCCTCGGAAAAGAAATGCTCGGCTCGACGAGCAGGTGCTTCGGCAAGCAAGTGCTGGTTTTCCGCGTACTCGTCAACGCTGACGCGGCGAAGCACAGCCGGATTGGGGTCTCGGCCAGCCGCGTTCAACAGGACCGTGGCCGCTTCGGTGCACTCGGCGACGCGTCGGTTGTAGTCCGTGCCGACCAACGCCTTCGTTAGTCCCGAGAAAGCGATCAGGATCGAATACGCCGGCATCGCCGGATGGCTGGGGATCAATTCGTGCTGTATGGTCTGGCAATCGATCAGCGTGAGTTGATTCTGCTTAGATAACAGGATCGCCGATTGATCGAGTATCCCGCTGCGCAGGCCCAAGTATTCGTTTTCGATGGCTTGACCGAGGAGGATGTTCTCATCTCTTGATACGTCGAGACCATTCACATCTTCCAGAGCCATCAGCAAGGCGACGCTGACGGCGGCCGACGAACTGAGACCGCCGGCGCCGAACCGTCCGGCAGTGACGCCGCAGATGCCGGTGCCGAGACGGTGATTCTTCTGCAGCACCCGCGCGGCGCCGCGAGGGAAATTGCCCCAGTCGCCCGGCTGCCTGTCCGGCACGTCGTCCAGATGGAAACGAACCTCGCCCGGGTACTCCAAGCTGCTCAGCCGGACCTCGTTCGACGCCGACGGCGCATACGCCATCAACACCGCTTGGTCGATCGCCATGGCGCTGACCGGCCCCAATTGGTGATCGATATGAGCCCCCAGCGGGCAAATGCGGTACGGGGCGCGCACCACACGTACGTTGGTCGCCGGGACGCCGTAGCGATTGACGAGTTCGTCACGAAGACTCTCTACGGTCGTCTCATCGCTCATCAGTTACTCTCTGCAATCGGCATCATCGGCCAACGTTGCCTCTCGAACACGCCTTCGATAATCTAGCTGTTCGAAGCAGATTACGCAAAATTATGTCTGGGCAAAATCATCGTGCAACTGGAGGGTGTACCGCGAACGGAGACGGAAGCCTGGCTTTTTGGGATAAGCCGGGCCTCTTGTTCGGCACCAATAACGGCGCACCTTCACGCGTCTCTCTGGCGAGGCGGAATGGCTGCGGATGGTCGAACCGAAGGTGAAAGGGAACGCGATACGGTCATCCACGGCAACCGTGGGGCAGTTGGTGGACCGCTTCCGGATTATTCGGAGAGTTCACGGGCTTCGAGTCCAGTGTCTCTCGCACCGAGCGTAGTAAGGCATTCGGAGAGAACGGTTTCTGGAGCAATCGGACGTTCTCGCTGGCGAGCAAGCTGAAGTCCACGGTCTCGGGGGCATAGCCGGTGCAGAACACCGTTTTGACTTCTGGATAACGGCCCCTGAGGCGTAGATATACGTCGTGTCCGCTCAGTTTGGGCATCACGGCGTCCAGCAAGACAAGCGACACGCTCTCGTGGTTTTCCTCGAACACGCGCAGGGCGTCCTCGCCGTCGGATGCTTCAAGCACCGTATACCCTGCCTCCCTCAAGATTCGCGCGGCGACTCGTCGGACCATTAGATCATCTTCAGCCACGAGGATCATTTCGGTCCCTCGCGCTACCTGTCCCTCCACTTCGTGTCCAGGGACCGCGCCGACCGCGGGCGGATGAATCCTGGGCGTGACGCACTCGTCCGCCTCGCGAGAGACGTTGTCCGATATCTTCCGATCCGTGGGAAGCTGCGAAAACGAGTTACTGGAAGCTTTGCTCACGATTCGGCCTCCGTAAACCGTCTGGAGTCCTGCGACTCCAACCACTGGTAGGTTGCTGGTGTGTTCATACCACCTGATAGGGATATCGGGAAGATAGACAGGTTTCGCGATTCCGGCATCCGCAAACAGTTGCGGGTAGCCGCAAAATGGCGCGAAAGAAAACGGTTCTTGCCGAAAACCGGCGCATCCTAGCGCGTCGCGGATCGTTGTGGCATCCCTGCCGCTCCGTCTTGGTTCGCTCGGCAAGAACCGTCAGTAGAAAATGACCGACTGTGGTGGATCGCTTCGGTCCGGGACACCTCCAATGTCTATTTGTGGACGTGAAAGAAGGAAAGGAGCTTCGTCCTTTTCAGGACTTCTACGACCTGCTCCGACGGATGGTGCAGATGAACGTCCATGCCTCGTCGGCGGTATCTCAGCAGCAGCCCTACCATGCTGCTCGAAATCGCCATCTGATCGCTCAAGTCGAAAACTAGCGTTTCGGGCTTACGTGACTCGACCTCCCTGTCCAGCGTCCTGGAAAGTTCTCTAGCGGCGTCCGCGGTGACCACACCGTTTCCGAATAGCCGCATCGTCATCCGTTTGGATCGATGATCGAACTCGACATCCGGCGGCCTCGTCCAACCGAAGGCCCCGTGATTGCGTTTCGCCGACCCCGTGCACACCCAAGAGTGTGCCTTCGCATCCGTGTGGTCACGTCGTTCTGCAACAGGCATGTGTGCCTCCTCGCGGTTTTAGCCGGGTCGGCGAAGTTCCTGTTTGGGGCCGGGTTGTGAATTCCAGAAGCCGAACGATTACGTGGCGAAGAAAAAGTGGGCGGAGCAGCCTCCGAACCAATCCGCCCACGTTATGCAACCGCACCTCCTGTGCGGCGGGCGATGAATTCTGTAGGTGTCTCACCGTGAAAGAATCGTTGCGCGGATTATAGCCGTTTGGAAAAGATTTCCCCCGATCATAATTCCGCAAAAAGATGCGGTTTGCCGCAAAAGGGCTGGTGCCGCTCCCAGTCAGTAAGTTCCGCGTCTGAATTGGATGATGGACAAGACAGGCAGGAGCCTCGCCCTCCCATCTTTCGATTGAGGGAACTCAGCGACTGGGTACGGCACTAGCCTCGCCGTCTGTCGGATCTCATTTCCATGACCGCTTGGACCAATTCGGCTACGGAGTGCGTCTTCGTTTTCTGGAAGATGCTCTTGCGGCGGGCTTCGACCGTCCGCAGGCTGACATCAAGCGTGTTGGCAATGGCCTTGTTCGGCGTGCCTTCGACGATGGAATCGAGGATCTCTTGTTCTTGTTCGGTCAGAGTCTGAAGACGATCCTCGATTTCGCGGCGGCGAGCGTTTTCCTCGTGCGTTTTCTGGTCCAACTCCAACGCCTTCTGGATGGCATCCCACAGTTCCATGCCGCGACATGGCTTTTCCAACAACGTCAACGCCCCCTGCTGCATCGCGCGCTCGGCAACAGGCACGTCGGCGTACCCGCTCATAACGATCGTCGGGATTCGAATTCCTCGGCGGCTCAGTTCTTCTTGCAGATCCAAACCGCTCATCCCAAGCATCCTCAGGTCGGTGACCAGGCATCCGGGCCGCGACGGATCGTAGGCGTCCAGGAATTCCTCGGCCGACGCAAACAGCTCCACGGCGACGCCCATCGGTTCGACCAGGCAGCGAACCGAGTCGCGAGACGCTTCGTCGTCGTCCACAACGAATACCGTAGTCCCTTCAAGCATCCTTGGCTCGCCTTCCTTCCGACGACAAAGTGAACTTGATGCTTCGGCCGCGTGTACGTCGCTACATAAGGCGTCCGGGGCATCTCGGCGAATCATCGTGCTGGCCGGAACCAGTGACATTCAGATGGTGTGTCGCGCTTATATAGGAGTGCTCCACATTCTGAACGCCAGCAGCAGTTTAGCTCCATCAGGGGAAAGGTAAAGACGGTATTGGAACTCATAGGGCCCGCAGACGGCGAATAGGCCTTGTCGGCGATGGGGCAACGCCTGTAGCCCGGGGGGCGACATCGCCTGCGAACATTTGTCTCAGACCTCCTTACCAGCGGTTCTACTCAAATCCAAGAAGGCGACTCATTGTGAATCGATACATATGGCTTGCGGTTAGTGCGGCAGTTCTTATTGCCTCACTCTTTGGGATCCATCGCATGCACGACAACTCTAGCGGTACCATCGATCAGCCAAGTGTCCACGCTGCCGAAGCGGAAGACGGACAGAAGAAACCGTCAACTCGCGAGAATCGGCTGGCCAAGGAAACCAGTCCGTACCTGCTGCTGCACAAGCACAATCCGGTGGACTGGTATCCGTGGGGCAAAGAAGCCTTTGAGAAGGCGGTGGCTGAGGACAAGCCGATCTTTTTGTCCATCGGCTACAGTTCGTGTTACTGGTGCCATGTGATGGAACGCGAGAGCTTCTCTGATCCCCAGATCGCCACGGTGCTGAACGAGCATTTTGTCTGCATCAAGGTGGATCGTGAAGAGCTTCCCGATGTGGACGATGTGTACATGACGGCCATCCACTTGATGGGCCTTCGCGGCGGGTGGCCGTTGTCCGTGTTCCTGACTCCGGAACGCAAGCCGTTCTTCGGCGGTACGTACTGGCCGCCGGACGACCGAGCGGGAATGGTGGGCTTCCGAACCGTGTTGACCCGCGTCACGGCAGCTTGGAGCGATCGCCGCGACGACGCTAAACAGTTTGCTGATCGCGTTGCTGAGGCACTGCGCAAAGCGACGAAACCTCAGAAATCGGGCGACGTCCAAAGTCTGGAACGAGCGGTTGTCTCGCGAGCCGTGGACGGGTTGGGCCGACAGTTCGATCCGCAGTACGGTGGTTTCGGCTATCACCCTTCACAAGCTCATCTGCCAAAATTCCCGCAACCGCTGAAGCCTTCTCTGCTGCTGTACTATGCTCGGCATGCAGAAAGCGAAAAGGCGTTGCGGGTGGCTACCAAGACATTGGACCACATGGCTCGCGGTGGTATCTGGGATCATCTAGGTGGTGGATTCCACCGCTACAGCACAGACCGATTCTGGCGAGTGCCACATTTCGAGAAGATGTTGTACGACAATGCGCTGCTTGCTGGCGTGTACCTGGAAGCGTTTGAGGCAACCGGCGAACCGCGCTATCGGCAGGTGGTCGAGGACATCCGGGCGTTTGTCGCGCGCGAAATGACATCCCCCGAGGGTGGCTTCTATTCGGCGCTGGATGCTGAATCGGAGCACGAAGAGGGCAAGTATTATGTGTGGACCAAACAAGAGGTCCGGAATCTCTTAGGCGAAGACGACTACAAGCTGTTCGCCACAGTCTACGGTCTGAATGGGCAGCCGAACTTCGAGGACGATCGTTACGTCCTTCAGCAGTTCGAGCCGATCGAGCAGTCGGCCGCAACTCTGGAAATGAGTGCGACCGATCTGTTGGATCGTTTGGGGCCGATGCGCGACGCCCTCTTGAACGCTCGCGACAAACGCCCGCGACCGTTATTGGATACAAAGGTACTGACCGACTGGAACGGTCTGATGATCGCCGCCCTGGCGGACGGCTATCGAGTGCTGGGCGAAGATGCGTATCGACAGGCGGCCGAAGCCGCGGCAACGTTCGTCCTGGACAAGATGCGCGATTCAGACGGTCGTCTGTACCACAGCTACGCCAGCGGTCACGCCAAGATCCCCGGCTATCTGGCGGACTACGCATTCCTGATCGACGCCCTATTGGCACTGCATCAGGCTACGGGCGAGGATCGTTGGCTATCCGAATCACATACCCTGACGGACCAGATGGTCGAATTGTTCTGGGACCCCGCACTGAGCGGCTTCTACACCACGTCGGCCCAGCACGACACCTTGTTAGCAAGGCCCAAAACGGCTGAGGACTCCGTCATTCCCTCCGGTAACAGTATCGCCGTCCAAGCACTGGTGTCGCTTGCCCTGCGCACCGGCGACCAGCGATACGCCGGGTTGGCGGCGAAGACTCTCGCAGCGTTCAGCGGGCCGATCGCTGCAAGCCCATCGGAACTCCCGGCGATGGTTCAAGGCCTGGGGCAATTGTTGGACGCGGGCTTCACGGTCGAACAATTGGCCGGGACTGCGAAGCCTGCGGATCAGCAAGTTCTCAAGGCCGAGGCGAAGCTATCCGTCGACCAACTCCAGCCCGGTCGCGAGTTCCACATCGACAGCGTACTCGACGTAGACGGAGGTTGGCACGTGAATGCCAATCCGGCGTCCTCGGAACAACTGATTCCCGTCACGGTCACACTAGATTCGCCCTTAACGTTGAAGGACGTGCGAACCGAGTATCCGAAAGGCGAATCATTCACGGTCAAGGGGCTCAACGAATCGATCAGCGTGTTTGCCGGGCGAGTATCGATCCGTTCGTACGCGACGTTAGGCGACGATGCCTCTCCGGGTGACTCGAACATCGGCATAACGATCCGTTACCAAGCCTGCGATGCCAATCGATGTATGCCCCCGCAGACGGTCAAGTTGCAGATTCCCGTCACAGTCGCAGGAGCCGCTCCCGGTTAGATGTAACATGTTTAACCCGAAGCCGGAGGCGATGGCGGGCAGCGGGGTAGATCGTCCATCCATGGCGCCCCCCATCGCCTCCGGCATTGGGGTAAACGAACGAGTGCGTGACTACCACTGCTCCTTCACGCGGCTTTCGTCGTTGACCGAATCTTCGTAATAATAGTGCGTGCAGGGAATGAACTTCTTCTTGGAGACCTCTCTTCCATCAAGGTACGTGATGAACGCATCAACCGTGTCTTTGGCCATTCTTCGTGGGTACTGTTGCGGCGAATCGTACAGCTTCTTCTGGAACACCGCCTGCTTGCCTGCCGGCGAGGCGTCGAAGGCGATGATGGTTATCTGATCTGTCTTGCCTTCGCTCGATATCGCACCGTACGCACCCAAACCCGACGGATCGTTGATGGCGAAGATGCCATTGATATCCGGATGCGACTGCAGAATGTCCGTTGCCACGTTCAAACCACCATCCCCGCTGCCTTGGCCGGAAAGCTCGGCAACGATCTTCATCTTGCTGTTGTGCTCCTTGAGGTAGTCCTTGAACCCATCCACGCGCAGGATGCATGACGTGACCTCGGGATACGTGATGACGGCGATTTCGCCCTTGTCGCCTGTGACCTTCATCATACTCTCGCCGGCCAACCGGCCGCCCTGAAAGTTGTCGCTGCCGATGTGCGAGAAGATCAAGTCCGTCGCCCCTTCCGCCGTCACCTGCACATCGTAAGTGAAGACGGGAATGCCCGCCGCGTGGGCGTCTTTCACCGCTTGACCGACGGCTTTCGAGTCGACCGGGTTCAGGAAGATCGCATCGCACTCCTGCGCCACGAAATCGGCCAGTTGCGTGTTCTGTTTGGCGGGATCCAAGTCGGCGCTGCGGGCGAGTATCCGGTAGCCATACTTCTGCGCTTCGGCCTCCATGACCTCGGCGATGAGCTTGAAGAACGGATTGGACATGTCCATGCAGGTGACACCGATTACCCCCTTGCTCTCCGTCTTCGAACACGATGAAACAAGAATCGCCGCTGCGATCCCAATGACACACACCACACCAAACTTCCGACCTCTCATGAGGCTACCTTTCCGAGAATTGGGGTCAGGTCTTGACTTGTAACTTAACGCTTCACCAGAAATATCGAATGCGTTGCATCGCGTGCCTTAAGTTACAAGTCAAGACCTGACCCCTTTCGTGCTCCTGCTGCGGAGCTTGTCCAGCAGCGTAGCGCCTAGTATCACCGCTCCGAGGACCACGAGTTGTTCTGGGTCTCCCAGGTGCAACGAGTTCATTCCGTTTTGGATCACGGAAATGATGAAGGCTCCTATCAGCGTACCTAGCACCTTGCCCGAGCCTCCGAATAGACTCGTACCGCCCACTACTACGGCAGCGATAACGTACAATTCGAACATCTTGCCAGTGGAGGGCGATCCCGAACCAATTCGCGACGCCAGTATGCAGCCACCCAGCCCTGCTGCAAGACCGCTGACCGTATAGACGAACACGATCACGGATTTGACCGGCACACCAGACAGGCGAGCTGCTTCCTCGTTTCCGCCCACGGCATAGATGTAGCGGCCCAATCGCGTTCGCGACATGAATACATGAGCGATCGCGTACAGAATCACGAGCAGGATCACTGTATTGGGGATGCCCAGCGAATAGCCGCGGCCAAGCCAGGGAAGATCTTCCGGCACTTGATAGACCGAGTACTCATTGGTCAGTATTCGCGCTAGTCCTCGAGCGATCATCATGAAAGCCAGCGTCGTTATGAATGCCGCAACCCGCGACCAAGCGATAATTACGCCGGCGATTGCTCCGACAAGGCCACACACCAGCGTTCCCAGCAGGAACCCGACCGGGATCGTCCATCCCGGTGCGTCCAGGCCGCCCATCTTCTTCATGAACAGGGTCGCTACCACGGCAGAAAGCGCGATCAGGCTGCCGACGGACAGGTCGATACCGGCGGTGATGATCACCATGGTCATGCCGATCGCGATGACAGCAATGACTACGATTCTGTTCACGATCGCCAGCAGGTTTTTCGGTTTCAAGAAGCCGGAGCGCAGACGCTTTTGCGGTGCAACCATCTTGAATCCGTCGAATTCGGGGAAGTCCCTGGGGATCTGGTCGATTACGCGCCATTTGGGCACGTCGCCGCTGGTCACGATTGCCGCAAGCTTGCCGCCGTCGGCCTCGATCCCTTCCAGCGTCAAACGCAGGTCACGCGGGATGCCCACGACGATTCGCGTGTTGCTGAACCCTTGTTCCTTGAGATCCGTGCCGACTTGCTCTGCGAACGGTGAGGAAGATTTATTGATTGCCCCGACCGCCAGGATTATGTCCGACCTCTCACAATCGCTGCTGATCCATTGGACAACCTCGTCGACCGCGGCCTTGCCGGTCGGTGCTTTCCTCTCCAACGTCAGTACGCTGAACAGGACACACAACCCTGCCAAGACAAGGATCATCCCGTAGTTGCTCAGCAATTCCTTTCTCATGTTCTCGTTCCTACCAATATCACGCGATCGCCATCGACAGGATGTCTTCCTGGCTTGTGTTCGCCACGTCGGTAATTTCTCCTTTGACCTGCCCCTCGTGCATCACGATCACTCGATCGCTCATGCCCAGTATCTCGGGTAACTCGCTGCTGATCATGATGATGGCCTTGCCCTCGGCGGCCAGCTTGTTCATCAGCAGGTAGATCTCGTACTTTGCCCCCACGTCGATTCCTCGCGTCGGTTCGTCAAAGATGACGATGTCGGCATGGCGTGCCAGCCATTTGGCCAGCACCACCTTCTGTTGATTGCCACCCGAGAGATTGGCCGTTCGCTGTTCCTGACTGGCCAGCTTGATCTTGAGGCTCTGGACGTAAACGGCGAATTCCGATCGCTCCTTCCGTTGGTCGAGGAAAAGGCCGCGAACAAAACGATCCAGGTTCGGCAGCCCAAAGTTCTCGCGAACCGAATGGCCCAAGACAAGCCCCTGCTGCTTGCGGTCTTCAGTAAGGAGGCAGATACCGTTGCGAATGGCGTCCCGTGGATTGCGGATAGCCGTTTCCTTGCCGTCGACGTAAATCCGCCCGGCATTCGGCGTATCGGCCCCGAAAACCAAACGCATCGTCTCGGTTCGGCCCGCCCCGGCAAGTCCCGCGAATCCCAACACCTCGCCGGCCCGCGCGCTGAAACTAACATCGCGCACAACGTCGCCTCGACGCAGACCCTCCACACGCAAACGCTCGGCGCCCGGTGTGGCGGCGTGTTTCGGGAATTCCGACTCGATCGGCCGGCCAACCATCATCTCGATCAGCCTTTCGCGGGAGATTTCGCCTATTTCTTCGCTGCCGACATACTCGCCGTCTCGAAGCACCATGACACGATCGGCTACCTCGAATATCTCGTCAAGACGATGGCTGATGTAGATGATGCCGATGCCGTGGGCTTTCAGATCCTGGATAATCGCGAAGAGATGATCCACCTCCTGTGTGGTAAGCGCCGCGGTGGGCTCATCCATGACGATGATTCTCGCGTCCACCGAAAGAGCCTTCGCGATCTCCACCTTCTGTTGCTGGGCCACCGACAGGTCCCGGCAACGGGCTTCCGGATCCATATTCAGCCCAATTCTCTCGAACAGCCTAAGTGCATCCCGACGCTCATCGGACGCCCGAACAAAACCGCCTCGCGTCCGCTCGCGCCCGAGAAAGATGTTTTCGCGAACGGTCAGATCCGGAACCAGATTGAACTCCTGGTAGATGATCGACACCCCCGCCTGCTGTGCAGCGGTCGGCGTGGGTATGTGGATGCGCCGACCGTCCAGCAGAATTTCGCCGCCATCCGGTAGATGGGCCCCGCCCAGCACCTTGATCAGGGTGCTCTTGCCGGCTCCGTTCTCGCCCACCAGAGCAAGGACTTCGGCCCGATGCAGTTCAAGCGAAACGTCCTTCAGCGCATGCACACCCGGAAACGACTTGTCGATCCCCCGCATTTGAAGAAGGAGTCCCGAATTGCTTCCTGTATCCGGCATTCTGGCTTGAAACGAGCCCAAATCTTACACGTCCAGCGAACTCATTCTGAGTACACCAGTACTCGATTTGGGTGCGACAAGCAACCTGTGTAGCCGCGAAACAGGCCGTTGGCACCTACTTCAACGGACAATGTCACCATGGGCGAAACTGTGGACGTTGTGGGGTCGATACGCGACCGAGAAACAGTAGGCTGTTTGTGCGGTTTTCTCGGATGAGGAACACGAAGGGGTGATCCGCTCGAAACACCGCGGGCTCAGGATCGGGAGCCCGGGCAGCCACGATCGCGGCACTTGCTGCAGCCGCTTCGGTGCCCTTCTCGTCGGTGTCCACAATCGCTTTGTGGATGAAGGCGGAAAGCCAAATATGTTCCTGATCGCACATGCCCGATAAGTCGGCTTCACCTGGGGCGAAAACGGACCTCGCTCCCATCGTTTTCAAGACATCGTTCAAAACGACCTCGGACGTCAGTTCGAAGCGGGGAAGATAGACACGGACCGGCCCGGAACGAAGCAGCGAGCACCACTTCGCCATGTTCTCGACAGTCAGCTTCTGCTCTAACTCGTGCAACCCGCCAGCTTCATTGGGCAGCAGGATCAGCATCGAAATACGCCGGTCGGTCCCGTAGGGAAGTTCCAACACTTTCACACCGTCGACAGCGACGTAGCGCAGGAAGTCGCGTTGCTGGTACATCATCGGCACGTTGACGACGCGATTTGCCGAGATGTGAAATGGCGTGTCTGCAGTTGCCTGTTCCTCAAACGGATACGTAAACTCGCCGTGGAAATACACCGCGTTGGCGAGCACGAGTCGTGTCAGCGCGGCATCGAGGGCACCGGGCGGGATCAACTCCTCTATCTTCCGTTCCGTTTTCGCCGCGACCCAGGCGTTTATGCTGCGCCTCGCCGCATCGGTCCCGCCCCTGAAATCGAGTTCGGCCAGTTCCGCTCCATATTGTTCACGGTTCACGTTCAAGAAGGCCGGAAGGAACCCGTAGCCGCGCTGTCCAAACAGCCTGTTTGCCACTACCAGCCGATAGCCATCTTGCGTGCTGCCGTCGTTCAGGACGCGCACGAGAACGCCGAACCCTCTGTGCACACGGTTCTCGCGCATGGTGTCGAAATGAAGCACGCCAGCCATCTCCTTCTCGGTCCGTCCTTCGGCGCCTGCATACGTCATGGCAAGTGCCGTGGAAATACTGATTGGACTGAATACGAGATTGCCCTTGTGTCGACGCAGGTGCTTGTAGAGATCGAAGCCAAAACGGTTGACCGCGTCACAAACCGCCGGATCATTGGCAGAACTGATCGCAGAGACAAACTGGCCGCGTGCGGCCGTACCACCGACCGAAGCGACAAACAGGAACAGAGCAACAACCATCGTTCTCATTTCGTACGTCCTCCATAACAAATCGATACACCGTTTGAATAGTCGATTGACACCCACTTTCGTAAACGCGACCTCACGTGAACGTCTGACCGAAGGATAGCGGCGCGTGCGAGACCTTCAATGACTCGCCTATATGTTGAAGCCTTCTTCGCCGATGGTACGGCATGTTGTATTGCTAGCCGTGCTGGCTCGGAGGCCGTTCCCAACTACCTTCCCCCGTCGACGGAAAGTTGCCAATCGCCAAATGTGTTCTGTCCATTGGTCGCCTCATTGCTCGACATATAGCCCTGCCCGGACGGTTGCACCACGAATCTCGATTTCGAACGGTTCGGAGGATTGAAGCGTAGTGATGATCTGAGGGTCGTCGGCCGGCCGGATGGGTTTGCCTACGGGCCCACTCTGCTTGTGAACGAGGACTCTGAGAGGAGAGCCGTTGGCTTCTGTCTGATCGACGCTGTCGACTAGCAGGCCCAGCCAGAGTTGGCGTTCGTCGGTCTCGAAGTCTGTGGTTGCCAGAGGCTCGAAGACATAATGGTGTGTCTGTGTATTGCCTTCGGCATTGACAAAACGATGCTCGACTGCGTGAAGCGGGGCTTGGAATTCAAATCGCCGCCGTTTCCACTCCACGACAGGCGACATGTACATATCCGTGTCGTCGAGGATTCTCAGCAGGTCGTGTACGGTTTCAGCTTCACTCGTTCGTCCGGCCGCTTCCGCAAGCAGTTGACGGGAATGCGGATCAACGTTGTATCGTTCCCCTAAGACGTCAAGCAGTTCAGGAACAATCGCGATCCACGGCAGTCCTTCCGCACGGTTCAGCAGCCATCGGAGCGAAAGCGGCGGCGACTTCAAGCGGGTCCGTAATTCGTCAAGGGCTGCTTTCGAAGCGGGGTGGGAAGCGATGGTGGGTAAACCGTCAGGCCAGAACGTGAGGTCGATTCGTGGCTCGTTGCCTTGCCACCTCAGGCGCGCGAGCTCAATGCCTCGCGCGCGGTCGGATGACGAAACGACCAGTGCTGCTCGCGGTTGGATGGCTTCCAACGTGTGGTCGCCGTCAACCAATGGCTCCGGCTGTTCGTCCAGCACAAGCCGAATGACACGCGAATTCCGGGGAACACTCGTGGTCTCCAATGGAACAGTCTCGAATGGGACCCGATGCGCCACCCCGCAGACTCGCTGCACTCCAACCCTGGGTTCACCGTCTACTAGACCTGCCGTGAGACCTTCGCATTGCTGAATCGTGTCGTTGAACCACGCGGCCAACCATTCCACCGAACATTGCTTGGCTACGGCATCAAAGAAAGCGTGACCGACAAGTTGTGGTATGAAGCCGCGATCCTTAGCCATTTGAAACGACATGACAGACCTCCTCAACTTGAACATCAAACGGTTTTCCCGCCGGTAGTGCGTCCTCGATATAACGATGAATACGATGCCGCAACCTACTCCTGGCGCCCCCGTTCGCGCCTTCCCGTGGACGGACAGAGATCAACAGCCCTTGTGTGACTTCAGGAGTACCGGTGTGCAGCCACGCGTCGTCAACGCAAGAGGCAGCAGCAACTTCGTCCGCAAAACGACCTTGAATCAGCCTTTCGGCTTGAGCGCATCCGGTGGCGCGGCGTTGCAGCACCGTGCCGGCGCGGGAAAAGAAGACAGACAACTCTTCACGCGGAGAACCTGGCAGCAGCGGAAGCGGTTGGTGAATTCCCCGAATGCGGCTGCGCTCTCGTAACGGGTTGACGAATGCCTCGGCTCCTATCGGCACCTCTGAGACATAAGCCGACTGATAGCCAACCTCTCCTACTCTCGCTGCCGTTTGAAATACGGTTGGATTGGCAGATACATGCACGCCGGGGTTGTTCATTGTTGCGGGCCATTCGCAGCGGAGCATAACCTGAGTCGCCGGTTTGCAGGTGAGTTCGAACCGGTGAATTTCCGGAAAATCAACGTCCGGACGTTGACTTCCGATGGCCGTTCCGTCGATTTTCCACTCAAGTCGAGCCGGATCGGAATCGGCCTCCGTTTGAACAAGCAACTCGAGGAATTCCGTTTCTGCCAGCGCGGTCAAGGTGAATTCGGACCACGTTGCGCCGTCCTGACGTGACTCGAACCTCCAACATAGGTTACTGGCGTCACGATTGATCAGGAAGAATTGAAACTGTTCATCGGTGACCGGAACGGTTTCCGGTTCAAGTGACACGGCGTCCCGTTCGAGTTCTACTGACAACCACGTCCGTCCGGGCGTCGCCCCATGCCGTTTGGCGAGAAAGCCTTCGGCGAACGACTCCAGCAGTTGCTCTAGATCAGTGTCAAGAGGCCGTCTCGGTTCGTTCTTGGCGAGTTGATCGTCGGGGACTATGATTGGTCCGAGTTGTGGCCAATGCATTGACCAGTCCACCGAATGCCAGCCGAACGGCTTCCACGACTCGATGGCCTCTCCAATGTGTTTCTCCAGCAATTCGGCATGCTGGGCAAGGGTGTTGCGACGCCACACGATTTCCAGTATCGCCCGACGGTGGTCGCGAGCGACGATCAGCCGCCCGTCCGGACTGCCGTGTTCAAGCGGCGGCGGAGGACATGGCTCGATCCCGGCAACCTTGACATGGCATTTGTTGTCCAACAGCGACAAGACCGTTCGCAACTGGGCCATCGAAGCTTGGGGACGGTCCGGAAACTCCCGGAGAAACCGTGAGACGCTGGACGGCGTCCACAGATGACAAACGTCCTGCCATTCCAGCCCCAGGCCAAAGCGTAGCAAAGCCACGGCAGCTTCGTGGATTGGATGCGATTCAGCGTTCATCGACGTTCACCTCTGTATCAATGCCCATGACGAGCTGGTTGGTGGAAATTTCGGCGCGCGCGTCCGCGCGATGGCGAATTTCGACAGCCGTGACTTCGTACTCATTGGCCTCGATTCGAAAAATCTCGCACGGCTCGTCCTCGTCAAAGGTGTAGATTCGCGGTAGTTCGGCAGACACACCGTTGGTTTCCAGGGCGATGATCAATCGGTCCCCAACATCCACAGGCAATTGTTCTCGGTACTTGCCGCCTCGACGAAGCATCAGCCGCCCGAGTGCCGGAGTCGTTGATCCGTCTTCCCATTCGACGTCGACGAGCAGCGGCGAACCCAACTCTTGAACCACACATGGACGGAAACAAGTGCCATCGGGCAGACAACGATCAAGAGGCGGCGCGTCACCCAAGAAGGCCGAGAGTGAGCAGTTCGCCGGGCTGCCATGGACCCAGTCGATAACGATCGACTTCACCACTCCTTGAAACTCGCCGAAGGACACACGGTCGCCGACGCCGGGAAATGGGGGACCCACTTGCTCCAATGCAAAACCACGTTTTATTCGACTAGCTGCCACGGCCGTCAACGGCTGGTCGTCCCCAGTGAGCGTCCCGATTTCAACAACGCGGTCGCCGCCGTGGCGCCAGAACCACCCGTTGCGCGCGCAAACATCATCGAGCAGTTGAGGTAGCCGGCAGTCAACTGTGATCGTGGGGAACGTGCGATACACTTCGGCGGGTGCGTCGAGTCGCAACGATACGGTCTTCAGGCGATCCTCGATAGTATCGCCGAAGCTGACGCCATCCCGGCTCGAATAGACGCTCAGACAGAACGGCTGTGCCGCGCACACGGGGTCCTGAAGCCACACCCGCGGCGGCGAGTCACCTTGAGGTCGAATTGAGAAGTCCTCGATGCGAAAAGGATATGTGGAGTCGCCGAATTTCAGATCCACGTCGGCCTCATCGTCCGGCGGTGCGATAGGCTGCCCCAGGGTCGCCACCAGATTCGACTCTTTGCACAGGCAACTCGTGAATTTGAAGTCGGCGACGTCGGCGGGTTTGCCGTCAATATCAAGTGTCGGGAACATTTGCCATGGACTCCTGAAAAGAAAACCGTTCACGAATGAAGACGATTCCGTTTCGGTCACCGGCCCGGCGCCGCCTCATAACGATCCGCCTGTTTCGCCCAACGCCAAGCGAGGTTCCATACCTTCGCAACCGCAAGCTGCGCACGCTGCTCGGGCGAGCCGTCGTTGATCTGTCGCAGCAGGTCGTCTCTTCGCTCGGCCCCGGCAAACACTCTGCTGAAGTTGTCTCGCTTCCGGCCCACTTCCTTGACCTTTGCGCGGTAGCGGGCCATTCGTTCGATTACCAGTTGCCGGTCGGTTTCCAGCATGGCCCAATAGGCTATCAACTCGTCAAAAAGCTCGCATTGCCGCGATTCCAGGCGAGCGATCTGTCGTCCGAGCTGACGGTCGTCCTTCGTCTTTGATCCGTAGAATTGACGACTGTTGCTGAAGATGCTTCTGGCGACAACCAAATCTTGCGTCACCGCTTCGAATTCTCGCCACTTCTTTCCATTCATCCGATACTGACGAATGGCCTTCGATGCTTGTTCATCGATCCTTCGGGCCACTTCGTCAGCTTGGCGCAATTGTCTTCGCCCTACCTCAATCGACTCGGATGCCTGGACACAGGTCCGGAACACCTTGAAATGCGCTTTGTGCATCAACCAGTAGGGATGCCCAGTGGCCGAACGTCCCAAGACCCGTCTTAGCAGGCTAGGAACAAAGGACTCCGTAAGCTCGATGGTCGCCGCAACGCGAGTCTCTTCGTCCAGGAGTCGCTTCATCGCCTCCAATCGCTTTTTCCACTTCCATGCACGATAAGCCAGTTTTGCCTTCTTGGTGAAGCGTCCGACTCGCTGCTTGGTTGTTGTTTTTGCCATGTCCATGTGTCTCCCGAATGAAATCCGGCCGTGCGGTTGGTTCCGAAAGGCTGCGCGAGGCAGCGTTGCCGAATAGAAGCCGCACGGCCGGTGTTTGGTGGGACTACTCGTTGTCCTGCTCCAGGTGCCCACCGCTGGGCGGCGTCAACGTGGCCAGCCCGACGGTCATTGTGGCATCCTCGTGGTTTGTCGTTCGTTCTACCGGACGGAGGTCTGGGTAGATCTCCTCGTAGACGTCCTTAAGAATGGGGGCCCCGCCTTCGACCGGCACATGCGTCTGGTGGACGACGCGGAGTTGTTCACCCGTCGTCGTATTCCACAGGCTCAGCAAAGCGTCGACGACGCCCAGAGGACCGGTCAGATAGACAACGTATTCCTCGGTCTTCCCTAGCTCCAACACGGTCCTGTTTCCACCCTTGGACTGGCAGTTGCGGGTTCGTTGGACGGTCACCGCGTCAATGGTGATCGCTTCGTCCAATTCCACAGGGGTCTCTTGACCAACAAACTGCTTGTAAGGCATCGAAAGCTCCTCTCCATCTTGGCGATCAATTGGCGATCGCAATACTCGAAACGAATTTGAAAGTCTCGATCGAATCCGGCAGGCGGGTCGATGTACGAATGTTGAACAGTCCAGGTTTCTCACCAGGCGCCGGTCCGACGACCAACAGGAAACCCGGGACTCCGTGCAGCGGGACCATTTCGGTGGCTCGTTCGCAGTGGTGGCGGCGAACGGCGTCGACGTTCAGGTCGCCGCGCGCTTCGTTTTCCATATAGCGCTGCACGCTTCCCTGGCACAGGGCGTGCACGCGAACTGGATCGATTTTCGAATGGGCAGGAAGGGAACTTCGCGTACGGGCGGTTTCGACCGATACGAAGCCTTTCCTGTTCTTCCGCACCACGTTGAACCCTTTCATGCCCAAATCGTTCGCCAAACTCATATTCCAGTCTGCCGTATCCAGTTCATCGAAACCGAACATCTCCTTTTCGGCCTGAGCACCAAACAAGGGGATCAGCGGACCGTACATTTGCGCCGGGATTTCCAGACGCAGGTCAAGGACCGACCGTAGACCGGCAACCGCCGGGGCGACCGAAACGCCTTCGACGACCTTGTGACGTCCGCGGCCTGCAAAAAGCCATACCTTTCCAGCGGAGATGGTCCCTTGGGGACCGTTATCCGTCGCAATTTCGCGCAGATGGTCCGCGTCGGCATAGCCATCGAAACCGGCCCAGATGCCACCCAGCAGTTTCGGCGTCGCGCCCATCGCAGCCGTGATGCCAGAGAGGCTATCCAGCGACGAGAGGGGCTCGGCCAGCATCAGATCGATAGCCGGTTCGTCCAGGTCCAACAACAACTCGGTCAGTCTTTCGTAATCGTGAGCCAGAGCATACTCGACCCCCTCCGGACAGTTCACGACATAGACCACCTCGGGCACGGCGACGCCCGCATTCAAGTCATACAGATTGATCGCGGCGTAAGACTGCACGAACGGTTTGGCCCCGTCGAGAAAACGCTGCGCCTGTTCGGAGATCGACTGATTGCGGGTCGACAATGCGCCGTCGGTTCGCACTGCTAGAGCCGTTTGCGTTTCCGCTTCGAGGTTGGCCGTGAGCGGCGTGAAGATGTTCAATTGCTCGACGACCTGTTTCGCGGCCGTCTTGGTGTTCACCACACAGCCGAAACCTGGAATCCGGGAGGCAAGGTGATCGGCGCGGCGAGCGAATTCGATCACGATCTCATCATCCTTTTCACCGCCATCCTCGCTCTCAGCGTCCGTGTCGTCAGGCAACTCGGGTATTGCCCTGATCAGGTCCACGAACTCCTTCGCGACCGTGTCGTCGAATCGCGGGAGAGCTTTCTGCAATCGGTGAAAACGTTGCGTCTCTCCGCGCGAGTCGCACATAGCCGTCGCAGCGGCCCAATCGAAGATACCGATCCCCGAGGTCTTCGGAACCGGAACGCCGAGTTCCTGGAACTCGCGGAGCCGCTTTAGACATCGAGGCAGGAGCTGCCCTGTCAACGACTGACCACAGTACGCACGAAACACTTCCAACCCATCACCCGGCGCTACACGGCCCAAGACTACCGGCGTCGGGCCAAAGCCTACAATCGTAGGATCGCCGGGCGAGATCAGTGTGGTCGATACATTCATGTCGCTATTCCTTTCCTTCTAGAACAGGGGAACCATTGACAAATATCAGGGGCCGTCCACGAAGAATCACGGCGGCCTTACACCGGGTTTTCGCAGGCCCGTCGGAACAAGTCTCCAGCTTGCCTGCCATTGTCATCACCGGCGTGCCACAGATCCGAAAAACGGACTGGCCCGCCTGCGTGAAACTGCCTTTGCCGCTTGGCGTCGCGACAAAACTGGCGCCGATCTTTGGTTGCTGGTGGTCTGGAGACGTTTCGTTTTCGAAGGCGTCCCCCTCCCGCAGCAGCGGATCACCGTGGATACGAACCACGCGTGCAGAAGCCCGCGGCAGACACTGGAACAGATGCGGCACCATCGCCGCGCCTCCGCTGGGAAGCGCTTCGCCGTGGATGTCGTCTAACCGCAAGATCTGGATACTCATGGGGACGCCTCCTGCTTTCGCGTCCTACTCTCCCGCCGCCGCAAGCTGCGGGTACGACAAGGTGGTGACGTCCGGGTCCCACTGCTTCGCTCGATCGAAGCTGGCCTTGGCCCGTTCGGCGTCGCCCAAAGCCGTGTAGATCAGCGACTGCAACATCAGCCCGCGAGCGAAGACCTGCTCGTGTTCCGCCTTTGGGTCAAGAGCTTCGCCAACGAGAGATTCGATACTTTGCTGCAGATCGCTTTTCTCCAGATGTTCTCCGGCCTGCATCAGCAGGCTGACAGCTTCCGGGTATTCTCCATCGAAATATCGCGCGAGCCCCATCAACAGCACGGCTTCGCCGAATTGACGCGGGTCGGTGGCGGTCTTCGCCTTCCAAAGGGCTGTGTTGTAGGCTTTGTCTGGCTGCGAAGGACGCCGCAGGTGATACCGCACATCGGCCACGTAGTCCTTGGGAAACGATACCGTGGGACCGTCGACCGTGAGGAGGGTCTGGGCCGATGCCAGTCGATAGAAGCACACGCGGCTCTGGCCAGCATTCCCCAGCGGTTCAACGGTGACGGCGACAAGGTTGTTCCAGTCGAAGTCCTGGATCTTGTCCTTAAGGAAGGCGAAGTCTCGCTCGCTGGTGTAATACGCCGACAATGTGTTCGCCTCCAGATTCGGAAGCGAAATCACCGTTGGCACGACGTCGAACGGTGCTTTCGGGTCGGTCAGGACCGTTTCAAGATGCACAGCTAGCGGGTGCGGTAGAATCACCAACCTTAGTCCTTCCAGCTTCTTTCGAGCCTCTTCGGTGCCGATTTCTTCGGCCAACCGTTTGACTACGTCCGGCGATTCGTATTTGGCGACGGCGTTGGAGAGTTCTCCGACTCGCGTCTGGGCTGCCTGAAGATCAGCGGCCGTTTGCTGCCACTTCTGCTCGAAGTCCTCGGCGGCGGCTTTGGCTGCTTGGTGCTCGGTGACCGTTTCGGAGAGTTCTTCGTTCCTCGCTTGGGCTGCTTCCAATTCAGCGACCGTTTGCTTCCATTTCTCCTCAAAGTCGTCGGAAGAGGTCGTGATTGGGACGAGATCCCGCCGCAGGTTATCCAGTTGGCCCTGGAAGTCCCGGACATTTCTTCGTGCGGCAACCCACATCCCCACGCCTATCAACACGGCCGTCAACGCGATTGCGAACGAGAACGTAGCCGCTGGCCCCAATCGCAATACGTCTGCCCTCACCTCGGTCCACCAACGTCGCAGGCGGCCGCCGGTTGGGTCCGGGCGATATGCCAACAAACGCTCCTGCAGGAATGGCGCCAGATCGAACATCTGCTGAGTGGCAGGTTTAGGCCGGCCGTTGGCGCGCCATAGCGTGCGACGAATCTTCTCTCTGGCTGGCTCTTCGCACTCGGCGCGATGGTCGTGCCACGCCAGCACCTGCATCTTCACTCGCCGCTGTTGGACGATCGATTGATCGGCAACCTGGTCGCCGGCCAGACGACCCAAGACGATGCGGCAGTATTGGTAACGCGCTTCAGTCAGTTGCGACGTGTTTTCAACAAGCCCGGCCACTTGTTCAACGATCTGATTGCGGTTCCACGCCGTTAGCCTCATCTCGGCAATCGCGTCCTCGATATCAGCGTTCTCGGGGGACAGGTCCGAGACGACTTCGGCCATTGCGGCTCCGATGATATCGGGACACCTGCTGGCCTTGTCCAGCAGTTGCACCGAGACCTCAACCAGGCCCCCGTCCGTTACATCCTGAGACGCGACGTCGACCGAACGCGTCTGCTCCGCCCTGGACATCTCGTCCAAGGTCTTCAAATCGGGAAGGATCGTTTCGAAGTTGTCGTCCATCTTCATTTCTCCTGTTTAGAGTCGTGTGTTTTCCCTACGTCTGTCGCATCGCTGACTTTGGACGCTATAATTCTCTCTGCGGCGGGTGTTTGATCCAGAGAACGATTTGCGCAAGGATTGCGCATTCAACGCGCACGAGCGATGTCCATGTCCCGCCCTACCACTGCCCCCCGGCATGGTCGCGGCGGACGGTCAGGGATGCGAAAGTGCTTGTCCCACGCCTGGCAATCCGAAAGCGGAACGTAGGCTGTTGATCAGGAACTGCATTTTCTCTTGCCCTCGTCACTGACAGGCCGAATCGTGTCGCGGTCCACGGCCACGCTGCCTCCTTCAGCATCCAGGCGAGTTGCATTTGCCCCAGCAGGCTTCGTGGCATTTGGCCCGGCTGGCCTTATCGCTCCTCAGTTACAATTACGCCAACTACGGCGGTAGCGCTCGCGAAATAAGAAAGAACCGGTACTTTGCTGCGTGTATCGAACATCTTCGCCTCGCCGCTCCGGGCCAACCCGAGCAACGTTTTGACCGGCGACCTTGGGGCACCAATCTGGTTTGAGTGATGGTGCCGCGTCGTCCGTACCTAGCGAGTCGGGATCGTCTGCAGATCGTCGGACATCGTGGGACGGTTGTCGTCGGCGTCGAGACCGGAAACGGCACGAAGGCAAAACTGACTCGTCCGGAAGTGCGGAAGGCAAGCGAGAAACCAGCGTGTCCCACAGGTTGGGAAACGGAAGGTGTCAGGCTCCACCGGGCAATGAGCAGGCAACCGTTGTCCGATGAACTGCATTTTCCCAAATCGTTCACGTATCGTGGGTTGCGAAAGACCTGACTAGAAATACCCCGCAAACTCAGAAAAGTGCCGAGCGCTGCGTCAACGCAATGCGTACTATTTGTATATATGTGATCGAAATGGCCCAGGCGAAGACCGGTCATCAACCGTCGCTTCATGCCCCAAACTGGAACGACGTACGCCAGCGGAACAATAGGAGCGGGCCAATGACTGACGGAGGCCAGCCACTCAGGAATGGCCTGAGCGAGGAATTTGCTGACCATGAGAAGTGTGCGGAGTGGATACGTGTTCTTCTTACCTTTTTCCTCCGGGGAGGGGTCCAACGTCAGACCGCGGAAGACTTGACATCGGATACGCTAGCTCGGGCTTGGGCAAATCGACGTACCTTCGACCCGAAGAAAAGTAGAACGGGGTTGCGCGGCTGGCTGTTCAAGATCGCGTTAAACCAACTTCGGACGCACTACAGAAACAACACCAAACGACCTCCTATTCAATCCCTGGAATCTGACCCAGCTTCGGCGACGGAGACAAGCGAATCCCCGAACGACCTCCGAGGCATCAAGCTGGAGCTGCTGATGGAAGCGTTACCAACGTTGCCAGCCGAGGTTCGGCAGATCATAGACTTGCATTTCGGAGAACGACTGACACTAACCGAGATCGCCAAGCGCCGTGGGATATCGCGTGGAGCACTCTACAGACTCTTGGAACGCCACTACAAACGGTTGGCGTGTACGATCAGAGCGAAGGTCGGTGAGATGCGACTATCCGCGCCTTAACCACCAAGACAGCGGGCCAGACGCGAGATCTCGCGTTCCAGAGACCAGTGGGTATCGAGTTACCTGGGAGTTGACTTATGAACCGCAAGACTAGGCAACTGCCTCAAGATCCACCAGATCCTGAAGAACGACCAGAATACACCGAGGAGCTACTAGATGAGGTTCTCCTGTTCTGGCCGGAGGATTGCGATGCACCGTGTTTGCCTCGTCAGACGCTTCAGACGATTGTCATCGACGATGAGAGCATAGAGCGAGTTCGACGATCGTTTGAAGCAAAGATGCGCGCTGCAGACAGCCTTGAGACCGTCTCCCTAAAGGACCCTACGAGTCTGGATTCGTTCTCAAGAAGATACGGCACGACCAAGCTAATGGCCGCATCACTCGTCATCGTGCTACTGGGGATTGTAACCGTGGGTGTCTGTTTGTTCGATTATCGTTTCTGGCGAGACACAGCACGAACGTCGAATCAGCGTCCATCCTTGGAAAAGGGCTACCGTCTCGTCATGAGTGGCGATTGGTACGTCGACTCAGAGCCTCAGATGTTGGACAAGCAGGAACGTAAACTCGCTGGATTCGTCGCTGGTGAGTTGCCACGGCTGGCTTATTCGAGCCGCGACATCGTTGAGCCTAAGTTCATCGAAAAGGATTGGGCCGAGTTAGAGTCACAAGGAGGTCCGGCTTTCCGGATTGCAGGTATGTCCGTGAGCCAGAAACGCGAACATCTGGTATTCAGCGATCCGTACTTTGAGACTCACCAGGCGATCGTCACTCGCACGGAGCGAGCCCCTGACATAATCAAGTCTTTGAAGGGAAGCGGGAAAGTCGCTGGCAAGATAGTGGTGCAAGAGAACACCACAAGTGTCGAAACAGCAATGGACTGCGCATCAGGGGAGGGGGAGATCACACAATGCCACACAAACGAAGGATCGTTCGAGATGCTTCGTCGCAATCAAGTGGATCTCTGGATCGTCGATGTTCCGTTCGCACTTGAACAGATTCTGAAGAAGAAGGAAACAGCGGCTGAGCTTTCACTTCTTGTCCTTTTTTGCCGCCCCGAGAAATACGCCATCGGCATCCCGAAACAAACCAGCCATCTGCGCGACCACATCAACCAGATACTCGACGCGCAAGAGGTGCGCAAACTGACGGCGGAGTTCAAAGCAGTAGAGAAGGACAAACAGGATGAATTCGAGCGGTGTGACGGTAACGTCGTGTATTTGGCCACGCCGTCCGCTGCAATGACCCTAACGGCGCGGATCGCATCTCGTAAGGACTATCCTCAGGTCCGTCCTACCCAGTTCGCATGGCTTGCTAGATCGCGATTCCGAAACCTAACCAACGGTGATGTGCAACGTGAAGTTCTCTGCTGGCATTTCGACCTACGTCGGGCGGACCTGGTGATCGGTCCTACGGCACAAATATGCAACCAACGGGATCAGTGCGCCGGTGACGCGTACCGACGCACCGTTGAACGACCAACTCGCTTTTTTTGCCGATTCTAGGTCTTGCTTCCATTGGAGGAACGCCGCATGCACACAACACACGAGCTTCGGGCGCAACCCGACATCTGCAGGCATACTGATTTGCGAAACGACATCCTTGGCCATCGGGAGGGAATACCACTAGGTGGCCTCGTGTCCTCGCTTGGTGCTTTCTTGGTGGTATTTGGCGTAGGCGTCGGAGTTGGGCAGGCGTTTACCACCCTCTGGAACGCTATCGTCTCGATCGTAGCGAGTGCTTTACTTGCCCTCGTTTGGATGGTTACTCGTGTCACGAAAGAGCAGCACGACCGAAGGAAGACGCAAGCCGCGCAGCGTTATCCTATCCCGGATGCGGGGCGACATCCTGTTGGACTTACGTCTGGACGAACGGACGCGTGGACTCCAGGGCCACTTGACTTCTTCGAAGCCCGAGAATTCGCTAATGCGTACCGCCGCTCGTTCAAATGGCGCGATTTCTGGCGTGCTATGGCGTCCAAGGAATAGTCCAGATGTCGCCTCGAAAAGCGGCGGCGTGGGCAAAAAGAAGTCTGCTCAAATCTTGACTTCATTGAAATCATGAAATCGCACGTACGGATGCGTTACGCCGTCCCGCATCAGAGACGAGCGACAACAACGCTTGGTGCGCAACGAGTTTGCTCGCCTCTACCATTGGAAAACGCGTAACCGACTAGCACCATTGAACTAGACAGAATACGAATCCAAAACAGTCGAATTTAGGTTGCGTGTTTTCGTCTGCGTCTGTCGCCAAGGTGACTTTGGACGCTATAATTCTCTCTGCAGCGGCTTTCTGATCCAGAAGATGATTCGCGCAAAGATTGCGCATTCAACGCGCACGAGCGATGTCCATGTCCCGCCCTGGCCTCATTCCATGCGGTGAGAAGATCCGAGACCGTCGGACGCGCAAAGGCTGGAGTCAGCAAGATCTGGCCAAAAAGGCGGGCGTCTCACGACGATTTGTCACGTCCGTTGAAGCCGAGGACTCCCGACCTCGCGATCCGTACACGCTTGGCTGTATTGCGGAGGCTCTCGAATGCGAACTTGCCGAATTGCTGGCCGGATGCCCGTACTTCGAACGATTGCCCGGCACGCATGGGCGGGTCTTTGTCGGGCGACATGACGAAATGAGGAAACTCGGTGAGGCATGGAAGGACCGTCGAACAAAGGTAGTCATAATCCGTTCCTGGGGAGGAACCGGGAAGACCTCGTTGGTTAGGAATTGGTTCACCGCGATGCAAGACGACCGCTTTCGGGGCGCGGAGAGAGTGTTTGCGTGGAGCTTTGATCCGCGCCTCAGTGAGCATCAGGAGGGGCCAGCGGACGCTCCCGACGAGTTTTTTGGGAAGGCACTCTCGTGGTTCACCGAGGCGGACTCGAAGCAGATCAAGCTGGAGGAATCACCGTGGGCCAGAGGCGACCAACTGGCGCAACTCGCGTGCAAGCACAGAACGCTCCTAATTCTGGACGGTATTGAGTCCCTTCAGGATCATCCGGATTCAGAGAAAGGTGGACATTTGGAAGAGGGCCTGTACAGGCTGGTTATTGGGATGGCGAGGGGGTGGGGCTCGGGTTTGTGCTTGATCACATCGAGATATCCAGTCACAGGGCTGGAATCGTTTCCCGCCAACTCCGTCATGGAGATCAATTTGAAGAACCTTTCGCGTTCCCAGGGAGTTGAGCTACTCAAAGCGTATCGTGTTCGCGGCACCGCAAGAGAGTTGGGAAGCGCGTCCGAACAAGTCAACGGCCATTGTCTAGCACTCAACCTGCTCGGGCGATACTTGGGTACTGTTGGGGGTGATATTCGGCGGGCAATTGAAGTCTGGGAGGAGGAACCGGAAGAGCCGACGGAAAAAGTACTGTCAGCTTACGCGCGATCGTTTGGTGAACACTCGCCGGAAGTGGGGATACTCCGAGTGGCTGGCCTCTTCGACGGGCCGTTCGGTTTCGACTGTCTGGAACCTCTGCTTCAGCGTTCGGCAATCGCAGGCTCCTTTGCTCCGCGAGTTTTACGGAGGGCATTGGTCGAAATACGCGGAGGGGGTACCTCGCTACCTTGAGCCCTACATCGCTAGACACACAAGTCGGAGCCTGCGTGAGGCAGGGAGGATATCCGAGGCTTTGGAACTAGCTCAATTTGCCCGCGAGCGTCTGAGAAAGTCGCCCCGGAGAATATCAAAACAGTTGGCCGCCGAATGCTCCGGCGCAATCAGCGAGCTCCAAGTACTTCTCGGCCGTCTTGAGGAGGCGGTCGAAGCAGGGGAACAGAGCGTCAAAGAAGCTGGATTCGTCGATGATCCCAAGTTGGTCGTGTACAACCTCTGCGTCAAGGCAGACTCGTTGCACGAGTCCGGAAGATACGAGTTGGCAGAGGAGACGTTCATCAACGCCGAGGAACTGGTCAAGAAGTGCTGCGATCCCAAGGCTAGTCTCCAATCCATCCCGGCGTTTCGTTATGCTGCCTTCCTTCTCGGCCACGGACGGTGTCGCGAAGTGCTGGATCGCATGAAGACGCTTCAAACGGCAGGTCCATTGGACGAAGCTTTGAAAGATCTCTTCGTGGGGAGAGCTCTGCTGAGGGAGGCAAGAACTGATCAGGCCAAGCAGTACCTCGACCAAGCGGTCCACAAGCTGTACCGGATAGATATACACGAGGCCTTGATTCTGTCGCTTCGCGAGAGAGCTCACGTTCAGACTATGCAGGGACAGCTCGACAAGGCGATGAGAACGCTACAACGGGCCATCTTCATGAGCCGTCGCGCTGGCATGATCCTGTACGAGGCCTCATGCCGGCTTCTTGCCGTAGAGATTCACCGGAGACAAGGGCATTCAGAGTCGGCCGCGGAGGCATTCGCCCGTGCAGATCTGCTGGTCAAGAGGGCTAGGTACGTGAGGAGATACGAGGAACTTGACCGGCTACGAGCCGAGTTGGACGGCGATTCGAACGCGGTCTAAGTGTACCGAGAAAAGCAATGGACCGATTGCTCTTCGTTGTGAATCCAGCAGCCGGAACAGGCGCATCAATCCGCGAAGCCGAAGAACTCGAGGCTTCCATCTCACACCTTTTTTCCAAGTGTTCCAAAGTCTTCACTGAAGGCAAAGGGCATGGGGTTCAGTTAGGTACCGCCGCTGCCCGTGAACATGACGTGGTGATCGCAGTTGGCGGCGACGGAACGGCCAATGAGGTTGCCAATGGCGTATTGCGGGGTGAGAATCCTCGTGTGGTCTTGGGTATTCTCCCGGCCGGTACTGGAAACGATATAGCCCGCGCTTTGGGAATCACAAGTCGCAGGGATGTGGAACGAGCTCTCATGGCTAGACGGTGGTTATCGGTCGATGTCTTGGAGGTTAAGTGTCAGCGGCATTCTGGCGCGGGCAAACGATTTGCCTTGCTTTATGCTGCGGTGGGCTTTCCGGCGCAGGTCGTGCGACGCGCAACACCCTTCGTCAAGAGAGTCTTCGGGCCAAACCTATGCTACACAGTCGGGGTTTTTCTTTCTCTGCTTCGTTTGCCGCAAACGCACATGAGAGTTGTCAGCGATGCTCATGAGTGCTCCGGGCGAGCCGTGATGGCTTGGGCAGGCAATGCTGAGCGAATCTGCTCCGGAACGCTGCTGCTCTCGCCAAACGCCAAGTATACGGATGGTCTCATGAATATTGGCATTACTGCGTCAGTCGGACGGTTCAGGTTCTTTCGTACGTTTCTCAAAACGTTCACCGGGCGGCACATTCACGAGCCCCATGTGACGTACTTCGAAGCCAAGCAACTTGCCATTGATACTGAACCGGAGTGCGACCTCGTCCTTGACGGGGAACTATTCGGAAAGACGCCCGCGGTTGTCATTGTGCGCCAAAAAGAACTCAAGGTCTTCACGAACCAATCAGAGTAGGCGATTTGGGTTATCGAAATCCGCGAAATCCGAGCTACCGCACAGGATTATCAGTTCACGCCCGGGATTTCGCTGCCGTGGTCCCTACTTGTAACCAGAGAACCCACAGAGCCTTTTTCTCTGGTGCGCGAGAAGGACCAATCAAGATCCGTCTGTGACATGCTGGGGCCGGGGGCAGTGTGATGACATGAGCTCGACTGCGACTAAGAAACCACTATTCGACCAACGCACATTTGTATTCGGCGGACACACACATGAGCTACAAGACAATTGGACGAGCGTTTCTGTTGCTTTGCCTTGTCGGTTGCACAACGTTGACCGCGCGAGCGGATCAACCAAGTTGGTACTCCAATCCTGATCTGCCACCCCTGTTGGAGTTCTGTGATGGCGATCCGTCGCGGAATTTGACGGATTGGAAACGCCGGAAAGAGGAAATCCGCCGCTTGATGTGCGAGACCTTCATCGGTACGTTCCCCAAGTCGGCGCCGGCCATTCTGCAGGTTGACGTGGTTGAGGAACACGGCAAGGAAGACGGTTCGACGCGGCGTCGCGTCAGGCTCGTCTTTGACACGAAGAACCGGGTGTCTTTCGAGACGTGCGTATGGATACCACGCGGCGACGGCCCGTTTCCAGTGCTGCTGACCGCGCCTCGCTACTACCAGATCCCTTGGGCTGAAATGGCGCTGTCGCGAGGTTACATAGTGTGTCTGTACCCCGGCGTTGACAGTCACCATCGCGAGGCGGACTATCCGGGCTACGATTCGGTTTGGCAGACGTTTCGGGCCGAGTATCCAGCGGCAACGTGGACGGAAATCTCCACCAAGGCATGGTTGGCAAGCCGTACGCTCGATTACGTGCTGGATCCCAAGTACGGCTATCCAGCGGCGGACGGGCAGGTGGGAATCATCGGGTGGTCGCGTTACGGCAAACAATCGATGATCGCTGCAGCCTTCGACGCACGAATCACATCGGTCTTGGCTCGAAGTCCGGGTTCGCCTGCTTCATGTCCTTACCGCTTCACCTCGCGGAATACGTTTGCCGAGGCGCCGGCGGATTTTCCCAGCGAGTGGTTTCTGCCGAGCCTGCGTGGATACACGGGCCGCGAGCACGAATTGCCGATCGACGCACACGGCTGGCTGGCGTTGATCGCGCCGCGTCGATGCCTGATCGACGTAGCTCACAACGACGGTTGCGAACCGACCTTTGCCGTCGAACGCGCCTATTTGGAAGGCCGCAACGTGTATCGGCTGCTGGGCCAGCCGGAGTACCTTCGCGTTACCTATCGCGAAGGCCAGCATGGGCCGATTACCGACGAGCACCGCCAGCGCAACTTCGACTGGTTCGATCTTTCGTTCGCACGAGGTACCGCAAAGCAAAGCGATTTTCCCGAGGAGTTCATCCACCGGTTCGACTGGCAGGCGTGGAAGGCAGAGCTCAATCCCAAGAACCTTCAGGTTCCTTTTGCTTCGCCGCGCGCGAGCGATCAGCCGGAGGACCGACGTGCTCGCATCTCGTGGTCGCTGGGTCAACCTCCCGAGAAGATCCCATGGAGCGGGAGGTATACGTTCCTCAGTGCGGAAGAGTCCGAGATGATGACCCATGACCGTTGGCGCGTCCCGAACACCGCGCGGATACCCGTCAGTTTCGGGGCCAACGTGCGCGGCAACGTGTACTACAACCCGACTGTTACGCAGCCGGCACCGGCGGTGATCTGGCTGCATCCCTACTCGCACCACAGCGGCTACAACGAAGGCTACGGTGTGCAGGGGACCACGGTGTACCATCGTCTGGCCCAGGAAGGTTTTGTCGTGCTGGCCTACGATCAGTGCGGGTACGGTTTGCGGCTGTTAGAGGGTCGCGATTTCTATCGGCATTATCCCAAATGGTCACGATTGGGAAGGATGGTCCATGACGTTCGCGCCGCCGTCGATTTTCTCGTCGACGGTAAAGGGGCATCCCAAGGCGACATGCCGGTCGTACGCAAGGATCAAGTCTATCTGTTGGGCTACTCACAAGGCGGCATGGTGGCCTTGTATGCAGCGGCGTTGGACGAGCGCATAACGGGCGTTGCCAGCTTCTGCGGCTTCACGCCGCTGCGAACAGATACTGACGCGAAACACACCGGCGGTATCCGACGCCTATGGCAATGGCACGCCATCCAACCTCTCTTGGGCCTGTTCGACGGCCGCGAAGCCCAGATCCCATATGACTTTGAAGATGTTCTGACGCTGATCGCGCCGCGTCCATGCCTGGTCTACTCACCCCGTCGGGACCGAGATGCCGATTTCGAAGAGATCAAAACCTGCGTCGATCGTGCCCGCAACGCGTGGGAGAGGGTTGACGGTGCCAATGGCCTGACCCACCTCACGCCCGATGACGTGAATCGCTTCCAGGCCGACCAACATCAAGTCTTCATCAAGTGGGTACAGGGAACGGCATCAGATCGCTAGGGGGAGAACGTGTCATTGGTGTTACCTTGGAACAGAATATGGAACACGGAAGCCCACGCTGGGCTTCGCGGCGAGATACTCCAACATGGTCCGCAATCAGCGAGGGCGCAAATGAAGAATGCAGAATTCCTCTAGCGTGCGGAAGCGGCGGAAGGAGGAGGCGGACAGCCGACCGGGAATCAACCAATCACGAGCGGCAAAGAAGGGACGTCTGCTTGACGTCGCACGCGTGCAAGTAGCCAGAGAACGAGCGGAGTCGACTTAGTTCAACGACCAAGATCACGCGGTTGCCGCCATGTGATCAACCATTCAATTCCCGCGCGATCGGCAACTCGCGTGCATCGCTTGGGGCACCTGGCATGGCGTTTCACTTGTGGGGTGTAAGTCCCCTGTACGAGAACGAAGGCCTTAAGGAAGGCAGTATACCAACTGTGACTCCGATCGACAAAGTACTAGCTGAGGGCAACTGCGGTGCGGGTGACCGGCCGTGGGGAGGAAGCCTGCGAATGCGCTCGTTAAGCCGACATTCGATTCGTCGTCGGCCGCATTCTCACCAAAGCTGCGAGGGTACGGGCAGAAACTCGATACAAGGCCGGTGCGGATCGGCGAGTGAGCCAACCATCACGAAGCCGTCTTCGTTCGCCCGCATTGGTAAATCGAGAGCTTGTGCAGCGAAGGTGGAACGTCTTACTCAGGGAGGGCTGCAGCCCTGGTCCGGGAGTAGGCCTTATGCCGAAAGCCGGAGCCGTTTTGTACAAGCAACTCGGCGGCTGCAGCAGTCAGCAGAGGCCATAGTACTGCTACGTCGCACGCCACCGACGACAGGAAGGGCCGAACCGTGAAGAACAAGGAGGAGCTACCAGTGCACTCGGATCGAGGATATTGCTCCGACCGGAGTCGACCGATCCGGCGCGTTTCGGTCAGCCAGCCTTGAGCATGTCTCCGGTAGGAGAGTCAGGAGCCGAGCTTGCTCCGCTTCGCGGAACCGCCTAGTGCGGCCCCGCTTGCGAGGTGGTGTGGTAGCCGGGACGGGCAACCGTCCCGGCTACCCGATTTCGGCGGCATGTCAACGGTTTTTCTTCAAATCAACAAAGTTCTTGACCCGCAGCTCGTAAACCGTTCCGCCACGTGATTCCGGCACCATCACCCACAGGGTGAGTTTGTCGAGCTGGGTGCGGTCAGCGGTAAAACTAACCACGACGCGTCCCGGCTTCGATCGATCTTCTCGCAACGGCGCGGTCACCGGCGGGTTGTCTCCCTCGCCGATCCGCAAGTCCACGCGCCCGAAGTTCTTTAATTCGCCTTTCACTTTGACTTCAAGCTCCACGCTCACGTGATTGGGACCAGACGCTGTCGACCGGATTTCCATGCTCATTTCCTTGGCTCGCTCCTTGGTCACCGGGTCGATCTCCCACAAAGCGAAGCACGGGCTGGGGACGACGACGAGCAAAACCGCCAAGACGGAGATGTTAAGTGTCGTTTTCATAAGGCACGCACTCCAATTCGTAGTTGCGAGGTTCAATGAGCGGCACAGCGCTGCTCATGCAGAACCATACATGAGACGACGCTCGACAAGTCCTGGTTTTCCTCCTCCGCCGAACAACCGAGCTGACCAGGTCGTCGCGATCAGCTCTCCATTTGATTCCGACCAGATCGGCGACTCTGGTCCAGCGTCTTGTTATCCGGCATTCAAGCCATCAGGGACATACGTTGCGATGTCAACCGCATGCCCAGCGTACATATCATAAACTTCCAGCGAGGATGAGTCAGCAAGCTGCGTCAGGAATTCGGAAACGCTATTCCACGATTTGATGCCAAGTGCATCGCCGATTTCTGGATCGGCAATTGGGAATACCTCGAACATTTGGTCGGTGTTCCGGTATTGTCTGTTGATCGCCGACCAATCAAGCGGTGAATTTGAAATGGCCATTAGATTGAATGCCATTCTATTCGCGCTCCGTCATGTATTCGAATGATGCGATTGATGTTAGCGACTCGCGGAACGTGTCCCGAATGTAGCCGGGAATGTCCTGGCCGCGATCGTCGAAGAGGATGTGTTGTTTCATGCCCGCAGGCAATTGCCGGGCGAAGAAGGCGACGCGACCACGGACAAATGCCAGATTTCGACTCAGTTGCACGTCATCGGAGATCGCATGATTGATTACGTGGATTGCCGTCGATGAATCGCCGGCGACAAATTCGGGCGTCGCGGTTCCCCATTCGAGGTCCAGTGGATTCATGGAGCGGCTCTCGCTGGATAACGAGTAGCGTTTTATTGCTCGTCGCGGAGTCTTCGGAGCGATGAGCGATAAAACGTCGTTGAACTGAGCCGCGGAGCATACGGCCGCTGAACGCGGCTGGTATTGTAGATTCTATCAGACAGGGCGGGGGCGGGAAATCCAGGTGGGGCGGCTGGCGGGGGTGTAGTCGGACTCGGCAGGAGGGCTGCTGCGATCGACAGCGGTCGCTGAAGCTGTAAAACACGGCAGAAGTCGCTTGGCAACGGCTCGGTATCGCCAGACCGCGCGGAGCATGTCCGGCCCTCGTCTGTGGAACGTGGTAAGAATGGCCACGGGATGGTTAATGCGAGTCATCCTGGGACTTCCGGCTAGGAAGTGTTCCAAGCCTCGAACTCGGGGAACGGCGCCGGGGCGTAGGTCGGATCCGGCGCTGGACGAAGCTTCAGCAGCGGCGCACGCTGCAGCGGCTCGCCGCAACGCGGACAGCGATCCACGTCGATGCCCAACAGATGTTGCATCCACTCGGCGGCCGTGCGGGGCTGGTTGTCGGTCTTGGAGGACGCTCGGCAGCCCAACAACTGCCGGCACCGCGCCAACAGCTTTCGCTTGACGCGATTGGCCAGCAAGCCGTAGTGCCGCACGCGGAGGAAGCTGTCCGGCAGCACGTGCTGCAAGAAGCGGGTCAGAAAGGCCTCGGCGGAAAGGACCTCCTCTTTGACCCGGTCACCGTCGCCACGATCCCGGTAACGAAACGTCACTTCCCCGTCTTCGCAGTCCACAAGCCGGTGGTTGCTGATCGCCACGCGGTGCGTGTAACGCCCCAGGTAGTCCAACAGCCCTTCGGCCAGCAGATCGGCCAAGCCGTCCAGGTACTTACCGCGGAACACCTTGCTCAAGCTACGCACCGCAAACAGGAATTGCCGACCGCCCGCGATCCATCGCGAGCCGTCTGGCGACAGCGCGCCTGAGGCGATGATGCAGTGCTCGATGGCCCACATGGCCTTGCGTTGGGCCGACGACAGGCGGTGGGTCCTGCGGTACGCCTGACCGTGACGCCGCACAATATCGGCCAGTTCACAAGAAGTCCGCTCTGCGGCGACAGCCTTTGGGGATTCGGTGGGCGACATGGCTATTACTCCAGTCCCTCGGTGTCCAAAGGCCGACGCAACAGATCCAGAGGGCTGCGGACGGTTCCCAAAAACCTACTGGTCACGTGCAAGTACTTGGACGTGGTGCTCAAACTGGCGTGGCCCATCAGAGACTGGATCGTGGACGACGGCACGCCGGCTTCCATCAAGTGCGTGGCAAAAGAATGCCGTAGCGAATGGATGCCTCGACCGTGTTTGATCCCCGCACGCTTCTTCGCCTGGCCAAAAACCCTCTGCGCTGGGCCCGCGGTCAAACGCTGCCCCGGCTGACTGCCCTCGAACAGCCACCGCTGCGGACGATACGCTCGCCAGTAGATGCGCAGCTCTTCGAGCAACCGTTCGGAGAGCAAGGTGTAGCGGTCTTTGCGTCCCTTGCCTTGATTGACGCGGATCATTTTGGCACGCAGGGGAGTCATGTCGACAGCTCCTTGAAAGAGGGAAGGGACACCAAAGTAACAGCCCTTCAGCGTGTCCTCTCAAGTCGCTATTGGCTCCCCCTGCGCACAAAAAAATCCCGGCCATACTGGCCAGGCTTGAACCCTCTACCAACCTCTCACCCCTGCCGCGAAGCGGTCTAGTTCAACATCGCGATTCCGTGGCCAGCGCGGAATATCCAGATTAATCCTCGTCGGCGGGACGGAAGAACCCCTGAGAATCCCCAGTGTCCCCACAGACCAGCGCGGATTGACAGAATTATCCCTCGCTGCGGCAGACTCAACAAGTTATCCAGCGGTGGCGACGAGCGAAAACTCCGTCAAACGAGGACGCCAGCGAACGACGGTATTGCGTGCGCCGTGACGGGGGCTATTCAGCCAAAGTGCCAGAACGGGCGGCAAGCCAGATCGCCGATCGTCAACGATGGCCCCGAAAAACCAAGGATGTGAAACTGAAGGCGCAGCGGAGGAATGGCCGCGAAAACCAAAAGAAGCCACGAAGAGCCTTCCTATCAGTGCCGTCGTTTGTTCATTTCCCTTCTCTCGCCTTTTTGCGTTCTTTGTGGCTATCCCAGGCTTTCTTCGCAAAAACTGTTTTCAGTTTGACCAACCCAGTTCCAGGAATGCCCGATTGACGAGGGTGAAGGTGATGAATTGATAGCCGGTTGTTTCGCCGCGTTCCCAGAGGATGCCCACCTGGTCCGAGTCGATTTTGACCAGGTCCGAGTATGCGGCGTATCCGGCATAGACCTTGCGCGCGTTACCAAACGAAGTGCCTTCGTCATAGCTGATGCGGATCTCCAAATTTGATCTCGCGCCCAACGGGCCGCCTGCGGGGATGGTGTGCAGGAGGCGATTGCGCGAAGCGTCCTTCTCGTCCTTGTGCGTGTAGCGTTCGATCGCTTCGGCGACTCGCGTGGAGGGGAACAGCGGCTTTGGCTTTGTCCAATGCTCTCCGTTGTCGGAACTCACGGCAACCAAGCGATCTCCGCCGGAGTTGGGACGCACCGACATCAAGAGGCGGCCATCGGTCAACTCGACGATTTGTGCCTCGTTCACGGCCCCGTCGACCACCTCGCCCGCATGCCATTCCGCCCCGTGATCATCGCTGTAGAGAGCAAAACTCTGCGTCTTACCCGAGATCCGTCGAGTCGCAGGGACTATTAGACGTCCGGACCGTAATTGGATCCCGCTGCCCAGATTGGGATAGATGTCGGACTTGCCGGGAACTTCGTACCGCGGCACCCGGATACGTCGGGGTGGCGACCAGTTCACACCGCTGTCGTCGCTGTACAACGCCCAGGCCTGAAAACTACCCAGGCTTCGGTCCACAAGCCGAGTGTCGAACAGCCACAGACGGTCGTTGGTGCGATCCACCAGCGCCACAGCGTTTGCAGCCGAAGTGCGGTCCTTCTGCAGGTTTTCCACGTCGGTGTCCGGATGCCGATCGAGCAGGACTAGCGGCGACCAAGTCTTTCCGCCGTCCGTACTGCGTTTGTACACCAAGTCGATGTGCGTGCCGCCGGGATCCGACCGATTGGTCAGCCGTCCCTCGGCGAATGCGTGCAGCGTCCCGTCAGCGGTCCGCGCAACGGACGGGATCCGAAATGTATGGTATCCTTCGGTGTCCGAAACAAACACGTCGACGTGCGTCAATTCGATATCCGCTGCCGCCAACCATTGTGTCGCGACGCCAGACAGAACACATGTCAATAGACTGCAATAGACTCTCATAATGTGATTCTCCGATTGTATCGTGTTATTCGCTGTCGAGTTTCGCTTGTTGTTCGAGCAATGCGGTCAACTCGCAGACGCGGTCAGGGTACTCGACCGCGAGATTCTGCTTTTCGTAGGGATCGTTCTTCATGTCGAACAGTTCGTTGGTCTTGCTCCGGCGATCGACGATCAGCTTCCAGTCGCCCCTCCGAATCGCCGCGCGCTGACCGTTGTGTGATTTCCAGCACAGCACGATTTCCGCCACATCTCCTTCTCCGGACAACAACGGCCAGATGTTTCGCCCTTCCAGCTTCCAAGCTTCGTCGACGACACCCCCGCCCAACGACGTCACGGTCGGGTACCAATCGAGTACGCTGGTGACCGAATCTACAACGCGGGGCTTCAACACCCGTGGCCAATTGACCAGCGCCGGCGTCCTCACACAACCATCGTAAAGCTCGCCAATCCAACCACGCAACGGACCGTTGTCACCCAGCACGGGATAGGGCCCGAATCGCCCCTCGTAGTTCTTGGGCTGTACCGGCAAGCGTTGAATCGCCCCGTTGTCGCTGAAGAAGATTACGATCGTATTCTCTCGCTGGCCGCTGCTGTCGAGCGTTGCGATCAGCTTGCCGATCGCCGCGTCCATGTGCGTTACTGCTGCCGCATAGAGTCGTCGGGACGGAATGGCGATCTCGTCTGCGTAGGGCTCGACCCATTCAGCCGATTCTTGCAGAGGTGGATGCGGCGCTCCGTACGGCACGTACAGAAAGAATGGCCGTTCGCGTTCGCGCTCGATGAACCTTATCGCCTCGGCCGTGATCAGGTCGAGCGAATGTCCTTCTTCGTCCACATACTCGTCGTTGCGATGCCAAGTCCGATCGCCGTTCTTGTAACGATGCGAAAGCTTGTCGATTTGTCCGTGGAAGAAACCGTAGGATTGATCGAAGCCGTATTCGAGCGGCCCCACTTTCGGGCGCAACCCGAGGTGCCATTTGCCGCTGATTGCGGTCGCGTAGCCGCAAGCTTTCATCGTGTCGGCGATGGTGACGGTCTCCGGCGGCAGAGCCTGGCGGCTTCGGTTACCGATCGCACCGAGGATACCGTACCGCGACGGAGCGCGTCCGGAGATAAGCGCCGCTCGCGTTGGCGAACACATGGTATAGACGTAGAAACGATCGAGCCGAACTCCCGTTGCAGCCAGCTTGTCGAGATGCGGCGTGCGAATCTCCGAGCCGTTGTATCCGATGTCTTTCCAGCCCAGATTGTCCGAGACGATCATCAGGATGTTGGGCTTTGAACAATCGGACCTATCGGCCGCGGTCGTGACGGAGTGAACGGACAACGCCATCACGGCTGTGATCAACGTGAGCCGAATCGACCTTGCGTCGTGCATGTCGCAGGCCCTCCCAAGTCACGGTTTCGGCCAATCCAAGTGCTTGTGCAAGAAATCGAATGTCCCTTTGCTGTTGATCGAGTGTGGTCCGACGAACCACTCGATTTCGCAACGATCTGGGATCTCCAGACGCGCCGCATAGAGGTGTCGGACTTTGGCAAACTCGTAGGCGACCCACTCGTCCCAGCCCACGCCGTCGAAGTGGCCCCGCTCGACCATGAACGGCCGCGGGGCGATCAGCGCCGCCATTTCGGCGTAGTTGAACGTACTGCCAAGATCGAACTCGAAGATCTCGTATTCGCCGGTCCTCATGTAACTGAACGGGTGTCGCGTCGAAGCGTTCTTGCGGACCCATTCATTGAAATCGGCCGAGCAGATCGACAGGCAGTAATCAGTCACCAGTGCCGGTATCCGCATGGCCGACTTGCCGCCATAACTGAGCCCGTAAAACGCCATCCGACTGCCGTCCACGTTTGGCAGCGTTTTCAGCCAGTTCAGGATTTGCTGATGCTGCGGCACGATAATCGAGAACAGCGTCTTGCCCAGCGGGTTTGCCTTTCGCTGCAGCGTGCGGAACCGATCTTTGAAGATGTAGAGATTCTGCGGCGCAAACGTGATGAAGCCGCGTTCGGCCAGGTCCGTGGCGAACGCCTTGTAGTACCGAAACGCCTCCTCTCCGATCACGCTCTGCGGCCGACCCTCCAAGCCGTGTTGGCAAACGACGACCGGTCGGCGCTCGTCCGGCTTCATGCCTTTTGGCAGCGTCAGGATCCCGTAGGCGATCACGTCTGGAAACACGTCCAGAACGACTTCGTAGCGCGTCCACTTATCCGATTCGCCGATTTTTCGCGTGAGCGGATTCGCGTCGAGCAGCTCGATGTCAAAACGCCCAATCACGTCCTCACGAAAGTCTTCGCGATATCGCTCGATCGCCTTCGCATAGTTCTCGACGGAACTCGTGTCCAGTTTGTTTCCGCCGTCCTTCCTGTCGTAGCGATCCCAGCTCATGTTGATGTAGTTGCGGCGCACAAAGGGGCTTTCGCGCAGGAGCAACTGATTGTGCTGATCGATCTCCTCCATTTGGCGCGCATGACGGACCGCAGGATCGAACGTCGACCGCAAATGCCTTGGCCCTTCGCCATTGGGATTGTCGGCCGACACTTCGTCGTCGGCAAGCCGTTTCGCGAGAGCGCCCACGCCGAGTTCGCCGACGTGATCGCAAGCTTTCACTTCCACTTGCCAACCTGACAGGTCCTTTACGAGCGCTTGGGCTCGGCGAGTTTCGGCTTGGACCGACGGCAGTTTCGGTGCAACGATCTTGGCCGGCGCGCCGCGTCCGCCGGCGATCGATTGATCCTCTGCCGCGATAACTTCGATGGCCAGGAAGCGTGGGGCAATCATCGTGGCCAATTCCGCGTCGCCGAACTCCCGCAAAAGGCAAAAAACGTTGCGGTCAAGCGGTTGCTCCCAGGTCGTCTGCCGCGAGTCGAAATAGCCGCTGATGCAGGTGGCCTGAATCCGCGTGTCCAGTGCCGCGGCGTACAGGGCGATGGCGCCACCATCACCATGACCGACGATGCCAATGTTCGGCTTGCGCTGCTCGTTTTGCGCATCCGTGCCAAGCCAGTCGACCAGAGCCAGCACTTTCTGAACTTCGTACCCGATCAGATGCCGGCCGAGTTCGAACGCGCTGCGGTACAGCCATTCGCGATTCGTGAGATGTGACATCTTCTCCTGCCGATTGATCAGCATGGGCACGATCACGCGGAAGCCGCGCTCGGCCAACTGGCGAGCGAATTGGTCGTTTGGCGCCACGCCTTCCTGCAGACCCGCGATTTGCTCGGGTGTCTGTTCGCAGTGCGGAATCGCGATCACGTCGGCCAACGGCTTGGCGTTGGTCGGCACCAGCAGCAATCCTTCCCCATGGATCGTGACAACGTTGCGCCCTGGGTCGGGATCGGACAGGGCCGGCCAGCAAACTGCAAAGATGTCATAGCCGTCGCCTTTGCCGATCAGCGCCGGCTGGTTCGTCGTTGCGACATACTCCAGGGCGCCGAAAGGCACGCGCGGATCGCGCACGCCCAGAATGTGCGCCAGCCGCTCGCGGTTCGGCTCGATCGATTGGTCGTAGGCCTCGGTCGACGAAAAGTCGCGTTTCCAAAACGGCGCGCGCCCCTCGACCGACTTCTCAAGCTGGCGGAGCAAGAACTTGTCGACGCCGTCAACCAGATGCGACGCCATGTCGCCCTCCAGCGTCAGCGGCTTAGTCCCGGGAAGTGGATTAGCATCCTCCGACAGGACCGTCGTCGTCGAAAGCGTCGCCATGGTCAAGGCGAACAGAATCAGCGAAAGTCTTCGGGTCATTTCGATCTCCTTTCATTGCTACAGCACCGGCCGAAACCGATGCAGGTGCGATTGCGGCAAGAACTGCAAGGGGCTCGCCTAGATTCTAACGGCGCTGACTGACTGTCGTCCAGTTTCTAGGCACATGATTCAGCAAGCGAACGAGATTCCTAATGGTCGGCGCGGTGTGTCCCTTGACGGAGTACCGTGACGAGAAGAAACTCAACCTTCCGTCCGTGTGTGCACTTCAGAGCGGTGAAGACCAACTCGGACTAATCGCACGGTGCGCTGCCGGCATGCGTGGGCCTGCTCCGGAGACAAAGCCGCCAAACTATACGGAGGAAGATCATGTCTGGACTCGGGATTGAGTTGTGGATCGTGTGCAGTATCTCGTTAGGGGCCGTGAATTCGACGGGAGCACAGATCGTATCGGATTGGACTGAAGGTGAATCCACATGGTCGACACAGAGCTACTGGCAGGACGAGAACATCCTGCAGAAATACACGTTCACGCCGAACAAGGATGACCGAAAGACGGGCGAGTCCAGCATGCAGGTCCACATGCAGGTGGCCCCGGAACGTCCCAAGGACTTGGTCGAGTTGCGTTTGGCGCTACCGAGGCCACTAGACTTGTCCAAACCCGAAGCGGTTGAACTGTGGCTGAAAGTTGTGGAGGGATCGGGCCTGAGGGCGCGTAATGCGTACTTTTGCAGTCCGGGATTTCAGAAATTGGCCATTGTCGATTGGCTCGATGCAATCGACGTGTCCGCGCCGGGTCAGTGGCAGCGAACCGTGATCGATCTGGCCAACGTGCGCGTCCTCGATAAAGCCACTCCGAATCAGGCCGGCACCTACGACCGACACGACGTGACAACCATCTGTCTGAATTTCCAGTTGCCCCACGGTGCGGCCGACATCACTATGCTGATCGACGGGATGTGGACCACGACGCTGCCCCCGCTTCCCGAGCGACTTCGGGCCGCGGCGCTCAAAGCGGATGTGGGGTTCTGGAGATGGCGGGCCAAGTATCCCGAGAGGGATTTGTCTCCTCGACCGGACGACGGACGGAATCTGGCCCTCAGCATTCGCAAGCTCACGAACGGATTTACCCCTGACCGGCCGTTTCTCATCTGGGGCATTGGGCCAAGCTATCTCAATTTCTTGGGAGACGGCACAGATTTGGCGTGTTATTTGCGCCAACGCTTTCCAAATGCCCCTCCGATCATTTACCGGAAACACGTTGGCTCGTCGGTGCCCTGGCGCTATGTGCTCGGCTGGGCGCAGCATGTGGTTGTCCCCGAACAACCCGACTTGGTTCTCCTGTACGGCATCGGACTCGAAAGTGATCTGGAGAAGATCTTTCAGACGCTGCGCACGCACACCACCGCCGATATTGTTGTGGCCAGCGTCCACTGGAAGGCCGACGACGTCAAACATTGGGGCAAGGATGAAGACGCCACGAATTTTGCCGATATTCCCGAGATGCGCCGGATTTGTGAGAAGCATGGTGTGGAGTTCGTGGAGAACCGCAAGGAATGGGCCAGTTACATGCGAGACCACGACATGAAAGTCGAAGTGGATCCCGAACGCGGTCTGCTTCTGGACGCAGTGCATCAATCCAAGTACGGAGCACTCGTGATCAACGAGAACATCTTTCGCCATTTCGCCGTCAGAGATACATACGCGTACGACCCCGACAGTCGCGAACGCCGCCTGAACGTGACGCGCGGCGAAGCGGTCGCCAACAAGGAATGTGCGACGACCCTGGGCCCGACTTGGACCGAGCAGGGTGGCGTTGCCAGTACCACGGTATCGGGCAGCCGGATCAAGGTCCGATTCACGGGCAATCGAATCAACCTGATCGGTGTCAAATCGCCGGACGGCGGCAAGGCCCGTATCATGCTGGATGATTTGCCCGCGGAAGAGGTGCCCTGCTTTCTTGCCGGACCGATTGTGACCGGCGCTAGTAATGCTCGTCCGCAGCGAGGCTCGGCAAGGGACATCGGCCCTCACGGCCTTACTCTTCGCGAGAATCTTGTTCCACAGACCTGGACAATCCAGGTGACGGACGACGAAGGCAACTACGAGCTAACGGGCAGCGTCACAGGGGCCGATGGCAAGGGGAATATGTCGAAGCCGTTCACCAGCAACAGCGGTCAAATCAGCATCCCGCCGGAACTCTGGCGTCACGGTTCGGAGTGCGTCCCCTTTCTGCACCCATGGGATGGCACGATCGTGAACAAGACCGGCGATACCTATACATTCAGCGTCTATCGTGCCTGCAAGCCTACGGTCGATTTTCGTGGCAAGAGCGGCGAATTTCGCATCAATCTCATTCAAGCCCTACCGAATCAATTCCATGTTCTTGAACTGGTCACCGTCGGAGACGGAACCGTGACCGTCAAGTCCTTCGATATCTTTGAGCCTCAAACCAAAGCTGACACGCGCCTGTGATCACTAGCCGGCGGTGTCGCCCTTCTTGTTGGCCGGGACGATGGGCACCCTCGGGTTCTTGGCAAAAGAAAATGTCAGTTGTTCGTACCAGGACGTCTCGCTCTGCACCATGGACAGGATCTGGTTCCACAACTCTACTGGAGGCCCGAACTCCTGCCAGTCCACCGAGAGCACCCGTACCCCTCGACGCCTCATCTCTCGCAACAGCTTCTGATAGTTCTCGTACAGTTCTTCCAGATAGTCCAGCGGGACTCCTTCTTCCTGCCTGCGGCCTCGCGCCGCCATCCGCTCGTAGCACTCCTTCGGCTTGACGTCCAAATAGACGAAAATGTCGGGAGGCATCACGTCCCGGCTCATGTTTCGATAGAGCTCCACGTAGAGATCGTACTGTTCGGAGGTCATAAAGCCGCGCTGTTTGGCGGTAATTGCGAACACGGTGTCACCGTAAATCGGGCGATCCTGGATCACCACGATCCCCTGGTCTCCCCAAGCCAGCTCCACAGCAAGCCGGTGCTGTTCGTAACGCTGGCTGAGCATGAAGACCTGCATGGCAAAACCGCCTCCTCGGTCCTCACCCGAACGCAGGTCGTCGTAGTAGCGTTCCAGGAGGTAATTGAACCTGGGGTGTTGGGTAGGCTCTTCCAGCACGCGAACCACCCGGCCTGTTGCCATGGCGGCCGAGGCGATGGCGTGACAGGTGTTGGTCTTTCCGGCGCCGATGTTCGCGTCGATCGTTACAGAGAGTCCTTTTCGCACTTTTGTGCCTCGTAATGTCTGTTGGTGAAAAAGGGACGGATTTCACAGGAGGAAACAGAGATAACAGAGGAAGATGGTTCGACCCCTAGATCGTGAATCCCGCGTCTTCTCTGTGTACTCCGTTCTCTCCTGTTCATTTTCCTGTCTTGTGGATGAACATCCTTCGCACGCTGCCAGCCTGCGGTACGACCAAAATCCGGGCTGTTCTTGTTACTTGCGATCAGGCGGTTGAGCAACCTCGTGCAACAGTTGTAGCAGCTCGCGGCGGATTCTCGGCTCGGCTTCCACCTCAAAGCAACTCGATGTGGCCGCCCATGTCGTGTAGCCACCCAGCTTGTGCTGCTCCGGCGGCGGCAAATAGCACCAGAACCCGTTGGCCATGTCGATGTTGAAGTACGGGCGCAGCGGGCTATCTTTGCGGATAGCGAGACCCGTCGAGGCAAAGAGTTCGCATGGGACGGTCGTGATTCCCAATTCGCCAACGCGGAAGGCCTGAAGGCAGACGGGAACGGTCGCTGGGAACGTGGCCAGTTCGAGCGTCTGCTGAGCGTACACTTTCGAGCTGCGATGGGTTTTGCCCTTCCACGTGCCTGTCAGGACTGCGTTGGCCCATTCGATCCGTTTCGCGTTGGGCCGGCGCACGTCCACTTCGATCGTCGACTGACACACGCCCAGCGGCACGCGATCGCGATATTCGATCTGCTGGCAAACGCGGGACGCCTCTTCGGCCAACGCATCGCCCAGTTTCTTCATGCCCTCGTAGCCGCCGCGATAGGGTGCGATGTCGCCGCCGGGGCTCCTGGCCATGATGCCGACGAACGGCGGACCGGCCTTGTCGGTCTTCATCAGCGTGGCGAGCCGATCCGCAAAGCAACCCCAGTAATCGGCCGTCACGTCGCCCCGCTTGTCGCCCGTCACGTAGTGGACCGGAAAGCTGGCCAGCACGGCCATCGGCCGGCCGTCGGCATGTTGCACGCTGAGCACGCCGACCTGCGGATCGGCGGCGGACACGGTCGATAACAGCCAGGAACCCGTCGCCACCAATCCGGCCG
>CAZURK010000015.1:0-54192 GCA_964623055.1 uncultured Pirellulaceae bacterium
CTTCCGGATTGCCCCCGAGCCGACGAGTCACACTCGCCAACTACGTCAACACCACGCTCTCACTGCGAGAGTTGTATGCCCTTTGCAACACTCCGAATGAAGCAAGAACAAACACATGTGGCTTTAACCTCCTTCGTTACTAGCCGTAAGTTGTACGCATAAAGAAAAATCATGCAAGATGTTTTCGACATTTTTTCAACAATATTTTTTCATGTTGCGTTGCGCGCACAACACATGCCGTTGGTTCTCGAACGCACGACGACTCTTTTGCGCGCTTACCGCGCGACATGTTTGCCCGCGCTACGGACTTCAATACAACGAGATTGTCGAACCGTCGCGCAGCGTACATGTTGGCTGCGCGCGCTGTTGATGGATTCCAAACAGACGACGGCTTTGTGGTCGTTGACGTTGCAGTTCAAACCAACGCATGAACGAACCTTTCGCGCGGGCTGATCGAAAGTCATCGCGCCAATTGCATAGGATTGCGCGCCACGCCCGCGACCAATACCGCATGCGAATGTGAATTGGATCAAGGCCGTTCCATTCCGCCTTCGGTGTTTCTACGCAGGCTCCATGGCGATTGGCCAACGCAACTACACTGGCGTTCAAAGACTGCGCACGTGATTGTGCATCCTTCAACGAAAGTCGCGATCCCGGAAACAACAACGCACGAAATAGGCCGAAACGAAGCGGGCCAAGCGTCGACAGGCTGTCGAGCGGTAGTTCGGTAACCACGATCCGTTGGCAAATCGGCGCTAGCCGCTCCAGACACTGTCCTACCCACTGGGCGATTTGCCCCACGTCTGCGCCGTAGACGATATCGTTGCCGATATCCGTCAGCAGAGCGTAAGTCTCCGCGGGAGGGCGGCACGATAGACCGGTCCACAATCCGCAATCTACGATTCCCGGCAACGAACGCGCCAACACGCGGCTTGTCATTCCGTAGGACCGGCCGAAGCCGATGGCGCCGAGGAAATCGATCGGACCGTCCAGGACCAATTGCGCGCTCTCTACGACGGTGGAAAGACAGCGAACAACGTTGCTGGCGCCGAGCGCAACTACCCTGCGCGGCATGTGTTGTGACAATGGATCTGTGGCGAGACAGAGGGCCGGGTTTGGCTCGTCGTCACCTTTCCCGATCGCCGTATTCTCTAGTTGCCTCGCCACGCCGGCCTCGATCTCCAGCGATCAGCGGTTTCCTTCCCCAATCACCACGGCCGACCGCCGTGACCACCGCCGCTCATCCGCTGCAGCGCCTGATAACTTGAGAAGGCCAGGGAACCGAACAGAATCGCCACGAAAATACTACCAAGCAGCACCAAACCGGCTGCCGCGGCGACGGCACCGGTGATCACCGAAAGCCAAAGCGAACGGACCACGCCGTTGTACGGATCGCTGACGGTGAAGAGTTCCCGGGAGATTTGTCCGCCGTCCAGAGGATAAACGGGCAGCAGATTCATAAATCCCCAGAAGATATTGACCCCAAGCAAACAGACGATGAGTTCTCCCCAGCGTTCGCTTACCGTTTCCGGAAGCCGTAGCGTCCAAAGAGGAAAGATGGAATCGGCAGGAAAGAAACGGATGGAACCACCGATGGCGAACACCGCAGCGACGACTAGTCCGGCCGCCAGGAATCCCGCACCGGGACCGGCCGCAGAGATCAAGATCTGATCGCGCGGACCGCGAGATCTCCGTCCGCTCCCAGATCCCCACGCGGACGACTCGGGTATGGCCAAGCCGCCCATCAGATAGAGAACAACGCGAGCATTTTCGCCGAACAATCGCATGGTGAACGCGTGTCCCAGTTCGTGTATCAGAATAGACACGAACACGACACCAACCCAAATCACCAGCCCGACGCCGTCACTCCCTTGGAGGCCAAGAATAATTCCAATCAGCCAAAAAAGTGGATGAACGCGCACGGGTATGCCGGCAATTCGGAATCGAAGGTCGTATTTGGTTTCCGGCGGTTCGGCTAAGAACACGAGTTGGCACCTCGCAACAAAAGTAACTCTCGCAGAGAATTGTAGCACAAATGCCCATCGTCGCTGTAGCCCGCTGAGCCTGGGATCCGCGTCTGATCCAAGAAACTGTGGTGCACACGAGGGCCGGAATGGTAAACTGAGCTTTGTCGGCCAACTTGAATCCCAATCCAGGTAAAGAGAGGCCCGTTATGAACCGCGCAGCATGTTTCAGTTTCGTCGCTGCCCTTGCGATCGCGAGACTCGCGTCCGGGGACTGTGGTTCGATCCCGTTCAAGCCGTGGGTGAGCATCTACGAGCCCAACCAGCGGGCCGTAATCGCCTTCAACGGTCGCGAGCAGATGCTGATCCTTTCGACTGATCTGCGAGCGTCCGAGCCCACCAAGGTGCTTGAGGTAATCCCTCTGCCATCGGAACCCGACGTCAAGAAGGGCGACATGGCGGTGTTCTCCAAGGCTGTCGAGCTGATCAATCGCAAGCTGTTCCCCAATCGAGGCGGGGTGGCCGGTATGGGAGGATTTGGTGCGCTTAGTGCGGCCGGGCGCGCGCCGCTGCCGCCGGCAGGCGAAGTCACCGTCAGGAAGAAGATCGGCGCCCACAGCATATCCGTTACCCATGTGCTCGATGGTCAGCGGTTCGTCCAATGGGCGGAGGACTATCTGGTCGAGCAGGGCGTTGATCAGCCCAAGATCCCTACGCCGCTCAAGAGCGTCATCCGAGAGTACATCCGGGACGGCTTCGAGTGGTTCGCGTTCGATGTGGTCGATCTGGGCAAAGAAACCGTGACCAAAGATGCCATCCAATATCGGTTCAAGACGGACGCACTCTACTACCCTCTCCGCATCACTCGGGCGGAAAAGGGTGATACCAACGTGCGGCTGCTTATCCTGACTCCTGGCCTGGTCCAGATGCCAGCAGGACCAGACCTCCGAGTTCAGTTAGTGCATCAACCGGTCCACATCACGCGCGGCGAACTGAAGGAATTGGGCGACAAAGACCTGGATCGGATGCTCCGCCGTCATGGCAACCTCCAACTGCGACTATGGGAAATCAACGGGCCACTTTCGGGTTTTCGACGTGACATCATCACCCGATAGGCTGCGCCTGCAACTGAAGGAATAGAGAACAGCTTCTGTTTGGTTGAACTGCCATGCCAGACACGCGCCACAGGACAGAACCGACTGGTGAGCGTCTGCGTGCCGCTACATTCGCGGCTATTGGTGGCGGCGTTGGCATTGGGGTATGTGTCTTGCAGTTAGTGAGCGGTTTCGGCGGGCCTCCCGGTTCTCCGCTCAGGCGTGCCGTCCAAGTTACCAACCGGCCTCTCGATGTAGTCTTGGAGTTGTGCGCCAGGATTCTCAGTTTTGGCAATACGGAACCATTGATGGGCTGGGCGATCCCAGCGCTGTTCATGTATTGGTTCTTGATCGGAGCAACCTTCGGCTTGGTGTGTTACTGGATCTTGGCGTGCTGCCGCAAGAAATGACCGAGGAACGGGGAGCGGCCCGGCGAATTCGGCGTCATCCGTCGCGGAAGACGCTATCCAGAACGGCGTTGCGGTCATTCACCGGTCGAGACTACAATCGAAGCAGGATAAAGGGAGCGGAGTCGAATTATGAACTATGTGTTTGCGGTTTTTCTGATTGGTTTGCTGATCCTGGTCCATGAACTTGGCCATTTTCTCGCTGCGCGATTCGTGAAGATACCGGTTGCGCGGTTCTCGGTTGGGTTTGGGCCGCGGCTATGTGGGTTTCGCAGGGGCGAGACGGAATACTGCCTGTCTGTGGTTCCGCTTGGCGGGTATGTGCTTCCCGCTATCGAAGACCTCGATCAATTCTGCCGCGTGCCCTTCGCAAGACGGCTGGTATTTTTCGCTGGCGGTCCGCTGGCTAATCTGCTGCTTCCCGTGCCTCTTTTCGCTGTGCTGAACGTGCTCTCGGATGGGTTTTCGCTTGCTGGGGTGACCATCACCCCGTTCGTTCAGACGTGGCACACGACTGTTCAACTGCTTCTGAGTATTCCGATGCTGTTCACCCAACCCGAGGCGGTCACGGGCATCGTCGGCATCGTGGTCGAGGGCGGGGCGTTTGTGGGGCTTGATATCGAACGAGCGATTCAATTCACGATTCTGCTGTCTCTGAATCTTGCCATCTTGAATCTGTTGCCGATTCCAGTCCTGGACGGCGGGAAGATTCTGTTGCTGGCGGCCGAACGGTTTTTTCCGCAGGTCCGTCGGTTTCAGTTTGCCCTTCTACTCGCCGGCGTGTTCCTTCTGTTGGCCCTGATGGTCTATGCCACGGCAATGGACATTGCGCGAATGGTGCTCTGCTGATCCCTTCACGACATCTGGCCTTCGGCTGGACATTGAGCGCAATTCCGTTCAGTCTTCACGTGGGATAGGCATCTTGCCTGTCATGCTTGAATGGCCTCTTGGGATGCCGAACAGTTCGACTACCAGACATGACAGGCTGGAAGCCTATCCCACGACGGATCCGTCCCGGATTGAACGGAGATGCGGTAAACGACCTTGGTTGCGGCTTTGCCGCGTCGAGCAGCCTACGTGCGAATGTGGCGGACGGCGTCCCAGAGATCGGCTAGCGGTTGCGTCAACCCATGCGTTTCTTTCAGTTCGTCGTACAGCCGATTCAGGGTCGCTTGATCGTCCACGTCGTACCATTTCTGCAGCGTCCCAAACGAACATCCCGCTTCGTCCAGCAGGTCCGTCGTTTGGTTCCAGACGTCCGGCGAACTCCAGGTAACGTCCGAAAAAATCGGCGGAACGCCACCCGAGGCCCCCACCAGATAGTATCCGCCGTCGTCGGACGGTCCTAATACAACGCGGTTTTCGGCCAACAGATCGAATGCTTGCTCGACAAACTCGATCGGCAGAGTTGGAGTGTCGGAACCGATCAGCACCACGCGATCGGCGCCCTTATCAAAGGCTGCGGCAAAGTAGTCCCGCATTCGACAGCCCAAATCGCCCGCCGACTGCAATTCGATTTCCCAAGCCTGGCCGGCCAACTCCTCGAAGTCGGCTTGGTGTTCGGCAGGCGTGAAGGCAAGAACGCGCCGGTCGCCGACGGCTTCGAATCGCCGACAAGTGGTCAACAGGAAGTTCCGGTACAACCGGCTGGCCCGTTCATATCCGATAGCCTCTCCAAGGCGTGTTTTCACAGCGCCTGGTTGCCAGTACTTCGCGAATAATCCCAGTTGTTGCACCATGCGGCGCGTCCTCTTGTTGACGTGTCCCGTTTACTAACGCGCCCTCGGGTTTCAGCCAAGTGGGGTGGGCCAAGTCTTCGCGGGCCCACCGGGTGGTAAGCGTATTTCTGGTGGGCCCGCGAAGACTTGATTCTATGAGAGAGGGAAGGAATAGGTACTCCTGGAATTGAACAGCGTAGCCATAGGGGCTCGCTGGACGTTTCTACCAGCCGCGTCAGACGCGGCAAACCCGGAGAACCTCTTATTTTGTACCTCGGGATCGACTGTTGCGAGGCGATCGAGTACGGGGGGTCGACAAATCGTCTTTCCAGCAAGAACGAACAGCAGAACCGACAGTTGACGCAAATGCGCGACCGGTTGGTGCGGAAGCGAACGCAAACGATCAACCAGATCCGGAAGACCTTGCAGCCTCACAATCTGGATTGGGACCCGCCGACGAAGACGTGCGCACGGCACGCCCGGCCGCACCGGTCAGCGCACAACAAAAGCCCCCGGCACGAGACGGGGGGCTTTTCGTCGTTGATCGAATCGCTTGCTGGAGCGTTCTACTTCTGAAACTCCAGGCCGCTCTGTACGGGGATACCGTGCTGCACGGGGGTGCCGTGGCTTGGCTCGGCGCCGCACGACGGGGCGCAACCGCAGGTGGTTTGGCAGCAGTTGCAGTAGCAGCGCGGGCAGAACAGGCGAACCTTGATCGCATCACATACGGCCTGGGTCCTGCAACGAAAGTCGGCGGCCGCTGCGCGAATGCGACACGACGCCTCGCTCAGCAGGCACAAGCGAGGAATGCAAATGGGCTCGCAGCAACGGACTGGACGGGGGGCACAGCTCTTTTGGGCACAACCCCCACAGGACACGCCCTTTTGAGCGCAGCAGGCGGGGGCGTACGTGTCGGCATAGGTGGCCTTGCCGTCACAGGAGACCTCCTCACCGCCACCACCACCATAGCTGCTGACGGTCAACATGCCATCCAGCAACTCGAATGCGTCGGCTTGGGTTCCAACGAAGGTAACCATGCCGATGGCCAACGCGGCCGGCAACAGAACACGGAACTTCATCTCAAGACTCCTTAGGAAGGGGGACGGATACGCGTGAAACACCTCAGGTAGGTAGAATGCACTCGTTGCCAGCCGCTCGACCACTGCCGCTGCTCGCGCATACGCGAACACCAGATTGTCGTCCGGTAGACAATCAGCGTCCTTGCAGGCATTCCTTGTCATGTATCGACTTGCCAGCCCGTAAAGTTTCCCCAGCTTTCCCGTTTTATCCATTCGACCACGTCAACGACAGGACTCTGCCGACGAGTGCGATCGCACGGAAGAAACGGAAGGTAGGGGCGATCGTTCGTTGTCAATAGAAACGATCGTGTCGAGAACGTTCGGAGATAAACGGCTGGCCGTCAGCCATGAACTACCTTTCTTTAGAGAGCAGACGCATGAATTCGTTTGTAGTCCCGCCTTTAGGCGGTTCCGAAACACGAAACGCCTTGAAAACCGCCTAAAGGCGGGACTACGAACGGCCTCACGACCAGTTTATGCGTCTGCTCTAGAGTCCTGCCCCGCCGATCGCGTTTCAGGTGAAGGTGATTATCACATGCCAAACCCCGCCCGCACGACAGACGAAAACTTGGTTCGCTTCTACTCCAGGCTGGCCGATGATCCTGACCTGAGCGGGTTGGTTGCGGTCTTCGCGGACGAAATACCTGATCGCGTCGCGACATTGGCTGGCTGTTTGGCTTCGGGCGACTGGGATATGCTCGGCCGCTTGGCCCATCAGTTCAAAAGTGCGGTTGGTAGTTATGGCTTCGACGAATTGGTGCCCTTCGCTGGTCATCTGGAGAACGCCGTGCGCGAAGGATTCGCGGAAGATCTCGTCGAAGACGCTCTGGTCGCTTTGACCGATGTATGCCGCCGCGTTCGCACCGGCTCGCCGGACACGGATGATTAGCCGAGAGGCTATTGCGGGCCGGGTCATTGGGAAATGTCTGTAGGATGGGCATTCCTGCTGCCCGTCTGCTTGGGTCGGGCAGGAATGCCCAACCTTCAAAGACAAGAGACGCGAGGCACCAGCGGTCGGCGGTCAGAAGGCAAACGACTGCTCACCGCAGCGACCGACCTTTGGCTTCCGCGTTTTCCCAATCCGGCAGCAGCGACTCGGCCAGAGCTTTTTCGTATTCGGCCCGTTCTTGCTCGGATCTCGCAACGATCTTGCCTGCCAGATCTTCACCGTCCAGCACCTCCTGCAGCATGCCAGGAAGCTGTTGGGCTGACTCCGGGTTGGCACCAACCTCGAACACCTGCACAACTCCGCGGGAATCCAAAACCACCGTTGTCGGAGCAAAGGGGACGGCAAATACATCGCGGCCGAAGGCCTCCAGGTCTCGCACGACTGGGAAGCCGATCTTCCATCGTTCTTGAAGTCGCGTCAGGTACAGGTTGCCGATGTCAGTTGGCTCCGTGCACACGGCGTGAAACGAGATTCGCGGTTCATCCGCATATTTGGCGTGTACCGACGTGACTTGTTCGAGACCCATTTGTGAGGCGGGGTGATCATTGAACCAAACCAATACAGCAACTTCTCCCAACAAAGAACCCCGCGTGACGCCTTCGCCCTGCAAGCCGGTAAAATGGAAATCGTCGGGCATTTGGCCTAGCATCTCGGTGGGAAGCGATTGAGGTGGCACAACAAACCGGCGAACGACTTTGGCCTCGGCGGGAATCTCGAAGCAGAAGTTCTTCTTATCGATCGGATTGTCGATTCGCGCGTCGCGGAATTCGGCTGTCAGCGTTACATCGGTGATATCCGCGTTTGTCGCCATCTGTTGGGCCAGTTTGGCGGTTGGGTACTCAAGACGTCGGACGATGTGTGATTCGCAGTCGATCCAGAAAACCAGTGCTCCCGTTTCAAGCGTAATCTTGACTCGATGACACGGTCGCTGTCGGATCTCGTCTCTGCCAAGAAGTTCCCGCGTCACTCCTGGCTCGAATACGTTCTTCAGAGGTTCTCTTTCAAGAAGCAACTCCAACGACGCTGGCGGCCCGCCCATGCCGCCGGCCATGACGTTCAGAATCATCGGATCGTCGTATAGATCATCGAGCCGGAGCGATTGCGGCGTCGGGCGTGCCATGATTTGTCCGTCGAAGTTGTCCGTCGACGCATCCATGATCCTGGCATGCATTCGTCGGCCATCGCTAACCAATGCAAGCTGGTAAGCCTTCAGGCTCAACTTGTTCGGGCGAGCAAATGCGACCGCTAGCTTACCCTCGTCCTGGACCCAGCTACCGTCCAGCCGGTACCTCAGTCGGACCACACCGCGATCGCTATACGAAAACGCCTGGCTGTACGTCGCGATCATTGCACGAAGTACTTCGTCCGCGGACTTGGTTTCGTGGGGTGAGTTTTCGCTTTGGCTTGGCCCTTTCGCGCATCCCAACCAGCAGCAGATCGAAACGAGCGAGAGAACGCTGAGCGAAAGCCAACCAAGTTGCTTCAATCTCTCGACGTGGGTTGGGGCACGGGGCGACACGGCCAACTCCTTGATGAAACGAGCACAAGATGCCTTTGCTGGAACTATATCGTCCGTTGCGTGGCCCAATCTTCAGGGGGAAGGGCAGTCGAGTGCGGTGCCGCCTTGACCAATCGCATCGTCCCGCAGACAATCGAGCTTTCCCAACACATTTTGCCTTACACCATGCCGACTGAATGAGCGAGATACCAACGGAAGACACACCGGCGGTCGCGGACGTCCCGAACGAATTCGGGCGATTTGGCCCGTTTGGCGGGCGTTACGTGCCGGAGACTCTGACTCGTGCGTTGGACGAACTGGCGGCCGAATACGAAAAGGCCCGCCAGGATGCCACGTTCCAAGCCGCGTTGGACGAACTGCTGCGCGATTTCGTTGGCCGACCGTCGCCGCTGTACTACGCGAAACGGCTGAGCCAACATTGTGGAGGTGCTCAGATCTGGCTCAAACGCGAGGATGTGAACCACACAGGCGCCCATAAGATCAACAACACGCTTGGGCAGGCGCTCCTCGCGTTGCGCATGGCGAAGCCGCGAGTAATCGCGGAAACGGGCGCCGGTCAACACGGTGTAGCCACCGCCACGGCGTGTGCCCATTTCGGGCTTTCGTGTGTGGTCTACATGGGCGAAGAAGACATTCGTCGCCAGGCACCGAACGTGTTCAACATGAGACTCTTGGGGGCCGAAGTCCGATCCGTGCAGAGCGGCTCGCGAACACTTCGGGATGCCATCAACGAAGCGATGCGGGACTGGATGGCCAGTGTGGAGACAACACACTACATCCTCGGTTCGGTCGTCGGGCCGCACCCGTTTCCGCGGATTGTGCGTGATTTCCAATCGGTCATTGGCCGCGAAGCGCGGCAGCAGTGCTTGGAACGTTTCGAGCGGCTGCCCGATTCGATCGTTGCGTGTGTCGGTGGCGGCAGCAACGCGGCCGGTATGTTCTATTCGTTTATCGAAGATTCGGAAGTGGAACTTGTGGGTGTGGAAGCCGGCGGGCGAAGCGATAGCCCAGGGGACCACGCCGCCACGCTCAGTTACGGCCAACCCGGCGTGTTGCATGGAAGTTTCAGCTACGTCATGCAGGACGAAGACGGCCAGACCTGCGACGTGCATTCGGTCTCGGCCGGTCTGGACTATCCCGGCGTCGGTCCGGAACACAGCTATTGGAAGGAAACGGGGCGAGTGCAGTACATCAACTGCCGGGACAGGAAGGCACTTGAGGCATTCGATGGCCTCGCCTCGACAGAAGGCATCTTGCCGGCCGTGGAGTCTGCCCACGCCATCGCCAAAGCGATGGAAATGGCTGCCGAACGATCACCGGATCAGATCATCGTGGTCTGCCTGTCCGGACGCGGCGACAAAGATGCCAACGAGGTAGCACGACTCCGCGCGGTGGACGTTTAGACGCCGGGGAAGGAACGAACATTAGCAGCGTGCGTATTGATAACTTCTCGTTCCCAAGCTCCTGCTTGGGAACGAATTGTGTAGTAGAGCCGACGCATGAATTGGGCTCAGACGTACAGAATTCAAAATTGGCCGTCGAACCGCTTGCAGGAGCCCAGGAGTATTCTCGGCCAATTTTGAATTCTGTACGTCTGAGCCCTCCCGCCGTGTCACGTTGAACGGCGTTTATGCGTCCACTCTGGAAGACAGAATGTCAGCCATTGACCAACTTTTTCGAGATCTGCGTTCCAGCAACCGCAAGGCATTCATGCCTTTCGTCACCGCGGGCGATCCCGACCTGGAGTTTACCGCCGCCGTGCTCCGCGAATTGGCCTCGCGCGGATCCAACCTCTGCGAAGTTGGCATTCCCTACAGCGATCCGATCGCGGATGGCCCGGTCATCCAGGCTTCCTACACACGCGTTCTGGGCCGCGGGACTCGACTTAAGCAGATTCTGGATCTGCTTGGCCAAACGGCCCCAGATTTGTCCATGCCCATGGTGACGATGGTCAGCTATTCCATCGTGTACCGTTATGGTCTCGAACAGTATGTGACGGCGGCAAAGGCGGCTGGCGCGGCGGGTGCGATTGTCCCGGACTTGCTGGTCGAGGAGGCGGACGAATTGGCCGAGATCTGCCGGCGCGAAGATTTCAGCTTGATCATGCTGGTTACTCCCACAACGCCGCGAGAGAGGGCCCTTCGCATCGCTGCGACGTCGACTGGATTTCTCTATTATGTCTCTGTGGCTGGCATTACCGGCGAACGTAGCGATTTGCCGCCCGAATTGGTCGAAAACGTAAATTGGCTCAAGCAGCAAACGGATTTGCCCATTTGCATCGGCTTTGGCATTAGCCAGCCGGAACACGTGAAACTGCTGGCCCCGGTGGCCGACGGCCTGATCGTCGGCTCGGCCATCGTCCGCCGCATCGCGCAAATCGAAGATCGCTCGCGCGACGAAGTCCTGGCCGACGTAGGCGAATATGCCTCTCAGTTGATCGACGCACTCGAAGCGTAGGGCGTAGGCGTGCCGCGAGTGCTGGTTGTTTGCGAATATGCTTCTCTGAACGGCGGCGAGCGTTCTCTGCTGTCGGTGATCGACGGCGTCCAGTCGGCAGGGTTCGATCTTTGCATCGCAGCACCGCCTACCGGTCCTTTGGCGGACGCGTTGACGGATCGAAACGTGCCGCAAGTGCCGCTTGTCCTGCACGACGAGCGCGGTACCAGACTGAGTCTGGATGAGTGTCGACGCCGAGCGAGCGGGGCGATTATCGAGGCTCGTCCCGATCTGCTGCACGCCAACAGCCTATCGATGAGCCGTTTGGCCGGCCCGGTCACCGCGGATCTTGGTGTGCCCAGCATCGGTCACTTGCGCGACATCGTCAAAGTGAGTTCGGCCGTGGTTGCCGACGTGAACCGGCACTCTCGATTGCTGGCCGTCTCAGAAGCCACTCGCCAGTGGTTTGTGTCCGAGGGTATGGATGCTTCGAAGACGCATGTCCTCTTCAACGGCGTCGACCTGGACCGTTTTTATCCGCGTCCGCCCACCGGATATCTGCATCGTGAGTTGGGGCTCCCGCTTCACGTGCCTTTGGTCGGGGCAATCGGGCAGATCGGTATGCGCAAGGGGCTGGACGTCTTGGTCGAAGCGACACGGCACGTCGTCGCAACCGTTTCGGATGTCCATTTCGTTGTGGTAGGCACACGCTACTCTCAGAAGCAAGAGGCCGTGGAATACGAGCGTGGGCTGCTCGATACAACGTCGGCAAAGCCGCTAGCCGGCCGGTTTTCCTTTCTTGGCGTACGCGATGACGTGCCTCGCCTGCTGAACGAGTTGACCATCCTTTCTCACACAGCGCGTCAAGAACCACTCGGTCGCGTTCTGCTGGAGGCCGCAGCCTCGGGAATGCCTGTCGTGGCAACCGATGTCGGTGGGACGCGCGAGATCTTCCCGGACGCTCCGTCATCGGCAGAAGTGGTACCTGTTGACGATCCACACGCGTTGGCGGCCGCGATCATACGTCTACTCGGTGATCGCCAGGAGCGGGAACAGCTAGGCGAAATGGCCCGACGGCGAGCAGAGGAGGCATTCGACGCACGTGTTGCAGCCTTGAATCTGGTGGCCCACTACAGACACGTACTGGAATCGATTCGTAGCGATGTGTCTGTCGATCAGTGTCAGGTCGGGTGGCCGGGGCTGGACTGAGCGTCAGCGAGGGAAGCCCCGGGGTTTCGGGCTCGCGCCCGGCCACCCTGGCCTCAATCTACCTGACATATATCGATAGCCGCAGCAGCAGGCGCTAAACCACCTGCTGCTGAGCCAACGCGAATGCCCCAAGGACGCCGGACCGATTGCCTAGCCCCGGCGGAACGACGTACCGGTCGATGTCCTGAAGGATGGCCGGCGCCTGCACGTAGTTGGCCAGGAACTGCTGAAGCTCTTCGCGAATCAACGGAAATAGTTGTTGCTGTTTCATTACGCCGCCACCCAATATGATGCGTTGCGGGGATAGCGTGCAGACGAAATTGGCCAATGCCAGTGCCAGATACTCGGCCTCCAGCGGCCAAGCGGGATGATCAGGGGGTAGCTCCATCGCGGGTTGCCCCCAACGACCCTCGATCGCCGGGCCGGATGCAAGACCCTCCAGACAGTCGCCGTGAAACGGGCAGCCGCCGGGATACGGGTCGGCCTGGCGGTCGTGCGGCACTCGAATGTGCCCCATTTCCGGATGGATCAGGCCGTGCATGATCTGGCCGCCGATCAAGCCACCGCCGCCGATTCCGGTACCTACGGTCAGGTAGATGAAGCTATCCAGCCCCTGCGCGGCTCCCCAGCGGGCCTCGCCCAGTGCGGCGACGTTCACATCGGTGTCGAAGCCAACGGGAACTCCCAAAGCCTGCTGAACCATTCCAGCGAAATCCGTGTCCTGCCATCCAGCTTTGGGCGTCGTTGTGATGTAACCATACTTGGACGAGGACGGATTTGGATCCACCGGGCCAAACGATGCGATGCCGATGGCCGCCAAGTCGCCGTGTTTCGTCCGCTGGGCCTGGAAGAACTGGAGTGCCAGGTCGATCGTTTCTTGTGGCGATGTCGTCGGGAAACGAATTTCGTCGCGAATATCGTCTGGCCCACTGCCGACGGCGCAAACAAACTTGGTACCACCACCTTCGATTCCACCAACCAGCGCGCTCATGTCATATGCTCCACAAAAACCAGGGCCGCCTCCATCTGCCACGATGTTACGGTTCAGGTGGCTGGTGATCCAGCCCCTGCCACCTAACCAACACGCCGTCGGAGTAGTATATTTACACGTTTGCACGCCGACCTCGCCAAATCCCGCCGGAAGCCTTCGGCCCGTGACCGTTCGATGAAACCACCTTTCCCAATCCCGCAACCCGCCGATCCGTGCGTGCCAAGTCCTGCAGTAGGCAGGCCGCCGGCCCGGCCGGAACGGGTCTACGATGCGACCTTCTGGGGCTGCTATGTCGCCAACTGCTTCTTGGTACTGACGTTCAGCCTTATGTTCTGCTACGCCGACTTCATCACCTATCTGGGCGGCACTGAAGTGGAATTGGGGCTGGTCGTCGGCGCGGGGATGATCGGGGCACTGGCGGTGCGAGTCGTCCAGGGCGTGGGTATCGACCGTTACGGTCCACGGCTAGTCTGGTTGCTCTCTCTGCTGCTGTGCACGGTCAGCATGCTGACACATCTGGCGATTACGCGAGTGGACGGTGTCGGAATCTATCTGGTGCGTATGCTGTACATGACCAGCATCGCGGGCGCGTTTGGATCGTCTTTGACGTACGTTTCGCTACGTGCGCCGCAGGCTCGCATGGCCGAGATGATTGGGATTTTGGGGACGTCGGGCTTCGTGGGGTTTGCCTTAGGGCCGATACTGGGCGATTTGCTTTTCGCGGATGGCGAGATTGGCCCAACGCAAATCCAGCGGTTCTTCTTGCTGGCGGCTGCTACGAGCTTTGTGTCTTTCGTACTGGTCGCCGTGTCGACCAGGAAGTCGGTTCGTTCGGTGTTGCGCAGACGGCCACCAGTCGCGGCCGTGCTGCGGCGGTACCACCCCGGTGCGATCTTACTGGTCGGCGTGGGAATAGGCATCGCCGTTGGGCTGCCGCATACGTTCTTGCGGGCGTACGCGCGCGAGCTTGGCATTCCAGGGATCAAGACGTTTTTCGTGGTCTATGCCATTGTGGCGTTGCTGGTCAGGCTCTCGACGCGCCGCCTCACCGACCGGATCGGCTGGCGTCCGGTGATTCTGTGGGGCTTGGCGGCTTCGACAGTTTCCACGCTCTCGTTCCTGTGCGTGAAGAACGCGTGGTTGTTGGCCGTCCCAGCCGTGTTCGCTGGTGCGGCTCACGCATTCCTTCTCCCAGCCGTGCTGGCCGGCTGCAACGCTGCTTTTCCCAGCCGCTACCGGGGAATTGCGACGACACTGATGCTAACCATGTTCGACATCGGCAGTCTGGTTGGCCAACCCGCCGTGGGCGGAATTATTCACGGCGCGAGAAAACTGAACCTGCCCGCCTACCCGACCATGTTTCTCGCCGTCACGGTCGTCACGGTCGCGATCGCGTTGGTCTATGGTCACAGATCACGTCGTTCGTCGGTTGTTTCTCCACAACCACTTTGCCATAACGCCGATTGTTGATCATAATGTTACTCGCATCGACGTCGAAACTGAAACTGTTGTCGCCACCGGCGATTAACAGTTTGGCCGTCCGTTTCACCCAATCGTCGTTCCAGTACGGCCGGGGAGAAAAGGTGTCAGGAACCGTTTATCTGTTTTCTCGGCCGGCCTTGAGGGCGGAGCGTGCTTTCCAGACCTAGCCGATCCACCATGCGATCGCACCACGACGATTCACCGAACGGACAACCCCGCTTTACGCTGCGACGCAATACGGATAACTCGGCGTCCGTTTGCGGCGCATTCACGTGTTCCACCCAACCTGACCGACGCCGCAGAGGCCAAGCCGCCAATAAAGATCTTTCCTTCGCCGTGCCCCGTTTCCAACGGTGGAGACTACACCAACGCCAGTCCTCCGCACGTTCCACCAACTCCGCTCGCAAAGCATTCCGTTCCACGTAGCGACAAACCGTGTAGAAATGCTCGTCGTCTTGTACCGGAAACGACTTGAAACGCCCTTGGTACACGTGCCCGCTCCCTGCGCTATGGCGGTGAGCGTGCCAGCGTTGCGTATGAGTCAGTGTCAGCCAGCCCGTGAAACGGGAGAGTTCTCCATCCATCCGTGGCCAGATCACCATATGCCAGTGGTTGCGCAACACACAGTACGCCAGGAGCCGGGTCTCCATTCGTTCCACGGCTTCCTCCAAGATCCGCTCGAATGCCTCATAGTCTTCGTCTTTCTCAAAGATCGTCATCCGCGCGTTGGCGCGGTTCAAGACGTGGTATATCAATCCACCATCCGCAGCTCGTTTCGGTCTTCCCATAACGACAAACTACCATCGCCAGGCAACTCTGGCAAGAAAACGGTTCCTGACACCTTTTCTTCTCTTTTCTTCTTTGGCATGAACACCACCGTAACCAATAGCCTCACATCTGTCAATAATTGGACTTATCCCCTTTTCCTCCTTGTCCTTTCCCCCCCCTTCCCTTTCCCTCGTCGTTCTCGCGTTCGCGGATTTCTAGGATAAGCCGACGCATGCGACGTAGACGTGGGGCCTGAACCACAAGAAAAGCCAACACTGCCATGAACAGCACAACGATGGCTAATACCAGCTCCGGCCATGTGGGGGTCTGCCCTGTTCTAACCAGCCAGAAGAATGCGACACTTATAAACGGCGCAAGCACAAAACAAGACACGCGCCAAAGATAGCCTTTTGCAAGCCGACGGTGCTCCAAAACGAGTTCATCTAGCGACTTTTGATTCATGTGTAAACCTCGCGATACGCATTGATGGCGCAGTAGATGAATAGGAGTGCCATGCCATAAACGACGCTGCTCAAGCCACAAGTTACGACGAAGCAGAAACCCCAGCCTGGCGGTCCAATCCAAATAAAAACAAGGCACGCTACGGCAGCCGCAGCGCACGCGATTGCTATGCAACCGGCAAAGCCCCCGAAATTGGAAGCCACACAGTTGAAAAAGGCCCGTTCATACGGCGACACGGACGTATTTCCCAAGGGGTCAGTGCACGATATCGGATCACCCTCACAATACTCATAGAGGTTGATCCCAGCCGATAATCCGATGGGATCTCGTTGAATCCATTGTGTTGCCAGCGAGTAAGTGCGATGTCTCACCCGATGGAGCCCAGTGTCTGAGTCCAGCCGATAGCCCGCAAATCGTGTTTCCCACCCGACGTTCGATGTACCTTGGCAGCCAAAGGCCGCGGTAAGAACAGTACAGGCCCCGTATGGATCGTAGTTGTACCGTTCTTGAATAGTGCCCTCAATGCCACTGATTGAGGTCACGTTCCAATTCGCATCCTGCATTCCGTACAGCCTTTCGTTGAGCGTACCATTCCCAGTCGTGTCACGATCGCGAAGGATGATATCATCGACATACCGCAGGCCCCGAACGAATTGGCGATTCGGATTAGAGGAACTATCCACCCGTTCTTCCACCACTTGCCATTTCGCTGGCTCCGTGTAGTAGTAGTGTCGTGTCTCGTCAAGCGACCCTGAGGCGTACGTTTTCTTCACCGAGCGACGCTTGGCGCCGTCGTATTCGTACTCGGCAACCTTGTCGGGTCCTTCTTCGATTTTCACGAGACGGTTCCAGGCGTCGTACGTCGCGGTGAACGACGCTGTTGGATCGGTAGGCTTGGGAATCGACGTCATGTTCCCAGCGCGGTTGTAGACGGGTGTTACCCACGAAGGACCAATCGTTTCCGAGATGTCGCTGATTTCGTTGACTTTGTTACCCGTGCGTTGCTGGCTCAGGTTCCATGTTGCGTCGCCGTCGTCGTCCTCCCGGAAGTTGCGCCAAGTACCAGTAGCGTCCAGGGCCCAGTCTTGAGCGAACTGGAGATTATTCACCGCATCCTTCAGAACGTTCAAATCGCCCCGATCCATTGCCTTCAGGCGATCGATGAGATCGTAGCCGTAAAGCTCGTCGAAGTGCTTGCCGTAGGAGGCCGCCACGGTGTTCTCACGCCAGATTCGATTCCCGTTGCGGTCGTAACCGTACTTGATGCGATCGATGTCTGTAGATGAACCATAGTCGTACCAGTAGCAGTCTTTGATCCGCCCGAAGCGATCCAGGCCACGGTAGATGTCTCCAGTGTCGGGATCGTTGCCGCCAGCGGTGCCGACCAGTGTGTATTTGATGTCCGGCTCGGTGTAGTCGACTTCGATGGTTCCGGAAATGAACGGCGCATCGAGGGTTGGCTGCGCGCCGCGAGCCGGGCCGAGGCCGAGATAGGAGTAGTCGGCCAGATGCGTTGATCCCGCATCGTCATCCACGATGGAGCCGACTCGGCTGAGTGAATCGTTTGCACTGCCGGACGTGCCGTAGTCATATGTGATGACACGGCTGTCGGGGTAGGTGATCGTGGTCGCGCGGATGGTGTTGCTGTTTCCGTCCGCGTAGCCGTACTGGACTTTTGGCGTGGTGGAAGTGTTCACGGTACCACCGTGGGCCTGGTAGTCGGCGGTGATCTGGCCGAAGTCATTGTACGAGAACTGAACGTCGTTGACGACGCTACCCGAGCCAACCGTCTCGCCGTTCCAACTGGTGATTTTTTCACGCATGCCGCGCACTTCGTAGCTGGTCGAAATGCGGCGAACAGCGCCGTCGACGCCGGTGCCTAGCGCGGTAACCCGATCATGGGTCTGGCGGCCAAGGTTGTCGTAGTCGAAGGCATGGACGGTCTCGTTTTGGTCCTTGATCTCGGTTACTTCGCTCTGGCGGTTGTATTTGAATTCGATCCGGTCGTAGACATCGTCAGGACCATTGCCAAGTGGATCGGCGGTGTCGTCGCTGTCCGGGTAGATCTCGACACGCTTGAGAAGGCTGGATGCAATTCCGCTGTCGCTGCGGGTCGTGCCGTAGACGTATTGCGTCGTCTGATCGCCGGTGAAGGAATTCTTGGCCGTGATGCTGGACACGTTGCCGTCCGCATTGTACGCCGTCAGTACCGTGACGTTCGTATCGTCTGGCTCCAGGCCACCGGACGAACTGCTGCTACTGGACGAACTACTGGTGTCTACACAATTCAGGACTTGTTTCACCTGGCGGCGCGCGGCGTCGTACTCGAAACAGGTCTTTATCTTCCCGGGGTTGGTTTGCGTGGACAGTTGGCCTGCCGAATTATAGGTCAGGCTCGTGACGAGCACGGTGTCGCTACATTCGGGAATGGTGTCCGGTCGAGTAGGCGTCGAGCCGCCATTGGTACCGTAATCGGCGATGGCGATCGTGCGGCCCGCCGGATCGTGCCACGTGGCCGTGTAGGTGATGCGGGCCTTTGGCTGCACGCCCGACGGACCGTTCAACTCGCCGGTGCCCGTGGCGTTGTGGTACCGTTGACGCTGTGTTGTTTGAATCGCGTTGCTTGCGGCGTCGTAGGTGATCTCGTCCTGTTTCAGGATGGTGTCACCCGTGACAGTACTCGCGTCCGCATAGGCGGTTTCGTCGATGTCGAAGCCTTGGTACTGCTTGGTCCGGCGGCCCAAACCGTCGTAGGTGTTCTTGGTGAAGAGCTTCGCTCCGGAAGGCAACTGCTTGATGACGTTGCCTGCAGCATCGTACCATGTGTTGTCGGTCAGCGAGTTGCCCACGGCGCCTGTCGATGGATTCACGCCGTAGCGGATGCTTCGATACGCGCGTCCACGGTCATCGTGCTTGGTCTCGCTGCGCGCGATCAGATTGCCACCCGCGGTGGTGTCGTAGCGTTCGGTCTTCGTAACGCGATCCAGGTTGTCGAGGCAGGTTTTCTCGTAGAAGTCGATTTCGCCATCGGTGTCCGTGCGCCGATTGCGCCAGTCGAAGGTGAATGTGGTTACGCGTGTTGTGCTGGCGTCGACGTGTTGGGTTTGTTTGGGCAGATTGCTGTCGCCGCCGTCATTCCCGCTGTCGTATTCGTTTTCCGTGACCAGGACCATGTTGTTGCCGGTTGCGCCCCCGCCGGTGGGATCGTCGTCGGTGGCACCGGTGTCGTCGGTTCCAACATACACCTTGGTCGGATTGCCTCGCACGTCGAATACGGTGTACGTGATCGTGCCGCCGGGGCTCTCCTGACGGTTCATCATGCCGCTAGCGTTGTATTTGTAGTCGGTGTGGTCGTAGTTGGTGCCTTCGTCTCCTTCGCCGCTTGCGGGAATCGTGTGGTATACGTGCTTTGAGGAGAGCCGGCAGCATTCGGCGTACTGGTACGTTGTCCAGGCGACGTAGGAGGATTGGGCGAAGGTGTCCGTGGGTAGCAGCTTGCCACTGGTCGAGGCCCGCGTCGCCTTGATCTCCTCCAGCACGTTGCCGTTTTCGTCGGATTTGGTGATGGAGACCGGGTTGATCAGCGTGTACGTGTAGCTGTCTCCGTCAGGCACAGCCTGACCTACGGCGGTGCGGACTTCGTGGTTGGCGTCGTCGTAGACGGTCCAGGTGGCACGGCGCACGCTGGTTGCGACGCCGTCGATATCGAGGGTGTGGACCGGGCCGAGCATTTGCGTGGTGCGACCTTGATCGTCGTGCTCGAAGTCCGTCACCAAATGTAATCCGCCGCCGGTCGGTGTTTCCCAACCGGTCGGTTCGTCGGTGACTTGCGAGGTGTCTACGTCCTGGATCAACTGTGTCATGGCGCCGGCTACGACATCGTGCTTGTACCGGGTGATGAAGCCTCGTTCGTCCATCGTCCAGGTCAAGTTCCCGTACGCGTCGAAATACTCGCGCCGCGTGTCGGTCTGGCCGGAACCGTTCTGATCGGTTGGCACGGCGGGAAGGGTCGTAACCTTCTCCTTCACTTGTTCGCTGTCCGGATAGAAGGTGTAGGTGTAGCTTGTCACAATCTTCTTCGTCTGGTCCGTATCGGACGGATACACCGTTTCCTTCGAGACGAAGCGTGCGGCCGGATCGCACGCTCCGCCGGACGAGGAGGAACTGGACGAACTGGATGTGCCGTTCCCGGATGCGGAGGTGTACTCGTACTCGCGCAGTTTGATGGGCGTTCCGGTCTGGCCCTTCTGGACCTTTTCGGCAGTCACCTGGCAACTCGCGTCCTGATATTCGTAGGTCTCGATCAAGCCGTCACTATTCTTCAGATACTGGTAGCTTCCGCCCGTCTCGTTCAACAGGTCGGCCTTGGTATCGTCGTAGCCGCTGACGGCCGACGGGTTCGCGTGCAGGATTACTTGACCGGAGTCGTTGTATTTCCAGAACTCGCACCACTGGTCGCTATCGGATTTCAGCACGTGAAGCATGGTCTGCCCGGCGTAATTGCTGTAAACGATGTTCTGCGCGCCGTTGGGAAGCGTCTCTGTGGTCTTCGTCTTCCAACTGTTGTAGCCGTCGGCGTTCCCGCTTTCCTCGTAGCCATACAGGTACGTTTGCGAACCACCGTTCACCATTTCCTTGGTGACCAATCGGTCGGCGTCGTACTCGAAGTAGTAGTCGGCGTACTCGGCCACTTTCAGATCGCTGGCCGTCAGCGGGTCGGTCACGTCCGGATCGGCTTTCAGACGCTCGTAGGCCGCCGGATTGACGACGTATTTGGGCAAATGCAGCGGCAGCACCCCATCGGACGTCGAACCGGAACTGGACGAACTGGAGGAAGAACTCTCGGGGGACGTATGGTAGCGATAGTAGGTAGTTCCTGTCTCGTTCCAATCGCTGCCGTCCCACGTCTCGGTAACTACCGTTTTCAAGTCCTTTTCGCCGCCGTTTGTTTCGTTGAAGCCGTAATAGGTGTAGGAGGCGCGCGACACATTCTGCCACGATCCGGCGTCGACCTTCCGCCGCAGCGTCACACGTTCCAGTAGCGGATCGCCCAGCGAGCTGTCGTATTCGTACCAAAGCTGCTCGACCGTGGTCTGGCCGCCGATGGTGCAGGTCCTTTCCACTGTGGCCGGATAGTAGCCGTCGTCGGCAACGGTCTTCACTTCGATCGTCTGGCCTCCGGGCGAAACCCAGCGCAGAAACCGGCCTGTTACGCAGTCGAAGTAGACGCGGGTGCCGTCCGGCTTCAGCACCTCGTACTCCTCGGCTTGTTCATCCAGCGTCAGCGTATAGGGCAGGTCCAGGCGGGCCGTGAAACCGCCGTTCGTCTTGTCGAACCAGATCATGGTCTCCGCCACACCAAAGGCCCCCACGTCGCCGCCGAGCTTGATGACCAGGTACGGCCACTCGACGATCTGCCAGTTGAAACCGTTGCCCAGGATCTCGCTGTGAGACAGGCGATTCAGAAACCGCCGGGTATGACCCCACGGCGTGCCGAACCCTCCCGTCTGAATATCCGCGGCTTCCAGCGTGAGACTGCCACTGGAATACCGGACCGGAGCCTCGCTGAAACACGGGCCACCCGCGTTATCTTCCCAACAGCATATGCGGGGCAGATCCGGTGGGCATGGCTGTTGAGGTATCTCGATGGGCGTGGTTTCATCGGGATTGGTTGCGGCGCCCGAGTAGACGCACATCGAGAAGTAGGCATCGCCGACGGGGTAGGCCGTACAGCAGGGCCCAGGTAGACCTGAGGCCATGCACACGGGGTCAAAATCCTCGCACTCGACCTCAGCCTCGTAGGTGTGGACCTGCACGCAGTACTCGTTGTCGTCAAGTTCCAGCCGCAGTTTCACCTGGGGATTCCCGCCAGGCGTCGGGCAACTGACCTCGGCACCTGCAAGGACGCTCATGTCCGACGCGGGAGCGGTCGTTTCCCGGACGTACTTGGAACCCTCCCAGCGCACCGTGAAATCCCACGTCAAACACTGGATCCCAAACGGATCTGTCTTCCATATCGACAAACTAGCATCGCGTTTTTCCGGCCACGGTTGGGGGCAACAGGAGAGTTGAGGCATGGGTCTTTTCCTTGGGTGTTCAATGAGCTAGGCAAATGAGAACAGGGATATCCGTCAGACTTCACTCTCGGGCTGGCTGACGTAGTCCGCGCAGGTGCGGCACGTGCGCACGGAACCGAGTTTTGTACTTAACGTGCATTCACCGTGTCGCTCGCAAAAAAACACTTTGATCCGGACGGCCCGCGCGCATGTAGCGCAGTCTTCCTCGCGAACGACTTCGCCTCGGCTTACGCACGCAGCTTGGGGCTGGGACGCCGGGGGCGGACCCGTGAGTTGACCGGGGCCACGTCCCGCCTCCCACGCCTTGAACAAGGAGGGCTTTCGCTGGCACAAGCGGTACCAGTACAGGCTCTTTTCGCATTGATGCCGTTCACACCAGCCGGGACCGGTGCATTCACAATCGGTTATACGCATGATGACCTCCACAGCTTGGTAATCGTCGTGATTCGCGCGGGCACCATCTCCTGCTCCTCACTCGAACCATGCTAAATCCGTGTAACCCAGCCGCTCGTAGAATGGCTGTAATCCAGCCTGGCGGATCCTTCCGGCCCACGACGCAACCGCTGGATGCACCGCCTTTCGCTCGATTGCCCACCGGCGTGCCTCGGCCAGGTCGTCCGATTTGTCCAGAATCAAGTGCTCGTGGCGCTCGGCCGAATTCTGGCTCGGCCACAGCGACAGGTACTCATGGATCTCCTGTGTGACGGTAAGACCCAGGTACGCAAAAAGCCCCAACGCCAGCTTTCGTCGCCCTTCCCACAGGTCGACACAAAAGCAAAAACATTCATCTTGTTTGTCCGCAACGTGGCGAATTCCGGCAATGATGCCTTCGCCGGGATCCGGGTCCCCGCGGCGAAGAGCCGAGATTACAGCCGGCAAAGGATCGCGGATCGTAACGACCGTGGGAACCATCGGATACCAATAGGTTGTCGTCGTTGCGTGCGAGTGCACCAGATCGTACTCGACGTGTTTTTCGGGAATCTCGATCCCCAGTTCGCGCGCTTCCCTTTTGGTCCACTCCGGCAGGTCCGCCTGGCAGCGCACGCCCATCCTGAGCAATTCGCGAAAGCTGATCGCACCGTCGTTGTGAAGCTTCTGCCACTGTCTCATGGCGCGTCCGTCGATTTCCGTTCTTCCGCATTTCCAAAAGGAAATCTTGGGATGCAGTTCCAGGAGGAGCCGCACAAAATGTGTGCCGGTGTGTTGCGGCGTACAGAGATAGATCCAAGGCGCATGCCATGTTGTGGCTTGGCCTCGGGCACCGATGGGTGCGGGCGTCTCGTAGGATGGCTCTCCTGAGCCGTCCACACGGGTCGGGAGACCCATCTTACTTTGGCTCCCATCACTCTTGCGCTGCAGCCAAAAGGTCCCCAATTCTCCGTCCTTCAGAACCCGCAACTTCCAGCCGGCAAACCTACCTGCCACCAGCTTCAGGAACCGCTCGCGCCCGTGATACTCGCCCACGATCAGCCCAATACGATCCAGGCTTGTCGTATTCTCCAGGATGGAAAACTCGCTGCCTTCGCAATCCAGTTTCAAGATGTCGATGCGGTCCAGCCCGTGCGATCGGAGGATGTCCTCGAGCGTCAGCGACGTGACGCGTCGGAAGTCCGCCCAATACGGTTCATTCGCCACGTTCGCTGGCTGTTCCTGGAGTCCGTCCCTGCGTTTGCGCTGCTGCAGGACCGACCGAGGCACCACAACGCTGCCTCCGGTCGTCACGCAGTCCGGATACACGGCGTTCAGCAGGGCCACATCCTCCTCGTAGGTCACGGCACCTTAAATTACGGTGGCGAACCCGCCAACGTTCTTCTTCAACGCGGGAACGTTCTCCGGGCAGCATTCCACGGCAATGATCTCGGCCAGGGGATTCCGCTGGTGGACTTTCTTGCTGAAGCAACCGATATGCGCCCCCACGTCCAACACGACCGGTCGCGTCATGGGCATCTCGCCGACACGGTACGAGTCGTCCTCGGCGATATCCTTGACAACGACCAGATCCTGCTGCGCATTGTTGTTGCGGATCCAGAAACTGCGCGTATACACCAGGGCGCCGGTGGCGTCTTCCAATCGCTCCCCCACCGTGGCCGTCAGTTCGTCGTCCAGACTGCCGTACGTCTGATACCGATAGTGCTCGCGGAAGTACGCCTCGCCCACGTCCTGGTCGCCGCGAAGCAGTTCTCGGTGATTCTCCGGCACCAAGTGGATCATGTTGTCGGCCAGGGCCATGTAATGCAGCGGGTGGTGCCCCGTCCACACGCCAATCGTGGGCGTCGAAGTGGCTCCGGCCACGTGCAGCGGTCCGCTATCGACACCCACCATCAGCGTCGAGAGCTCCGTCAACGCTGCCAGCACGGCAGCATCGCCGGTACCCATGCCGTCCCACAGTTCCAGATCAACACGTGGGTTCAGGATGCGTTTCCCGTCCGGGACAGGGCTCCGGTTGTCCCAGTCCAGGATGATGGGTACACAGCCCGCCTGCATGATGCGCTCGCAGACGTTTCGGATCAGCTCGTGGGGCAGGTTTTTGCGCTCCATCGACGTGTTCCCCTCGTAGTGGATCAGCACCACGGGGTAACGACAGTGATCGCCCAGCGACACCTTGCAGATTTGACGCAGGTAGCGATGTGCTTTCTCGAACGCGGAATCCGGCGGCTTAATCACGTACCGGCACAGATCTTCGATAGGGGCAAGCTCAAAGACTTCGCGCAAACAGCGGTCTGCTTTCGTGCTCGGCGAGTCCGCGTAGCATGTCGCGCACTCGTGCCAGTCGAGGCTGTATTCGCGGTCGATACCTGACCGTGTTGGACGCTGGCCATCGATGATGGATACTTTCTCGCACAGGCCGTAGAACGCCGAGTGCTTTCCTACCAGCGACGCTACTTCGACATGCCAATGGGGACGGTAGTGGTGCAGGTGCCGCAGCACGGAAGTCAACTGCACCGCATCGCCCAAGCCATGCCGAAACTGAATAAGAACGTTCTTGGCGTGGTCGTGATCTTCTTCTCTCGCTCTGCTTACACGTCGTTCCAACGTTGCGATCTTCATGGGGCCCCTCGGCGGTTGCTGGTTATGCCTCTGTTTCAGCGATCCCCCGTGGCAGTAGAGTTCGATGCGGCGGATCACATCCTCCGGCGTGATCATCTCCATACACTTGGGAATGCGAAGATCTTCGCGCACGTGCACTGGCTTGACGCAAACGTTGTGCGAATCCTTTGGATCGCCGTCACCAACGGTCTGACACCGCGAACGCCAGCAGCCGCCGGTATCGCAGCAGGAGAGAGCACCAACCGTGCTGATGAACTGATGTGTCGGGTAAGCTTCCCAGTGAGGAGGTTCGCGTCCGCCGGCCACGACGACACAAGGCCGAGCGCCCGTGCGGCCGTCACGCGATTCAACCGCAGAGGCCAAGTGCATGGCCAACGTGACGGGACACAATACCCCCCCCCGCGTGGCACATTAGGCGAGTGAATTCCCGCAGACTTGTCTTGCCCACCAAATCCACCGCCCCTTCAAGCCGCGGATGCCAATGGTCGGCTTCGCCACACTGAACAAACCGGATGCGCCCGCGAAAGTGATCCACCACGGCCTGGAAACTCTGCGGGTTCCACCACTTGGCCGTAAAGTCATACTTGCCACCCGCCACCACGATCCAGAAATTCTCGGCCACGCCCGCTTCATCGAGAATGCCCGGTCTCTTCTTCTCTTCGTCCGTCAGGTACACATCGCCGTGGAACCGGGTAACCTGGATCGCCATCCCCAGTTGTTGTTCCAGGTATTGCGTGTAGCCGTGAATGAAATGGTAGGGCCGCTGGTTGCTCTGATGGATCAGCGGGTAGTGCATGTCCAGCGTCTGCACACCCGGCTCATTCTCGTTCAAAGGCGTGATGTGTGGATTGTTTTCCCAAATCGCCTCGGCCGAGGTGCGCACATCGGTCTGGAACCCACCGGGGCAGGCGGCGTGCAGATCCCGAACCGCCGCCGTAAGCATGACAATATCGCCAGGACTCTGAAACGATCGCAGCACCAACCGTCTCACGGCACCACCCCTCTACGACAGGAGGCTTGGAAAGAAGACCTCCACCCGCAACGTACTTTCCAGCCCGTTCCACAGCCGTAAACGAAAGCACGCCTATGCAGTTTGCCCGGCCCCATCCATGAGAAGAGAACAAACTCATTTCTACCGCAAACAGACCAATGCGCCAACAATCGCTAGACGGGCTTTTTTCGCCTGCCTTTTGGGTGGAGCTAAAAGCAAGGAGAATGTCCAACATCGGGGGCTTGATCGGCTAGCCCGCTGTGGGCGGGATCATCCACGGCGCGAGCCAGTTCGATTTGCCCCCAGATCGCGTTCTCCGGTTGTTGCTCCACAACCACTTTGCGACAACGTCGGCTAATGACCATAATGTGAGTCGCATCACCGTCGAAACTCTGCTGTTGTCGCCACCCGCCATATCCAGTAAGGAGACCATCCATGTCCGCCTCGCGATCTCGCCTCAACCGTCGACGCTTTTTGAAACGCACTGCCGCGGCTACGGCCGGTCTGGCCATTCCGTACTTCATCCCCCGCGATGTGCTCAGTTCCGCTGACAAGGCTGGTGCGAACGATCGCATCGGCGTTGCTGGAATCGGTGTGGGGCGGCAAGGCGGCGGACTGGTGGCGCGAGCGAATGGGATGCGAGACGTTCGCATGGTGGCCGTGGCCGATGTTAATCTGCCGCGGGCCCAGCAAAGGGGCAAGGCACTGAACGCCGAGCCGTACCAGGATTATCGTAAATTGCTTGAGCGAAAGGACGTGGACGCGATCACCACCGCGACGCCGGACCATTGGCGGGCGATCGTGTGCATCCACGCTTGTCAGGCCGGCAAGGACATCTATGCCGAAAAGCCGATGACGCTGACCATCCGCGAAGGCCGATTGATGGTCCAGGCAGTCCGTGAGTACGAGCGCGTGTTCCAAACTGGCAGCCAGCAGCGTTCGCAAGCCGCCAACCGGTACGGCTGCGAATTGGTACGCAACGGCAGGATCGGCAAAGTCGAAATGGTAATCGGTGCCAATTACCCCAGCCCTTGGGAATGTGGTTTCTCGACCCAGTCCGTGCCCGAAGGTCTGGACTGGGACATGTGGTGCGGGCCAAACGAGGTTGTTCCTTATCACGGCGACCTGTATGCGCCGCGCGCTAATCCGGGTTGGATTTCATTCCGCCCGTACTCCGGCGGCGAGATGACGGGCTGGGGGGCTCACGGCCTGGATCAAGTGCAGTGGGCGTTGGGTATGGACGAAACAGGGCCTGTTGAAATCTGGACGGAAGGTGACAAGTTCAACCCGCCAACGTACACAGCGTCAGAATCCCGTGCGCGTGGCGAGAAGGCCTGCCGCAGCCCAATGATCTTCTACCGTTACGCCAATGGTGTGACTTTGAAACTGGATAACGGCAATCCGGGCGGCGCGATTTTCATCGGCGACAAAGGCAAGCTCGAGATCTTCCGCGGTCGCGTCACGTCGAATCCAGCCGAACTGGTCAAGGAGCCGATCAAGGACGACGAGATTCACCTGTACAAGAGCGACAACCACATGCAGAACTGGCTGGACTGCATCAAGAGTCGCGAGAAGCCGATCGCCGACGTCGAAATCGGCCACCGTTCGACAACCGTGTGCCATCTGGGGAACATCGCCCGTTGGCTCGGTCGGAAACTCAAATGGGATCCCGAGAAGGAGCAGTTCATCGGCGACGACGAAGCGAACACCTTCGTCGACCGAACCCGACGAAAACCGTACGAGCTTCCGGAGACAGTTTGACGTCGTTTGCCTCACGTCGACGACGTGTCTGCCACGACCGTCATACTCACCGGCAGGCTTTCGTCCCGCGTATCGGGATCGTAGTACAGGTAGGTCACGCCGGGCGGCGTGCGGACCTTGACCGGCATGGTGGCTCGCAAACGGTATCGCAACTCCAGCGATTGGCTCGGCCGGAGCCCTCGCAGGTACAAGATCGCGCTGCGCGGTGTCAGTTGATACTTGGCGATTTTGCCGGACGCAACCATCGCGTCCAAATCGTCGGATTCCACAGCGAAACCTGCGGGGATGGGCAAGTCGACAATGACCATTGGCGCGGTTGAGGGGCTGTGGTTAACCACCGTCGCCGTGGCCGTTACCTGATCGCCGGTCGCCAGTTCTGTTCGATCGTATTGGATATCGATCGAAAGTGGCCCTGGCGTCTCGTCTTGATGATCGGGAACGTGGTGGCGGAATGCAATCTGGTAGCCCGGTGCCGTGCCGCTCGAATCAGTGAGCACGATGCGGTGGCGGCCTGGAGCCAGATCCGACAGTACGAACTGCCGCATCACATCGGACTCGTCCGCCGGGATGACAAAGGTCTGAATCGCCTTGCCGTCCAACTCCATTTCGATGCGCCGCTCGACATCGCCGCCGAGCGGTCTGCCCGTGCCTGCCACTAACGCTTTCAGAGCCAAAACCGTTGCCTGGGTCGAATGCCAGGCGCCCACGGCGTCTTTGCTCTCGATCAACCATGCCAAGGCGCCTCGCGTCACCGCGGGCTCGCGTCCGGCGGCCAGCAGGGCCAGCGTGGCTGTGGCCGTCGTTTCGATGTCGCCACTGCGGCCCGCACCGTAGAACATTGTCTGCTCCGCATCCCGCTGGGACCACCATGTCAGGCTCTCGTCGTCTGAAGATGTGCGCAACGAAACCAACCGATCCAAGTACGGCTTGGCCTCGCGGCCCGACGGGTCGATGGCCAACAGAGCGTTCGACACCAACGCCAGTACATAGGCCGAGCCGATCGTTTCGGGCGGATGGGAACGGTGAAAACCAAGCGTCGCATCGCTCTGGGCACGGTCCTTGGCGTTGCCGAAGATTGCCCACGCGACGTAGGCGGTGGCGGCCAAGTCACGGTCGCCGCTGCGGTTGACGCTGCCGCCCAGACCGTCGTTCAGCATACCAGCCTCGTTGGGCCACGACCCATCCGGTCTGCGCTGCGCCAGGAGCCATTCACGCGTCCGAGCGATCAGTTGAGGATCCACGTCGTGGACGCGAGCCATGTCCTCGAATTCCATCAAGCCGTAGGCTGTCAATGTCCGGTTGGCCGGTGGGTTGCCGAACCAATCGAAACCACCTCCGGCCACTTCGAAGCTTAACAATCGCTGGTAGCCGAGATGAATGTACTGGCGAGCCTTGGCTTCCACCTCTGGAACGTTGCGTTTCGTTCTTCGCAGGTAATCCAGCGCGAGCACGTTCGGGTAGGTTGTGGAAGACGTTTGCTCGAAGCAACCGTACGGCCGCTGAAAGATCGAATCCAATCCCTCGACCACCTGGCTGAAGCTGGACGGGTAGATCTTGACGATAGCCTTCGAGCTGCCTTCGATCGCATCTTCGGGAACTAGCAGCGGAAAGTCTACGGGTTCGCGCAACACACCATTGGTGACCTGCTCGACAAGTCGTCCGTCAGGCACCACTTCGATCTGGCGTCTTATGGCGTCAACCACATCGTCGCCGCGCGCGGTCACCTCTAGTTCATGGTTTCCTACCCGCACGGCTCGCAGCCGAACGTGCGTGCTACGGATTTCGCCGGCGCCCAGTTCCAACGTGGCCTCGGGCTCCTCCAGCAACTCGAACCACGGGGCTTCTCGCAGTCGAAGCTCGACGGTCAACGGCCGATCGACGTAGTTGTAGACGACCACCGGCACGGCCACTTCGTCGCCGCGCGTGAGTGCCACGGGCAGATTCAGGTCCACGAAGAACGGCTGGAAAACGCGGATCGCAGTTCCGCCGCCGCCCAGCTTGCCATTGGCCGAGACGGCGCTGGCCGACACTCGCCACGTGGTGATCGAATCGGCCAAGTCGACGTCGATGGCCAGTTGCCCCTTATCGTCGGTCACCAGCTCCGGCCGCCAGAGCAGCGTTTCGGGAAACCACTCGCGAACCCGCGGCGCTGGCCCGTCGGCAACATCGTCGATGCGAAAGGCACTGTCCCCCTTTGCGTCTTGCATGTTATGAAGAGCCAAACCGATTTGCTTCATATCGTTTGCAGCCTCCGCGCGCCGCGCCGCCTCTCGCGCGGATTGAACTGCGGGCAGCAGCAAGGCGGCCAAGACGAACAGTATCCCGATGATCACAAGGATCTCGACAACAGTGACGCGTTGAGAGAAGATCGACAGCCCCCCAATAAACACCAGGACAGCCAAGACCGCCCATGCTCGTTTGGCTAACCGGGTAGCGGCTCTTTTGGTCGCTTCGGTTCTCTGCTTCTTGCTTGGGTAGCTGGTCGCGCTGAGCGAGTGTGGTGACCGCTCGCCCTTCAGCACGGCCAATGCCCCTTCCGGAAACCAGGACGGATCGATCAACTGCTCCCAATTCGGGCGTTGCAGCACCTCCAGGATGCGTTCGTCACCTTCCAGGTATTTGTCCACCAGCTCGCGCATGAGAGCCTCGCGGTCACCGGTTGGGATACCGGTGCGCGAGAAGAGGGCCTGCTCCAGCAAGGTACGATCGCCCTGCGGCTTCTCGTCTGCGATGCCCGGAGACCAAGCGTATAGCGCATACACAGGTTTGAGGATTTCCTGCTCCAACAGGAAGAACGACTGCTCCATGCCGGGCCGATCCGATCGTACGGAATACACGGCTTCATCCACTGCGGACAGACCGATCGCGCCGGGTGCCGGCTTGCCGTCCGCATCGGTCAGGGTCATGCGTAGTGTCGCGCGCTCGCCCGGCTTGTACTCGGCGCGATCCAGTTCCGTGCGAATCGAGAGTTCGGCGGCCTTGTGGACATAGATCGCTCGCGTCTTTCGAGACGGCAGCCCCGTTCTCGAAAGCCGATAGCTGCAAAGCTCGACCGTGCCGGCCAACTCCGGAGGCAGGTCGATCTGAAGCTCCCCACGCCCCGCGGCCATTTCGATGGTCTGCGAGAGAATCGTCTGGCCGTCCTTGATCAGATCAACAAAAACCGGTTCGTCACCACCGCCGAAGGCCAACAGCCGCACGGTGTCTCCGCCGTTGTAGACCGCCTTGTCCGTGCGAACCAGGAAATCGTCCGATATTTGCCCGACGTCCAGCGTCACCCGCCGCCAACCGGTTATGCCGTCCTGGTCCGTCGCTGAAATGACCAAGGTCACGCTCGGGTCAGTCGGCGTGAATTCCAGAGCAGCCACGCCGAAGTCGTTGGTTGCCAACTCCTGGTTCCGGCCGGTGATCGCCAGCCGCGCTCGGGCGGGCCGCCCGTCGGCATACCGGGCAAACAGATACACGGTATTGGCCACCCCTCGCACCAACTTGCCCGCCTCGGGAATCACCTCGATGCGCAACGGATGGGCCGTCACCAGCGTACGCACCGACCGGCTCTGCTGCTGGCCGGCCGAGTCGCGCAAGATGGCCGTAAGCCGCAATTCCGCATCCCCGGCGTCTTGCTCTCGGCCGACAAGCGACGTGGGCACACGAAACGTGAACTGCCCCAGACCTCGCTCGTCCAGGGTCATTTCCCGTTGCTCGATCGTCCGCACCTCGACGTCGGTCGTGTCGACCTTGATCGTGACGTCGCCGCCGCTGACGGGCTTTCCGAAAAAGTAGCGGGCCGCCAACTCGCCGCGGACTACACTGTCCGGCGGGTAGTAAGACCGGTCCAACGTCAAATCGATCTTGAATTTGGGCAAGACATACTTTTTGACATCCACCGTGGCCTCGCTGGTTGTGTCGCCCACGGTACATTCAATCGAGTACGGCCCTTCGATGATCTCCGTGGCCAGCGGGCAATCGGCCGATGCGATTCCGAAACGGCTGGTGACGCCCTGCCGCCGAAACACCACATTGCCTTTGGGATCGGAGACCGAGAAAACAACCTCGTGGCCGGCAACTGGTTTCAAATCGGGCCGTCGCAAAGCGAGGCTGCGCATGTGAATCGTCTGGCCCGGCTGGTAGGTGGGTTTGTCCGTGCTGAGCATCAGTTTCCACGACCGTTTCAACGTGACCGTACGCGTAATCACCTCGTCGCGGCCTCGCACGTCCGCAGCGACCTGCAATTGGTAGTCGCCATCGGGCCAATCTGGCAGACGCACGGACGGGCGGCCCGTCCCAAACCGGTCGGTCGTGAACGACGCCAAGCTGAGCGAACGTTTCGATTTCGCGCCGAGCAGCATGATCTCTACACGAACGCCTTCGACGCCGCTGCCGTCTTTTCGGTTTGCCAGTCGCACTCGTAGCGATGCCTCGGCATCGGCGATCAGCTCCGTTTGGCCCAATACAGCCAAGTCGTACGGCGAGGGTGACAAGTTGTGGAAGTAGCCGTGAACGATCGCCAGCAGAACCGCCGCAGCGGCGACACCGATCCAAAACACGCGGCCGACAAACGCCCGCCGTTCGCTGTACGGCCGGATTGCCTGCGAAACGGAACGCCGGATCAGCCTTTCGGAAGCCTTCGTGATGGGCACACGTTCGAGCGTAGCCAATCGTTGCTCGGCCTCCTTCAAAGCAGCCTGACAGTCCGGGCACCGCGCGCAGTGCTGCGCCACGGCTTTGTGGTCCTCGGGCGCGAGCAAATTGTGTACGAAGTCGTCGACGTACTCGCGGACATGTGCGTTCGCATCGAGCATGACAGACCTCCCATGTACATCAGTTGTCAGTGAGTCTCGTGTTCCTGTGCGCAGAGTGTAGACGTCTCGCTCCGCGAGACGGGCCCCCATCTCGCGGAGCGAGATGGCTACACTGCGTCTCGACCATGCTAGGCGTCAAAGGTTGGCTTCAAATGCGTCCGTAGCGTGTTTACCGCGTGGTGCATGTAGGCCCGTACTGTTCCCTCGGCCCGGCCCGTAGCCTCCGCGATTTCCGCGTAGGACAATTGACTCCAGATCCGCAGTACCACGACCGCTCGCTGGGCGTCGGGCAACCGGGCGACGGCCATTTTGACCGATTCGGCGGTTTCCCCCGCGATCGCCGCATCAACCGGTGACGGTTCTCGTGCTACGACCGGCGGTTCGTCCGGCAAAGGAACAGTAGGCGGGCGAGCGGAGCGGAAATGGAGCCGGCAACGGTTCAGCGCGATCGTATACAGCCAGGGCCTAACCGGCCGCGGGAACGCATACCGGCGACGTTGCGTCCAGAGCGCCAGGATCACCTCTTGGAACAACTCCTCGCTGCGATGCCGGTCGCCGACCATCCGCTCGATGAACGTCAACAATCTGTCGGCGTGTCGGCGCACGAGCCTCTCGAAGCAATCCTCCTTGCCCGATGCCGCTTGCTGCATCAACATCGCGTCTGTCACATGGCCGTACGTCATGTTTCGCGCCTCGTCGCTCGGCGGTCTAATCTCATCTATGCGCTCCCAACGGATTTCGCTGCACAGAAAAGAGACAAAAGGCAGAAGTAGCCATGACCATTTTCCCTTCTGCTACACAGTTTTTGAACCGCCATCGTTGCGTCCAGCGGGCATTCTGTCATCCTTTCGAGCCGTGTTTCCGCCAGAAGAAACTCCGTAGCTGCAATAAGCAGAACGGAATTGGCAATTCGTCCCACCGAGGGTTTCTGCAGCGCCGGAGCAGACTGACGCAACGTCCCCTCGCCGACGACGGCCCTGTCGGGGTAAACTGAAGTGCTATGAATGTGCTTCTGTTTGATATCGACGGCACGCTGCTCTACACAGGTGGCTCGGGATCCGCTGCGCTTCGGCTGGCTTTTTCGGAGTTGTTCGACGGGAGGCCTCCGGAGACGATCAACACGGCTGGCCGCACGGATCGGGCCATTGCGGGGGACTTCTTTCGTTTGAATGCGGTCGAGGATTCGTTGGAGAATTGGCAGCGGTTTTGCGAGGCGTATGTAAGACATCTGGCCGAACAGTTACCTCGGCGCGAAGGATACCTCTTCCCTGGCGTTGAGGCATGCCTGCAGAGTATGGGGGCCAGAGATGACGTGGCCATGGGCATACTGACCGGCAACGTTTTCGAGGGTGCACGGATGAAACTTGAACGTTTTGGCCTCTACGAGCACTTCCATTTCGGCGGCTTTGGTGGGGATCACAGGGAACGAAACGGCGTGGCCAGGGACGCTTTGGCGGCTGCTCGCGACGCGGTGGACGGCGAATTCGACTCGGATCGAGTTTGGGTGATCGGAGATACACCGAATGATGTGCGATGCGCGCGGTCGATCGGCGCCAAAGCAGTGGCTGTCGCCACAGGGGTCATTGACAAGAGCGCTTTGGCCGACGAGTCCCCTGATTTGTTGCTCGACGACCTTCGCCAAGCCGGGCAACTGATCGAGTTGCTGGCCTAAACCGCGAGAGGATAATCCATGACCTGCGTGTTGCGATATGGCGAAGGCGAGGCTCTTCACATCGATCCGCCTGCCGACGCCCTCGTGACCGACCTGACGGCGCCGCCCGGCAAGCCTTTGGCGGATCCGGCTGCGGCAGTCGAGGCGGCGTTGGCGGGTCCGCTGGATTTCCCGCCAATCGCTCGGGCGACGGTTCGTGGTGATCGAGTGGTATTGGCGGTCGACGCCGACGTGCCTCAACTGCCCGCGGTCGTTGCGGGCGCGGTCCGGGCGTTGCTGGCCGGAGACGTATTTGCCGAAGACATCATCGTCGTGCTGGCGCCGGGGGCCTCCAGACGCGTCGAAGACAAAGCCACAAGCCTGCTGCCGCCAGCCATTGCAGCCGAAGTCAAGACCGCCGAGCATGATCCAGGGGATCGCGAGTCGCTTTCCTACCTGGCGGCATCGAAAGAGAACCGGCCTATCTACATCAATCGTTTGCTGTTTGATGCGGACGTAGTTCTGCCAATCGGCTGCCTGCGGCCGGATACGGCTTTGGGCTATCTGGGCGTCTGTGGCGGCGTGTATCCGGCCTTCTCCGATGAAGAGACGCGGCAGCGATTTCGTTCACCCAATTGGACGGAATCCGACGTGCATCGGCGAAGATACCAGAGAGAATCGGACGAAGCCGCGTGGCTGCTGGGCATCCAGATGGTCGTCGAGGTGGTGCCGGGGCTCGGTGATACGATCCTACACGTGCTCGCCGGCCAGGCAGCGCCGGTCGCAGAGAAGGGTAACCGGCTGTGCGAGGCCGCCTGGACACACCAGATTCCGGAGCCGGCGGGGCTGGTAGTCGCTTCGATCGAGGGCGGCCGAGAAGAGCAGACATGGGATAACTTCGCTCGCGCCCTCTTCGCTGCGTTGGCGGCCGTATCGGAGGACGGAGCCATCGTGTTGTGCACGGACCTTCGCTGTGCACCCGGCCCCGCCCTGCAGCGTCTGTCGGTGCCGGACGACGACCAAGCCATCCTCCGCGACATCCGCCGTGACCGATCGCCGGATGCCCTATCTGCTTCCCTGCTGATGGAAGCACGCAACCGCGCGAAAGTGTATCTGATGAGCGGTCTGGACGAAGCCACGGTGGAAGACCTTGGAATCGGATTCGTCACTCGTGAGCGGCAGATAGACCGTCTCGCTCAGCAATTCGATTCCTGCATTCTGCTGGCCAACGCCCACCGAGCTATGTTGAAGTCGGCGGGAGAATGAGCGAGGCCGCGGTCTCGGTTGCGTTTCGCGACGCGAGAATGCGATTAGTGTGGGGTACCTGCGGCCTGTAGGTCCCGCGGATGGCATAGCAAGACCACGGATACGACTGCCGCGGAATCTTACATCCGTGGTCTTGCCATGCCATCCGTGGGTTCCTTCTCCTTGGACACTTTGACGGGTCCAACGTCGTTGCCGTTGTCCTAAACTCGGAACGCATCCGACGGATGACCTTGACACTCACCCATCTGCAAGGCAAAGTGATCACTAACTGTACGGGCATCGTAGGTTGCTGCCCCAGTGTAGAGAACCGTAGGTCAGGCTCTGCCTGACGCAATACCTTGTATCGTCATGCACAGCATGACCTACATACTGCTGCCCGCCTAACGTATTCCGCTGAAGAAGCGAAAGGACAGAACTATGGGCTCTGAATTGAACCGTCGTTCGTTTGTCAAAGGAAGCGTTCTTGCCTCGGCCAGCGCCGCACTGGCAGCGGGAAGTGCAGGCAAGCCGTCTGCCGAGGCGGCTGACGCACCCGCTGCTGGGCCAACGCCGTCCGAAGATGCGTTGCCCAAGGGCAAGATTTGTGACATGGAAGTCAGCCGGATACTCTTGGGCGGGAACCTGCTGACGCATTACACGCACAGTCGCGACCTGAAGTACGTGTACAATCTCGCCAAGCACTACAACACCGACGAGAAGATCATGGACACGATGCAGGTGGCCGAGGAAAACGGAATCGACACCTTGGTCATCCATAATCCGCCGAACGCCATAGCCGTCCTGAAACGCTACCGCCGGGAACGGGGTGGCAAGATCAAGTGGATCATTTGCCCCACAGCGCCGGTTGAACCCGGTTTGGAGAAGTACAGCCAGGCGGTCCAACAGTTGATCGACGATGGGGCCGAAGCGATCTACCTGTGGGGCGTTCGAGCCGACGCGCTGGTGGCGCAAGGAAAGATGGACCTTGTGGCAGAAGCAGTCGAAGTGGCCAAGGCTCAGGGCGTACCGTCCGGCGTCGGCTCTCACAAACTGGATGTGACGGTGGCCTGCGAGAAGCACAAGGTCGATTGCGACTTCTACATTAAGACGTTGCATCATCACAACTATCCCAGCGCCAAGCTGAACTTCGATTCGATGTGGTGCGACAAGCCGGAGGAGACGGTCGAGTTTATGGCGACCGTCAAGAAGCCCTGGATCGCATTCAAGGTCATGGCCGCCGGCGCCATCCCACCACAGAACGCATTCCAGTACGTGTTCCAGAACGGAGCGGATTTCTCGCTGGCGGGGATGTTCGACTACGAAATCGCCGAAGACGTACGAATCGCCAGACAGGTGTTGGCCAAGGTCACGACACGAAGACGTCCATGGTATGGATAGCGACTCCTCGTCAGCGACCCCTCGTTCCCAAGCTCCGGCTTGGGAACGCATTTCCGCGAAGCCCTTCGTAACTCAACAAGCGGTATTTCCCCGCGTTTCGTTCCCAAGCCGGAGCTTGGGAACGAGGCGTGTTTCGTGCGTTCCCACCCAACTGACAAGAGGCCCCGGACAATTATGAAACGCAGAGAGTTTCTTGAAGCGAGTCTCGGCGCAGGGACCGGGATCCTGCTGCTGTCGCCCAAGTCCGCCACGGCTCAGCCAAGTTCCGTCGATGACGACTTGAATGTGGCGGTGATCGGTGCAGGCATACAAGGACGGGCGTTGGTCAACGCGGCCATGGCCATTCCCAACCTCCGTTTTCGTGCCATATGCGACGTTTGGGGTTACAGCCGGCGCGTAGTAGGCTACTTCTTGAAGCGGTACAAGCACGAGCCGAACGAGTACACCGACTATCGGGAAATGCTGGACAAGGAAAAGGACCTGGACGCCGCGATTGTCGCCACACCGGACTTTCTGCACGCAGAACACACGATTGCTTGCCTCAAATCGGGGCAACACGTGTATTGCGAGCGGGCCATGTCCAACTCGCTCGATGCGGCGAAGTCCATGGTCCAGACGGCACGAGAGAAAGGCAAGTTGCTGCAGATCGGCTACCAGCGGCGAAGCAATTCTCGCTACCAGCATGTTCATGAGAAGCTGCTTGGCAAAGCCAAACTGGTGGGCCGAATCACTCAAACCCGTGGCCAATGGAGTCAACCGGCTCGCGACGACATCGGGTGGCCCAAGAGATTTGCGATTCCCGAGGAGGAACTGAAGCGATACGGTTACGACAACATGCACCAGTTCCGCAATTGGCGGTCTTTCAAGCGAACGGGCGGCGGGCCGTTTGCGGACTATGGCGCTCATCAGGTAGACGTGGTCAATTGGTTGTTGGACGCAAAGCCCAAATCGGTGTTGGCCGGGGGCGGGATCGACTACTACGACACTCGCGAGTGGTTCGACAACGCGACAGCGATCGTCGAATACGAGACGCCCGATGGCACGGTACGTGGTACGTTCCAAGTGCTGACCGCCACGAGCGGTGACGGTGTACACAGTTTCCAGCACGTGATGGGTGCCGACGGCTCGATCCGATTGTCGGAGAATCCGAAGTGGACCGCCATCTTCCGCGAAGCGCACGCCCCGGACTGGGACGAGTGGGTCAGCCAGGGCTATCTGAAGCGTCCCGAGGGATCCGAGCGGAGCAAGCCCGCCACAAGCGAGGAAGAACACGTTCGCGAAACAGGCGGCCTCGTAGCGTTTGAATTGCCTGTGGTCTTTGACAAGCCATCGCACCAACCGCACCTCGCTAATTTCTTCGATGCGATTCGGGGCAAGGCAAAGCTGAACTGTCCGGCCGACGAGGCGTACAATAGCGAAGTCGTCGTACACAAAGTGAACGAAGCGATCGAGACTGGACAGGCGATCGCCATCGAGGCTGCCGACTATGGCGTCTAACCCGAATTGCCACCAACCGCCAACAAAGGACCGCTGGACGACTCCATCAAGAACGCACCGACACGCGGTTGCCGCCCGCAGCATTCTCGAATCTGTTCTATCCGCATTACCATGAACGCAGTGGAGAGGGCGTCGGCCATTGCCGCTGTGGATGCAGAGGCCCACGCGCGAAAACGACGATTCACCGGCAGCACGGTCTGTGGTTTGACGATATGGCGACCTCGTACCGCGGTGCCTGATCCGCTGACGGCTCGGTGCGACAGTCTCAGTTGTCGCGTGTCTTGCTCTGCGCCGATACTGACCGGCCATCCAGCAGTTCCGGGCGGCGGCTTGCCGGCCAACATCGTGCTGGTGCTTGCGGCCAGCAACACTGATTCGAGTTCCCAATCCTTCAGCAACTCCGCCATGCGGTCCAGGGCGAACCCTTTTCCAATGCCACCCAGATCCAACAGTATCCCGTTGGTCGTCACTTCAACGGAATGCTTCTCGGCGTTCAGGCGGAAGGGAGGACTTTTGCCGGAACGTGTGCGCGAGGCGTACGCGACGTCGAATGCCCCGTCGGTGGCCCGTTGCGTTTCCAGCGCGATTCGCAGACAGTCGTACGTGTCCGGATGAACGACTGACATCTGCCCGGCTTCAAGATGGTTGACTCGGGAGATATCGCTGTTGTCCACGTAACGACTTAGCCGCCCCTCGATTCGATCCAATTCCTCAAACGCCGCCCGAGCCGCCTGTCGCGCATATCGTTGGTCGTCGCCCACGATGGTGATTGCGAAAACCGTCGCCATTGCCTCATGGCGAAATGCGTTTCGGGCTGGCTGGCTCCGTTTCATGGTTCATATTGTACGTGTTGGCTGAGAGAAGGTCGCGGCTGGCGATAAGACCGCTATATCGCAGAGCCCCCCCGCGTTCTAGTGGTTCCTGCCTGATTGCTCTTGCCCGCAGGTCATTTTCTGACAAGAATGGTCTCAGTGGATCGCACTGACGCGGTGCGATGGACTTCAAGCTCGCGAGGGGGCCGCATCTCTGGCTAACGCGGTCGAAGCGGGGGACTCTATTGCGAAAGGAGGTGATCTAGTGGAATATTGCTGTACTAGCCAAAAACGAGGTGGCCGCACCTAGCGGCGGTCGGCGGGCTGCCGACACGTGCAGCCACCACCCTCGTGACACTTGATCACCAGAACGATAAGTGGTTACGAGAAAATCGGCCCGGCTCTCCACTCTGGGGAGTCGGGCTTTCTCATTGCGCCGTTTTCCCGATCCCGAAGTACGCCGTCGCCGCTTGGATGTGTCCGTGGCCGGACTCGCAAGAGTTCGGAACCAGAAGTCTTGCGACTTCTGCCACGGGACAAGGCAAACCGGCCGTGGCATAGTTACTCCGACTGCTCCGGCAGCGGATCGTTTTGGAAACGGTCGAGTTGCCTCTTGAGCGACTCCGATCCCGGACGCAGTTCCACAGCACGGCGCGAGTAGCGGATGGCAGCGTCGCGATCTCCCAAGCGGAAGTGACACTCGGCCAGTGTGTCTATGTACGAGGCGTTGTCAGGCGCCAATTCGACCGCCTTCTCTGCGTGACGGTGCGCATCGTTCAACAGACGACCACAGCGGGCGGACATCCAGGAGAGGTTGTTGTGCAGAAGCGCACAATCCGGATAGGTCGCGGTCCATTCGGAATACGAGCGATGCAGATCCTGGAACAGCTTGTCGGCCTGTTCCTTCTGGCCTGCCCGTTCCAGCAGAGGCACCAAGTCCTCGGCCACACGGGTCGCGCCCGGCGAGGCGACAAGCGCTAGTTTGATTTCACGCTGTGCTGTCTCGAACTCACCCTCGTCGATTGCCGCACGCGCGCGAAGTCGATGAATCACCGACGGCGTGTGCAAGTAGTCCTTGTGATCCAGCAGGAAGAAATAGGTACGCAGGTCGTCCAGTAGCGACAATTCGAACAGGTCGGCGGCTTCGGACGGAGCCTCGTCAAGCAGATGGTCTCCCAATCGACGCACAGCTTCGTGCCATTCCCAATGTTCGAAAGGAGCGGTGCGGAGTACAGTCCGCAGATGTTCGATACCTTCGTCCTCGAGGCCGTGCCGCATCAGGCTCAGGGCCATATCGAGCCGTGCTCGGCTGTCCAACGCCATCAAATGCGCCAAGTGCCTGCGTTGGCGGCCTTCGTCGGTTTGGCCCGCGCGCTCTAGCGCGTCGCCGGCCAAATAGAGCGCCGCGAGTTCACCTCGGTCGTTCTCCCATACCGTGTCATATGCATCGGCGGCCTCACTCCAGCTCTCGTTTTCACGCAGCTTGTCCGCCAGCGCCCAAGCCACAGTAGTGTCGGACTCGCCGGACTGCTCAAGGCAGCGACGCGTGAGTTCAAGCCGTCCGCGACGCCGGCAAGATTCGGCGACCGCGGTCAGTACGTAGCCTTGGTACGAACCAGACAAGGATTCGGCCAACTCGATGGCTTCTTCGGCCAGAGCGGCGAACTCCTCGGGATCTTCCTCCTGCGAGGCGGTCATGACGCTGTGAACTCGCCCGAACGTATTGGCTGGCGGTTCCGACTCGCGATGTTTGCGGAAGAAGATCCACCAGCCGCGCGCTTCCTCGTACCGTTGCGGGTACAGACGCGAGAGCATCGGCGGCCGGGAAGTCGGACTCAGCAGGGTGCGTGCCCCGGCTTTCCACGCGTGATCGTGGTATCCCAACTGCGCCAGTGCCACGCTCAGGTGCTGCCAACACTGCCGTCGGGGTGCCGACGTGCTGCGACCGTCCGGCTGTTCGTCCGCGTATTCTTCGAGCAAGGCGATGATTTGCAGGGTGTCATCTCGTTTTCCCAGCATGTGCAAGGTGCGAACGACTCGGATCGCGAATTCAAGGCGGGCGACCGGTTGCCTGTCGACATCGTCGCTTTCGGCGGGCAGCGAATCCAGCCATGCGCGGTCGATCGCACGGTCTTCGGACCAGCGGGCAAGCGCCAATGCCTCGCGGTACTGGTACCGGTACGCGTGCAAGTGGAAAGCCCGCGACGGGTACGCCTCGACCAGCAAATCCAGGCCTTCGGCCACGCGGTCGTTCACAAGCAACGCCTCGACGCACAGCCAGCGCAATGTGGTGTCGGCGAACGGCGAGGCGGCCAGAGCACTAAGCTCGGCAACGCTATTCTTGCATTCTTCTTCGCGCCCTGCCAACCGTTGATACGCGGCCAGAAGCCCCAACTGTTCGGCGCGACTGTGAGCGTCGTCTCCGGCCAAAGGATAACGCGTCGGGATCGGCAGCGGGCACGGTCCGGCGGCCTGCAAATCCGCCGCCTCGGACCACCGGCGGGCTTCCACCAACATTGCCTTGAGCAATCCGGGGTCTTCGGCCGCCTTGGCCGCCTCGCAGGCGCCGTCCAGATCACCGCTGGCACGCAACAGGTAAGTGAGCAAGCGCGCGTCGTCCACGCTGGAAGCTCGTTCGATCCGGTCGCGGACGTCGGCGATTTGCTGGTCGATTCGATCGGTCACCAACAGGTATGTGGCCAGCCGTAGTCGCCCCAAGTCGTCGTCGGCATTCTCCTCCAACAACTGTTTCGCTTCCTGGTGTTCGCCGCGCCGCAGATGATAGGGCAACAAGCCGGATGACGAGTACAATATGCGGCACCAGTGCATCCGCCGCTGCTTCTCGTCCGGCTCCCACTCTGCGATCTCGTGCAGCACATCGGCTTGACCGCTGTTGACGAGCGCGCCCCAAAGGTTCGAACTCGTCAAGACCCTGCGGGCCGCCGATTCGCGTTGCTTCTCGTCGGATTCGGCCTTGAGCATGGCGACCAACTCATCGCCTAGTTTCGCCTCGGCCAGAAGCCGTTCTCCGGTATCGTAATACAGCAGGCGTTGGAGGAACTGTCGTCTGAGGGCCGCGTCGTCCTGGCGAGCGATTTCCTCGCCCAGCCGATGAACCTGGTCGTTCTTTGCCAGACAGTCCAGAGCTGCCGAGCTCAACAAAAAAGACGCCAATAGCGAATGACGTGCATTTGTGTCTTGCTGGCCGTTGATCAGTTCCAGCAGTTTGTCAAAGCTTCCGCTGGCAAGCACGGCATTCAGGGTGCCGGTGTTCTGTACGATTGTCTGCAGGTAATACCTGCTTCGCGAATCCTCCGTTTCATCGGCAAGAACACGCATCAGAACGTCAATCTTGCCTTCGTCTGTCAGCCGACGGATGGCAGCCTGTCTAGTCAGCAAATGCGCGATTAATCGCCGCCGCTGCACTGGATCCGGATCCGCCTCCGCCGTCGCGTACAGCGTATCGAACAATCCCTTATCGAGCAGCGCATCGACGGTTTCCGATCGCGTGAACCAGCGTTCGAGATGTTGACGCCGAGTGTTCTGGTCGGGCTCTTGCAGGACTTCTTGAATGGTTGGCCGAAGCGTTTTGGCTTCTGCCAATTGCTGGATGGCCTTGTCGGATCGCAACAGTTCCGCAAGCAGACGCCGTCGCGCGCTCGGGTCGGAGACAGACCGGCACATCCCCACCAGCCGGTCGAACGCGCCGTGTTCGACCAGAGCTGCAACAGCGCTGGAACTGTAGAGGATGCGTGTGAGGACAGTGCGACGCGCTTGCTCGTCGTTCGTCTCGTCGGCCAGGCTCAGCAACTGCCCGATCTTCTCGTCTGCCACCAAATGCTGGATCGTGCTAGAGTTGGTCAACAACTGGGCCAGGCACTGGGTACGGCGCTCCGAATCGCTGACGCCGGACGCCAAGGCGTACAAGGCATCGAAATGCCCGCGTTCCAGCAGAGCCGCGATAGCTGTCGTGTTGGAGAATAGACCCTGGTAGAATTCTCGCTGCGCCTTTTCGTCTTTCTGTTCGCGAGCTAACTGAAGGATCAACTCCAAACGCTTCTTCGACACAAGGTGTGCAACGACCTTCTCGTGTACCAAGAAGCGTGCGAGCATCTGCCCGCGCGTCTCCGGACGCGTCTCGAGCTTGAGCCCGCCCAGCATGCCGTCAAGACCGCCCTTGTCGACCAGCGTTGCGACAGTCTCCGAGCGTTGGAGAATGCGGTCGTACACCTGCTGCCGCGTCTCGGGCGTCTCCTTTTGGATCAGGCGAAACAGTTCCTCCAACCGCTTGCTTTCGGCATAGGTCGCGATGACCGCGGGCACGGCAAAAATCGACCGGATCAAAGTGGCTCGAAAGTACTTGTCCTCCTGACGCTGTGCCAGCGCGATCATCGCCTCGGTTCGGCCCTGTTGGGCCAAGGCCGATACAACTTCCTGGTTGTAGAACAACCGCTGCCAGATAATCTGCAGACGCTCCTCGTCCGCATGTCGCTCGGCGAATTCGAGTAGAACGTCCACCTGCTTCTTCTCGATCAGCCGTTCGGTGACCTTGGTATTGGTATAGAACTCGCCCAGCAGGGCGGCCCGCGACGACTCGTCGGCGTCGCTACGGGCCAGTGCGAGCAGGACATCGAAATGGCCCTTGTCGACCATCAGGGACATGGCGGGCTGGCTCGCGAAGAGCCGTTGCAGGTAATTGAGCCGCGCTTCCTGGTTGTCCGCGTCTTGGGCGAACTTGACCAGCATGTCCGCCTGATCTCTTTTCGCGAACGCGCCAACCGCGGCACTTGTGCGAAGGAGTTCGCCGCGCAGGGTCGCGTGTCGTACTGGGTCCTGCTCGCCGCATACCATTTTCCACAGATCGTCGAAATAGCCGCCCTCGACCAGCGCGGCCATGACGGTTTGGTTCTGGAACAGTCCTTGGAGGTACTGGCACCGGGCTTCGGCGTCCGTTTCCTCCTTGGCCAGCGTCACCATCAGCTCGACGTATCTCGCGTCTGCAAACGACTTGAAGGGGTCGGCAACCGAAAACAACTGTGCCATCGAGCGGCCACGTTTGTCGGCGGGCAGATCTCGGATCACGTTCAACACTGTGTCGAAATGGCCGTGCCGCAACAGCGCCTTCCGAAGGCGATAGTCCGCAACGACGCGCTCGATAATTCGCGTGCGGTTTTGCGAAGGCGGCTGTTCGCGCAGGAATCGCAAGAGCCAAGCCGTCTCGTCGGCATCCTGCAAGATCTGTTCCGACGACGATGTATTGAGGATGCGATACACCGCATCGCACCGCCATTCCGACGCCGCCTTGCCCGCGTCCTCCTTGGCAAGTTCCCAAAGGGCCTTTCGGCTGGCATCGTCGCGAAGCAGACGGTAGGCGACACCGGAAGCCAAAACGGCCTTCAGGTATTCGGCGCGCGCCGATTCATCCTTTTCGTCGCGTGCCAACTTGATTGTCAACTCGTACCGGGCACCTTCCGGCACGTGTTGCTGGACGGCGGACGACGCCACCAAGGCAGCCACCATTCGCCCACGAGCGGCCGGGTCGCTTTCGGTCGCCGTCAGCGCAACCAAACCGTCGATTCCCCGTTTCGTCAGGATGGCCTCGACAACCGTGGAAATCTGGAACAGACGTTGAAGCACCGTACTACGCTGTTTTGCGTCCAGATGCTGCTGAGCGAACTTCAGCACGCGATCCAGACGATTCTCCTCGACCAATCGCTTGACAGCCTCTGCCGAGATCAATATTCCGCTGATCCACGTGCCGCGCGTTTGCCCGTCGGGCTCTTTTGCGATCAGATTCAGCACGAAATCCAAATGGTCCTTCTCGATCAGAGCCGCCACGGCGCGCGGGTTCCGGAACAACATAGACAGCATTTGACGCCGGACGTCTGCGGACTTCTCTCGCTCGACCACCTTTACCAGAACGTCCAGGCGGTGCTTTTCGGCCAGCTTCTGGACCATCGTTTCCGAGAACAGCAGTTGAGCCAGCACGTTGCGCCGCCAGGCTTCCTCCTGGTCGGCGCCGACCGACGCGATCAACTTCTCCAGCCGCCCCGGTTCCAGGAAGTGGTCCACGGCGCGCGGGTTCTTGATCAGATACACGAGGAACTGGCGACGTACTTCGGCTTCGGGTTCAAGCTCGATCAGACGCTGGACCGCGTCGAACTGTTCGTGATCGGCCAATCGCTGCAGGGCCAAAACCCGCTCGTTGACGTCGCCATCGCGGAACTGACGAATTATACGAACCACGTCGGGCGGCACGTTTGGCAAGATGCCGTAGCGAAAATCCTCCAAGATGCGCAGTGCCCGCAGGCGGACCTCGCGGTCGGGATTGTCGGCGGCTTCGCGCAACGCGGCTTCGGCAGCCAGCCCTTGCCGCCACAAAAATTGCGATGCTCGCCGCCGCACGGAAAACCGTGCGTCACCCAGTTCGCGAACGGCCTTCTGGATTGCCTCTTTCGAATCAGCGGCCGTGGGGGCCGTTTCCACCTGCCCCAGCGAGGCAGAGACGAGTCCCGCAAGAACGATCAACGACCCCATGACGCCCCCCGTTGGCCAACGGATCAGGTACGATGTCGATATCTAAGAACCGCACCAGAACAAGACCGGCCCGCGGTCAAACGCAATACCGTTCAGTTCTCACGTGGGATAGGCATCTTGCCTGTCATGCTTGCACAATCCTGGGATGCCGAGCAGTTCGACTACCATATGACAGGCTGGAAGCCTATCCCGCGACGGATCCGCTCAAAACTGAACGGCATTCCGGTCAAAGGACGATTCGTGTTTGGTGCTGCAGCCCAGAATAGGGACTTCTAGTTCCAGCGCCAAGTCTTTTCCGTTGGGACGGCTTTCGAATGGACCTCCTTCAGTTGTCCATCCACTTGGCTCTTGCTGGCGACTTGCCAGGATTCGATCTGCACGCCGCCAGAAGCCGTGATCACAAACTTGCGTCCGATCTTAAGGTAACTGCACTGAGTGGAAACAGACTGCGGAGCGTGCCATCCACCGATCGCAAGCCCATCTGTCGCGCCGGTCAGCACCGGAAAATCACCGCCCCCAGCCAAGCCGGTCAAATCTTCTTTCTTGATCAACGCAGCCACAACACACATGTCCATCAGATTTCGCAATTCGGCAAAGATCGGGTCCTTTTGCGCGAGCTTCTCGTAGTTTTCGGTCAGGCGGTCCGCCCACTCTTTGGCGAGGGGATCTTCTTGGCCTGTCGCCTGCACCGTGCCGTCGGCGGCCACGAATTCGTCTTCAGTCATGGCCTTCACACCCGGTCCTCGCAGTTCCCACGCCAAACGGTCTTCACTACGGGCCAGCGGCTCATAATTGCACGCCATCCACCAACGTGGCATGGCATTCTTGGGCGTCCGCCTTTTCGATTTGAGCAGATCCAAGAACCCCGGAATCTCCCTGAGCGGGGACTTCTCGAAATTCATCGCATATCGCTTCATCCGATGGTCGGCAATCATCAGCACCCGGGCGAAGTGACTTCCTGCCGGAACGCCGGTGTACGTGATCTCTTGAGGGCCCATCGCTTTGGTCAACCCGGCGACGACGCCGCGATTGAATGTCTTCTGCCTGCTCATGAATGCATCGAACCTCTGTAGTCCTTCCTGCGTGGGATCGATCGACACACTGATGCCCTCGGTGCGCGCCGCATTGACCGACCTGAGGGCAACCAGCAGGTCCTCCAAACGCAAAACAGGCTGTCCGGTAGTGATGCCCACGACGTTGGCTTCGTCATCGAGCTTCCAGCCCTCTCCGGGACCAGCCAGCACGATGTCGTTCAGATCGGGATAGACCAGCACGTACTGAATGCGTTGTATCCCAGCCAAGTACAAGATTTCATCGGGCAGCCGACCCTGGTTGTTCGCCAATGCATCCTGTATCGCCGCCTCCAGACCTCGCAAAGAGATCTTGCGGAGTTCAACGTGCCCGCTCAACTCGGGTACAGCTTGGTTTGCGTGTTGCCGTAGTTCCGCAAGGGCCGCTTCTACCTCGGCCGTTGTCGCTTGTCGCACAGTTCCTGAGGGGTCAACCAGAATACCGCCCACAGCCCGGTTTTGGCCGAGAAACTGGGCCGTAGCAGTCGAGGGCAGAAGCATAAGCATGCTGACGACCAAGGCAACCGCTATCATTGAACTGTACTTACAGAGAACGCTGTTAGCCCACATAAGTGATACTCCTTCGATGCGTCAGAATTCGCCCCTTCGTCGCCCACATAACGGCTGCGAAACGCCCAGCCGTGCTTTCAAGCTCCGTTGATACCCACACCAACTGCGCCTACCCAACCATTTTTCGGCTGGTTGTGCAATCGAAATGGCCCGCGGTTTCGTGTAACCTTAAAATAACTAAGATGTTAGATATTTGCAATAAAACTTACGGTCCGTCCAGGTTGGGGTATCCCCATGTTAGCCTATTTGGTTATTCGTGAAGGCACCAAATGGTCGGATGTGTTTCGGCTGACGCCCGGACGTACGGTGACGGTGGGACGCGCATCGACCAACCAGATTGTGATCAAAGACGAGCGGTGCAGCCGCTATCACGCTGAAATCTCTCAGAGCCAGGGCCACTGGACGCTGCGGGACCTGGAGAGCCGAAACGGGACGATGGTCGGAGGTCAGTTGGTCCAGGGTGACCACGTGCTTTCGCCAGGCGAGATAGTCCGAATCGCCAATTGTCAGATTGCTTATGTGCACGATTTGTCAAAAGCTTTCGCCGATTCCGGTGCCAAGCTGACACTGAGCACAGACACCGGAGAGGAGACGGTCGCTGGCGAATACGTCTCCGAGACCAGGGATTCGCATCTGTTGGACGGATTCGAACCCACCAGGATCACACACCGCCGTGGCAAGACGAAGCTGCTCACGCCGGCGAAAGACGCGCCAAGCAACGCGCGTCTGGGCAAGGCTGCCGCCCAGTTGTGCCGCTTGGCATTCAACATGGCCAAAGAGACCGAAGCTCCCGCGGTGGCAAAACTGGCCTTGGACGGTCTTTTCGAAGGTACGCGTGCTAACGCTGGCGGCGTGCTGTTGGGGCCGAGGGATCCTGATGAAGAATTGAGCGTATCGCAATTGGAGGTTGTTGCGTCGCATACGGATTCGGATGCCAACTATCATGTCGTGTCGAGCTTCCTGGCCGGAACGGTGCTCCGTGAGGGCGAGGCCGTGCTGGCAAGGAACGTGGCGGACGATAGCATGCTCGGTACGCGCGACAGCAAGGGGGAGATCGAATCGACGAGCGTGATCTGTGCGCCGGTCCGGCAGGACAACATGATCATCGGACTGGTGCACTTGTATTCCACCAGCGCCGATCGCTCGCTCGACCCGGACGATCTGGAGTTCACGCTGGCGGTTGCCGATAACTTGGCTTTGGCGCTCAGGAACCTGGGTCGTCAGCAGGCTTTGGCTGAGAATCTGTCGCAAACCCAGAGCGAAATCGTACAACTCCGCCAACGCTTGGGTGCCGAGAGCGAGATCGTCGGCACTGGTGTCGTGATGCAGAAGCTGCAGCAGGCGATCGTCCAGGCTGCGCCTAGTCGGGCAACCGTGCTAATTCGCGGCGAGAGCGGCACCGGCAAGGAATTGGTCGCTCGGGCGATTCACTTTGCCAGTCCCCGTCAAAAGGGACCTTTTGTCTGCTTGAACTGCGCGGCTTTGTCGGAAACGCTTCTGGAAAGCGAGTTGTTCGGACACGAGAAAGGCGCGTTCACCGGGGCGACCGAACGAAAAATCGGGAAGTTCGAGGCGGCTGACTGCGGAACGCTGATGCTTGACGAAATCGGCGAAATGAGCCCTTCGATTCAGGCCAAGTTTCTTCGAGTGCTGGAAGGGCACCCCTTTGAGAGGGTCGGCGGGAATCAAGCCATCAAGGTAGATGTTCGAGTGATCGCAGCCACGAATCGAGATCTGGAAAAAGACGTGGCGGAGGGTAAATTCCGTCGTGACTTGTACTTCCGGCTGCACGTGGTAGAGATTCTCGTCCCACCTTTGAGAAAACGGTATGAGGATGTCGTCGAACTGGCCGCACATTTTCTGGAGCGGTTCATTGGTGAAACCGGCAAGAAGATACGCGGGTTTACGCCTGCTGCGCTTGAGCAGATGCAGAAATACCGTTGGCCCGGGAACGTGAGGGAACTGAAAAATGTGATTGAACGGGCGGTCGTCCTTACGGGGGGCGACAGGATCGACGCCGATGATCTGGCCCTTTCCAACTTGGCGCCGGCCAGCGAATCCGGCGAGATGCCACAGCCGGAACGCAAATATGAACCTACAACGTTGGCGGAGATGGAGCGTCGCCACATACTGGTGACACTGAATGCCGAGGGTTGGAACAAAAGCCGCACCGCTGCGATTCTGGGGATCGAGCGTTCGACACTGGATCGCAAGATCCGACGCTACGAATTGAAGCCGAGCAAATAGCCCGAGACAATCGCAAGACGGGCCTGAGAGAAGGCACCAGGATGCGACGTATGACGCTCCCAGCCCGAGCCGACACAAGCCCGAAGCGCAAGCGAGGGAGGCAACCCACTCCCTCGCTTGCGCTTCGGGCTTGTCTGGGATATGCCAAACTTGACCGGGAGCGATACGACGGTGGAAAGCCGACCGCCACATGCCGGCTAGTTGCCGTGCTTGGGCTGTTGATCGCAATCGTCTCGACGGTGCAATGCTTGCGGCGGGTTTCTCCGGCTTCGGAGCGAGTAGAAGTCGTTCGCGTGACTCCCAAATCGTTTGCGCTGGATTTGCCACCAGGACCTGTGTCGCTTGGCGACAACCAGTGCGTATTGACTCGTGACGACGTAGCTCAGAAAGTCGTCGCCCGTGTGCATGTCACTGTGGGCGACAACCGCATCGTGATGCTGCCCGACGGCCGGTTAGAGGTCCGTTCGGCTGCCGAAGCATCGTTCACGGATCAGCCGTTTGAACCAATGACCAAGGAGGACATCGCCGAATCTCTGCGGGAATCAGGGTTGAACGGCTTTAGGACGAAGGAAACGCGGCGGTATCTATACGTTTACAGCTGCAGTGACCGTTTCGCCGAGGTGACCAGCCGCGTGCTTGAGACCATGTTCAGCGGCGTGGTGACGTACGCCCAGGGGCAGAAAATAGATGTCCATCCGCCCGAAACTCCGCTCGTCGTAATCATCTTCCGCACACCCGCCCAGTTCCAGCGATACCGGCGAATGCCGGAAGGGGTCGTGGCGTACTACAACGTGCTGACCAATCGCGTGGTCATGTACGAGGAATCCGAGTTTTGGCGAATCAAGCCCGAGTTGGCTATCCAACAGTCGATATCGACGATCGCGCACGAAGGGGTCCATCAGGTTCTGCACAACATCGGCGTTCAGTCACGGCTTTCCGTCTGGCCGATGTGGCTGAACGAGGGACTTGCTGAGTTCTTCGCCCCGACAACGACCGATCGACACCTGAAGTGGAAAGGGGCGGGCCAGGTTAACGATATGCGTATGTTCGAATTGGAGCAGTACTTCAAGAACCGCTCGGCGGACGATGCCAATGGCGAAGTGGTAGCGCAGACGGTGGGCGCTGCCCGCCTGACTTCCACCGGTTACGCGTCGGCTTGGGCCCTGACGCACTACTTGGCCAAGAACCATCGTACGTCGTTTTTTGCGCTCGTACGGGAACTCAGTGGATTGGAGCCGCTCGAGGTGCTGGGGCCCGCCGTGGCCCCCGGCGTGATCCCGGAGAATGTCAGCTTGTTTAAGAGGCATTTTGGCGAGGATCTGGCCGATACGGAACGCCGGCTCCTGCTTCACCTGAAAGACCTGCCTTACCGGGACCCGTTTGCCGAATGGCCGCACTTTCTGGCGATGGTCTCGGTGCCAGATGGCCGGCGGTTCCGCCGGGAGGCCAACGTGTTTCGTACTCCGGAACAAGCCGAACGTTGGCGTCGCGAGGTACTGGCACAGATTCCTGCGGAGAATCGTGCTGATGCCCAGTCGGCCGTTCGCCAGTTCCCCAACCGGCTGCTCGCCGAACGCTACGCTCGCCAATGGCTCCAGGGTGGCTAACGCCGCTTGATGCGAGTCGCACCTGAGCCGTAGAATAGCAGTGGACGACCCTCGAAAAGGCGGAAAATGGCGGAAGACTACTATAAGATCCTGGGGATAAACCGAAACGCATCTCAAGCCGATGTTCGGAAGGCTTACCGGAAACTTGCGCGCGAAATTCATCCGGACATGAACCTGGAGGATAAGTCGGCCAAGGAGAAGTTCCAGAAGGTTCAGCGAGCCTATGATGTGCTGAACGATCCGGAAAAGCGCGATATGTACGACCGGTACGGCCATTCGTTCGAGTCCATGGGAGGTGGCGGCCAGGGTTGGCAGACGTATCAGGGAGGGCCGGGAGGCTTTCAGGACATCGATATTGGCCAGATTTTTGGCCAAGGCGGCGGCGGAGGGGCCTTTGGCGGTTTCGAGGATCTCTTCGCACAGTTCACCGGCGGAGTAGGTCGCCGCACCGGCCGGCGAAGGTCGCGGGCTCGTGGACAGAACGTCCAACATGCTCTGCACGTACCCTTCAACACGGCAATCCTTGGCGGCCAAGCCCAACTGTCCGTCCTGCGGCCTAACGGAAGAACCGAGACGATTACGCTCACAATCCCGGCAGGGACCGAGGACGGCGACAAGATGCGTTTGCGTGGGCAGGGGGAACCATCGCCTGCCGGCGGACCGTCGGGTGATCTGGTAATTACCGTTCGCGTTCGAGAACATCCATGCTTCCGCCGCCGCGGTAGCGACTTGGAGGTGTCGGTTCCCGTGACACTGGCCGAGGCGGCGCTGGGCGCGACAATCGATATCCCTACTCCCAAGGGCGAAATCTCGCTGAAAGTGCCCCCCGGAACGTCCGGCGGCAATCGCCTGCGACTGAAGGGCATGGGCGTACCGGGCAAGAAAGACGGTGACCTGTACGCGGTAATCCGGATCGTGTTGCCCGAATCGCTTGATGTAGAGAGCGCGAAGCTGGTTCGCCATTTTGATCAGCGAAACTCACTTAATCCGCGTTCAAACCTGAAATGGTAGGCATGGTCGGAATATCCCTTGCCAGTGTCGCAACCTGGATAGCCCAGGCCGAGCAACCGTTGATCGTGCGTCTGGAACCGAAGGATCGCGTCCGGGTGTTGGCGGCTCTGATGGCGGTGATCCTTCTGGGATTGGTTCTTATCCTGTTCGTTTGGTGGGGCGCGCGGGTAGCTCGTCGTTATATGAATTCGGCAACGGTGGCCCGTCGCCAGAAGCGAACAACGACGGTCAGGGAGGACGATTGGGCGACGAAACCGCTGTACGCCGCCGACGATGACATATCTCCAGAAGAAGAGTGACCGACGTGGTCGACGAGCGTTTTCCTCGCAAGTACCGTTTGCGCACCCGTAACGATTTCGATCGCGTATACCAGAACGACGCGTTTGCCGCCGATCACACGCTGGTCGTCCGCGGCTGCGAGAATGGACTCCCACACGCGCGTCTTGGGCTGTCGGTTTCGCGCAAGGTTGGCGGCGCCGTGGTGCGAAACCGTTGGAAGCGGTTGATCCGCGAGGCGTTTCGCAGGTCCCGTCGCGAGTTGCCCGCCGGTGTAGATTTCGTCTTTCGCCCGCGGCGCGGTGCGGAACCGGACTATGCCGCGATCTGCGAATCGTTGCCCAGGGTGGCCGGACAACTGGCTAAGAAACTGAGGAGACGGCGGCAATGAGGTTCTTGTGGGCCGCCATTATGGGGCTGCCGGGTTGGCTGCTGATCGTGGCCGTGCGATGCTACCAGATGACGCTCAGTCCCGTGATCGGCCGGCAGTGCAGGTTCACGCCCACTTGCAGTCACTATTTCATCCTGGCCGTCAAGAAATACGGTGCTGTTATTGGTGCCGCCCGCGGCATCTGGCGAATCTGTCGATGTCAGCCATTCAGCCGCGGTGGATACGATCCGCCGTAGCGCAGACCGTTTCGCACAAGGCAAAATGATGTCCAAAAAGCCGCTGTTCGAAAAGACGGAATCCGACAATCTGCGACGTGCTCAACCCCTCGCAGCACGGATGCGGCCTGTTTCGCTGGACGAATTTGTTGGCCAGCGGCACTTTCTGGGCGAAGGCAAGCTGCTCGGCCGCCTGTTGAAGGCGGACCGGTTGGGATCGGTGATCTTCTACGGTCCACCGGGATCGGGAAAGACAACGTTGGCCAGGCTGCTGGCGACCGAGGGGCGAAGCTACTTCCGCCAACTGAGTGCGGTCACTTCGGGCGTGAAGGAACTGCGGGCCTTGATGAACGAGGCTCGGGACGAGTTGGCTGCCGGCGGCCGGAAGACCATCCTGTTTGTCGACGAAATCCATCGTTTCAGCAAGGCGCAACAAGACGTTTTGCTGCCCGACGTGGAGGAAGGCATCGTCACGCTGATCGGCGCCACCACGTCCAACCCCTTCTTTGCCGTCAACAGCGCGCTGGTCAGCCGCAGCCAGGTGTTCCAGTTCGAGCCGCTTTCGCCGGACGACGTAAAGACGTTGTTGCGACGCGCACTGGCCGACTCGCATCGCGGGCTGGGTCGCCACGACGTGTGCATGGAGGAAGACTCGCTGGATTTCCTGGCCGAGGTTTGCGATGGCGACGCGCGACGCGCATTGACTGCTTTGGAGATCGGTGTGCTATCGAGTGAGAGGCGGCCGCTGGAATTCACTCGCCAATTGGCCGAGGAATCTGTCCAACGCAAGGCCGTGGTCTACGATGGATCCGGCGACGCCCACTACGACACCGCCAGCGCGTTGATCAAGAGTATTCGAGGTTCGGACCCCGATGCAGCCCTTTATTGGCTGGCTCGCATGCTGGAGG
>CAZURK010000015.1:54292-100431 GCA_964623055.1 uncultured Pirellulaceae bacterium
ATTCGAGGTTCGGACCCCGATGCAGCCCTTTATTGGCTGGCTCGCATGCTGGAGGGTGGCGAGGACATCCGCTTTGTCTGTCGCCGATTGATCATTTTGGCCAGCGAGGATATCGGCAATGCAGACCCCCAGGCGTTGCCGCTGGCAGTTGCCGCCATGCAGGCCTGCGAATTCGTGGGCCTGCCGGAATGCCAATTGACGCTCAGCCAAGCGGTGACGTACCTCGCGTGCGCTCCGAAGTCGAACGCTGCCACATCGGCTATCGCCGAAGCTCGTCGCGATATCCGTCAAGGACGTGTGTTGCCCGTTCCCGTACATCTTCGCGACTCCCATTACTCTGGTGCGAAGAAGCTGGGGCACGGCGAGGGCTATCAGTACTCGCACGACAGCGAATCCGGTGTCGCCGAACAAGACTATCTGGGTGTCGACCGCGAATACTACCGTCCGGCTAATCGCGGTTTCGAGGCGAGACTGGCGCAGCGACTAGAGGTCATTCGGCAGATGCTGCGAAAGGGGAAAGAGAAGCGCGACGGCTAGACGAGCAACTGCCACAGGATGACAACGACGCCAACGGGGATGCACCACGCAGCGAACCACTGCAGACGGCCGCGTTCCAGCCAGCGGACGAGCCACCAAAGGGCCCCCAACCCGATCACAAGAGAGACGAAGGCCCCAAGCAGCAGATATCCCACCGGTGTCGAAACGGCCTCGTGGTCTCTCACCATGGACACTGTTTCCCAGAGACCGGCGCCGGTGATTGCGGGGATGGCCAACAGGAAGGAAAACGTGGCTGCAGCGCTCGGCGATAGCCCCAGGCCAAGTCCCGCCGAGATGGTCGCACCGCTGCGCGATAGCCCGGGAAAAAGCGCGGCTGCCTGGCTGCCGCCGATCAAAAACGCCCGGAAGTGGCTCAGGTTGCGGTAATCGCCATCGCCGAACTGGTGTCGGGAGATCCAGATCAGGATTGCCCCGGTTACAATCAGCAATGCCCCAGACAAAAGCGGACTCTCCAGAAGACCGGTCGTCAACAGCTTGACCGGCACTCCGATCACAACCGCCGGGATTGTGCCCACAATCAGCAGTCCGATGGTTCTGTGGTCATCGACGATCAGCCGGACGACGCGTTGCCAATAGAAGAGCAGGATCGACAGCAATGTCCCCACGTGCAGGACAATGTTCACCTCGCTGACATCGAACTCCTCCGCACCGCCGGGCGAAAGGAGTTCCGCCACGATCACCACGTGTCCGCTGGAGCTGATGGGTAGGAATTCGGCGATTCCTTGTACCACCGCCAAGACGAGGATGTGCCAAAGCTGCGTTTCCATGACGGCGAATTGTATCGATCAGCGGGCTTCTGCCGCCCCCTTTGAACAAAACTCGGAATTTCTTTAAGATATTAGCTTTCTTGTCGCCACCGGCGATGCCAACCGACAGAATCCCCCGGAGAGGATGCAATGTACAGAAACCTGAACCCACAATCACTCGGAGTCTCGGGACGCCAAAGTGAACTGATTGAATTGGCGTTGACCTATGGATTCCGCAGCCTGGACCTGGACGCCGGGGAACTGCTCAAACGTGCCACACTGCAGGGAATCGAAGAAGCCACGCGGTACATCCGCAGCGGCAAGGTGAAGGTGAGCGGCTGGACGTTGCCGGCGAATCTTGATGCCAACGAGGAAGCGTTCGGCACCGACTTGGAGAAGCTATCCGGTTTGGCCGAGACGGCGGCCGAGGTGGGGTTCACGTACTGCACGACAAAGGTGGCTCCGGCGGGCGAGATACCTTTTCACGAGAACTTCGAGCGGCATCGTGAACGCCTGGATAAGGCGGGCGAGGTTTTGGGCAGACACAACATCCGGCTAGGAGTCGGCTTCTATCCCACCGTTGCCCAGGACGAAGACGCGGCATATCCGTTCGTCCGCCAGGCCGAGGAGTTGCTGTCGCTGGCCAAGAGTGTGGGGTCCGACAACGTGGGCTTGGCGTTGGATACGTGGGACTGGGAAGTTGGACGTGGCGGCAAGGATCAACTCAGCGAGTTGACCGGCAAGCAGATTGTCAGCGTTTGTATCGCCGACGCGCCCCCCGACTCGGAGCCTGCGACGGTGGATGCGAACCAGCGTCTGCTGCCGAGCGAAGAGACGATTCCCAGCCACGTCGCCTTGCTCGTTCTTCTAGCCGAGCGCGACTATGACGGACCGATTACAGTTCTGCCTCACAGCAGCCAGTTGTCACGTGCGCCGCGAGACATGAATGTCGAAAAGTGCGCGAATCTACTGGACGGCCTCTGGAAGCAGGCCGGCCTGAACAAGGCCGGCAAACTGGCGCCGACACCGGCGGAAGACTGAACGAACTTTCTGAATCAGCGTTCCATGACATAGCGAGTCAGGAGTCCGTCGTGCTGCTTCAGCACGCTGTCGGCGTCTTCTCTACCCGCGACGTGTTTCTCCAGGAAGGCAATCGAATAACGTCGTATTATCTCGAACTGCTCCTTTGTGCCGCTCAATAGGCGTGCGAGGGTATTGTTCGTGAACCGATTGTTGAACGAGAAGTGACTGGCCCCTCTGACCTCCAGAAGATACTTGGGTGATCGAACGTTCCTGTAGACCTTGTCCGCAAGTTCCGACATGGTCTTGGCACCTCGCTTTTGGCTCTTCTCTCGCTCCCCTATGAAGTACATCAACGGCACACGAACGTTGGCAATCTCGCTTTCCCTGAATAGGTACCCACCTGCACCCGTCGAGAACAGCAGTATCGCCTTGACGCGGGTATCGCGCCTTTGCTGAATCGTCCCGCACAGCCCCAACGCCGTGAAGCCTCCGAAGGAATGCCCCCCAACGGCGATTCGTTCCCTATCAATGAGGTCTTCGAACGTGTCGGATTCGAGCATGCCATCCAGCGCGAGTTTCATCTCTTCCGGCCGATACAGATACGCGTCGCGATCAGCGGGATCGGATCGGGCGAGTTCCTGGGCGTGCCGAAGAAGCCCAAGGCGGTCGTAGTTCGCCTTCTGGCCCGCGCGTATGCGAACGGCCGAATGCCTGTCGTGGTGATCAGGGGCAACGACGATCCAGCCGCGGGCGGCGAGCGGCTCGGTGAGAAACACGGTGCTAAGACCGCTTCCCCCGTACCCATGCGAGAAGACCAAAAGTGGATACGGACCACCCTCAGTACAAGGCTTTGCATCCAGAGCAACGTTGCCCATCGTGGGCCCGCCGTATACGTGGTGCCTCGAAGGTTCCGTCGTTGGATACCACACTGCCAGTGTCAGGGTATTCTCCTCCTCCCCTCTCCCGTATTTGAGGTCGAGGACTCGATAGCCAACTCGAAAGCTGTCGCTCGGTCGAGCCTCCCCCGCATCCGCGCGACAGAAAACGCAATGCAGGCTGCCGAGCACGGCGAAGGCGAGAACTTCAAGTTGAAAGGTCCTCACCACGTCTACTGCTCCTTTGCCGTACGTGTGGCCAAATCGTACGCGCGATGCCAGCGAACGCTGATCCGTCCGCTGAAGTACGCCAACAGGCTGGAAATGCTGAGCATGATCAGACACCAGCCTGCTGCCTTCTTGCCATACACGTTGTCGGCCAGTTCGAGGAGTTGGATGACTTGGTTGTCCGGCTTCGCCAGTATGGCAATGAACAGCAGCGTAGCGTATCCGGTTGCCGTAGCGAGGGTGAACAAAGAGACTACCCAGGCTGTGCTCCAATCCGGCAACTGCATTAGATAAATGGCATACGCCAGTTGAACGGCGGAGGCAAGCAGCAGGGCGAAGGCCCAGCGAGAGACGCCGGGCGGGTCGAGCGCGCGGAGATTCTGAAAGATGTCTGTCACTGCGGGGATCACGCTGAACAATGCCGTGAGAATCAACGCGGCGCCAAGATAGTAGACCGTCCGGCGCCGATGCACGTCATGCTCGTAGCCCCGGACCACCTCGCGATCCGGCTCCTCGGCCACCGTATCGGTCGTCTTGGCCTGGGCCTTTTCACGCTCGGGACGAGAAGGTACTTGCGGCGGTTTGGTGCGTGCACCGGAGGGCGAATCGTCCTCTGCCTGTCCCCGCTCCGCTACCTTTGGTGGAAGCGGAGGCCGGTTCGACAAACGACGTTGGTCTTGCTCGTCTAGCCAACGCTGCTTCTTTGGCTCTGCCTTGACGCCGCTTTCGCCGACGTCCGAGGTGGCTTCCCTCTCTTCCGGCTTCGATTCATCCGACCGCAATTCGGCGGGAGAGGAATCAGGGGGCAACTCGCGTCGTTTTCGTTTCGATCTCGACAGCGGTGGCGGCTTGGCCGGATCGGGCGGTTCCAGGCTTGGCGGTGCCTTCTTGGATGAATCAAGTGGCGGAGGAGCGGCCTCCGCTGCGGGTGGCGGTGGCTCGGATCGCGCCGGCGGGCCTTCGTCGGGAGTTGCCTTCTTCGGAGGTTCCGGCGGCTGATTGGCCTCGGGCGGTGGCGGCGGCTCGCGCTTGACACGTGGGGGGCCTTCTCGCGGGGGACGGGGCTCGCTGCTTCGATACGCAGGGCGCGCCCTTTCTCGTCTTGCTCCCGACCGCTTCTCATCCGTATCGGAGTCTTTGGCTTTTGAGTGCCGCGTCTTTGGGACTCGCAACTTTTTCTCGCAAACCGGACACCGCACGATCGCGCCGACGCGTTGCACGGGAACGCTCAGTACTCGCTTGCAGGTTGGGCACTTGATCTTCAGCGGCATTTGTCAGGTGCCGGAGTTGGATCCGGTCATCACATCAGCGAGACAACCAGGACGATCACGACGAACAGGAGAAAGAGGGCAGCCCCCGACATGAACATGATAGCGAAATACGACGAGCGTTCCCGCGATCGGCGCCGGAGCGTCCGAGCAGTATTTGTTCTCGCGTTTCGGCCCGCCGGGTCGCCCGAGACAACCGGTGTGCCGGTAGTCCCTGCGCCACCCGGCTGTGGCTGTCCGGCCACATTTCCAACTGGGCCGACTTGCTGATGTGGCGCTAGCGGCTCGTTAGGGGGCGGCACTGGAGGTGGATACGACGGCGGCTGTCCCCAACCGGGGTTTGGCATACCGACGGGGCCTCCAGGAGCCATTGGCGTTGGGTAGCCGGCACCTTGCACCATGCCCGGATTGGACATTGGCACCTCGCCCTGAACTCCGGTTGGGCCGGCCGGATAGCTCTGTCCGGCGCCGTACGTCGGATGGGCATAGCCGGGTTGAGCGGGCTGTTGCGGTGTTTGGCCTGCCACGGGCACCCCAGCGGTTGGCGCCTGCGCCAGCGGCGTCTCGCCCGCAACCACGCCAGGTTGCTGGGGTACAGCGGATGGAACAGCGCCCGCCATCGGGGTCTGAGCAGGCGTCGGAACCTGAGCAGGCATTGGGGCCTGAGTTGGCATTGGCAACTGACCGCCTATCGGTATCTGGCCTGCCGTCGGAACTTGGCCCGTCGCCGGGGCCGGACCTGCTAGTTTCGTCTCTTGCGTTCCCGATACGGGTACCTGCGGCGCGCTGGCAAGCGGACGCTCGCCGGTCGGGCCGCTCGGAGGGCCCGACATCGGAACGGCACCTGGCCCAGCGATCTGCTGCTCTTGGGAACCGCTCACCGGAATCGTCGGTGCCGGTCTGATGGCGCGCTCTTGCGGCGTCTGGCCGGCCTGCTGGGAGCTGCCGGTCGGGACTGCCGGCGCCGGCTGGATAGGCTGCTCCTGCCCCGCGCGAGTAGTCTCTTGGCCAGGGACGGGCGGAGCCGAGTTGATGGCCGATTCGCCGCCGGCTGGCTTCGGTTGCTCTTTTGCATTCTCAGCAGCCAATGTCGTCTCCTCGCTGAGAGAAGTTCAGACAAGCTAGGTGGTTGGGACGCCGCAAAGCCCTGCAAACTGCATTATCCGCGAAAACAGCGTAGCCGGCAACCAAGGCGAGTCGCCAATCCGTAGTGCAGCCGCCAACGGATCGTCTAGCCGTATCCGACAACGGACCGACTACGCCAAAGGTAGGACGCAATGTCGGCCTTGCCAAGTATTGCGACGCTCGAATTCGGCCTGTATGGCGGCCAGGACTCCGGGTTTGTCCAGGCACCACGCTGGACCGACCAGGAAATCGGGAGGGGCATCGCCGCTGATACGTTCAATGACAACCGTCGGAGGCAGCATTTCCAGAAAATCGACCAGTGTTCGTACATAGTCGTCGCGTTCCATCAGCGTGACTTCGCCACATCGAACCTGATCGGCTAACGGCGTGTTTTTCACTGCATACAGGTTGTGGATCTTCACTGAATCGACGCCAAGTCGCGTCAGTTCGCCGGCGGTGGCCATCATCTGTTCGTGGCTCTCGACGGGTAGACCAAGAATGATGTGGGCGCAAATCTCGAATCCGCGTCCCCGGCTTCGGTCCATCGCATCGACAAAGGCGTCGTGCCGGCGTCTGCAATTCATCCATTCCAGCGAATGGTTGTGCATGGATTGCATGCCGTATTCCACCGACAGAAAAGTCCGACCGGCGATTTCGCCAAGCAAATCGAGCACATCGTCAGCCACGCAGTCGGGACGTGTTCCGATCGCCATGGCCACGATCTTCGGGTGGGCCAGGGCCTGTTCGTAGACCTCTCGCAGACGTTCGACAGGGGCGTACGTGTTCGTGGCTGGTTGGAAATACGCGATGAAGTGATCGCAGTCACAGCGTCGGCGAATCCGTTGAACACCCTCGTCGATCTGACGACTGATGTCCATTCGAGGGCCTCGCCGGCTCGGGCTGAAGCTGCGATTGTTACAGAACGTGCACCCACGCGAAGCCAGAACGCCATCGACATTCGGGCAAGTGAAACCTGCGTCGATGCTTACCTTTTGAACACGATGACCAAACCTGTTGCGCAGAAAAAAGCTATATGCGTAGTAGCGCAGATCCGCGCCGCGCCAGTCGCAGCAAGACGCATAAGCGGTCGGCGATGACTTGGTGGTTGACGACAAGCCAGTCCTCCTGTAAAGTACTATTGGGCCATTAGTACTTACGGCGGGTACAGAGAACAGGCATAATAGATCGCGCGCCCGCCTCAAACAAGGGGAGCGTCATCATGTATGGACAGCTAGTTCCTGTCGGCGGTGGGGATCCAATTCCTCTGTTGAAGAAGAAGTTGGTGGTCGGACGTCGCGAAAGCTGCGACATTGTGCTGAGATTCGCCAACGTCTCCGGAAAACACTGCGAGTTGGTGGTCGATGACGGATATTGGTTTATAAAGGACCTGGGAAGCCGCAACGGCACGAAAGTGAACGGCTTGCGGATCTCGAAACGCAAACGCCTGGATCCCGGTGATTCGGTCGCCATAGCCAAGCACAAGTACGAGGTGAAGTACTCGCCGATCGACGACCTTGGCGCCGTCGGGACGCCGCCACCCGAACAGGAGCCGATTCGGGACATGCTGTCAGAGACTCTTCTGGAACGAGCCGGCCTGAAGCGACGGCGGATCTGATCGGGGTGTCTCCCGTCGCGCGGTTCGCCTCGCGCAGATCGGCGTTTTCTACGCAACGTGTTGCACTTCGGCATCGTCACGTCGCTGCGATTCGACAGTCGAATCACCCCTTGGGGAACGTCCACATAAACCCAGGCTTTTCTGGGACTTTCGGTTTGACTCCGCCCCGCCGTGACATAGCTTTGATAATGCATGGGGCAAGTGGCATTTGCGACTTACCCCGGCGGCGGCGAGTGAGTTTCACAAGCCGTCGGGCCAAGTCTTCAGTATTGTCGAGTTCTCGACGACCTCGTTCGCCGCGTCCTCGGTGACTGTGATTTGGCTGCCCGAGCCTGTCGCCTCCGATCCTCGACAAGGGCAAACTAGTCGTAAGGCTGGGACGCAAAGCCGAGGGCCGCAAGCCGCAAAACGGTCTGCGGTAGCCTGGCTGCCGAAGGGACATTTGACCTAGGCCGCTGGTAAGCAACCGTCCATGAGGGACACAGAGGAGAGAGAGGCTTCGACTGTGGTTTGTTGAAGTGGACTCGAACGGTCGCAGGACAGGCAGAGGCTGCTTGACCGGTGGCCTCGCGTCCGTCGGTGTTCACACAACCCTAAACTCCGGCCCCCAACACCAGGGTGGCCAAACAAACATGTGGAGGTTGCTATGAAGAGTCTGGCAGCGAAAGTGGGACGTTTTCTGAAGTCTGAAGATGGCCCGACCGCGGTGGAGTATGCGGTCATGTTGGCCCTGATCATCGTGGTCTGCCTGACGGCGATTACCACGTTGGGCACCAACGCCAACAGCACCTTTGAGACGGTCGGCAAGAAGATCAAGGGTGGCAAGTAGTCGCAACTAGGCAGACGCAGGAGTTTCGTCCGTATCACCTGCGTCTGGAATGATCGACCTAGACCCCTCGGAGCCCGTTTGCGGTCCGAGGGGTCTCTTACATGCCATCAAAATCGCTGCTTGAGTGAGCTGGGTCTGAAGCGTCGGCGAACGTGTTCGACCTGTCGCCCAGACGCAACCTGTAGCACATTCTCAACGTCGTGTCGCGCCTGCACGACAGTCGAAACACCCTCCTGGGAAGAGCCCTGGAAACTTCCGGCCTCTCTTGGCCTTTCAGTTTGACTCTGCCCCGCCGTGACATAGGTTTGCCTAGGCATAGGGTAAGTGCAACTGGCACGTTGTCCTACCGGCGGGGAGTGTAGTTCACGATCCGTCTGGCCAAATCTTCAGTTTTGTCGAGTTCTCGACGACCTTCATCGCCGCGTCCTCGGTGACTGCGATTTGGCTGCCCGAGCCTGTCGCCTCCGATCCTCGACAAGGGCAAACTAGTCGCAAGGCTAGGACGCAAAGCCGTGGGCCGTTGGTCGCACAATCGACTGCGGCAGCCTGGCTGCCGAAAGGATGTTTGAATCAGGCCGCTGGTGAGCAACCGTCCATGAGGGACACTGAGGAAGGTGAGGCTTCGACTGTGTTTGTTGAAGTGAACTCGAACGGTCGCAGGGCAGGCAGAGGCTGCCTGATTGGTGGCTTCGCGTCCGTCGGTGTTCGCACAACCCTTAACTTTGGCCCCTCATCACCGGGGCGGCCACCAAACATGTGGAGGTTGCTATGAAGAGTCTAGCAGCGAAAGTGGGACGTTTTCTGAAGTCCGAAGATGGACCGACCGCGGTCGAGTATGCGGTCATGTTGGCCCTGATCATCGTGGTTTGCCTGACGGCCATCACCACGTTGGGCACCAACGCCAACAGCACGTTCACGACCGTTGGCAAGAAGATCAAGGGCGGCAAGTAGTCCGAAGCTGCCAGACGCAGGTGTTTCCTTGATATCATCTGCGTCGAGGATGATCGGCACAAGAACCCCTCGTACCCGTTTGCGGTCCGAGGGGTTTTTCGTTGCCTGACGGTTGTTTCGTGCCGGGTTCCGACATCAGCGCCAACTTAATATCCTGGATGAAGATTGTGCTTCTGATGATCCCGAACGCGGAGGAATTCCGGCATGACTTCCCATTTGAACTGGAACAGCCGACACATCACGCACGGCTGGCAACGGGGCGGCAACGCCTTCTACTACGGACTGGGTTTGACGGATGACGATTTGGACAAGCCTCAAATCGGGATTGGCGTTCCTTTGCTCGATGGCAATCTGTGCAACGTTCACGCCTACGATCTGGGCAAAAGCATCGCGGAAGGATGCCGCCAGGCAGACATGATCGGCTTCCCATTCGGCGTACCGGGCGTCAGCGACAACATCACACAGGGACACGAAGGCGGCAACGCCAGCCTGCCGTCGCGCAATATGATCGCCAATGCTGCCGAATGCGTGGTCAGCGCTCACGGATACGATGCACTGGTCGGTCTGCACAACTGCGACAAGAACGGACCGGGGTTCGCCATGGCCCTGGCCAGAATGAACTACCCCGGATTGGTTATCAGCGGCGGAACCATCATGCCGGGCAGCCACCGCGGCAAGGACGTGACGATTCTGGACGTCTACGACGCGGCGGCCGCAGTCTCCGTGGGTATCATGGAACAGGACGAAGCAGACGAGATTCTCCGGGAAGCCTGCCCTGGGCCCGGGGGCTGTGGCGTTGCGGCTTCCTTCAATACGTGGGCGGTCGGCTTGGAGGCAATCGGCATGATGCTTCCGTTCAGCAGCTCCATTCCGGCTGTCGACGACCAGAAGGAACAGGAATGCGCGCACGTCGGTCGGGCGGTTCGGAATCTGCTCGAACAGAATATCCGGCCGCGCGACATCCTGACGCGCAAGGCATTCGAGAACGCCATTGGGGCTATCGCAGCGATCGGTGGTTCGACCAACGGCGTGCTTCATCTATTGGCGTTGGCTCGCGAATCCGGCGTCGATTTCCACTTGGCGGATATTCAAGCCATTCTTCGCCGCACTCCGGTGCTATGCAGCTTTGCACCGCGCGGCGAGCGGACAATGGTCGATCTGCACCGTATTGGCGGCACACCGATGTTGCTGAAGCATCTGCTGCGGGCCGGCATCTTGCACGGCGATTGCCTGACGGCCACGGGTAAGACAATGGCCGAAAACCTCCAGTCGGCTCCGGAGATACCCGCCGACCAGGACTTGATCGCGCCAGCCGACGCACCGTTCAAGCCGTTCGCCGATATGCAGATCTGTTTCGGCAACCTCGCGCCGGATGGGATCGTTTTCAAGGTATCCAGCTTGCAGGACCCGCGCTTTCGCGGTGCGGCCGTCTGTTTCGAGAACGCCAAGGACGTGGCCGACGCCGTGGAAACGCGGCGGATTCAGCCTGGCAACGTGATTGTGCTCAGGAATCTCGGCCCTGTCGCATCCGGAATGCCTGAAGTGCTGGTTGCGTCAGCCGCGCTGGCCGTGCCTGAACTGGACGGCCGAGTCGCGCTAGTTTCCGACACTCGCGTCTCCGGAGTGTCGCACGGCGCGATCGGCGTACACTGCGCGCCAGAGGCTGCCGTGGGTGGTCCGATCGCACTGGTCGAGGACGGCGACGAGATATCATTCGACTTGCTCGCCGGCGACATCACCTTGCACGTCGGAGACGAAGAAATGAGTCGGCGAAGGCAGCAGATGAACACCTCGACCGGAACTCCACGGCGCGGCTATCTGGCAGACTTCGCCGCAACCGCGGCGCAGGCGAACCACGGCTGCGTCAGCAAGGTGCTCTATCCCGATTGCAGTTGAGCGAGTCGATCCGGCTGAACGTTTGCCTCTCCTATCGTCCGCTCATGTTCACGTACGTAAAGCCGCCTCCGTTCTGTCGCGCTACTCGCGTCATGAAGCTGGTCTCGTCGCTCGATTGGCCGAAACCAAACTGGATGCAGTGGATCGTGGTCATGCCCTCGGCGAGTTTGCGGATGTTGGCAAGTTGAATGTCGTTCAAGTGTGGATCTCCGCCGTCGGTGAGCAGGAAGATGACATCGGGCTCCATGCCCAGGCTGGCCCGCAGGGCCATTTCGTGATCCGTGCCGCCAAACGCAGCCAAGTGGTCAATGAAATCAGACACCCCCGACTTGGCCTCGTCGGTGGCCGGAGTCAGCCGCGGTGTCCTGTAATACACGCAGTTGTGGTGATAGGCAATGATCTGAAAGCGATGTTTCGGCGAAAGGTGCGACAGAGCGCGGGACAGTTCGGCACCTGCGGCCGACAAGGCGTTCAGGCCGTGGCCGCCCATACTCTTCGATCGGTCGATGGCAAAAACAAACGAACGCCCTTCGGCGGACGCAGAATCAAACAGCGAAACCGCAGTCGTCGGTCCAAGTGCGCGTCGAGCGGCCTTCAAGGCGGCTTCTTCGGCCAGAATCGCTTCGTCGTCCAGCCCAGGCAAGATTGGTTGCCGGCCTCTGGCACGAATGTCAAGGTTGTGTGACAGAAGTTCGTCCTGCGCGCCTACAGGTGTGGCCGCACCAGGTAGTTGGATGCCCTCAATCAGCAATGACGACGGGGCCAGCGGCCCTGCGAGTCCCGCTTCGGTGCTTTGCGAACTGTCCGACCCCGCGGCCTGCAGAGACTCTTGGTCGATCTGCGGTGTCTCCTGTGGCGGGTCGTGCGATTCGTCCAAGTAGGCAAACGGTCGCTCGTCGTCGCGTTGGGCCAGCACGATTCCGATGCGGCGAGGCGATTCCTCGACACTCAAGCTGTCAGTAGCGCGCACGCCCAGCGCCAGGAGAATCAGCAGGACAAAGTGCAGCACCAAGGACATCAGCCACGCGGGCACGGACGCCCGAGTGGCCGAATCGGCGGTCATCGTATCGGAATGTGGAAGGGTTGCGTGCTTGGACATGGAATCAACCTGGACGCTCGCTCTTCATTATCCACAATCATACCGTTCGCGTCAGCGTTTCGTGGGAAAACTGGTCTTCGAGCCAATCGGCCATATTCGCACGGGCGACATTGTGCTACGTTAGGAATCGACAGAGCAACGACAGCCATAAGGAGCTAACCGAAGTCCGCCCATGTTAATGAGCAGACGAAGACGGCAGGCAGAGAAAGTGAAGCGGCAAGGCTTGCGCGCCGCTGGGCGATTCAATGCGCAATTGATGGACTTCATACGGCCGCACATCAAGCCGGGGGTCACGACTGGCGAAATCGATCGCTTGGTTCACGAGTACACGCTGGGCCACGAACATACACCTGCCCCCCTCAATTACCAGAACTTCCCAAAGAGTTGTTGCACGAGTGTGAACGAGGTCATCTGCCACGGAATCCCGGGCGAGTACGTCTTGGTGGAGGGCGACATTGTCAACGTGGACGTTACGAGCATCGTCAACGGCTGGCACGGAGACCAATCGGAGACGTTCATGATTGGCGAGGTGTCGGAGGAGGCGCGAAAGCTGGTCCAATGTGCGTTCGATTGCCTGTACGCCGCAATCGACGCTATTAAGCCAAACTGCCGCGTTTCGGATATTGGCAACACGGTGGTTGGGATTGCCCGGGCGCAAGGATTCTCGGTTGTCAAGGATTACGTTGGCCACGGCGTGGGTAAGAAGTTTCACCAGGAACCAACAATTTCTCATGTTCCCACGCCCGAAGGCCGCCGACAGCGTTTGCGGCCTGGCATGTCATTCACAATCGAGCCGATGATCAACATCGGCGTGCCGGATGGCGACCAGGACGAAGAGGATGGTTGGACGGTGCGCACGACGGACCGCAAGCTATCCGCGCAATTCGAGCATACCATTCTGATGGCGCAGGATGGGCCGGAGGTTCTCACGCTGACGAAAGACGGCCCGCAGAAGGGACACAAGTTCTGACGCGACTTGACCTTGAGCCGCCTCGCCGAATCGGTTACAAGTCTGCCCCAAGTCCGATCACCTCTTCTCTCATACTAGCGAGGCTCTCGCGATGCGCGCCATCTTCCTTGTCTGGTTCTGCGTAATCGCCGTCTGTGGCAGCGCCTTCGGCGCACAAACTCAGTTTCCCTACGAATTGACCGTGGGTGCCGGTCCCGTGGACATCCGCAGCGGCCCCGGAACCCAGTACTACTTGACCGGCCAACTTGCCGCTGGCGCCAAGATCCAGGTCTACCGCCATGACAGCGATTGGCTGGCGATTCGCCCGCCGGCAGGCAGTTTCAGCTTGGTCAAGAGCGATCGTCTGGAGGCAACGAACCGAGCGGGCGTCGCCAGAGTGACGAATGACGACGTTAGGTGTCATCTGGGATCCAACGTGGCCCAGATCGACGATCACGTGTCCTGGGTTCGCCTGCGCAAAGACGAGCTGGTTGAACTGATCGACGGAGATAATCCTAGAAGCCAAACGACCGCGCCCGATGACGGTGATGACTGGCGCCGCATTTCGCCGCCCGCGGGCGAGTTCCGTTGGGTGAAGGCTACGGCGGTGCAGAAGGCTCGCGTTGCCCAAGCTCCCGCCAGGGGCTCAAGACGTGAGGCAATACGTATCCCTAGGGACGGTCGGCAATCCGATGCCGCCACCGAGCCGAATCAGCAGATGGTGGAAGAACAGACTGCACCCACTGGTGGAGTAACCGGTGCAGCGGACGATTCCGCTGACGCCACATGGATAGCGCGCGACCCACGCCTGCGTGACAGCTTGGACGACATCGAACTGAGGTTCTCGCTGATGGTTGCCAAGGAGATGCGGGCGTGGAGAATCGGGCAATTGCGTGAGCGTTTGGAGGCGGTCATGGAGGACCTCCAAAGCGAAGACGACCGGTCTCGCGCCAAGCACCTGTCGGACCGTATTAGCAGGTTCGAGGAATTGCAGAACCGATTCGTTGACACCATGGGCGACTCGTATGTCCCCGAAGTCGGTCGATCCAGCGAGCCTGTCAACGACACCACGCTTTCGTTGGTGGAACGCGTCACGGGCGTGCGATACGACGGCAGCGGGTGGTTGGTGCCTGTCCACTCGACGAAACAAACTGCTCCGCCGTACGCCCTGTTGGATGCCGAAGGCGACGTTCTGCAGTACGTCTCACCGACGCCGGGATTGAATCTGCATCGTTATGTCCGCAAGCAGGTTGGCATCTTCGGTCATCGCGGCCATCGACCGTCGCTGAAGAAGCCACACCTGACGGCCGAACGAGTGGTCGATCTCGGGCGGCATTTGCGCTAGACCGCATCGCGATGGATCTCCTGTGCTGGCAGGGGCGTGACGAGTTCTGGTAGCCGGATTCGCAAGAATTCGGGCGTCTGTGGCCGAGTTTCTGAAGTCTTGCGACTTCAGCTACAATTGACCAGCCCGCGCTTTCTCGCACTGGAATCGTTCACGACATTGCCGGGCCGGACGTCATAGTAGCTGCCTCTCCTCCTCCAACAGTCGCAATTGATCAGTCACCCAGTCTGATACGCGGCCTGGGGTCGGGAAATGGGCAAGCACGCCAAGCAGCAGTAAAGCCGCGACGACGGGACCGATCAGATGGCCGTCCATCATGAAGGCAAATAGCGCCACAAAGCACGCACCCTCCAACAGGGCACAGCCGACAATCGTCTTGGTGAGGTAGACGACCGCGAGTTTCCCCGCGTCGGTGACCGGGGCATCCTCCGGTCTGCCCTGCATCTTCCATGTGCCGTTGGCGATTCTGCGCCGTTGGGCAATCACGATTCCTTGGCGGACCAGAAGGCTCATGCCGCCACAGATCACCGCCATGCCGATTGCGAAGAACGTAAACGCGCCAGCTCGTGCGTCCGCCGTATCGTTGGCCATAAGGACGGCCACAACTGCAAACGTCACAATCCCCATACCCAGTGCCACCACGACGATCTGGCTCACACGTGTAAAACGACTCACTTCCGCTTGTGATTTTTCGTCGAGCATCACGTGATTCTCCTTTGGGGCAAGAACACCCGCACACCGCCTAGGGATCTAACGGGATTCTAGCTCGGATGACGAATTCGTGGAATTCCAGTCAACATGCAGACAGGCACTGACGTACCTTACCCAGTCTCTGTTGACTGATTCCGTTGCAGAAAGCCACAATGAGGCTAGCCATCATGCAGGGGCGTGAAGTGGTGGACTAGCGAAATGGGGAGTCCCATGAACATGCAATCCGTTGGGTGTGGATCGTGTCGTGTCGGCCTTGCGCATCTGCTGGCCATCGGCGTTACGGTCGCGTTGCCAGTAGAGTTGCAGGCGGAGATCGCGACTCTGAAAAACGGCATGCAATTTGAAGGCCGTGTTGGAAAGATTGCCTCGTTGGGCGAAGACCCGCTGAACCCGCAACGGACGGCCGGAGAGGTAAAAGTCAAGCAGATTGTGCTTGTCGACGACGACCTGCGACGGACGTTTTTCTTCTCCGGCCAGACACAGTCCGTTGTCCCTAAACAGGCCAATCTGGAACGCATCAGGATTGAGCAACGCGTTGCCGGAGGCAAACGCCGGGTCGCGGCGGTGGGGCCCATCCTGAGAGTCTGGCCGTTTGACGAATGGGGCCGGCGGATTTTCTCGATGAACACGCCGCAGGGCCCGCTAAATATCGTTCAGGGGATCACGGAGGTCACGCCCATCTACACGAAAGTGGAAGGGTTGATGACGCCACGGAATTCGTACGTTTGGGACATGCGTATCGCCACCAGTTCGATTCCGCGCGACATGTTGAGCAAGATCCTGGTGCGGCAGATCGACCCGAAGGATCCGGACGCCCGGTTGCGCCTGGTGAAGTTCTATATTCAGGCGGAACGCTTCCCAGACGCGAAAGCCGAATTGGAGAACGCGGTCAAGGAGTTTCCTGCGCTGGCCAACTTGCAGAAACAGATTCAAACCTTACACCAGTTGACCGCTCGGCGATTGATCAAGGAAATCGAACTGCGTAAGCAAGCCGGGCAGCACCGTACCGCCTATGCTTTGCTGGAGGGCTTTCCTTCCGAGGGCGTCGCTGGCGAGCTCCTGCTGCGCGTGCGCGACATGCTGGACGAATACAAAGAGGTGCAAGAGAAGGCCAAGAGTGCCTTGACCTCGCTGGATGAGCATGTGGCGCAAATCAAGGATGCCAGGACCAGGGCCGAAGTCGAGCCGGTGGCCGCTGAAATCAAAACGGAATTGAACATCAATACCTTTGACCGCTTGGCGGACTACATGCGACTGGCCGGCGACGAGAAGATGACCGTCGACCAGAAAGTAGCGTTGGCGATCAGTGCTTGGTTGCTGGGCAGCGGCTCCGGGACGGAGAACCTGGCAGTCGCTTCGTCGTTGTACGAACTCCGCAACCTGGTGCGGGAGTACCTAAACACCACGCATCAACACGAACGCGATGAGATTCTCGAACGACTCACGAGCCTGGAAGGAAGCACGCCGGCCAATCTGGCCAAGCTGATCTCCCACATGAAACCTGCCGTCGCGACAGCGGTCCAGGAGGGCGTCCCGCCGGGGTCCTTCGAATTGACCGTCGCGGGACTAGCGGAACAGCCGGAGATCACGTACTACGTACAACTGCCACCCGAGTACGATCCGTACCGCAGTTACCCCTGCGTGGTCACACTGAACGGGGCCGGCACAACGCCCGAGCAACAAGTGGATTGGTGGGCGGGGGCCTTTCACGAGAAGGCCGGAATGCGAGCCGGCCAAGGAACGCGTCACGGTTACATCGTCGTCGCCCCAAAATGGACGAAGCCTCACCAACGAGAATACGAATACTCGGTAAGAGAGCACGCAGCCGTGTTGCGTCCCTTGCGAGACGCCTGCCGTCGTTTTGCGATCGACACCGATCGCGTTTTCCTGAGCGGCCATTCGATGGGCGGAGACGCAGCGTGGGACATCGGGCTTGCACATCCGGACCTGTGGGCAGGCGTGATTCCCATCGTTGCCACGGCCGGCAAATACGTGTCTCGTTATTGGGAAAACGGTCGCTATGTCCCATTCTACTTCGTAGCGGGCGAAATGGATGGTGACAGGATGGCAAGCAATAGCCTCGACCTCGACCGATATCTCACCAAGCACACCTACGACGTCATCGTCGTCGTGTACCGGGGCCGGGGCCATGAGTATTTCTACGAGGAGATCCACCGGATTTTTGAATGGATGGAGTTGCATCGCCGGGATTTCTTCCCCGACGAATTTGTCTGCGATTCCATGCGGCCAAGGGACAACTTTTTCTGGTGGGCCGAGGTGGCAGACATGCCGAGTCGATCGATGGTATTACCGATCAACTGGCCGCCGGACAAGGGAATCCGGCCCGTCCGAACCGAAGGTCGGATTCTGCAGAACAACCGCATTACCTTACGCACTGGGGCAAGCAGCGCAACCGTGTGGCTCTCACCCGAGATGGTCAACTTCGCCGAGCGAGTCACCGTGTCCATCAACGGCCGGAGCCACCGTCAGGGCATCGCGCCGAGCGCAAAGGTGTTGTTGGACGACGTTCGTACACGTGGTGACCGGCAGCATCCATTCTGGACGAAAGTCGAATCACAGACAGGACGCGCCAGGTGAACGAACGGGCTGGCACCGTCCAACTGGCCTCTTTCGCTAATTCAGTGTAGCAGAAGCACTTTGCCCCCGGTTTCTCGGAAGAATCCGCGCGCCGTTGCGAATACGATGCTGGGACATTGCTCCGTTCTGATTTGTGCTGCCCTACTGCCGTTGAAGCAGTTCTGCCGGAAGTAGGGATTGAAGTACGTTTCCGTTGGGTGTCGATCTCGCATGCTTTGCATGGGAACACCAAAGCAGGTGGTATGTTTTAGGGAGAAGTACCGTGGAGCGGAGATCCCAACAGAGCTTGGATAGACGCGACAGAATCACGAAACAAAGTGCCCCGCAAATAGGAGGAGCATGAGATGGTTTTCGAACGGGATGGTCTCAATCGAGGCAACATACGCAGATCGGTCCGCACTCCCCGTATGGTTGTCGTACTGGCAGTCGCTGCGGCTTTGCTGATTGCTGCCGGGTACATCGGCTACACCGAATTCCGTATTGATGTACCAGCCAAACACTTCGCCGTGTTGACAACCAAGACTGGCGAGAACTTGGAGAACGATGAAGAAGTTGCCCCGGACAAGAAACACAAGGGGCTGCAACTCGAAGTCTTGCCGGAAGGCAGATACTTCTACAATCCTTACTTGTGGAGTTGGGAAGTCTATCCCATGATCGAGATCCCGCGTGACAAGATGGGCGTCCGCATCAGGCTCCACGGCGAGGACCTGCCCTACGGTGACTTCCTGGCATCTGACGAGCAGCACAAGGGGATCATCGAGGAGGTGCTCAGACCCGGCCGGTATGCCATCAATGGCATCAAGATCGACAAAGACACGAAGCAGGAAGTGGGTACGTCTCGCAGCCGCAAGAGCGATTACGTGGAGATTGTTGAACTCTGGGAACCAAAGATCATCCCCGCGGGCTATAAGGGCATCGTGACGAACCTGGCCGGCCCTTTGCCGGACGAGCCCAACAGTCTGCTCGTTCCGGAAGGGTGCCGAGGTCCACAGGAAGAAACGCTTGAACCCGGTACATACTATCTCAACCCGTACATGTACCGAATCAATGCCATTGATACTCGATCCCAGCGATTCAATCTATCCGAAGGCAAGGACATGACGTTCCCGTCGAAGGACGGCTTTGCGATCTCGCTGGATGGCATCATCGAGTTCCGGGTCATCCCGGAAACCGCTGCCCAAACCTACGTGACTTACAACGACGTCACCAACGACAAGCCAGGGGCCAGTGCGATCGCCGAGGAGATCATCGCGAAAGTCATTATGCCGAACGCCCGGGCTTTCTGCAGACTGCACGGCTCGAACTCCTCGGCCCGCGAGTTCATCGGCGGAGAGACTCGAACGGCATTCCAGAACGACTTTCAGACAGCGATTACAGAGACATGTAAGGCGCAGGGCATTGAAATCGTGCAGGCGTTGATCACCAAGATCAAGCCGCCGCAATTGATTGCCGAACCGTTGCGAAAGCGCGAAGTCGCGGCACAAGAGCTGAAACAATATACCCAGGAGATTCTGCAGCAACAGGAAGAGGCAAAACTGGCCACGGAGAAAGCGATGATCGAGCAGAAGACGGAGCTTGTCGGTGCCGAACGAAAGGTCGTCGAAGTTGTCACATTGGCCATGGAAGAACAGGAGGTCGCTCTGGAGGGGGCCAACCGTGACAAGGCGGTGGCCACTGAGAAACTTGACGCTGCGAAAGACGAAGCTGAAGCGATTCTGGCCCGAGCCACCGCCAAAGCCGCGGTGATCGGCTTCGAAAACGAGGCGGACGCCGCTGGCTGGAAGAGAGCCGTTGAAGCCCTGGGCAACGACGGTGAAGCGTATGCTCGCTACGTGCTGTACCAGAAGCTCGCACCGGGGTATCGCTCGATTATGACGAACACAGCGGACTCGCCGCTGATGGATGTCTTCAGAGTTCTCACCGCCAAGGACGAGCCCGCAACTGCTGGCCCCGATAACTCACCGGCCCCAGGTAACTAACCACTTGCGAAAGCAGTCGAGATAAAGGAGATCGTCGTGAAAATCAGATTGATTGGCCTCGGAGTCGCTGGCCTGTTGGCGCTCCTCTTGATCTACGTCGGATTCGAATGGATCGTCAATCGTACTTACGTGAACGAAGGCGAAAGCTTGATGCTTCGCTACAAAGGCCCCTTGATCTTCGGATCCCGAGACCTGGCCAAGACGGGCCATTGGGCCGAAGAGGGGCAGATTGGCGTTCTGGCAAAACTGAGAGGCCCCGGTCGGCACTTCTATTGCCCGATCTGGTGGGAACGAGAAATCGTCCCGGATGTAGTTGTCAATCCCGGCGAAGTCGGCGTTGTGACCTGCAAGCTCGGCGACAACCTGCTCACCGGTGAGTTCTTGGTGGACGGTGACATTGGAAACACCAAGCAAAAGGGGATTCTGCGCAAGGTGCTCCATCCTGGAAGGTACCGTATTAATCCCTATGGCTACGAGGTCGAAAAGTTTCAGTTGCAGACATTCACTTCCGACATCTCCGAAAAGAAGGCGGGTTGGGTGGAGATTCCAACTGGCTACGTGGGAGTGGTGACAAACCTCGCCGACAACCCGCTGACGGAGGCCAAAGCCGGTATCGCCGAAGACGTACTGCCGCCCGGCATCTATCCGATCAACGGTCGCGAACAGAATATCGACATCGTGGAGATCGGATATCGCCACAGCACGATTCAGGTGGAAGTGCAGCGAGACGCCGATGGTAACGTCGTGGTAGACGAGAACGGCGAGCCGAAGATCGCTGACGAAGAAAGCGGCATTCAGTTTCCGTCGAGCGACGGCTTTTCGATGCATATAGACTTCACGGCGATTTGGGGACTGATGCCCGAACAAGCGCCGGACGCGATCCGCACGATTGGCAACGTCGATTCGGTCGAACAGAAGATCGTCCTACCGCAGATCGATTCCATCCTGCGAAATAACGGGTCGGAGTACCAGGCGGTTCAGTTGCTTGTCGGAGACGAGCGCGAGAAGTATCAGGCGGCCAGCCTCGAAGAATTCCACGATGTTCTGGATGCCAAGCAGATTAGCCTGCTGTTTGGACTGGTCAGACACGTCTACATTCCCGAAGAGGTTCGCAAGCCGATTCAGATGTCCTTTATTGCCGACGAATTGGCATTGACGCGCACGCAAGAGCAGGAAACGGCCAGGGAAGAGGCCAATTTGCGTGAAGCGGAAGAGCAGGTGATGCTGGCCAGTAAGACGGTCGAAGTCGAAACGAGGAAGCTGGTCGCCACGAAAGAAGCGGAAGGAGACCGCACGGCCGAAACCACACGAGCCGAGACGATCAAACTGGTCGCCGCGATCGAGAAAGAGACGGCTGCGCTCGAAGCCGAAGCAGAGAAGGTCAGGGGCGAGGCCGAGAACAAGGGCAAGCAAATGATCGAAGAAGCCACGGCCGATCGGTTCCATCTGGCTGTTGAAGCGTTCGGCACACCGCAGGCGTACAACAACTGGATTTTCGCTTCTGGGCTGCCTGACGACGTAAACCTGCAACTGCTTTACGCCGGTCAGGGAACCCTCTGGACCGACATGGACAAGGCCGGTGCGGGCTTTGGTATCCGGGCCACGCTTCCATTGGAGGCGGCGCCACCCAAGGAATAGCGACCGTGGCCCGACAATGGGGCGCGCTTAGGAGCATGCGCGCTGGAGGAAGTCGCGAAGGGCAGCATTAACCGCCCGCGGATTCTCCAGCGGAGACAAGTGACCTGCGTCGGCGATATCCACGTACTCGGCACGGGGGATCTGCTGCGCTATGCCTCGCATTTCGTCAACCGTCGAGATCGCATCGTGTTCGCCGCAAATGACCTGAGTGGGCACATTGATTTGGCTCAAGATGCGCGACGAGTCCGGCCGCACGGCCATTCCGCGCAGCGCGGCCGCTGCGCCCTCGCGCGGCGTATTCAGTATCATGCTTCTGGCCGTTTCGGCAATGCCGGGACGGTCGCGCAATGTGGATGGGGCAAGCAGTTTCTCCAGCATTGCGTCTGCAAGGAAGCCGACGCCCTCGGCAAGCGCGCGGTCCGCCGATTCCTCGCGCGTACTGGCAACTTCGGGGGCATCGGCCTCGGCACGAGTGTCACACAGAACCAGTGCGTTCAGCCGTGAACAGTGCCGTCGCCAGAATTGCCATGCCACATAACCGCCCATCGACAATCCGCACAGCGTTACTGCGTCGTCGATGCCAATCGCATTCAGCATCGCAGCCAAATCGTCCGCATACTGTTCCATCGGCACGATTCCGTGGCTGATGCCGCTGCAGCCGAAGCCGCGAAGGTCGGGCGCGATCACGCGGAAGTCGCTGGACAGGTCCTCGATCTGGCTCGTCCACAACGAGTGGTCCAATGGAAAACCGTGCACTAACAGTAGGACGGGGCCATTTCCTCGGTCGGAGACACCAAGTTGAATATCGCCGACGGCAACTCGCTTCATCCTGCTATCAGACATGGCGGAAGGGGTTGAAGAGCTTGTAGTTCAGGTGACGATACAGGTCGTTTCCTTTCAGCAGTTCCGGATGAGGCCCCTGCGCATGAAGTTTGCCTTCGTGAAATACAAGGACGTTCTGGGCGTCCCGCAACGTTGGCAGTCTTGTCGGCAAGAGGATCAGGGTGCGATTGTCGCTGACCTGCTCGATAGCGGCTTGGATTAGGGCGTCAGATTCATTGTCGATCGGTTGCGGCGGTTCCTGGATGATGATCAAGGAGGGGTCGGTCAGAACGGCCCTCGCCAGCCCGACCAGAAAAGCGACCGTGGGCGCCAGTGCACGACCTTCGGGGCCTATCGTTGTCTGGAAGTTGTGAGGCAATTCGCCGATCGCATCGAACACGTGACACAGCCTCGCCGCCTCCTCCACATCTTCCGCTCGAAATCCGCTGCGGCCGCACCGGACGTTCTCTGCCACAGTGCCCGTGAACAGCATGCCGTCGGCCGATGCAATCGCAATGCGCTCACGCAGCGACTCGAAGCTAACGGTTCGGATGTCGACGTCGTCCAGGAGGATTCGGCCTGCGTCGGGATCCCTGAATCGTAGGATCAACTCCACCAACGCCCGCCAGGTCTCGTCGCGCGACGACAGCACAGCGGTGCGTTGGCCTGCGGGGAACGAAAGCGAGATCCCATCCAGCAAGACGCCACCGGAACCACCGGCAACACAAACACCATCCAACCGGACCTCGCGCGTGATCCCGGTCAATGATGTCGCCCCCGCGATCTGGCCGACCGGCGAAGTTCGGTCCAGGTAGGTGAAGATCTCCGCCGCCGCCTGTTCCGCTGAATCGACCGCTTCCAGCGTCGAGTCGACCCGCTGCAGAGGGAACAAGATGCGTGCGAAGACACAAGCCAGTATTACGACGTCCGTCAGACTCGTGTACGGCGACAAGCCGATTATCAGCGCCAACAAAGCGACGCTGGACGCCAGCAGAAGCAGGAGGAGCGGCCGCATTCTTGCCTGGTTTGCGATCGCGCGTTCCGCGTCGTGGCGATACCGTCGGAGAGCTTCGTCGAAGGCTGCTTTCGGGGCCGCCTCTTGCGAGCAGGCAGCCATCGCTCGGACCACGCGGATTTGTCCCAGCATTGTCTCGTGACGCCTGCCTGCGTGGTCCCAGTCGCGTTCCGCTTCGCCGGCAATCCGCCGCTCGGCTCGCCGGCAGACACGCCACACGAAGACTGCCAACAGCACAATGAGGAGCGTCAGGAGATAGTCGAATACCAGTGCCAACACGAGCAACAAACCGATTAGGGAAATTCCGCGAGGGAATGCCCTCCACCAGGACGCCAACCCACGTCGCAGACAGTCTGAACTGTCCGTCAGAAGATGCTCGACATGAAACGCTCTCTCCGCGCCGCCCTCGTGAAGCCCTACTCGCGGCGTCTGCTCATAGATAGCCGACTGCAGGCGGCAAACCGTCCTGAGAGCCGCCTTGTCAGCCGCTCGCAAGTAGAACAACAGCAGCAGGAACTCGATCAGCGCCAGCAGCAGGAACGCCGCGATCAGCGCCAACAGATAGTAGTCCGCTCGACCCCACCAGCCCCACGCCGCGACGTCCTCGCTCGCCATACGCTGAAGCAGCCAGTTTTGCGGTGTGCGCGCGCCACCGTTGCGGTTCAGCAACAAATGGGCGATTAGGCCGATATTAAGCGTCAACAGTACGGCGGGCAGCGCCGAACAGAAACCCAGCAGGTAGGCGTAGCGTTTGCGACGAACTGCGTCGCCAAACTGGTTCGCGCGTTCGAAGGAAGGCCATCGCATTTTACCAGGTTCACGCCAGGTCTCGTTCCTCGAACAGCACCAGCGCCAATAGCATGGCGATCGTGCTGTAGATCAAGCAGTAGACCAAGGCCCAAAAGAGATAGACATAGGGGACAAGAATGCCGGCGGCAACTGCCGGTTGGATGTTAAAGTGATCAAGCACAGGGAAAACCGTGGCGATCAGTTGGCCAAAGAACTGCACCACCTCGAACTGGCCCACGGACGATTGGACGATCAACGGCGTCAGATGGCCAAGCAGGTAGATGGAAAAACATATTACGAAATTCGCGAGCAACGGTAGCCGAGTGGAGATCGCCACACTTAGCGCAATCAGCACCACCGTCTCCATGAAGGCGAGCAACAATCCTGGAACCGTATGGATCATCTCCATAAAACAAATCTGCCAGTTGATCGTATCTATGCGTGACGACTCGCGGGCATCGTAGATCTGCTTGTACGCCACGACGATCAACAGCATCAGACCCAGCACGACGAACAGCAGTGCGACGGTCCAAACGATCCCCAGGAACTTCCCGCCGATGAACGATCGGCGGCCGATCGGCTTGGACAATACCGTGAGCGCAGTCCGTCCTTCGATTTCATCGGCCACGGAGGTGCTGGCCGCCCAGATCGCCTCGATGATGCCCAGGATCATGATCAAGGTCAGACCCGAATCTTTGAGCATCTTGATGTCTTCGCCGAACGTGTTGTACGGAATCCATACGAACAGGGCTATCAGCACCAGACCCAGCATGGTGATAATGCCAAACAGCGGTTGCGCGATCTCGGACTTGTAGGTCGCCAGCGCAATCGCGGATAATCGCGGCGCTGCCGAATGCTGCAAAAGATACAGCAAGAACACGATGACTACGGAGACCGCGGTGAGTGGTATGGCGGTGACTTCGGGGTGCGGCGGCGAGGTGTTGACGGTCAGTGTCAGGTCGGCGACGTCGCTGCCGAGATTGCGGACGTACATCTTCGTGACGTCCTGATGGACGAACGGATTGATCGCCTGTTTGCCTTTCCGCCACATCTGTTCTTCGCCAGCGAGCACCTCGACTGTAGCTCCCGGCGCTACTTCGATGAATGGTTGTGTCGCTATGCTCAGGTTCTGGTCGCTATCAAAGACGATCCGCTGAACTTCGTCGTAACGGAACGAAACGTTGATTTCGTGTGTGGCCAGATCCGAGTACTCGTCGTTCGGGTCTATAGCCTCAGAGACTTTTACCTGATGAGTGGTCGTTTGCTTACCGACGAAAGGCAATCGTTTCATCGAGGCAAGCAGATCGGATGGTTTCTCGACAAACAGAGTCCCCACGATACCGAAACCGGCAAGGGTTACGGTTACGATGAACAACGGCCACAGAACACCTTCGCGCACGGCTGTCGGGACTTCAGATACGGTCCTCCGCGAGACGAACGCGGCACACGGTCGAAGGATGGCGGCAAACACGCTGGCCGGCGTCAAACCTTCTCCAGAGGGCTGCAACCGGTGGCTCAATGTTCCGACACCGGGGATTCTCGAAATCGCGGCAGCCAATAGCCACAGAACCAAGAGAAGCAGCAGGCCCACCAAAGCGCCTACGCCCAACAGCCAAACAGGCGTCAGCCAGTCGCTGAGCCATGAATCCGCATCTGCGATCAAAACCATGTCATACATACGAAAATCCCTGGATAATCTCCTGTCTCGGTGCTGTTGTGGCCCGTTTCACACTACGAAGCTCGCTTGCTGCCAGTTCGCCGCATTCCCCGGTAGTTCGGTTTGTGAATCTAAAAGCGTATCGTGAACTCGCCGAATTGGCCAGTCGCCGGTGCGACATCCACCGCCGCGTTCCGGATGTATCCGCTCATCGTTCGGGCCACATTCTCCAAAAACCGCTCAATCTCCTCCGCCTTTCCCTCTGCCACCAAGTGAACGCGACCATCGGGAAGATTCCTCACGAAGCCCATCACTTCGTAATCGCGCGCCAGTCTGTGGACGGTGTAGCGGAACCCAACTCCTTGGACACGCCCTGAGTACAGGATTTCGCGTCTCTGGCTGGGTGAAGTGCTCACAATCTGGTAATCCGCTCGCAAAATGCTCGGTTTCCAGACGCTAGTACGTCGTGCGAGGTACGCCGAGCGTGGACGGACTTGGAAGTCCGTCCTACCAGGCACGTGCGCACCTCACACCACAGGAGTCTACTATAGGCTGTATCGCAGGCAAACGCCAGGGGCCGCAATCGGCACAACTCCTACAACTGGAACAGGTTGCGCCGATCGGACCGTGCTGAACTCGTCTTCTGCCATCAAATGATCTCGCGAGTCGTTGGGGACTCACTGTAGATACTTTCCTTGCCCTCCCGTTCCCTGCAAACTGACCTTGATCCCCGCAGACGCTTGCGGTACAAGCCTTGCGATTCGGGTGTGCCGGACACGGAGGTACGGAAATGACGACTCGACCCTGGCTCAGCCTGCTTCTCTTGATAGCGGTTTGGCTCGTTGGCGAAGCAGCACTTACCGTTAACACGTCCGTCAGTTCAGGTTCGCGAGCGATTGCGGCGGACGTTGCGGACCTGAGTGACCAGTTAGAGGGCGGTCTTCGCGCCCGCTTGCCGCGCGAATTCGCGTTCATCGGTCGCGTCGTCAGAATGGTAGAAGGCCGCCGGCTACCGCTTGATCTGGTCATGAGCACCTTTCAGTGGGCTCGCCGCAAGAAGCCCTACCCCTTCCCCTACTTCGAGCGTGCCCTCCGCACGAAGGCGGCAAGACGGGGGATCGCGATCTGAACGATGCCCATCATTCCGGTCGATTCGATCGACGATCCTCGCATCGCGGTGTTTCGCGACCTGAAATCAGCATTTGCCAAACGCCGCCAGTTTCTCTTTGTCGTCGAAGGCCTAACGATGACAGAACGCCTGCTGGCCAGCGGTTTTGGCGTCGATTCGATTCTCGCAGAGCAGCGCCATGTCGAGCGTCTGAGCGGTCAAATGCCGGAAACCGTACCGCTGTACGTCACACAGCGTCGCGTGATCGAGGAGGTCGCGGGCATTAGGTTCCACCGCGGTGTTTTGGGGTGCGGGTATCGCCCGTCCTGTCCTCAGTTTCGTAGTCTGATGGAGTACGCCCCTCCAAGAACCACAATCGTAGTCTGCGTTGGCATTCAGAATCCCGAGAATCTGGGTAGCATCGTTCGCAGCAGTGCCGCCTTCGGTGTCCAAACGGTCTTGTTGGGGCCATCTTGTGCCGATCCGTTTTCCAGACGTGTGGTCCGAACTTCCATGGGTGCCAACCTGAAGGTGCCTCTCGTCGAGTCGCGCGATCTCCGGGCCGATCTGCTGTTACTCCGAAACGGCTTCGACGTGCGGCTGGTTGCCACTGTGCTGGACGAGCAGGCACGGTCGCTAACCATCGCGAAACGCCCCGAACGTGCCGCCCTGCTTCTTGGTAGCGAAGGGACCGGGCTAGAGCCACATTGGGTCGAAATGTGCGACTACCGTGTGACCATTCCAATGAGCCGCGAAGTGGATTCGTTGAACGTGAGCGTTGCTGCCGGGATATGCCTGCACCACTTCACACGGCCTAATCACTGAGGCTGCGGCGAGGATTCACTTTCTTCAGTGCACGCTTCGCTGCGTCTCGAATCGTTTCCTCCTCGTTTTCATCATTCAGGATAGCAACAAGCCTCTCGGCGCACTTGTCCTTGGCTGGCGGGCCTATCCTGGCCAGGGCCAAAATGGCTTCACGACGCACGCGTTCGTCTTCGGTGCCCGTCAGATCCAGCAGCGTCTGAATAGTATCTGGATCGGTCGGGTGAACCAGGCTCAGGCTCTCGATGGCGTTCAGCCGCACAAGCTTGGTTTCGCTACCGAAAGCCTGCTTCAACGCCGGCTTTGCGTTCGGTCCCAATTGGCGCAAAACATAGCTCGCTGCGATGCGCGCGGCCACGTGGGCTTGTTCGTCGTTCAACACGTTGGCCAATGGTTCGATGGCCGCGCCGCCCTGCATCACCAGCCACCTGTCCGCTCGGATCAACTCGTCATTCTTTCTGCCTTTCGCGGCTTCGGTCAGCGCACTGATGGCCTCGGGAATCCCTGCGAAAGAACCCGCGTCCACAGTCAAGCTGGGCTTCGGCTTTGCTTCTCGTTTGGATTCTGATGACTTGCTGGCCGCCGGCTTGGTCGTGCCGGATTTCTTTGCCTGCCGGCTCGTCTGTGGACCGCAGCCAAGCAGGAAGAGGGCGAGCGCGAGAATCGTTACCGTCTTCATGAGCGTCGCTCCGAAGTCAAATGGACGCACGCCCAGTGTGGACGGAAACAGGACGGGAATCAAGCGGGGCAGTGCTGGGCTGATCAATCAGAATGCGGCCAAAGACCCTACGCGGCGCGACGGGGTACGACCTGGCTATCTCTTCGCCGCGAACGCCTTCGGTGTCCGTTCCGGCTGGGGTCGGATTGGCTCTGATCAGGGTCATCCGCTGCATGGTCGGCATCGTCCTCATCTACGCCGGCCGTATCCTCATTGTACCCGTAACCATACCCGTACCCGTAACCACCGTAGCCGTAGTAAGCATCGCCGCGTTCGGTACCGATTTTGTTCGCCACGACACCGATCAGGTTGACGCCGATGGAAGCCAGCCCGCTTACGGCCCGGAGCACCAAACGGCGGTGGTTCTTCTCGGGCTGGATGACCAAGATCAAACCTTCGGTCAGCCGGCCGACAATGGCCGCATCGCTGGCGGCGAGGATTGGCGGGCAGTCGATAAGAACCTGGTCGTAATTGGCTTCGGCCCAGGCCAGTACATCCGAGAATCGGGGGCTGCTTAATAGCTCAGTTGGATTAGATGGCTTGGGTCCACATGGAAGGACGTCCAGCCCCTCGATGTCCACAGAAGCAATGCGGTCGGTGCACATCTCGGTGATATCGCCGTCGCTGCGTAGGATTTCGGACAGGCCCCCAACACCCCGCATTTCGAATAGTTTGGTCAGGCCGGGGCACCGGAGATCGGCATCGACCAGAAGTGTGGTCTTGCCAGCCTGAGCGCAGGAAACCGCAAGGTTCGTCAGTACGGTCGTCTTGCCGTCACCCGGTTCGGTGCTGGTGATTGCAATCCGTTCCATGTCCTGGCCCGAGAAGGCCAATGTAGTTCGGAGGGTGCGGAATGCTTCGCTTTCCACTGCTTCCGGGGACACGTGCACCTGGATCGCCTCGGTGCCGGTGTTCGCCGGTACGTTCAGTTCGCGAACCATAGCCAACGTTGGTGCGCCCAATTGCTCCGAGAGTTCCTCGGGCGATCGGAATCGGTCGTCCAACACATCCAGGACATAGACGAAGGCGACACCGACGCCCGTCCCGAGCAACAGGCACATCATTCCGACCAAGGAGAGTCTTGGCGATACAGGGCTAGTCGAAGCCTCAGGTTGGCTTACGACGGTCGCGCGAACGTCCGACTGATCTTGCCCTATGTCGATGTTGGCAATCCGCTCGACCAGCGTGTCGTCAAAGTTGCGCAATCGCTCCAACTCACGCTCAAGATCCTTCTTTTCGGCCATGCGGTCGTTCAACTGCACGGCTTCGTCTTCAGCCAATTGATACTGCCGGATCAGCTTGTTTTCGTGTTCCCAAAGGCTCGCCAGCTTCTCTTGGACCATGTCCACGAGCATCGGCCCAAGTCGGCCATCCTGCAGTCCCGCCAAACGCTCGTTGACGTCGCGTTGATAGTTCTCCAGGTACGCATTACCGCTTTGAATCGCCTGGGTAACTTCGACTACATTCGGATGGGCTTCGCCGTAGTGCTCCAACAAGGAGTTCAGTTTGGCTTGTTCCTCCATCAATTGCCGTTCGATCTCGGCCCGCGTCTCGGCCGCCTGAGTGTTTAGGCCGAGTGCGCTCAGCATCAGTTCACGGCCGATTATCGGTTCTATATCGTTCAGATGCTGTTTCAATCCGATCCCGTCTCGAACCGAGTCGCGGATGGCCGCAAGCGTCGCTTCCAATTGCAGCCTTTCTGTTTGGACCTCGACTAACGACTCGTTCAACCGGACGACCCTGTGCACTGCCGGATGGCTCATGTGCTGTTTCTCGGTTGTGCCCAGATCTTTCACCTGTCTCTGTGCGGCCGCCAGTTCCTCGCGTTTCTTGTTGATTTTCCGGTCCAGCTCGACGCGATCCTCCTCCAAGATCTTGACGATTTCAGCAGAAACGTTCTTGTGGTTCTTCGCCATGAAATCCAGATAGGACTCGACCACCGCGTCGACGACCGCTTCGGCCGCCTTGGGGGATTTAGATCGGTAACTGATCTCGATCACGTTCGTTCGCCGGATGCCACGAGCCGTCAAATTGCCGCGCAAGACCTTGGTCCATTTCTCGGGGGAAGCCGTCGCGAAGTCGATGCGCGTCTCGGGGGCACTCTTCTGCAACCGCTCGACAGCTCCTTCAAGGACGCGAGAACTACTGAACAGGCGTTCGTAAGTGGGGATCAGAGCCTGTCTGTTGCCTTCTGCCGTCATGGCCGGCGACCATACATCGGGGCCGGTCTGCTGGATCAACAGTTGAGCGTCGGCCTGATAGATCGGGGTGGCCGTGAAGTAGTAAAATGCGCCGAGCAGACCTGCGACGACGACCGAGGAAACGACGTAGATCTTGCGGTGCATGACGATCCGCAGAAACCGCATGATCGCATGGACCGCATCAGCCGAAGACTGTGCCTCCGGTTCCTCGGGCGTTTTGTAGTGGGTGTTGTTCATTGTGGAGAATCTGAGTCTGCCTAGAAACCGGGAATGGCGGAACTGAAGCCAAAGCGGACAAAGCTCTGGATGGTGCCGACGGTGAACGTCAACGGCGTCTCTTCCACGCTGACAATGTCACCCGGCCCCAAGCGGAGGTTGGCAGGCCCGCCGCGTTTTGCTTCTCGGATCGACGCGGCGATCAGGACCGGCTCCTTCATCGTGTCAAGTTGCCTGATCACGTGGACTTTGTCGGCGATCTGTATCGTCAGTCCGTTTGCCAGCGCGATTGCGTCCAACAGACGTACCTCCTGATCCGGCGGGATCTCGAATTGATCAGGCCTGTTCACTAGTCCAATCACTTGAATCGTCTTCGGCTCTTGCTCTCTGACCATAATCACCGAACCGTCTTCGATGCGGTAATCAGGAACCACGCCGTGAGTTGCAGCGATCAAGTCGATCCGGACAGACGAGTCTTGTGCCAATGTCGTGCGTTGTCCACCATAGCCGGCAAACTGGGTGGACAAGTCCGGCACCTTGCGAATCTCGACTATGGTTGATGCCTTTTCCGTCAAGTTGCCGGCTGCCAATATCGCGCTGAGCAAGTCGGCATCTGCGGCGGGCAACTCCTTCGTTCCAGGCTCACTGACAGCACCGACAACCGTAACACGGATCGTCTTCCGCTGTTTCAGCAACACGGACACGTGAGGATCGCGATACACGCGGCGGGTGATGCTCTCGCGGCGAATGGCTTGCTCGGCATCCGGCAACAACAACCCTGCGACTCGCACAACACCGATCAGGGGAATATCCACCTCGCCGCCATCCGAGACTCGGAGGGGCCAGCTCACCGGAGACTTCTCCTCCAATCCGGTGGCAACGGTGACTTCGATGACGTCACCCACGTAGATCAGATCGCTCTGCGTCGCCGATCGATCCAGACGCGTCAGATCGACCTCTCGCTTGCTATCCACGCGCGATACGGCGAGTTCCGCGGGGAGCCTTCCCGCTTTGTAGATCGCGTTGTGGCATCCGGCGAACACCGTAGACGCCAGCAGCAGACAGATCGCGTTTCGAGCCGCCACTGGGTCGATATAGAGATGCTTTTTCTTTCGGCGATCCATAACACCTCGTCGGCGTAGCGAACAACGACTGCGTCCGGGGAATAGGGACCGGACCGCTGTCAGCTCGCGTCGTCTTGTGAATTGTGAATGGCTACCGGGATGGCGATCGCGGCGGCAATAATCAGCCCGACGAACAGCGGATGGGAGAGCAACGAACTGATTGGCTGCTGTCCACGGATGACATCGGGGTGTGTCACGATCGCCAGTTGACTGGTTGCTGCCGGCGGAGCCGCATATCCCGTCCAAACCCGGCACGCGACCGCGGACGCACCGATGGTCACCTGATAGACGCCGGCGCGAACTGCGTCAAACGAAAACTCGCCGCGCTCGCCGCTTCGCGACTGCGATAGCGTCTTGCCGGCCTGCTGCAGCAGAATCGTTTGCCCGGCCAGCGGCGCGCCGGCGGGGTCGAGCAGACGCCCATTCAACGAGCCGTCGTCGTCCAGCCGCACGTCGTAAACCAGGTTGACCGCACGGGCCGCACCTGGACCTGCAGGTTGGGCAGCGCCCGCCTTTGGCACCGGAAGCAGCAATCCGAGGCACGCCAGCCAGACGGTCACGTTCCTGAATAATCGAGCTAGTCGCTTCATAGCCGAGTCCCCGTGTTTTCTACTTGAGGAACACCAAACGTCAACTTGTCCGCGAGACAATTCCGCGGAACGGAACTTACGTGACGTTCCCACGATACGGATCCGCCAATCTGCAATCGAGTTGAACGGCGGACGGAGATTCCGCAGTGTCGGCCAAGCCAGAGCGAGCGCGTCGACAGCGCTGCCGGTTAGCTGGCGTCGTCGTCATCCAGCGCGAGCGGAATCGCGATCGCAGCGGCAATCCCCACCCCGATGAGCGCCCACCCCAGTGGGCCGATACTGCCCAAATTACCTCGTACGGCTTCGCCTTCGACAACCAGCACTTCCTGGATGGCCGACGGTGGGGCCGTGTTCGGTGCCCACGCGCGGTAGATCATGGTGCCTGCTGTCGTCTCTACGCGATAGACGCCGCCCGACACCCCCGCGACCTGAAAACGGCCATCAGCGTCCGTCCGACACGATATGGCCGGCTCGCCGACCGCTCCAGATCTGATCAAACGCACCGGAGCATTCGCACACGGAGTTCCCTGGGCGTCGACGACCTGTCCCTTCATCACTCCATTGGGTCCCAGCGCAACATCACGGACGACGGGGCCGGTCATCGAGACCGCCTGTACGTCGTCGGTGCCTGCGAAGGGGTTGGCTGCAAGCAATTGCTGCAGCGGCATGAGCGATATGGAACAGGCCAAGACCACAACATTCACCGTTCGGTTGCAACAAAGCCTCATGACAACATTCCCTTTCTCAAAAAGCGATCTGACTTGGCACTGGCGGACCATCCCAGCTCCATCTGGGCCGCGGGATAATAGCGGAATGCACCGGGGGAAAAAAGACCGAATTTCCAGAGTAGGAAGTGCTGAAGGCTTGAGGTGCGAGTCCACCAGGATCGCGCCATCGTCTCGGCCCGGAACCTATCGGGGGATTTCACTTCAGAATTCCCACACTCTTTGCCGATCGTGCTGGATATGCCGGTTGTATGGACGCGGTCCATCCGCGCCAGCAATAGCAGCATTTCCCGCTCTTCTTAGCTAACGGTACACTCTGACGGCGGTTGTGATCATGGCAAAGAGATTTGGCTTAGGGAATACTCGGCGTCTCGTTGTGTTTTTCGGCTTGGCGGCTTGCGTGACAGGCTTCTCCTGGCTACTTCTAGCTCAAGATACGTCGCCTCCAGGATATCGGGCATATCGCTTGAAGCACGCTGAGCCGTCGGAAGTCATCCCACGACTCGAGCAAATGTTGGCCGAGTTAGGCGCGCAGCCGGAAGTTCTGGTGGATCGGGCGGCGAATCGGATTCTGGTGCGAGGAACGGAGGATGCGCAGCGATTGGCAGTCGAGCTGATCGAGACGCTGGACCGGCCCGTTGCCAGCCGAGGAGCGGCGCAAACGCCCCAATCGCGGGGCGTTGCGCGGGGATACCGCGTCGGGTCCGGTTCGCTCGAAGCCGCCCTCGCGGAATTGCGTGCCAAATTCCCACCAACTACGGGCGTTCGCGTGGCCGCCGATGACCGCACGGGCCAATTGGTGGTCGTAGCTCCCGAAGAGACGCATCGACAAATCCTCGCGCTGTTTGGCTCGGCCAAACGGGACAATCGGGAATCGAACGGACCTCCGGTTGCGCGGGCGGCCTCGGCAGGCGGAACCGCTCGCCAATTGAAACACGTCACGTGGCGCGAACTCGAAGACGGCTTGGCGCGAATCTGGGGAAGGCAGCTATCGCGCAGCACCAACCGCGACGGCGAATTGGCGGTCATCAGTATCATCAACGAAACGGACATCCAGCCGGTGCTGCAGATCGACCGGCGGCGGAACACCGTGACTTACGTAGGCCAACCAGCTTTGTCGCAGACCTGGGAACAAATCCTTGGAACACTGGATCGGCCACGCGTCACCGATAGCCAGCAGACAGCGTTCGTATCGCTCGACCGTGCCGACCCAGTGAAGATTCACCGCGCCGTTTCCTTGGTGCAGATGGCTGCAAGACAGGAGCAGGAAGCGGCGTCCAGGCCCCTTGCAGGGCAGAACGGAGGGCGTCACGGCGACACGGTTACCATGATCTTCCAGCCTGGGGCAGAAGGGGCTCCGGCAGGTGCACCCGCCGAGGCAGCGCCACCGGCTGGCAAGCCGGCAGACCCGAAAGCTGCTGGGGATGCCGCCGCAGACGCCGGTGCAGCCGACACCGTCGAAGAAGTCATCGAAGACGGCGGTCTGCTCGGGCCGGTCGACATCCAATTGCTCGAAGGGTTGGATGTTATCGTGCTCCGGGGTCACAAACGCGATGTCGAGCGAGTCCGGGATATCATCGAGGAGATCAAACGAGTCAGCAAGGAAACGGAGCCGGTTATCGAGGTGTACAAGCTGAATTTCGTTGGTTGCCAAGTGATGGAGGCATTGGTTACCGACATGTATGACGAGATCCTCTCGGCCCGACAAGGCCCCGTCTCCATCCGGCCGTTGCTCAAGCCGGACGCATTGTTGCTGATCGGAGCGCCAGATAGTCTTCAAGTCGTCAAGAAATTGATTGCCAAGCTGGATCAGCCGATTGATCCGAAAACGCAATTCGAGGTGTTCCAGCTCAAGCATATGTCGGCGGTGGGCGCCGCGGAGACAATTCGGGAGTTCTTCGTCGATGGTCTAGGCTCGGCGCAACAGGCCGGGCAGGCCACCGGGGACTTGCGACCGGGTTTGGGAACTCGCGTGAACGTGGTTGCCAACTACCGGAACAACTCCCTGATTGTTCAGGCCAGCCCGCGGGACATGGCCGAAGTCCGTCGGCTCATCGGCGAGATGGATCGAGATGATTACGAATCGGCCAACGAAGTACGCATCTTCCGGCTTAAGAACGCGCTGTCTACCGACGTCGCGCCGGTTCTACAAGATGCCTTGAACTGGCAGTTGATCGGCAATCGACAACCCTATGGCGCCACTAGAACTGGTTCATTTGGCGGGGGGGCATTCGGCATCGGTGGTCAAGCCGACGAGCAAGCTCGGTTGCGTTCGGCGATTTTGACGTTCATGACGATCGATTCCGATGAAGGCAAGGTCCTGGAATCCGGCCCCATGCACGACGTACGTGTCACGGCCGATGCGAACGGCAACTCGCTGGTCGTCACCGGTCCTTCGAAGGCCATGGGCCTGATCAAAGCATTGGTCGAGGAACTGGACACGCTTCCCGCCGCCCGAGCTCAGATCAAGGTGTTCACCATCGTCAACGGTGACGCGACGGCCCTGTCCAGTATGCTGCAACAACTCCTCGGCCAACAGGCCCAAGGCAGCCAACAGGCGCTAAGCACGCTGTTCGGTCAGGGAGCAATCAACCCCTTCCTGCAGCCGAGCCTGCAATCGGCGGCTAGTATTGGTGAGAGTTCCCTGGTGCCGATCCGGTTTGGTGTCGATCAACGGACCAATAGCATCATCGCCACTGGCTCGGAAGGGGACCTGGGCGTGGTGGAAGCCATCCTGTTGCGATTGGACGAAGAGAGCTTTCGCGAACACAAGACGGCGGTCTATTGGCTAGCCAACGCTCCGGCGGTGAACGTGGCCGACTCGCTGAATACGTGGTTGGACGAGCGAGATCAACTGTTCTCGACCCAGTTGCAGATTTCTCCCGAAAGCCCGGACATCCAGTGGAATCGCCAGGTAATCGTGGTTCCCGAGGAGATCAGCAACTCGATCATCATTAGCGCGGTTCCCGAGTTGTTTGACGAGGTCAAACATGTCGTCGAGTCACTCGATCGAAGCCTGCCCATGATCAAGATCGACGTTTTGATCGCCGAGGTACAGTTGAACGACGTCTACGAGTTCGGGGCTGAGGTCGGTCTGCAGGATTCGTTGTTGTTCGATCGCGACGGCGCAGTGTTCAACTTCAACGACGTGGCCAACGTGGCGCTTGGAGATACGGGCGGCGTCCGTAATAGGCTCGGTGCTCAAGCGCTGTCCGCATTCGATGTGGGGCGGATCAGCACGAATGCGCCTTACGGCGGGCTGGTTCTCTCGGCGAGTAAAGACTCGGTTTCCTTGCTCCTTCGAGCGTTGCAGCATGACGGACGCAGTCAAATCCTCAGTCGACCGCAAGTCATGACCATGGACAGACAACCGGCGACCGTTTTTATCGGTGACAATACGGCCAGACCTGGAGGCACGACGCAAGGCGCAGGCGGCTTAGCGACGACTGCCGTCAATTATGAAGACGTAGGGCTGCAACTGCTGGTAACGCCGCAAGTGAATCCCGATGGCACGGTGAAGATGGACATCGAGGCCACTAAGTCTAAAGTCAGTGACGAAGGCCCGACGATCGACGGCGACTTGATCCCGAATGTCACGACCGTGAGTGCCGTGGCCACGATCAGCGCGAACAGCGGCCAGACGGTGGTCTTTGCAGGGCTGATTTCGACAGAGAAGCAACAGGAACTTCGAGGCATTCCCTTCGTTTCTCGACTTCCGGCAATTGGACCTCTGCTGTCGTACACCGAGGACGTGGACATCCGCAAGGAATTGCTGATCATCATGACGCCTTACGTGGTTCGTGATAACGACGAAGATCAAATCGCGTCGATCAACTATGCCGAGTCAGAACGCATGAGTTGGTGCCTGGCCGACGTGGTCGACCTGTACGGCGACGTGGGATTGTCCGCCCGACCGGGCTGGTGGTGCGAAGGCGAGTGGCAGCGTTTCCGCCGGGCTCCGGTCATTTTCCCGGCCGTGAATCCGACGGGTCTGGAGCCGACCCCAACTCCGGTGCCGCTCGAGGAAGAGGACGAAGTCGATTTGCCACCTTTGCCCGTCCAGCCAACGAGCAGTCGGCGTACGGCAGAGATGGATGTCGATACGGCTAATCAGGCCGCCATGCATGTGGCTCCAACGCACCAAGTCCCGCCGGCTGGCTATCGTCACGTTGGTCCACAGGGGCCAGCGTACGCCGACGTGCCGGCGCTGTACGAGGGAGCACCGAATCGGGCCGTAGGGCATCAGAGCGCATACAGCAGGCCGCGCGACACGCTAGGCAGGCCCGAGGAACGATCACAGTACCAAACGAATCCTGAGACATATCAACCGCATTACACAACGCCGATGGTCCGGTAGGTCCCGCTTGCCGAGCGGGACCTGGAAGTTTACGGCCGCGTTAGGAACACTAACCATGACAACGCGAATCTTGCTGACGGCAATCACTGTGGTACTCTTCGGCGGGTGCGCGGCGACCGGATACAAGCCGCTTGACAACGTCGCCGAGAAATTACGGTTGACGAAGAAAGAGCCAAACGTCCAGACCAGCGAGTACGCATCGCCGGGTCAAATGGTCGCCATTTGGTCCGACGCCGTGTACACCCAGCCTGGTCACCCGCCGATCCGTGGGTTCGGCGGCAGGCTGTACTTCTACAACGAAAAGAGCGAAGCAGTGCCCGTCGAGGGCCAGTTGGTTGTCTACAGCTATGACGATTCAGACCAAGGTGCGCCAGCCAAAGCACCGGATCGTAAGTTCGTCTTCACGCCGGAGCAACTAACACAGTACTTCAGCCCGAGCGAATTGGGCGCGTCGTATAGTATCTGGCTGCCGATAGACGAAGTAGGCGGTGTCCGCAAGGCAATCAATCTGCTGCCGGTCTTCACTTCCGCCGATGGCAATGTAGTCATGGGCCACCAAACGATCAATATTCTGCCCGGCTCTATGCCGGAAAACGTGGAAACACAACCAAAGGGATACATCACGCCGCTGGCGCGGACCGGTCGCGGAGAAGTCCGACCTGCGTCCTACCAACAGCCGAAGACGGAGGTCGCTTCGACACGCGACCAATGGGACCGGACGCAGATGTTCGTTCCCAAAGACGCAACGAGAAGGCGTCTGCGGTCAACCACGATCCGGGTACCCATGACAATGAGCAAGAGGTTGGTCCGCGAGCCATCGCGAGGGATCACGACCGGAATCCAGGAAGGCGGATTGGAAGAGGGGGCGGATGCAGCACGCAGAATGCCTCCCGTCTCGAATGCAGACGCGGAAGGCTTAGATACTTCGCAGCCGGGCGTCGCTTCCGCCGCTACGGCGCCGCTTTCGGCTTCGCCGTCGCCACCTGCAACTCGTTTCGCACGTCCGAGATACCAGGCTCCAGGAGAACCACACGGGCGATCAAGTCGCGAGCGTCCTCAGTGGCCACCTCGCCCTGCAGGACCGCAACCCGACCATCCATTTCAACCGTCAGCGGACCATTCCCGCGCAACTGTGGGATTCTAGTCAGGCGCGTCTGAACCTTGCGACCGACATCGGTCGCGCTGGGCCGTGCCGCCAGCGTGAAACCCAAGGTAAGCGTCATGCGAAGTTGCTGGCGCTGGTTGAATATCGAGTTCATCATCGCGTTGCCGTACATCGACTGGAACTGATTGAACTGATTCATGCCCTGCCTGCCAAACATGTTTGCGCCCTGACGAGCCGCCTGGCCGGTCGCATCGGTCTGTTCACGCAGATTACCCACGCCTTGCACATCGCCACCGACTATTTGCCCCGGCGTACGAGTCGCCCGCAGTTCCTCGCCCGTCATCCTCTGAGGCCCCTCGACGGATAAGGCGCCGCCCGTATCCTGATTACCCGCTTGCTGGGCCATAAGGGCCTGTGAGCCGGTCAGACACAAACCTGCGAATGAGAGCACGGCAACAAGGTTTCGCCACATGGTTTGACTCCTTACGGCTGCTATTCCAAGGCGGCACGCGGCCGCAAACATAGTAGGACGGGTCTGCTGACCCGACCGGACGGCTCGGGAGAGCCGTTCTACAGGGTGCGATCGTCATTACAGGCGGTTCACTCGACAATTGCCATCGCAGTCCGAACAGGCGAACCAAGCCGCAATCGCCGTATTATGCGAAAAGACAACCATTTCCTGCAACTCAAATAAAACCGGCTCCCCCTTGCTTGGGTACTCTCCATTATACAGACCGTCCGAACCCGTCTGCAACTGGAGATCCATCATGCAGCTACGTCAAGCCGCTCTATCGCTTCTGGTGGCCGTTTTTTTCTGTGCAGGGATACTAGGCAATCCCGTCCAATCGGCCGAGCCGGAACGCCCCACCGGGCCTCATTTGTTGCCGGACAGCACGCTCGCCTATGCCCGCATTGCGGACATGCCGGAACTGGCCGAGAAGTTCAAAGAGACGGCAATCGGTCGGATCTTCCGCGACCCGCAGATGCGCCCCTTGGTGTCCCAGTTGTACGAGTCGTTGATCGAGTTGTTCCGCGAAGCCGAGAAGCAGATTGGGCTATCGCTGGACCAGATCCTGTCGATTCCGCAAGGCGAGGTCTGCTTCGCCGTTACGTCGCCGGAAGAAGGGCCACCCGCGATGGTGGGTTTGGTCGATGTGGGGGACCGCCTGCCCTTCGCGCAAAAGCTGCTCGACTTGATCGGCGAGCAGATGACGCAGGAAGGCGCGGAACAATCAACGGAATCCTTCAAGGGCACGACGATCGTGAGCTACGGAACTCCTGATCGGCAGAATCGGTTCGTTCACTTCGAGAAGGACCGTGTGATCGTCATATCGACAAACGTAGAGACCGCAAAACAAATACTGGTCGCCTGGGACGGCGGCGACGAGCGGACGTTAGCCGACAATACCAAGTTCACGGCGATTATGCGGCGTTGCGCGGGGGAGAAGGAGGAACGGCCCCAGATCTCCTTCTTCGTCGATCCGATTGGATTGTACAAGCGAATCACTCGCGGCAACATGGCTGCAGCCGCGGGCATGGCAATGCTGCCGGTGCTCGGCCTGGACGGGATCGAAGCGGCCGGCGGAAGTATCACTCTTGCCACCGAGGAGTTTGACGACATCACGCACCTTCACCTGTTGCTGGATAGTCCGCGTACGGGTGTGCTTGAGATGTTGGCACTGGATTCCGGCGATACCACGCCCGAACCCTGGGTGCCGGCGGACGTGGCAACCTACGTGACGGTGAACTGGGATTTCGCCAAGACCTACTCGGCGTTCGGTACCTTGTACAACAAGATTCGCGGCGAAGACGCCCTGACCAGGGATTTCACCAAGCAATTCTCCGACAACCTGGAGGTCGAGTTCGAAGATGACGTCCTGAATGCTCTGGACGGTCGCGTCACGTACATTACGTGGATGATCCGACCGGCGCGAATGAACAGCCGAGCCCACTTGGTCGGAGTCAAGCTGAAGGACGCAAAGAAGTTCCAGAAGACCGTGGATCGCGTTCTTGCCAAGTTCGAGAACCAAGTGAAGGAACAGGCGTTCGGTGGTGTTACCTACTACGCCGCAGCGCAGGGCTCCGGCGAGAATCGCAACAGGCCGGAGCGGCCACTCAGGCGCAGGCCGGATCCAGCGTTTGCACTTGTGGGAGACTACTTGCTGCTGACTGACAGCACGGACTTGCTGAAACACGTGATTGCCACCAAAAAAGACGGCTCACAGGCCTTGGCAAGCCAACTGGAATACAAACTGATCGCCAGCAAGGTTCGGCGTCAGCCCGGTGGCGAGAAGCCGGGGCTGCTGACGTTCAACCGTCCGGAGGAAGGTATGCGATTGTTGTACGACTTGGCAACGGCCGATACAACTCGCGAGCGGCTTGCCAGAGGTGCCGAGGGAAACCCGGCGTTAGGGGCGATGGACAAGGCCCTCCGCGACCATCCTCTGCCTCCGTTCGCCGTGATCGCCAAGTACCTGGCCCCCGGCGGCAGCCTGCTGACCAACGACGCAACGGGCTTTCACTACACCAGTTTTACGTTGCGGCGAGAATAGGTGGCGCGCGACTGGTCCGACCTCGACGGGCAGGTAGCAGAAGTCGTGAGACTTCTGGCCCCGAACTCTCACGAGTTCGGCTACCCACCTGCCCCAATCTCTTCTCGCACAGCGAACAGACCGGCATAGACCTTCAGGTCGACCAGTTTCCCGGCCTGCGCTTGGCCGACCAGCCAGCTTGGCACCGTTTCCAGCGGCACCACATGGACTGTGATTTCTTCAGACTCGTCGCCGCCTCCGGCAGCTACTCTCTCGACGTCTCTGGCCAGGTAGAACGTGATGTCTTCGTTTGACATCCCCGCCGAGGAAGGACCGTGGAACAGCCGAGTCAATTCCTTGGCCTGATATCCGCTCTCCTCCAACAATTCCCTCTCGGCCGCTGATTCGAAAGACTCATCTTCCTGTCCCGGCACATCTCCAACCAAGCCTGCGGGCAATTCAACGACACGGCGGTCGACCGGCGGGCGGAATTGCTCGATCAGCACCAGTTCGCGTTTTGCCGTCAGTGCTACAATGGCAACGATGCCGCTGATGTTCCGTCGCTCGGCGTATTCCCATGTTCCACGTTGTACGATCCGTAGGTGCTTCGCTTCGGCCACTACTTCGATTTTGCTCTGTGGCATCGCATAGTCCCTTTGCCAATCGTGCCATCGAGGGCCGTCCGCAGCCGAAAACCCCTCAGTTGAGGCATTCACGAACCGACCACGTATAACGACAATAGGCTAGATAATATCATAGGATTAGGAAACCCGTGTCTGCCCTTTGCTTGTTGACGGCACAGAACATTTGGGGTTTGCGCTCTCTTGTTTGGCTGAAGTTGTGTTACATCTGATTCGCGGTCCTACTATCGCACTGCTATTGTTCATCTGCGCCGTGGCGCTGGTCGCGCGACCAGCCGACGCGCAGCGGCCGTTGATTCCGCGCGAACATCATGCCTGGGGACGCTTCTCTCCCGGATCGTGGACGCAAGTCCGCAAACTAACCGAGGAGTTCGACGAGCAGGGCAAGTTGAAGAGCACCAGCACAACCGAAACCAAGACGACTTTGATCGAGGCCAGCGAGCGCAGTTATGCGCTACAACTTGAGGTCACGGTCGAAGTCGTCGGCAAACGCATCGTAGCTCAACCGAGAACCGTTCGTTTGGGATACTACGGCGAGATGAACGGCCAGCGCGTGGTCGTCAGGAGAATCGGCGACGGCGGCTTGCTGGTCGGGGGCAGGAAGGTTCAGTGTCAGATTCTCGAGTCCACCATCAATGGTGGCGATGAGAAGACCGTTAGCACGATTCACTACTGCCCTTCCGCGGCACCATTCGTGTTGAAGCGCGACATGAAATCAACGGATATTGAATCGGCAACAACACACCTTCACACCCAAGAAGATGTCATCGCGATCGACATGCCACACAGGGTCATGGCGGAAGTCAAGACGGCCGCGCACGTCCGCAAGATCAAGAGGCACGCCAAGGGATCGATTCACATGTTAGAGATCCACTGCAGCGACGTGCCCGGCGGAGTCGTGTCTCACGCATCGAAAGAGTTGGACGGCGCCGGGCGACTTATCCGTCGCAGCACATTGGAATTGCTTGACTACGGAGCGGTGGAGAAGAAACGGTTGTTTGGACGAGGGGGCATTCTTCGCCGCGGTCGACCGCATAAACCGTCCGTACGAGTTGCACCCCCGCGGTGACTCCGATTCAGTCCCGAGGGTCCGGACGCAAAAAACGCCGGTTAAAGATCGCGGGGTCGAACGGATCACGTGGGACGAACTCGCCAGGCTGACCAGCGTTTGGTCTCACGTTGGAATTTGGCGAAGTCTCCAGGCCGCGTAACCCATCTTTCGCCCCCGAAGCGTCATCTGTTCTTGGCAGCTTGACGGGCTCCGCATAGCTGGCTTGCAGCAGACTGGACGGACCGGGGTCGATTGTTGCCGGGGTGGGATCATCTTTGTGGACCACTTGTTCGACCCAGTTGACAAGCAGTTCGAGTTGTTGCTGGTCCCGCTCGCCGAACAAGGCGCTGGGGACGTCTCCATGAGGCGCGCTGGGGGCGGTGAGCAGCGGGCTTTTCGCTGGCGATTCCTCGTCAATTTGCCCGAGCGACGCGTAGAGGTTTCGCTGGGTGAAACGCCGAGTCAGCGTTTTCCCCCAAGAAGGCCGCACCAAACGAAACTCCGTGTCCGAGCCCGACCCGTGACACGCGTTGCTGGCGCAGCGGTTGACAAGCAGCGGTTGTACGTGGGCAGTGAATGTTTGGACGACGTCTTCCGGCAACTCGCGCATCGTGCGTTCCAATTCGTCCAGGCTGACTGACGCTCTCTTCTGCCGCTCCGTTCGTAGCGTCGTTGGAGGTTTGCTGACAGCTAGCTGCAGACGACGCTCCAAAGCAGGAATTCGTGGATGGTCCGGCTGGACTGCTATCGCCGCCAGCAGTTCGTCTGCGGCCTGAGACAAAAGTGAATGCCGCAAGCACCAGTCGGCCAGTTCCAGATGTCCGGCAATGTCGGTCTGTTTGAAGCTCAGCCGTTTCCGCTGGTACACCTCACCAAGGTCGCGGCAGTGCATCTCGACATCGCGAACGGGAATCCGCAACTCGCTCTTCTGGCCAAGCGTGACAACGAACTTGTCACCGACGCGGGTGACGCCGCCGCGCAAGATCTGGCCGTTGCGCAGCATCAATACATCTTCCCCAGCGCCGTCGCCGAGTTCTGCCGCAAATGCAGGCTGAAAAATGAGCGCGAGACAGACCGAAAGCGCGAGAATGCGAAGATAGAGTGACATGGCCGGGGAACGTTATCCGATTGCGGATCGGGGGTCAACAGCGGGCTGAATAGTAACGTTGCGAAATGCTGTCACCGCCAGCATGCGACCCCGACGCGCAAGTCTTGATGTTGCGCTTCTTGTAGCTTGGCTCTCCAGAGCCGAGTCTTTCGGGGGTTCTTGTGCTCGGCCCTGGAGAGCCAAGCTACGAATTCCCCACGAAAATACGTGCTAGCGCAACTTCAAAGCGGGCAAGCGACGATGCTCTCAAGTGCTAGCCTGGTTTGATTGGTCGGTGCTTGGCGGGAGGCCTAGAATTGGGTCGTAACGAAACGATCCGAGATTTGCCAAACCGTCGAGCCGCTTCGCTTGGACTTTGCCTCGCGTGCTTCGTGGGCTACGAGGACGCACTCGGCCGAACGGTTTCACCTGGAAGAGGCGGAACTCTACCAAGCCGGTCTGGAATCGACTCCCTATCAACAGATCGACGTTACGTCGGCCAAGGTCAATGGCCAGAACCAGCCCGTCGAAAAGTATGGCGCTCTGTCGGGGGCTGAACGTCGGATAAGGCACCGTGGGGCCCGAGCCCCGTATTACCAGGTTGGCGAGAACAGCCCCATTTTCATCGACAGAGATCGCTCGTGAACGGCAAGCCGCGTCGACCCGAGTCTCTTTCAAAAACCGCTAAACGCGGTAGCGCTATCCGTACGCGCCGTGTTACAATAAGTCGGTTCCCACATGGCAGCTTTCCTTCCCCCGCGAAGTACGATCCAAATGTCGCCGGACGGATGACGGCCCTTAGCTTAGCCAGGTTGGACTTCCGTTTCCTTTTCTTTCGTCTTGACCCCTCGGGGCTTCTTTTTCTGCACTTTGCCTTCTTTCTCATCGAGACGCTTGAGAATCAGCAATGTCTGCCCATCACCTTTGGCCGCAACGAATTCCTTCGGGCGAGGATAGGTCTTTGACGACACAATACAGAGCTTCCCGCTACGCTCGGCTGTTGTGTAGATTCCTCTGAACAACTTTGCATCAGCTTCGTTATCATCGACTAGCCGCATATCGATCCACTTCGGTCGTCGCTTCGTGTCCACCGAGTAGAAACCAACTGATGCTTGGTGAGAGAAGACAGTGGATTCGAACGTCTTGTCACCGAATGAGATCACGTACCCCTTGCCCATTTTCTGCGTACTTCCGTCTGTCCTGATGTGGGTCACACACCAAGATCCTTTAAGAGTTTCTTCTCCAACAATCGCTTTTTGCTGAACGCACGCGACTGATGTTGCGGCACAAAGCATGAGCAGTGCATTCGCCCGAATTCTTGTCTTCATTTCGTCACCCTTGATCTCCAATGCGGTTTACAGCGCGGGCAATTAAACGGGACAGGTCTAATTTTCGGCGTCAAGGGTGATCAAATGGGTTCTTTCTCGGGCGACCGCGAGATCGAAGGGTCGACTGGAGCCCGAGTTGGTCTGCGGTGGTCCTTACCCACCCCTCGCCTCCGTACGGCCGACCACGCAGGACGCTACGACGGATCGCATCTAACTCCGCTTCCGTCTGTGGCTCGTTCACTAGATCGGTCCAAGCTCGAGGCCGCGGCAAGGGCCAGTCGCTGAGCCACCTTCGGTCGTCGGCATTCCCGTGCACTCGACGCCAAAGGCTTGACCAACGCCAGTCTTCAGCCCGTGTTACCAAATCCGCCCGCAGGGCGTTCCGCTCGACATAACGCACGACTTGATAGAAATGCTCATCCGATTCGACGGGAAAGGATTTGTAGCGGCCCTGGTAAAGATGACCGTAGCCAACACGACGACGATTCTCCTGCCAATTGCGTACGTGCGTGATCGTCAGCTTTTGCATAAACGCGCCCAAGTCGCCGTCGCGCTCCGGCCAAAGCATGAAATGCCAATGATTGGCCAGCAGGCAATACGAACAGATACGCATGGGGCGCGTCTCGAGTGTCTTCTCGATCGCCCGCTCAAATGCTTCGAAGTCTGCGTCCTTCAGAAAAAGACGCATCCTACCCACGCCTCGGTTCAAGACGTGGAAAGCCATTCCCCCAGGGGCTATTCGTGCGACGCGTGGCATGAAGTAAGTCTAGCGAAACGCACTCAGAATGTCAATAATTAGACCTGTCCCGTTTTCTCGTT
>CAZURK010000016.1:0-96350 GCA_964623055.1 uncultured Pirellulaceae bacterium
CCCCGCACCCCGCCCCCCCTGCGGGGGTTTTTGTTCCCTCTCGCGCCGGAACGGCGCGGACTTGTTCCGGCCTACCCACATTTTCAACCTGTGATGGTGCTCGTCATGCGAACCGTAATTGTGTCTGGTGCGATGATTGGTTTCCTCCTTGCCTTTCACTTTGCCGCGCCGCCACTCCAGGCGGCAGAGATCGAGGATCTCGGGGTGGCTGTACGGGCTGTGGTCTTTGGGAACAGTCAGGGATGTCTGGCCAAGAGTCCTGACGGGCATCACAACATGTTCTACATCCCGTATTACTCGACCACGGGCGGGGCACTTGTCGGCATCCATCCGCAGTCGGGCGAACACATCCAGATCTCGCTCCCTAGCCAAGGTGGATATGGGACGGCTGTAGGCGTCGACGGAGCTGTGTATGTCGGCGGCGTTCACCCAGGCAATCTATATCGTCTCGATCCGACGTCGGGCAAAGTCGAAGATTTGGGCGGCAAACAGTTTGGCGGAACCTACATCTGGGCATGTGCGGCATCGCCGGATGCCAAGAAGATCTACGCAGCGTGCTACCCGACCTCCGGAGTCCTCGAATACGACATCCCCAGCCGTACGCTGAGGAACTTGGGTCGCATGAGCGATTCGGAACAATACGCGAGGTCCATCTCCGTGGACGCGTCGGGCAAAGTATGGGTGGGCGTCGGCACACACGCAGAATTGGCCGTGTGGGATCCAGAAACAGGCAAACGACGAAACGTTCTGCCGCAACAGTACAAGCACAACTCGTGCTGCTACAACGTATACGCATCGGGCGATCATGTGTTTGCCGAGGTGCTTTATGACCACAAGCACTTGATCTACCATAGACGAACGGAACAGCCCATCGCCGTGCTGAACCGGCCGCCGGACGGATTGTCCTACATGGCCGCTCGAGGCGGCCGTGACGGATGCTTCTATTTGTACGCGTCGTTGAGTGGCACGCTGTATCGTTATCGCTCGGGCGATGCAGAACCGAAGAAGCTCGTCGATGGGCTAGGGCAGGTGGCCGTGGTCCGGGATAACCGATACGCCTACGCCATCGACGACCAGGATTTCGTGTACTACGACCTGGACAAAGACCAGGAACTCAAGCGCTGCAAGCTGGCCGAGGCGAAAGACGGCATGGCGTTATACAGTCTGGCCGCAGGCACCAATGGCAAGATCTACGGCAGCACCTACATCAACATGCACATGTTCTCCGCCGATCCGAAGGAAGGACAAATCACGGATCTGGGCAAGGCACTGCGGTGGGGTGGCCAGATCGACTCGATGCACGGCGGACGTGACGGCAAGATCTACATGGGCAGCTACGTCCACGCCGTCGTATCCGTCTACGATCCAGCCAAACCTTGGAAAAAAGGGAAAGGACCGGACTGCAATCCTCGCGAAATCGGGCCCGTCGGCAGCGGCCAGTACCGCACACGGTGCATTGTGTTGGGCCCCGACGACCGTATCTATGTTGGATCGATCCCCTCGTACAATTCCGCCCCGACTGGCGCGTTTTCACGTGTAGACCCAAAGACCGGCGAAGTGCGCACGTGGTTGGACTTGGTCCCGGGAGGGACGGTGAACCAAGTAGCGGCGGACCAGAAGTACGTCTACGGCGCTGGCGGCGGCAAGTTCTTCGTGTTCGATCCTCAGACAGCCGAAATCGCCCACTCCATCGACTTGGCAGTTTCGGCAATGGCGATCGCGCCCAGCGGAGACGTGATCGGAACCGGCGGTGGACGCGTATTCGTTTTCTCGCCTTCCCAGATGAAGGTGACTCACACCTCCGACAATCCTCTGGGCGACTTCACCCACATGTGCGTCGCACCAGAAGGCTTGCTCTACGGCAGCAACCCGAAACACATCGGACACATTGTGCCCACAACCTGGCAAGTCAAACAGATCGGCACCGGCGGCGGCAAATTCCTGGCCGCTGATCATGCCGGACGTCTATACTTCGCACGTGGCAGCCGCCTGCTTCAGCTACGTCCCCTGGAATCGTCACGTGGAAAATAGCGTCGTCCTGCGATGTGCGATCTGCTCAACGGGAAAACCACTACATACCTCGCGAGGTTCGCAATGCTACGAATCACTCTCTCCGCTGTCATGTTGGCCGCTATCTGTCTGCTACAACGACTTCCTGCCGTGGACGCATCAGAAAACTTGGTTGCCGATCCGTCTTTCGAGGAGGCCAAGGAGAAGGATCGTTGGGGACATGTGTTTGCGAAGTGGTCCGGATGGATATACGAAGGAGAATGCGAGTTCCGCGTGTCGGACATTGCACGTACCGGCAAACACTCGCTGTTGATCGTGGGCGGCAACCAGCCGAAGATCCGGGCTTGGCCGGCCGAGTTTGAAATGGATCCCGGTCGCTATCGGGTAACAGCCTATATTCGAGGGCTGGATATCGGCACCGGCGTGTGGAATCAGACCACCGAGTTCATGTTCGATGGGCAGTATATCCCACTTGGCAAGAACGGCACTTTCGGATGGACTCCCTTGACGTACGTGGGCCAAGTGAACGAGAAGGGCAAGAAGTCGTACCCGAGCTTTGGTCTCATGGCACCGGGGTATCTGTGGGTAGACGACGTTTCGGTGGAGCGAGTCGGTGAGGACGTGCCGCTAACCGCGAAACCGGTGATTGGCAAGGAGGAGAAACCGATCGTCCCGCCTGGTCAAATCGCCAATGAAGCCGTTGCCTGCGTCGAGTGTGGCTATCGAAACATGGCGGATTGGGGCCGTTGTTACGCCTGCGGGACTTCAATCGAACTTAAGAAGGACAATATAGCAGTCGAACCAGTCAAGCTTGTAGCTTCGTTCGAAGATGAGAATCCGTTCGGGGGTGGTACTCTGGTGGCCGAGCACGCGACGCACGGTTCGAAGGCTCTCCGGATCGACAGAAGCTACGTTTCGATGGACGCCGCACAGGATTGGACGGGATACGACTATGTGAGGGCAGATGTTCACACAGACGCAAAGCATCCCCTGGATGTCTACTTCGAGGTTCGCGACAGGGCAACGCGCGACTACTGGACTCGCGTGAACTACAACACCATTGTGCCGCCGGGTTCGAGCACACTAATCATCCCCACATCACTCTATGTCGGCGAGAAGTCACGTCCCGGCAGGCCGCTGATCCAAAATGGCATCACCCGGATGGTGTTCTCGATTGGCGCACAGCCCGAGGCACCCTTGTTCATCGACAACATCCGTCTGGAACGCGACACCGAGACGGCTCGCATGCTGTTCGACGGGCTTTGGGCCTTCGACCTTGGCCAAGGCTCAAGCCCCGTCATGGAAGGCTTTACACCGTTGGATGTCAGCAAGTTCTACGCGAAGGGGCGAGGCTACGGATGGAAGGATGCCCGGTTCTGGCGGGTCTTTGACGCACTTCAACCCGATCCGCTGTATCAGGATTTCATTTGCATCGAGCAGGGCGGCCTGGCCATCGACGTGCCGAACGGCAAATACCACGTGTTTGTGAACATGGATTCGCCATCGGGTTTCTGGGGCGAATACCAACGTTACCGTCATCGCGCGTTGGTGTTGGAGGACGTCGAGTACGTTGACAAGATGGATCTGGATGCCTTCAAGAAACAGTACTACCGCTTCTGGGACTCGGAAGATCTGCCGACCGACGACACGTTCGACAAATACCAAGAGCCGTATTTCGGCGAGAAGGAGCACGAAGTCGAGGTTCGAGACGGCCAACTGAACATCGAGTTCGTTGGGCAGAACTGGGGCTGTTGCGTGTCGGCCATCGTCGTGTACCCCGCAGCAAAGGAGGCCGATGGCCACAGGTTCCTGGACTTTGTCAAGGAACGACGACGTTTTCACTTCGACAACTACTTCAAGCGAATTCTACACGAACCGGCCGACGTATCCTGCGAACCGACCGAGGCCGAACGTAGTCGCGGATTCGTTGTTTTCCAGCGTGATTGGATGGACGACGTCTACTACAACGACCGACCGGACGACGGTGAACGCGTCGAGAAGCTCACGGCATCGGCTTTCGCCGGCGAATACGAGCCGGTTACCTTCTGCATCTTGCCGCTGCGGGACCGTGGCGACGTGAGTGTGACCGTAAGCGATTTGAACCTCTCCAGGGAAGACTCCATTCCCGCAGAGTGCGTCGATGTAGGCTATGTTCAGTATCGGGTCTCGCGTGTGACGATGGAGGGAAGCGTCTACACGATTCGTCCTCGTCTCATTGTACCCAAAGAGTTTGTGGCAGCGACGCGGGACATAACGCGTCGTTTCTGGCTGACTGTCAAAGTGCCAGCAGATTCGCCGCCAGGAGTCTATCGCGGAAGCGTACGGATCTTCTCGAAGCTAGTAGGCCCGACCACGGTTCCGCTTGAAATCACCGTGCGCAAAGGCACGCTCGATCCCGTCGACGTCCCCGCCGGCCCCTGGGGACACACCATCAACTTGCCGTGGTACGACGACGAGTTGGCCGAATGGAACGACGCGATGGCGGCCAAATCGTTGACGAAATTGCGCGAGTACGGTTTCACGTCGTGCAGCGGCTTGCCCGTCGTTGCCCTGCGAGGTTTCGATGGCGGTGCTCCAATTCTCGACCTCTCGGTGGGCGACAGGCAAATGCAGCGTCTAAAAGACCAGGGCTTCAGGATGCCAGTCGTCACTTATTGCCCTTTCGTCGGCCTGAATACGTACTATCAGGACGCGAACCAGATGAAGGCGGCTGGGTCGGCCAATTACAGCGATTTCATCGAGACCGTCTTCGGTGCCGTGCAGAAGCACGCGGACAAGGCTGGCTGGCTTCCGGTCTACTGGAATATCGGTGACGAGCCCATTGGCGACGACCTTCGGCGAAGTGCGGAGAACGCCGAAGCTTACAAGCGAGCGTTTCCCAAAGGACCGCCGTTTTTTGCCGCTGCCAGTTCGTTCAAGGGCTCCGATGCCAACGATCCTCACTTCCGCCTGTCAAAGGCGTTGCATGTGGCCAACTGGAACGGCCACGACGAGGCGTCGGTGAATCTGCTGCACAACGCCGGAGGTGAATGGGCTTTCTACAACGGCGGCAACCGTTGGACGTATGGCGTCTACATGTACAAAGCTGCCAAGCAGTTCGATATGAAGTTCCGCCTATCCTGGCACTGGAACGTCGTGGCAGGCGACCCGTACTATGCCCTGGACTGCCGCGAGGACGACTACGCATGGTGCAATTCCAGTCCTCACGGGGAATTGATCCCTTCGGTCCACTTCGAGCGGCTTCGCGAGGGACTGGACGACTACCGCTACATGCTGACCCTGCAACGGTTAGCCGAAGCGAAACAGGATTCCGCTGCGCTGGGCTTGATCCAGGATCGACTCGCAGCGTTTCGATTGGGCCAGCGCGACCACGATGCCCTGTTCCCGAGATCCGATTGGCAGGAATATCGGCAGAAGCTTGCGGAAGCAATCGAGCGACTGCGATGACGGCCGTAGGGCAAAGCAGTCTTGCCCGGTGCCCCCCATTTCAGCATCGACAGCCGGTGCTTGTCCGCAGTAGCCCGGCCATAGCGCCGAATGCCCCAAGCCGCAGCGGTGGGATCAAGGTAACTCCACATGGAAAGATGGGGCGACCCGGTCTAATCCCAGCACACCCTGCCCATTTCTTTTATCGCGGCAAAAGTCTGACGGTCTTCGCCATTTCGGGATCACTTTCAATCGCGTTCTGGATCGCTTTGATCGGGCTGCTCTTGAAGGTGACTCGACCGTAGCGTGGTATCAGCATCTGGTCTTTCTCCGCAATGACCAATGGCAGGTCGAAACCGACACCGGGCGTCAAGGCCAAAGAGCCCGCGCCGCGCTCGTCCAGTTTTGCAAGCTCGGTTTTCCATCGTTGACGATTCCATGCGAGTTGTTCAACCTTGTCCACAGCCAGGGCCTTGAGAACCAATTTCGAGCGGTTGGCCGGCAGTCCCCAACGAAGCTCGTCTGCGCCCTGGCGATAATACACGCTGACCGTGATCACCTGCGTTAGAAATTCCGGCAGATCACGACACACGGCTCGGATGGTCTCCAGTTGCTGCCGCTCCTCTTGAGTTTGCTCCAGTTCGTAGACGACGTCATGAAGGAAACGATACTTCCACCCATCGTCCAGCCAAACCTGGCCAAATCCCGACACTTCGACCAGATCAGCAAGAGGAAGCGTGACTCCTTCGCCTTCTTTCAGGTAGCTGAAGCGGATCTTTGTGTCCTGCCGCGTCGTCAATTCAATGAAGAACTCGTCCTTTTCCAGCTTGCTTTCTTTCAGCGGAACCTCGATCCATTCGAGCGCTCTCAGTAGTTCCGCGACTTCATCGGCGTCGTCGACGGTAACGGTCTGCGGTTTGCCGTTCAACTTTGCGGGGAAGGTGAGCGCACAAACGTTGTCCAGCAGTTTTCGAAAATCCTGTTCTCGACTGAGTTGATGCTTCGTCAACTGGTTGTCGGCCAGCAGATCGATCGTACGCCCTTCGAGGCGACTCAGGTGTGCGTTGAGCGCTTCGACAAACGTAGGCTCGACAGTGAACTGACCCACCTTGGGATCGTAAAACTGCCTGTCGTTCAAGAAACGACCGTTGAATGTACTCGAGTCTTTCGAAACCGCCACAAAGGACTGGGGGCAACGTCTATCGCTTAGAACAGGTTCCTGCTTGATGATCTTCATCGCTCGGTGCAACTCGTCCAGTACCTTCGGGTCAGTGAACCTCGCACGGCGGTAATGCCGCCGTTGGTTCACCAGCTGGTACGACACCTCAAAGGAAGTGAAGCCTGTGGTCAGCGATTGCGCGGAGGCAGGCACCAAAGGGGGAACTCTTACTGACGTTTTGGCAGACTTCAGCAAATTGACAACCTTGCCCGTCGTCTTACTGAGATGTCGATTCAGCGCGGCGAGAAACCCTGAGCCGATGTGGACTTCGCTGCCCCCGATTCCCAAAGTGTCACTGTCACCGTGATGGACGCCGGTTGTTAGTTTGTGACCATCCTGTTTGACAAACGTCACCCATGCAGTTGGTTCAAGTCCAGCGTGGATGTGGTTTTCGATGCGTGTGATCTTCAATTCGCGCATCAGCGAGGCAACGACTTCGCGTTCGTCAATCACATATGATTCGGGTGAGAACGCGTGCTTCACCTCAAGGCTTTCCGTGCCCGCAAAGGGGTCGGCCTGCCACCGATCGTTCCAACGTGCGTTGGTTGAGGTGTTAGTACGCTCGTTGGCGTTGGTGTCTGTGACTATGTCATCCTCTTTCATCGAACTGGTTTCCTGCGTCGAGCATCCTGCAAGAGACGTGGTGAATGTCACACACGCGAGGATGATCCCTGATGAGCTTCGCATTTGTCACCCCCGATACGCGTTTTGAGCTTATGGCGTCTGGTCCGTTTTGGCGATCCACTGACCGCCCCTGACAGAGGCACATTTCTTGTTTGATTGGCAATTAATCTTCTTGTTTGGTGCAACGACCGTGCAGTTCCCGTCGTTGGCCAAGTCTTGTATGAAATCTCGTCCCTGTTGGCCCGTGGCCACGTTACAGGCAGCGAATGTACAGGTCGTAATCTTGCAGTCCCGCAAGGCTTCCTTAAACTTGTCGCGGTCCGCTTGCGTCGCGTTCGTGTCATCGATATATTTGCCGCCCCCAATCACCACGGTATCACCTGCTCCCATGTTCATTTGGGCGGTAGTTCCATGATCCACAATCAGCACACTGAACGGCTGAGAATCATTCTCCGCACTTGTGAAATAGTTTTCCATTTTTGTGATCACGTCGGCCACGGATCCGATGGATTGGAAGTTGTCATAGGCATTCCTGGCGCGGACCAAATAGCCTTTTTCGTCGTTCGTCGATGACGAAACCAAAATGAAGTCGGCCGTCGGCTTGGTGATTCTGTCCCACTTGCCGTCTTTGCAGTCACCATCCTTTGTCGTGCCATCGCCCGCGTTGTACCAGACTGGAAAGATGTCCTCCGTCTCGCCTCCATTGGCGGTTCGGATCGTTTTGATCAAGTAGACGCCATCCTTATGAAAGATCAGGTTAACATCACCCGTCAGGTGATTAACTTTGGCTTCGAAATCGACATCCCAAACGTACGGGTCCGAAGGATCATCGGTTGGCGCGATTCGCACGCTCCGCAATTCGTTCCCCGGTGAACCGTACGGAACGGTATGCTGGTTGTTCGTGTCTTCCAGAAAGATCGAATTCATGTACTGATCAGGAACATCCTCCGACAGCTCGTCGATCTCGATAACAGCCAAGTCCTCCGCATCTTCGCAAGTCTCGCCGGCGTCGCTCACGACGACCTTCACGGTCAGCGTACCTCTGCTAGTCCCCTTGAAGTCCGGGCTCTCAACACTCGCACTGGGATTGAATGCCCCGTTCCCGCTGCCGGAACCGGGGACTTTCGACCAGGAGTATGTCCAACCCGCCCCGGGCGGATCCACAATCGCCTCAAGCGAAATCGGGTCTTCGTCCTTGACGCATCCGACATACTTTCCGTCCGGCAGATTGATAACCACAGAGCAGGGCGGAGGCGATGGTGAGGGACTGGGTGAGGGTGACGGGCTTGGACTCGGAGACGGCGAGGGGCTTGGGGACGGACTCGGGCTCGGCGATGGCGAAGCGCTCGGGCTGGGTGAGGGAGAAGGACTTGGCGACGGCGAGGGGCTCGGCGATGGTGATCCGGATGCGGACGGGCTCGGACTTGGCGACGGACTCGCGGACGGCGATCCTGACGCTGAGGGGCTCGGACTGGGTGACGGACTGGGACTCGGTGATGGGCTCGTTGACATGGCGAAACTCTTTTTTTGGAATGTGTTTCGTTGAAAGCCGGCATCCTAGTCGCAACCGGCGGGTCTCCTTTCATAGATCGCTCGTCTTCTTCTGTATCAGCAGACGCAGTTCCCGGCAGCCCTTCGCCAGCACGCCGATCTCTTCGCGAATCGTGGCCGCATCGAAGTCTCCTTGGGCGAGCGCCATTTCGCGCAGTGATTCCGCGTTGGCGAAAGCACAGTTGTGAACGGGATCGCGATCGGGCTTGTTTTCCCGAGGTACGACCAGGAACAGCCACCCGCCAGGACGCAACACGCGTGCCATTTCGCCGACCGCCCGTTGGGGCTCCGGGCAATGCTCCAAGGAATGGATGCAGGTGACCAAGTCCCAGGAACTGTCCGGATCGGACAGACATCGCATGTCGGCCTGCCGGACGGCTCGGCCACGGCGAGCGGCGTAATCCGCCGTTTCCGGTACCAATTCGACGCCCCCAGCCTCCGCAATTCCAAGCTTCCGAAACGCTTCGAGGGCGTAACCGTCGCGCGTGCCCACGTCCAGACCGCGCTTGCCCAGCAGGGCAGCCGCTGGAATCTTCTCGGTCATCCATTTCAACGCCGCATCCACCCGTGGTCGAATCGCCTTGTATTCGCCCGGTTTGCTCCGCCGGCGCTGCTGGCTGATGTAATCCCCCTCGCTTAACTGCACGGATTCTCGTCGGCCTTGCCCGTTTCCATCGGTGGTTGCTCCTGCCACGGCCTGCCGACCAACCACGTCGAAGAACTCGTCATCGGCACGGACTTTCGCGGCGAGGAATTCCTCGTGCTCGGCCAGCACTTCCGGACATTCGAGGTCACGTCGAGCCTGCTCGGTCAAATGGCCCTCAAAGACACGTGGCAACCAGTAGTCGAACCACGACTGGTCGTCGAAGCAGACTCGCGCCACCAGCGCGTGGTTCCGCCAAACTGCCTCCCACGGCGTGGAATACGGCAGATGTTTGCGGAACAGATGCCGAGCCAGCGGGCCACACAAATGCAGAACTTCGATGTCCAAGAAGAACGCTTTGACCGTGATCGCTGCCTCGGACGCGCCCCAACCGCGCAGCGCGCCAATCCACCGGACTTTGTCGTAGACCGCTCGTGGCATGACGTATCCGGGAACGATCAGCGTGCTGATCGGCGTGAGGGGTTCCCGTGGTTTTCGTCGTAGCCATTTTCCGGAAAAGCTGCCGTCCTTCTCATTCAGACGCAGCAGCGCTCCGTGACCCGTCCAACCACGGTCCGTCAACCCGCGCACGTCCGGCCAAACGATCGCTTGGCGTTCCAGCGCAGTTACGGCACATTGATCCAAACATCCCGGACTGAACCGTTTGTGGCCGGATTCCTTTCCTGGTCAACTCGCTTCTGGAGTCGGGCTTTCCTCCGGTGGTGGCGACGCTGGGCCGTGGCCCAAATCCCGGATCACGCGGGAGGCTTGCCACGCGGCGATCATGTCGCGGCCTTCGGGTGTTGCGCGGAAAAGCTCTATCAGGCGGTCGAGAACTTGGAATTGGGATTCCACGGCGTTGAAACGCTCGCGGAGTTGTCGGGTACGGGCTTTGCGCTCGGCGATGGCCTGTTGCGGGGCGGTGATCACCGTGTCGTAGTCGTCCGTTTCCTTCTTGAGGTTCGCCAACGCCTCGGGCGTGATCCCATATGCCGCGGCGGCTTCCGCGTTGGGGCCGGTGGTCACGCCTTCGCCAAGCTGATGCACCAAACGCGCTTTCTCCAGCAGTTGCTGGTCGCGGAGACCACGCCAGCCGCTGATGGTCATGTCCACTTTGGCCGCGTTTTCTTCGTCGCCCTGGTCGCGCAGCCAAATCGCCAACACGCCGCCGAACACGTACGCTTCCTGCTCCAATTCCGCCTCTTCGATCTGCTTCTGCTCCGTCGCACCAGTGGTCGCCGTCTCCTGCTGGCGGCCGAACTCGGCCAATTCCTCTACGGCCTGTGCGGCGGCCTCGACTTTGGTGCCAAAAATGGCGGGCGGCTGATTCTCCCAGACCGGCTTGTACTCCGGCCGGTTCAGTGTCGATTTGGCCGATCGAAGCGGCAATTTGGCGTGCCGAAGTGGTCATTGTGCGATTCAAAGAGCCGATTCGGCGTTTCTCAAGCCGACTGTGTGACACGAAACGGCGAATCAACAGACCAAACGGATGATTTCGCGAACCGACCGGGAGATTCGGCGCTTTGCACGGCAATTGTGTACATGGAATCGATGATTCGGCGAACCGACGTGGCGGTTGGGAGGATCGAAATGCCGATTTCGCGCACCGAAGTGAGCGTTGCGCGCATCGAAGAGCCGATTCCGCGCTTCTCGAAATGACTCTGCAAAACGATGCCCTGTTCCCGAAATCGGACTGGCAGGAATATCGGCAGAAGCTCGCGGAAGCAATCGAGCGGTTGCGATAGCAGCCGCCTCTAAGTTTGCGGCCTATGGTGCCAGCAACAGGCGGCTGGGAGCCTGCAGATAGCCGATGACTTCGTTAAGGAAGCGCGCGGCAGCGCCGCCGTCGACCAGCCGGTGATCGTAGGATAGGCTGAGCGGCATCATCAGGCGGGCTGCGATCTCGTCGTTATCCATCACTACGGCCATCTTGCGTGAACGCCCAACGAGCAAGATTGCGACTTCGGGCACGTTAATGATCGGCGTCGAGTAGGTGCCGCCAATCGCGCCCAGATTACTGATCGAAAACGTACTGCCACGGAGGTCTTCGATCGCAAAGGTGTTGTTACGGGCATTCTCCGCGATTTGCGATAGGCCCCGTGCAATATCAGGAATCGTCATGCGATCGGCACCGCGCAGCGAGGGTACGACGAGTCCACGTTCGGTGTCTACGGCAATGCCGATGTTGACGTAGTCTTTGTAGATGATCTGGCCGTTCTCCATGTCGATCGAAGCGTTCAGCAGCGGGTGTGACCTGAGAGACATTGCCACGGCTTTGATCAGGAAGCCCATAGAAGTGAGCTTGATGCCCTGAGCAACGTAGTCGGCCTTGCTGGACTGCCGAATGCGTTCCAATTCGGTAACGTCCGCGTCGTCGAAGTTGGTGACCCGCGGGCAGGTCTCCCACGACTGGTGCATCTTGGCCGCGATCGTGCGGCGGATCTTCGGCATGCGTTCGACGCGGATGGGTCCCCACGCATCGGTCACTTGTTCCCCTGGCCCCTTCTTTGTGGCTTCGTCGCTCGCGCTGGTCGCAGCCTGACTGGCCTCGCGAACCGCCCCAAGAACGTCTTCGCGGGTAATCCGATTTCCAGGTCCAGTTCCGTCGATTCGGTGGAGGTCCACACCAACCTCGCGGGCAAAACGCCGGATTGCCGGGCCTGCGGCAATCTCTCCTGCGGAAACGGCACTCTTTGGGATGATAGGAGTTCGTGGTGGCGCGGCCGCCGTCGCAACTGGCTGTGGTTCCGGTGCGCTCGCTAGTTCCGGCGGCGCGGCTGCCTGCTTCGTCTCAGACGAGGGGCTGGCGGAAGCCGGCTCAGACGCTGGTTCAGCCTCGGCGGGAGTCTCAGGCGGCTTTACAGGCTTCGAGGCCGCCTCCGTAGCCTCCAATGTGATCAAAACCGCTCCGACCGCGAGGCTTTGCCCAACCTCTACGTGGACCTTTGTCACTTTTCCGGCATGTGGACTGGGTATCTCGACTGTCGCTTTATCAGTCTCCAACTCTACGATGCCCTGTTCCTCGTTGATGAAGTCACCCTCGCCCACAAGGACATCCAGAACGTCGCCGGAATCAATGCCGTCGCCTAGGTCGGGAACTTTGACTTCGATGCTCATAGTACGCTTCGTCGTTGTTCGTTTTCGGAATAACCTACGCCGTAAACGGATCTTGTTTCTCGGGATCTACGTCCAATTCCTTAATTGCGTTGGCCACGTTCGCGGCATCCAGTTCGCCTCGCCGATGCAAACCGTGCAGTGCGGCGATCGTGACGCTTTCGGCATCCACTTCAAAATGCCTTCGCAACGCCTCACGTGTTTCACTTCGTCCCATGCCATCGCAACCAAGTACATGGAAATCGCCAGGGATCCACGGACGGATCTGTTCGGCCACCGCTCGGACATAGTCAGAAGCCGAAACGAACACGCCGTGCTCGCCTTCGAGTGCTTCCTCTATGTATGAACTACGATTAGCCTCTACCGGATGAAGCATGTTCCAGCGTTCGCACTCGCGCGCTTCGCGAAATAGTTGCGAGTAACTGGTAACACTCCACACATTGCTCGATACGCCAAATCTCTCGGCCAGTATCTCCTGCGCCTGCAGCACGCATGGCAGGATCGCCCCGCTGCCGAGCAGATTGACCTTGTGGACGGCGCCATCGACATCCACTGTATTGACCTTGTATATGCCCGTTATGATACCTTCTTCCGCGCCCACAGGCATTTCGGGCATCACAAAGTTCTCGTTCTCTACCGTTATGTAGTAGATTGCGGTGTCGCCTTCAGCGTACAATCTCTTGAGGCCGTCCATAATGATCACGGCTGTCTCGTACACGAAAGCAGGATCGTAAGCCCGCACCATGGGAAACGCCATGGCATTCAGCAGGCTGTGTCCGTCCTGATGCTGTAGCCCTTCGCCATTCAGCGTCGTCCGGCCCGCCGTTCCACCGATCATGAACCCTTTGGCGCGCATATCGGACGCAGCCCAGATCAAATCGCCGATGCGTTGGAAGCCGAACATCGAATAGTAGATGAAAAAGGGAATCATGTTGATGCCGTGCTGGCTGTACGAAGTGCCTGCCGCGATAAAGGACGACATGGATCCCGCTTCCGTGATTCCCTCCTCGAGAATCTGCCCGTCTTGGGCCTCCTTGTAGTACATCAGTTGCTCGGAATCGACCGGCTCGTAGAGCTGGCCGGAATGGGCGTAGATACCTATCTTGCGGAACATGCCTTCCATGCCAAACGTTCGAGATTCATCCGGCACAATCGGCACGACATACTTGCCGATTCTCTTGTCGCGGCACAGCTTGTCCAACATGCGCACAACGCCCATGGTGGTGGACATCTCCTTGCCCTTGCTACCGCCCAGAAAGTCGCGGTATTCGTCGATCGTCGGCACTTCGATGCCCGGCGTCTTGCACGACCGGTTGGGCACATAACCGCCCAGTGCATCTCGGTGCTCGCGGAGATATCGAATCTCGGGGCTGTCTTCCGGCGGGCGGTAGAATGGCGCTTTGGCCACATCTTCGTCGGAAATGGGAATTCCGAAACGGCTGCGGAATTCACGTAACTCTTCCTCATTTGCCTTCTTCTTGTTGTGAGCGATGTTTCGCCCTTCGCCCGTTTCGCCCAGACCGTAGCCTTTGATGGTCTTTGCCAAAACCACGGTGGGGCGTCCCTCGGATTCCACCGCAATCTTGTAGGCGGCGTAGACCTTCTCCGGATCGTGACCGCCCCGACGCATTTTCTCCAGTTTTTCGTCCGAGTACTTCTCGACAAGACTTAGCAGCTCGGGATACTTGCCAAAGAAATGCTCTCGAATATACGAACCGGGCATCGCCGTATACTTCTGATACTGGCCGTCGACGCATTCCTCCATTCGCTTGACCAATTGGCCCGTCTTGTCCTTTTCCAGAAGCGGGTCCCAATCGTCGCCCCAAATCACCTTGACGACGTTCCAGCCGGCGCCGCGGAAGAGGGCTTCCAACTCCTGAATGATCTTGCTGTTGCCGCGTACCGGTCCGTCCAATCGCTGCAAGTTGCAGTTGATGACAAAGATCAGGTTATCCAGTTTCTCCCGCGCTGCCAGTGTGATCGCACCAAGCGTCTCGGGCTCGTCACATTCGCCGTCGCCCAGGAATGCCCAGACCTTCTGATCGCCGGTGTCTTTCAGTCCCCGGTCGCGCAGGTACTTGTTGAACCGAGCTTGGTAGATGGCCATGATCGGCCCCAGACCCATTGAAACCGTGGGGTATTCCCAGAAATCGGGCATCAGCCACGGATGGGGGTACGACGAAAGCCCGCCGCCGGGCTGTAGTTCACGGCGGAAGTTGTTCAAGTGCTCTTCGGTCAGGCGGCCTTCGACGAATGCCCTGGCGTACATGCCTGGGGAGGCGTGGCCCTGGAAGTAGATCAGGTCCCCGTCGTAGCCGCTCTCACCGCGTCCTCGGAGAAAGTGATTGAAGGCAACCTCGTACAGTGTGGCGGCTGACGCGAACGTCGAGATGTGGCCGCCGATTCCGTCGAACTGCTTGTTAGCCCGCACCACCATCGCCATGGCGTTCCAACGTACGATGCTCTTGATACGCCGCTCCAATTCGCGGTTGCCCGGGTAGACCGCCTGTTTGTCGATCGGTATGGTGTTTATGTATGGCGTGTTCGACGCCATGGGCAATTCGACGCCTTCCAACCGCGCCTTCTTCTCCAATGCCGAAAGCAGGTACTTCACCCGCTCCGGGCCTTTGCTGCGGAGCACGTATTCCAGCGATTCGAGCCATTCCGACGTCTCGGTCGGGTCGCTGTCATGCGTCCGGTCAACGAACGTTCCGTCGGGTACGGCAACGGTGGTTGGATCAGCCATGAACTGAACCTCTCGGTGGTGTCCTTCACGTTATTGGATCTGTCGACTGCACAATACTATAGGACAAGATCCGGCCGCCAATAAGACTAGGATGGCGTCCTGTCCGCGCAAATACCCGCTCGGACATTCTATCACGTAACCGCAGGCAGAAGCCTGGCCAAGGTCGAATATCGGAGGTACCCCGTCGATTGGTCCAGCGGTAATTGCCCACTAGCGCGGGCAACAAGCGGACCTACATACCTGCTTCTCGGGCTTCACCGTCGCGGTTTGTAGATTTCGGTTGCGGTTCCGAAGAACACCTCGCCAGCGTTCATCAAAGTTTCGCTGAACGTCGGATGCGGATGAACCGATTCGGTAATATCACGCACCTCACATCCCATCTCGATAGCCAGCACCGCTTCAGCGATCAACTCGCCAGCTCCAGGACCAACGATCCCGCATCCAAGGACGCGTTCGGTGTCAGGATCGACAAGCCATTTCGTCAACCCCTCTGTGCGTCCCAACGCCTGCCCGCGACCGCTGGCAGCCCAAGGATAGATGGCCACCTCGACCTTTCGGCCTTCGCGTTTTGCCTGTTCGTCGGTGAGACCAGCCCACGCAATCTCGGGATCGGTGAATACAACGGCTGGTATCGCTGCCTTGTCGAATTCTGCAGCTTTGCCAAGTACGGATTCCACCGCCACTTTTGCTTCGTGAGCGGCCTTGTGCGCCAGCATCGGCTCGCCCGCCACGTCGCCGATCGCCAGTACGTGTGGATCGGCCGTGCGCTGCTGCTTGTCGCATACGACAAAGCCGCGTTCATTCACCTGAACTTGCGTATTGTCCAAACCGATATTGCTACTGCCCGGACGGCGCCCCACGGACACCAGCACTCGATCGTAATGCTCGACGCCGTACTTGGCCGGCCCCTCGAAAGCTACCTCAACCTTGTCATCCCGAAGGCCCAGCGAGCCTACTTTGGTCTCAAGGTAGATACGATCGTCGAACAGTTGTTTCAGACGTTTGTGCAACGGACGAACCAGGTCGCGATCCGCGCCGGGCAGCAGGCCGTCGGTCAGTTCCACAACGCTGACCTCCGACCCCAAGTGAGCGTACACGGTGCCCATTTCCAGACCGATATAGCCGCCACCAATCACCAGCAGGCGTTCCGGAATGTCCGCCAGCCGAAGTGCACGAGTCGAATCCATGATCCGGTCCGAACCCAAATCGAACACTTGAGGCATTGTGGGAATCGAGCCGGTGGCAAGAATCAGATGATCGAACGTGATTTGGCCACCTTCGGGAATCGAACGGTCGTCGCCCTCCAGTCGCAGCGTCGTTGAGTTCTCGAGAACGCCTTTCGCCTTGACAACCTGCACTTTGCGACGCTTCGCCAACTGCGCCAATCCGCCGGATAAGGTGGCAAGGATTTTCTCTTTGCGAGCCCGGACCTTGTCCAAGTCGATGTTGGGCTTTGGATACTCGACGCCCCACGACTCGCGGAGTTCGTCAACTTCGGAAATCACGCGCGACACGTGGAGAAGGGCTTTCGACGGAATACAACCGCGAAGCAGGCAAGTTCCACCTAATCGCGAATCGGCTTCGACAATCGTGACTTCGACGCCTGCGTCGGCCGCCATGAAAGCCGCAGTATATCCACCTGGGCCACCGCCTAGCACTACCAGTTGTGAATGCATGATTGTCGAGGGGCTATCTGATCAGAGGGAGAAACATCAAGAACCAGGAAAAGGAAAACCCGGCTTTCCGAAGAAGCCGGGCTCTAGTGTTTTCGGCCACAATCGTAGCGTGGATGCAACTCGCAACACCGCTTCAAGCACGTCAATCGGCCGACTGGGTCCCCATCGCTACCGCGATAGTAACTCGATCACCATGTTGATCTGGTTGGCGTCCAGCGGCACGCTTATGTCGGTCGGCGCAGGCAGTCCCTGGACGGTACCACGCAGCGTCTCCGCATCAAACGTGATCCAGTCCATGGTTTCGCCGGTACTTTCCTCGCTGGCGTCTCGATAGAGACTCAGCAGGTTTTCCCGTGCACGAACGGTGATCACGTCCCCGGGACGCAACAAATACGACGGCGCCGTTACCTTGACACCGTTCACCTGGAAATGACCGTGCGTGATGCCTTGACGAGCTTGAGGACGTGTTTTGGTGAATCCAGCTCGCCGAATCACATTGTCCAACCGTCGCTCGCACAACAACAAGAGCATCTCGCCCGTATCGCCCTTCTTGTGCGTGACAGAGTTAAAAAGACGACGCAACTGCCGCTCGCCGAGTCCGTAATAGTGTTTGATCTTCTGTTTCTGCCGCAATGCCACCCCATAGTTGGATGGTCTGCGTGGGCGCGTATGCATGCCTGGCGGCGCCTCCCGCCGTTCGGCGGCGCGGACGGCGCCGGTGGTCTCGTAGATTAGTGACCCCAAGCGGCGATTGATTCTCGCCTTTGGACCATTGTAACGACCCATGCGGTGACTACTCCTTCAAGGCTCTTGGTATGTAAGCATCCCCTTATGAGGGGTTTCTATGCAAGCTCATCAACACGACAGGACGGACCGCGCATACTCCCCCTGCGATGGACCCGTCGAACAAACCTATAATGATTGCGGATCGTCTCACTCAGTACAAGGGGGAATCCTCGCCTTTTCCTGATGCCCGTTGATACGTCCACCAAGCTCAACTATAAAACTGAACTTCGCTACACAACCCTGACGGTCCGGCGAAGCGTTTGGCCGCCGCCCGACCGAGGTTTTCGTGCTATGTGCTCGTCCACGACCAACGCTGATTTGGAGAACACCGCACAGGAAAATGCGCTGCAATTCCTTGACGGACGGATAAACTACGAACGAGACCGAGCGGTGCCTTATCGGGAACGGGACCTGAAGCTGGAACGAATGAGGGAATTCCTAGCCAAGTTAGGGGACCCACAGCAGCAATTGCCCATCATCCATATTGCGGGCACGAAGGGAAAGGGGTCCACCGCCGCCATGGTTGGCGCGATACTCTCGGCTGCCGGCCATCGCACGGGACTCTTCACGTCGCCGCATTTGGACCGCATCGAAGAACGAATTGCCATCGACGGTCACCCGTGCTCGCCAGACGAATTGGTCGAATTGGTCGATCGCGTCCGGCCAGTCGTAGAAGTGATGGACGAGGAAGCCGGCTTGGCCTGCACTGAGGAATACGGTCCAACGTACTTTGAAATCATAGCCGCCATGGCGTTGCTGCATTTTGCTCAACGCGGTGTAGACACGGTAATTCTGGAGGTCGGATTGGGCGGCCGCCTTGATGCCACGAACGTCTGCAGCCCCCGCGTCTGCGCAATCACCAGCATCGGGTTCGATCATACCAGGCAATTGGGTAATACGTTGGAGTCCATCGCGACAGAGAAGGCGGGAATTGTCAAATCGGGCGTGCCGGTGGTTAGTGGCGTGACGGACACTGCGCCGCGCGATGTGATCCGCCAAATTTGCCGGGAACGTGGCTCGCCGCTGTCGGAGCTTTGTGTAGATTTCGACTTCCGATACCATCCGCCCCGCCATCTGGAACAGGATTCGGCTTTGGGCAGACTTGACTTTCGGTCATTCGATGCATATCCCCAGTTCAACTTGCAGGATCTGCCTCTCAGCTTGTTGGGGCATCACCAAGCGGCTAATGCAGCCGTTGCGTTGGCGGTGTTGGGTGAACTGGAAAAGGCGGGATGGAAAATCCCGGAACAGGCAGTTCGCGCGGGATTGGGCAACGTGGACTGGCCGGCACGCGTTGAGCCGTTGACCCGTCGACCGACGATCGTGCTTGATACGGCGCATAACTCCTCGTCGGTCGAAGCCTTGGTTCGTGTGTTGAACGAGAGTTTCTCGGCGGGACGCCGGTTGTTGGTCTTCTCGGCAAGCATGGGAAAGGACATCGCCAGCATGCTGAAATGCCTGCTTGGCGCATTCGACGAGGTAATCCTAACGCAATACCTGAACAACCCGCGCGCCGTTCCCGCCGACAGACTCGCGGCCACGGCGCGCAAACTGGGCGACAATCACTGTCGAGTGTCGCCTGGGCCAGCGGAAGCGTGGGACCAAGTCCGATCATTGGCCACGCCCGATGACTTGATCTGCGTGACCGGCTCGGTGTTTATTGCCGCGGAGATGCGAGAACAGATTCTCGCCCGTCCGGTATCGACGCGTGCCGAGTTTCCCCTCGAACAGTAACACCCAATGGACAAGATCGAATATGAGGTGCCCTGGTCAAGACCGACGCTACTGGAACGAGGACTCGGTGTTCGACGTGCCGTGCCCGGAATGCGGTGCCTCGGTTGAATTCTTCAAGGACGAAACGTCGGGACGCTGCACGAAGTGTGGCCACCGGTTCCGAAATCCAGGAATCGACTTCGGCTGTGCAACATGGTGTTCGCTGGCCGAGCAGTGCTTGGGGTTCGCACCGGAAGGCGATTCGGCGCCCACGTCCACCGAGGGAGCGCTGGCTGGTCGACTGATTCAACAGATCGGCGAGGAACTCAAGGATGCGCCGGCGCGGATGATCTCGGCCTTGAAAGCGTTCCATCACGCCAAAGAACTCGTCGCCAAGGAGGGTGGTGTTCCACGCATTGCACTGGCGGCGTCGCTGTTACTGGAAATCGCCGATTCGCCTGAAGGCGACGCGAATGACGCGGGCAAGGAATGTGGGCAAGAAATTAGACAGATGCTTGTGGAAGCCGGCGCGGATGAAGAAACGACTCACGACGTGTCCGAGATCATCGGATGCTGCCGGTCGGGAAAACAACTGGATGGGATCGAATTCAAGATCGTCTGTGACGCCGAGCGTTTGGCCAGACTCACAACGGAATACTCGCCCGACCAGCGTGAGGTGGTCGAAGCCATAATCCAAGATCAGCTTGTCACTGGCACAGCAAGAGAAAGAGCCCGCACATGGTGTCGGGCTGTGAACGGAAGATCGGAGTAGCGGCTCAGTGGGGTACCGTTTCCAACGTGCCTATGACACAAGAGGCACGTTGGAAACGTGCCCCACGTCTCGCATGCAATACAGGATATGCAATGACCGACACGAATGATGGAGCAGCAGGTTTTCCAAAACCGCCTCCCCAAAAGAACCTCGACCGGGCGACGGAGCTTGCCTTTGAAGCTCTCGCTAACGTATCAGTCGAGCAGTTGGAATGGCTGGGCGTCCAACGTTCTGGCGACCTGCTGCAGTTGCGTGCACTGAACGAAACGCTGAAAGTCGATATTTCGGCACAACGAGTAACGACAGCATCCGACGTAGAAATTGGCCCCTTCTGGCGAATCGTCATTCTGCACTACGTGGCGATTAGTGGCCGTCCCGATCGTCTTCCTCCGGAAATCACGTTCGCCGACCTGCAAACGGCCCGGACTTACACGAAGGTGCACGATGGCCGCACGGTCGGCCGGTTGTGCGGGACCGTGGGCCGGACCGAGGACGGGCTGCGCGATGCGGCCGCCGCACTCGGTGCCCACAAAGCTCTGGGCGGTGACATGGCGTTCGATTTCGACATGCTCCCCCGTGTGACCCTACGCCTAGTCTGGTACGCCGCCGACGAGGAATTCCCGCCATCGGCAACGATCCTCTTGCCCAGCAATATCGAAGACTATTTCTGCTCCGAGGACATCGTGGTGCTGTCCGAATGCCTGGTATCACGCCTCTGCGGCCGGCCTTTCTGAGCGGAACGCATCATCGGCCGGTTTTTGCGGTCCGGGGATCAGACGATCAGCGTTTTCTGTCGGGAACGTCTGCTTTTCGCTGGAAGGTCCGTTTGCAGGGCAGAATGCATCGCGGTACAATTAGCCCGTTCGGTGTTCTCCAACATGGTTCTCTGTTTTCCTTGCTCTGTGAGACCGTCCATGTTTCGCGATCTTCTTGTCATCGAGCCCGCCCTGGCTAGCAGTGGACGCATTCCATCACTATCACAAGTTAAGGGAGGCATTCGAAGCATCGAAATTGGATGCTTGCTCTTGTTGGGCTTCGCGACCGCGGCCCTCGCCACTTTCGTCGAATTGAATCTCAAGATACCTGGGCACGCCATCATCCGGATCGTCTTTCCGATTTCGCTCGGACTGGCACTCGTGCCCCGGCGTGGTTCGGGATTGGTGATCGGGTCGGTCGCCATGGGCAGCGGCCTGGTGCTGCGTGGCACCGGGCTTGGGTCGGCCGGCATGGGGGCAATGACCAGCCTCTTGCTGAGCGGTATCCTATTAGACTTCGTTGCGTGGCGGGTGCGTACAGGCTGGCAACTGTACGTTGGCTTGGCGGGCGTCGGCTTGGCTGCGAACCTGGTCGCCTTCGGTGTGAAAGCGTTGAGCAAGACTGCGTTACTGGGATGGTCTGGAGGTCACAATTGGCACAGTTGGTGGCCGCGCGCAGTCGTTACCTACCCGCTGTGTGGAATCGCTGCCGGTCTGATCTGCGCAATGATTCTCTTCCGCTTGCGTGAACGCGACGAGTGCCACAAGCCATGATCCTGGTTGGCATCGACGACACGGATACCGCTAGCAGCCCGGGAACCAATCAAATAGCACGTGCGATAGTCGCCGAGCTAGAATCTGGTTTCCGATGCATGCGGATCGTTCGGCACCAGCTTCTTGTCGATCCGCGTGTCCCGTATACGAGCAAGAACAGTTGTTGCTCGCTGTTGATGGAATCTCGTCTACCGAATTCTGAGGCGGTGCACGAGTTGCGCGAACGATTGTGCTCCGCATTGCTGAGGCGATTTCAACCGGGCAGCGACCCCGGATTGTGCCTGGCAGTCGATGTCCCCAACGAAGTTGTAGCTTTCGGGCAGAGGTGCCAGCGCGACGTGGTCGATCAACAAGAGGCGCGAAACCTGGCGTCGCGATGCGGGATCGACCTTTCCGGCCTTGGAGGGACGGAAGACGGAGTGATTGGCGCGCTGGCCGCGGTCGGTCTGGCAACGACAGAGAACGACGGCCGTGTCGTGCAGATCCAGGGGCAACCAGACGATCTCAGTGGCCCGCAACCGTTTGCGAAGGTACGATCGCGCGGCGTTGATCGAGTATGTTCTCTACCGTCACACGATATCGTCACGGACGGTATCATCGACGTCGGCAAACACTTGCGGCCCAACCTTCGTCAAGGGCAAGTCGTACTTTTCGTCGAACCGAGCGTTGACGCACGGGCTGATTGGATCGCCGTGCGGCAGACATAGAGAGACACCACGCGTCGCTGGTGTACCGCCGTTCGTAGTACCGCCTTCAGGCGGCTGGCCTCTGCGACCTCCCAAGTACGAAAGATGCCGCCTAAAGGCGGTACTACGAACAGGTCGCCTCTTCCGCCACCTTCTCGATTCGTACCGCGCAGACTTTCGTCTCGGGGATCTTGGCCACCGGGTCGAGGGCTGCGTTGGTTAGGACGTTCGTTGGAGCCTCGGCGAAATGGAAGGTCAGCGACACAACACCCGTGGGACAGGTGTCCGTGAGCTTCGCTCGGACTTCGATCTTGCCACGGCGCGACGATACGCGAAGCATCTCGCCGTCGGAGATCTCCAGATTCGCGGCATCTTCCGGATGGATCTTCAGCAGTTCTTGGCCGTCCAGGTCGTCCAGGCCCTTCACGCGGCGGCTCATCGTGCTGGTGTGGAAGTGGTAGAGGCTTCGGTCGGTTGTGAGCGTGAGTGGATATTTGTCGTCCGGAAGCTCGGCTGGTTCTTTGTACTCGAGCGGCATGAACTGGCCTTTGCCTCGGGCGAACTTCTCGGAATGCAGGAAAGGCGTCCCCGGGTGGTCCGCGTTGGGACACGGCCACTGCAGTCCGCCATTCTCCAGACGATCATAAGCCATGCCGCCATAGCTTGGCGCAACCGACGCGATCTCGGCGATGATTTCGCTGGGTTCCGTGAAGTCAAAGCCCTTTGCGCCCATCCGCTTGGCAATCTCACACGCGATCCACCAATCGGGTTTCGAGTCGCCCACCGGCTCGATCGCAGGCCGGACACGTTGGACTCGGCGCTCAGTATTCGTGTTGGTGCCATCCTTTTCGGCAAAGCTGGCAGCGGGAAGGACGACGTGCGCGAACTTGGCCGTTTCAGTGAGGAATATATCCTGACAGACAAGAAACTCGATCTGCTCAAGGGCTTCCTGGACGTGGTTCGCATCGGCATCGGCCAAGATGGGATTCTCGCCGACCATGTAAAAAGCCGTGACCTTCCCGTCGGTGATTGCATGGAATACTTCCGTGAGCGGGAGCCCCAGCGATCCGTTCAGCTCGCAACCCCAGGCGTCCTCGAATTTCTTCTTGACGTTTTCGTCGATCACCTTCTGGTACCCGGGATAGACGTTGGGCAAGGCGCCCATGTCGCACGCACCTTGGACATTGTTTTGGCCGCGAAGCGGATTTACGCCTGTGGACGGCTTGCCGATATTACCGGTCAGCATAGCGAGGTTAGCCGTTGCCATTACATTGTCGGTGCCGTGGGTATGCTGCGTGATGCCCATGGCGTAACAAATCGACGATGGCTTCTTGGTGGCGTAGGCTCGTGCGGCCTCTGCGATCTTCTCTTTGGGCACGCCGGTCGTCTGCTCGACGAAATCCAGATCGAAGTCCGCGAGCGATTCTTTGAAGGCATCGAAGTTCTCGCACCTTTCAGCGATGAACTGCTCGTCCTGCAGCCCTTCGTCGACGATTACCCGCATCATGCCCATTAGCAGGACGACATCCGTTCCCGGTTTGTGGCGCAGGACAATCGAGGCGTGCTCGGCCAGTTCGATTTCTTTGGGGTTGGCGACAATCAGTGTGGCGCCACGTTTTGCGGCTTCCTTGATGTTCAACGACAGCACGGGATGCGCCACCGTGGTGTTGGTGCCGATGGCGAAGATGCACTCCGCATGGCGAAGCTCTTCAACACTGTTGGTCATGGCGCCGCTGCCGAACGATGTGACCAGACCGGCCACGGTTGGGCTATGTCACAACCGGGCACAGTGGTCGATACTGTTCGTACCCATCACTGCCCTCGTGAACTTCTGGACAACGTAATTGTCCTCGTTCGTACATTTGGCCGAGGCAGTCGACGCGAATTGGTCGCCCTTGCGTTTCGAGAATTCCTCGGCCACCAAGTCCAGTGCTTCATCCCACGACGCCTCGACGAATTCGCCGTTCGTCTTGATCAACGGCGTCGTCAGGCGATCCGGATGATTGACGAACTCGTTCCCGAAGCGACCTTTGACGCAGAGCCGGCCTTGGTTGACGGGGCTTTCTGTGGCACCGCGCGAGCTGACGATCTGATCCCCGCGAACGCCGAGGTAAATGCTGCAACCGACGCCGCAATAGGGACAAACCGTCTTGACCTCGCGTGACGGCGTCTTGAACACCTTTGGCACCAGCGCTCCCACTGGGCACCTCACGACACACTCGCCGCAGGAAACGCATCGCGAGTCCTTCATGCCCTTGTTTCCGAAGGTGCTGATCAGCGTGTTGACCCCGCGGAAGCCGTAGTCCAACGCGTTCACTCCAACGATTTCGTCACATGTGCGAACGCAGATACCGCAGAGTATGCACTTGCCGTGATCCAGGTTGAAAAACGGATTTGAGGTATCGACCGGCAGGGCCTTTTCGCGTCGCCTCAGCCGAGCGAGCCGCTCCTCATCAATACCAACGTAGTTGGCAACGCGCTGAAGCTCGCAACTGTTATTCTGGGCACAACTCAGGCAGTCGCCGTCGTGGTTCACCAGCAGCAACTCCACGGCGATCCGGCGAACCTGGTTGATCGTGTCGCTTTCGGTCCGCACGACCATGCCATTCTCGGCCGGCGCGAGACAGGACAATGCCTGGCGACCCTCGACTTCGACCATACACACCCGGCAGACGCCGACGGGCTTCAGATCCGGATGGTGGCACAGGTGCGGGATGTAGATACCCGCAGCGGCCGCCGCTTCCAGGATGGTCATGCCCGGTTCGGCCGTGGTCTTCTGTCCGTCAATTGTTAGCGTGAGTTTCTCCACGATGGGATTCCCTTTTTCTGACTGAATGAGGCTTGAACCTCTCTTGCCGGCATCTTGCCTGCGCACTATCAGTGCTCTGGCACCTATGCCGTTGGCGCCACTTCGTCAACCTCCTCCATCTCCTTGGCCGTCTCCACCTTGATGACCGACTCGAACTTGCACACGTCGAAGCAAGTCCCGCAATACGTGCACATCAATTGGTTGATCACCTGCGGCTCTTTCTTGTCACCGCTGATAGCGTCCACCGGGCACTTCTTGGCGCACAAACGGCAACCGTTACATAGTTCGGGGTCGATATCGTACTGGAACATGCCGCGGCACTGTTTGGCCGGGCACTGCTTGTCATTGATGTGGGCTTCGTATTCGTCACGGAAGTAGCGGATGGTGGTCAAGACGGGATTCGGGGCGGTCTGGCCTAAGCCGCAAAGCGACCCCTTTTTTACACCTTCGGCCAATTCCACCAGCAGATCTATGTCGCCGGGCCTACCGCGGCCCTGCGTGATATCCTCCAAAATCTTCAACAACTGATTCGTGCCCAATCGGCACGGCACGCATTCACCGCACGATTCCTTCTGAGCGAAGTCGAGGAAATAGCGGGCGAAATCGACCATGCAAGTGGTCTCGTCCATGACGACCATGCCGCCGGAACCCATGATCGAACCGGCCGCCCCGAGCGAGTCGTAGTCGACGCCTGTGTCGAGCAGGTCGGCCGGAATACATCCACCGGAAGGCCCTCCAGTTTGCACGCCTTTGAATGGCTTACCTTCGAGCACGCCGCCGCCGATGTCGAAAATCATCTCGCGCAACGTGGTCCCCATCGGGACTTCGACCAATCCGGTATGCTCAACCTGCCCTACCAGAGCAAAGGTCTTGGTGCCTTTGCTCATTTCCGTGCCATATTCGGCAAACCAATCGGCCCCGTTCTGGAGAATCGTGGCAACGCACGCCAGGCTCTCGACGTTGTTGATGATGGTCGGCTTCTGCCAGAGTCCGGACACGGCAGGAAACGGCGGTCGAGGACGGGGCATCCCGCGTTCGCCTTCGACCGAAGCGATCAGCGCGGTTTCTTCGCCGCAAACAAACGCACCGGCCCCTTCCTTCACTTTGATTTGGAAGTCGAATCCGGAGCCCTGGATCTTCTCGCCCAGTAGGCCATACTCCTTCGCCTGTTTTAGCCCCAGATCTAGTCGTTCCAACGCCAGCGGATATTCGGCCCGGCAATAGATGTACGCTCGGCTTGCCCCAATGGCGTACCCGGCGATCAGCATTCCCTCCAGCAACGAATGTGGATCACCCTCCAGGAGCGAACGATTCATGAACGCGCCGGGATCGCCTTCATCGGCGTTGCAGATCAGGTACTTCTGTTCGCCCGGAGCATCGCGACAGAATTGCCATTTCCGCCAAGTGGGAAACCCCGCGCCGCCGCGGCCTCGCAGGCCCGAGTTCTTCACTTCCTCGATCACCTGCTCGGGGCTCATCGTCAAAGCTCTGGTCAATCCCGCGTAGCCGCCATTGGCCAGATAGTGATCAATGCTCGACGGGTCGATGAAGCCGCAATTCTTGAGCGTTCGCCGGACCTGGGGCTTGAAAACCGGGGTTTCGAATAGTGGTTGGATCCCGTCGACGCTCCCTTCGCCGAAAGTGCCGAGTGCGTAGTCCGCGAGTGGATCGTCGCCAACAAGGTAGGCCTCGGCGATCTCCTCCGCTCGCTTCGGCGTGACCTCGCGGTAGAAGACACCGGGCTGCGACGGTTTGATCACGCAAACGATCGGCTCGGCATAGCACAGGCCGATACAACCTACTTCGATAATATCGCAGTCCAGGTCGTGCTCTTGCAGTTTCTGTTCGAACGCCTCGCGAGCTTCCATGGCCCCGGCTGAGCGGCCGCAGGTTGCTGTGCCCACAAGGATTCGCGGTTTGGAGCTCGACTGCAGCGCGTCCCACTGTTCGGTCGCTTGCTGCCGCAGTTGATCAAGACTCACCGTCATCTTTGCCCGCCTTTCCATTGCCCGCCTTTTTGAACAACTTGGCTACTTTCTTGGGCGTCAACTTGGCTTCGACTTTCTTGTTCGACATGATGCAAGGAGACAATCCACAGGCCCCGATGCACGCGACGGTCTCAAGCGTGTATTCGAGATCTTCTGTGGTCTCTCCCTCCTTGATTCCCAATTGGTCCTCAAGGGTTTCCAGGATCCGGGTCGCCCCGCGCACGTGGCATGCGGTTCCGCGGCAAACCATGATGTGGTTCCTGCCGATGGGAGTGAACCGGAACTGGGCGTAGAAGGTCGCAACGGCATACACGGCGCTTTCCGCCACGTGTGCAAACCGGGCGATTCTGAACATCGCGTTCTCTGGCAGGTATCCGGCCTTCTCTTGAACGCGTTGAAGAATGGGAATCAACTCGTCTCGTCGGCCTTCGAATGACGACAAGACTTCCTCCAGGCACTCACAGTCTGTCATGGTATCTTCCCGACTGGTGTGTAACGGCTGAGCCGATCGACAAGTCACCACAGGTGGGGCAAGCGGACAGGGAGCTTTCGCGCACCGTAGCTGAACGCGGGAAAATCCAAGTCGCCCTGAATCCTTGCGAATTCAGCTACGGGTGGAGAACTCTGTTCGTTTGCCTGGGCGCGCGTCGCGCGCCCAGAATGCGGAAATGACTCACCACAATATGATGTGTTGGCGAGTTTTCTGCAATACAGTCCGGGTTGGGGACCTTAGCCGTAGGGGTACATCCCCTTTTGGACGGAAGCGAGACGCTCCAGCAAGAGGTTATGCTTCTTCTCATCTTCCATCAAATACTCCAGAAGATAGGACTGAATCAGCATCCCCTTGGCGCCGCCAATCGCCTTGAGTGCTTCGTCGGCCAATTCCAGCGTCTTCTTCTCAAGTGCGATGTGATCCTCGATCATCCCCCAGACAGCGCCCACTTCATCCGGCGTCAGGCTGACCGACTTACCCTCCAGAGTGTCCGCAATCCAGCCCTGGACGCGGTAGTGCATGTGCGAATCGCGCTGAATGATCTCCATAACCAGTCGGACGATGGGATTCTCCGTCTGCTCCATGACCCGCCCGGTCGACGCGATCGACGCGATTTCGACCTTCCGCCACGCCTTCATATTTGCGACCAAGTCCTGCTGGACCTTCTTTCGTGATTTGGTGGTTTTCTTCTTTTTCGTTGCCTTCTTCTTTGCTTTCGCCATGGCGGCTCCTCCAATGCTCTGTTAAGTGGTTTGATAGTGGCCAGGTGCCAATCAACGATTGATCGACATTCTCTGATGTTTTCCCAAAAACCGCAAGGACGGGGATGGCCGTTCTAGACACATCAGTGGCAGGCGGAGAACAGAGAAAACAGTCTGCTTGCGACCGGCCTGCGCCACTCTAGTCCGATTCGGTGTTTGCCGACTTCTGGTGCATACGAAGCACGACGCGAAATGTCGCACCTTCTCCCGGCTTCGAGTTTACACGGATCTCCCCATCGTATCGCTTGACGATGCCATAACAGATGGATAGTCCGAGTCCCGTCCCGTGACCCTGGGCCTTCGTGCTGACAAACGGATCGAAAAGGCAATCCCGTACCGCCTCGTCGATCCCCGGTCCGTCGTCGCGGACGGAAAGGATCACCTTGCCGTCCTCCGGCGAGGCCGTTATCCAAATGTTCCCTTGCCCGCGTTCGGTCATGGCCTGCAACGAGTTGGTGATCAGGTTGATGAGGATTTCCTCCAGTTGTACCTCTTCAATGCTCACGATGGGAATCCCTGTGTCGTAGTCCCGGTGGATCTGCACGTTCGCCAAGCGTGCTTCCTTCTCCAGGAACGGAAGGATTTCTTCCAACGCAGCGTTGACGTCCGCCACCTCGACGCGTGCTTCGCTCTTGCGGGCAAAACCAAGCAGACGGTGCGTGATGCTGCTGCAGCGATTCACCTGGGCCGTGATCGTGCTGAGTCCTTCGTGGATTTCCTGCTCCAGTTTCTCGCGATCCACCTCGACGATTCCGTTGAACAGGTCCTCCAGATAGCCAGCCACCTCGGCTATGGCGGCGAGCGGGTTGTTGATCTCGTGGGCCACGCCGGCGGCCAAACGCCCCACGGCTGCCAGACGCTCGGATTGAATCACCTGATTCATCAACCCCCTGCGATGGGAAATGTCTCTGCTGATTTCCACGGTTCCCATCGGCTCGCCGGCCTTGTCGAAAAGCCGGGACAGAGTCATCGAGACGGGAACCTCCGTGCCGTCCTTGCGCACCAACACGCCCTCGTGGTCGCCCACGGTGCTCCCTTTCCGGACTGGCCGCACGAGGGGCTCGCGCTCTTCCGGCGAGCGATACAGCATGGCGGCCGGCTTCCCGATTACCTCGGCGGATTCGTAGCCAAGTGAGGACTCGGCCCCCCGATTGAAAGACACAATGCGCCCATGTAGATCGGTGGTGACGATGATTACAAAGGAACTGTCGAGGATGTTCTGCAGGTACTCCCGTGTGCGTTCGAGTTCGTGCTCTGCCTTTCTGCGGGCCGTCTCGTCTCGCCACAGCCCAACGATGGCCGTCACCTTTTCGTTGGCGTCGATCACAGGGTACTTGGTCGTGGTCAGAAACACCTTCTTGCCGCCGAGTCGCGCTGCAGACTCGTTGCTGAACTGTTTTCGCTTGTGCAGGACTTCGCGGTCCCCCGCACGCAAGATAGCGGCAGTCTCCTTTGGCATAATCTCCCGGTCGGTCCGGCCGATGATTTCGCTTTTCGGCAGACCCAAGAGTTCACACGTGGCTGGATTGACCTTGACGTATTGCCCCTGTCGGTTCTTCACGTAGGTTGCCAGCGGTGCCATCTCCAAGAACTGTTGCAGCCGGACCTCCGTCGCCTTGAGTTCTTCCTCCAACAGGATCCGATGGGTGATATCCCGGGTCATTTCGATCATGCCCGTGAGGTTCCCCTCCGAATCCATCAAAGGCGCCCCAACGATTGCCGTGTAGCGCGGTTCACCTTCTTCGTCGAAGTGCTTGCGAACGAGACTCTTCTTTTCCTTCGTGCGAACCACGTCGATGAAGGGACAGTTTTCCAGAGCCACCTGACAGTCACCGCGCACGGGCTGTTCCACGTCGTAGCAGCAGTGGCCACGGATCTGTTCGATGGTCACGTTGTTGTTCTTCAGAAAAGACGCATTCGCCTGCTGGATGACCATGTCCGTGTCGACGACGACCACTTCGTCGGGAATCGAATCGAAGATTTGGGTGATCCAATCCCGTTCGGCCTGCACGCGTTCGCGCATTACCGTGCGCTGCCCGATGATCGCCTCTTCGGCCGTGTGCAACTGCCAGAACAACCTCGCGCCGAAATGGTCGATCAATCTGACGTGCCGAGGACGCGTACGTTCGACCTCGTCCCGCACTTCGTCCGAGCCGGTCAATTCGATCAGCAGACCGAGATCGGGAATTTTGTATAGCTCTCGATAATCTGTTGTAACGAACTGGATTCCGATTTCGCGCGCATAGCGCAATCCCGGAGCGTTTGCATTGGTGTCCGCCACGCCCCGGATGGACATGCGGAATCGGCCCAGCGTATCCTCCTTGACCATGCGCAGGATAGCTTCGCAGCCGCTGCCCCCACCGATTACGGCTGTGACGACCGGGCGGTCTCCCTTGGAAGTCCGGGACGCCGTGACGGATTCAGACATGCTCGTTCCCGTCCTTCACCTAGGCCCTACCACCCTTTTTTGCTAATGACATCATCAACCTGCTCCGCGGCGCGTTTCTCCACCAGAACGGCCCGCCTCACACCGGCTTCGCGGATCAGTTCCAGCAGATCCGATAGGCTGGCAGGCTTCTGAATAAAGTCCATCGCGCCTAGCTTCGTCGCCTCGATCGCCTTTTCGATCGACCCGTGCCCAGTCAGCAGGATGATTTGCAGATCCGGATCGTTCTCTCGCAACCGTTTCAGAGTCTCGATTCCGTCCATGCCGGGCATGGCAAGATCCAGAACGATGACGTCGAATGCGTGATGTTCTGCCTTGGCGATGGCGTCCTCGCCGCTATTGGATGTTTCGACGCGGAGCCCTCGCGCGTTCAGCCGCTTTCCAAGAGCTTCGACGAAGGACTCTTCGTCGTCCACAAGCAAGACTCGATCGCATGTCATGAGCAGACCTCCTGGCCAGCAGGCCGTCAAAGAAGTCATCGCAGATGCGCTCTCGCGACAGCGGTCGCGAGAGACCGGGATCAACCACGGAGGTACCCGCAATGACTAAACTCCAAGGGGCGAGGAGTCGCCCTATGTCAATTTTTGAGGATAACGTGTTGGCAGGCAAGGGACAAGGGATCTCCCAGCTTTCCGTACTCTGCCGCAAATACCGGATCTTCCGAGATTTACCTCTTTGGATCGTTTGACTTATGGTTGCCTCCCACACGTCTCTGTGATTATCATTGTGGTTCCCGTGTGGAACCGTACGCCCATGTATTTCGGAAGAGGAAGTGGATTCGAAGTGTTCGCCGATGGTAATGGCCCTGCCTGGAACAGGTAGGCCAAGCGTGCCCGGCAGGTTAGAGATACACATCGGATGATCGACAAGCTTGCGAAAGACATCATGGTCCCTCTTCAGAAGTACCCGTGCATACGGGAGACGCTCACGCTTCGCGGGGCCATCTTCGATCACGACGATAATACGATGAAAGTGGTCTCCGAGATGTTAGACCGCAACGTCAGTCTACCTCCTGTGCTAAAGGACGGCAGCGTTGTTGGCGTGGTTCGTTCAGTGGCCGTACTGAGCGATATCGCCCTCATTCTCAGTTCTTGAATCTCCCCCTTCCTGTATGCCAGAGGAAAGCTACCACGACGATGAACGACCATACACGGAAAGACGACGGGCGCAGCGTCCCTGCCTCGGGTTCCGATGTTCACTTGGCGAGGAAGACCAAGTGGGTGGACGGCAAGAAGTACTTCTGGATGCTTGTGGGGATCGCGCTGTTCTGCCTGGTCTATTTCGGCCCCGACTTCCCCGATGCCGTTGATCCCAAGCAGAAGACCTTTGATCTCACTCATCAAGGCAAGGCCGCATTGGCCCTGTTCCTGTTGGCCGCGACCTGGTGGGTGTTCGAAGTTGTGCCGATCGGAGTGACCAGTATCACGATTGGCGCGCTGCAGGCACTTTTCCTGATTAGGCCTGCCAAGACGGTAGTCGACATAGGAAATCGCGCGGTGGAGAAAGAAGACATCGTGACGGCTCCGGTACTGGAACAGTTGTCGACCGCCAAGGTGGCGTTCGGCGATTTCATGGACCCGTCGGTCTGGTTCATCCTGGGCTCGATCACTTTCGGCATGGTCTTCTCGAAGACGGGGCTGACCAAGCGTATGGCGTACAAGATGTTGGTCGTGGTGGGCGAACGGACCAGCATGATTTACCTGGGTTGTTTTGTCATCACCGCCGGCCTGACGTTGATCATGGCACACACGGCCGTGGCCGCGACCATCTACCCGTTGCTGATGACAATCTACGCTCTTTACACGGACGAAGAGAAACCCACGAAGTTCGGCAAGGGGTTGTTCATCGGGATGGCGTTTGTCGCCGGCGCCGGCAGCATCATCACTCTGCTCGGAGCGGCTCGCGGTGCAGTCGCCATAGGCTTCTACAGAGAGATTGTCCCCGACGGAGACATTTCGTTCTTCGAGCTAACGTGGTACATGTTTCCCGTGGGCGTCGTGATGACGATACTTCTGTGGCTCTATTGCCTGGTCGTTTTCAAACCGGAGAAACCAACGATCCCCGGACTCCGCGAGCGGGCGAAATCGCTTTACGCCAAGCTTGGGCCGATTACGCGAACGGAAATCCTGGCATTGGTCATCATCCTGGGCGCCATCGCCGTGATGAGTTCGCGGCAATTTCTGCCCGAGGACATAGGGAAGCACCTGCACAAGAGCGCCGTGATTCTCTCGGCAACGATTCTGTTCTTTGTGTTCAGGATCCTCACACTGGAGGATCTTGAGAAGATCCCCTGGAACATCATTTTATTGTTCGGCGGAGCCATGAGCATCGGCTTCTGCCTGTGGGAAACTGGCGCCGCCGAGTGGTTAGCCATCCAGTGGCTCGTACTCTTTGAGGGTGCTCCCGCACTGGTGTTCATCATGGGAGTCGCATTCTTCGTGTTGGTGATGACAAACCTGATCATGAACGTTGCGGCTATTGCGATTTCTCTACCCGTGGCTTTGGTCCTTGCCCCTTATCTCGACGTGGAACCAGAGGTCATCCTGTTCTGCTCATTGGTTACCGCGGGGATGCCGTTTCTGCTGCTGGTGGGCGCGGCGCCCAATGCCATTGCTTACGAAAGTAAGCAGTTTACCTCTGGCGAGTTCTTCCTTTACGGAGTTCCCGCCAGCGTCGTGTTGATGATCGTATTGACGTTCTTCGTGTGGTTGATTTGGCCTCTAATGGGGATGCCTATTTTGGCTACGTGAGAGCGTAGGGAGCAACAGCCTGCATGATCTGACAGGCAGAGCGGCGATCCCTTCGTGAGCTTCGATAGAACGATAGGATTTAGCTAACCGACTGCTCCTTCCGGGCCTCCATGCTCCAAACTGATATGGACAGGCTTCGCAGATTCTCGTTTCTTCTGGTTGCCAAAATGGTGCTGGCGTGCCACCTGTTGCTCCTTGCGCCAATCGTCACTTTGGCTGCCACGCAGCCGTCGGCATCTGTACGCATCGGAGTCCTGGCGAAGCGGGGCCCCGAACGATGTCTGGAGAAGTGGGAGCCCACCGCCGAGTATCTGACGGCGGAGATTCCGGGGCGCTCCTTCGTCATCAAGCCCCTTGGTCATGATGAGGTCGGTTTGGCAGTAAAGCGGGGACAAGTGGACTTTGTCCTGACGAACCCTTCTTCGTATGTGGAATTAGAGCGACTGTACGGCGCGATCGGGATTGTGACACTCAAGAACCTGTACCTTGGCAAACCGTACACGGTCTACGCAGCGGCGATCTTTCGGAGAGCTGACCGCGACGATATCCGCGACGTCGATGACCTGAAGGGCAAGACCTTTATGGCCGTCGATGAAGAATCGTTCGGTGGCTGGCAGATGGCATGGAGGGAGTTGAAAAAGCATGGCATTGACCCACGTCGTGATTTCAGCGATCTGCGCTTTGGAGGCACACACGACACAGTTGTGCTCGCCGTGCAGGAAGGCAAGGTGGACGCAGGTACCGTCCGGGCTGATACGTTTGAGCGCATGGCTATGGAGGGCAAGATCCGTTTGGAGGAATTCCACGTAATCCATGAGCAACGCGGTGTGAACGATGATTTGCCATGCAAGCATTCGACGGGGATTTATCCGGAATGGCCACTCGCCAAGGCCGCCCACACCTCTGACGAATTGGCAGAAAAGGTTGCCGTTGCTCTCGAAGGTATTCCTCAAGATAGCTCTGTGGCTCGGGCGGCAAGATGTGCCGGTTGGACAATACCGCACAATTACGAGTCGGTACACGAGTGTTTGAGAGAACTCCGCATAAGGCCCTACCAAGACTACAGGAGATTGACGGGAGGTGCCGTTGTCCGCCGGTATTGGCCGTGGCTCGCTGGTGCTGTGGGGCTATTGATCATCGCCGGACTTATCTCGTTCCACGTCACCCGGCTCAACCGTAAGCTGCGACAAGCGCTCTCGCAGTACAGCAATGAACTGGCGGAGCGCAAGCGGACAGAGGAATCGCTGCGGAAGAGTGAGCAGCTACGTGCAGAATCTGAAAAGCTGGCCGCGGTCGGGCGACTCGCCGCCGGCGTTGCGCACGAGATCAACAATCCGCTTACCGGCGTGCTAACCTTCAGCCACTTGGTCAGAGAAAAGGAGGACTTGGATGAACAAGCCAGGGAAGACCTGGATTTGATCATCCATGAAACGAGTCGGGTAAGCGAAATTGTGCAGGGTCTGCTGGCGTTTGCCCGAGAAAGACCGGCAGTGAAGGAGCCATTGGATGTCAATGACGTGGTACGCCTGACGATTCAACTTTTGGGCAACCAGGAGGCGTTTCACGATGTCATTGTTACGGGAGAACTAGAGGAAGGTCTCCCGCGGGTGGATGCGGACATGAATCAGATCCAGCAAGTACTGGTTAACCTGTCGCTGAATGCGTGCGAGGCCATGCCTGAGGGCGGTGCTTTGACGATCAGCACATCGGTTCAAGACGGAAAGGTCTTGGTGGCGGTTGCCGACACGGGATGTGGCATTCGTCAGGAACATCTGGACCAGATCTTCGAACCGTTTTTCACGACCAAGCCTGTCGGCAAGGGCACTGGGCTTGGACTGAGTGTAAGTTATGGCATTATGCGGCAGCATGGCGGCAGGCTGGAAGTCGAGAGCGAGGTTGGCAAAGGCACTACATTTACCATGGTCTTGCCATCGACGGAGCATTAAGAGCCCGATAGCCAAAGCGGAAAGGTCGACCGTTGAGCATCTCAGGATCTAAGCCGGACGTTCCCGCATCAGGGCAAAGAGTCCTCGTCATTGACGACGAGACGGTTATCGGCCTGAGCTGCAAACGGATCCTCGGCCAGGCCGGGCATGACGTCCAGTCGTTCACGGATCCGCGGGCCGGGCTTCGCGCGGCGCTATCGGGCGATTTCGACGTGATCCTTCTGGATTTGGTGATGCCCGGAATCGGAGGTCTGGAAATCCTCGAACAGATTGGATCTGCGGGCGTGCCATCCGAGGTCGTTGTGATTACGGGACACTCCACGGTGGAATCGGCGGTCGAGGCCATGAAGCACGGCGCAGCCGACTATGTCAGCAAACCGTTCTCGCCAGACCAACTGAGGATGGTCTTTCAAAAAGTACTCGAACGTTCCGCCTTGATGCAGGAGATCGCCGCCCTGCGCCGTGAACTCGAACTCAACCATGGGTTCGAAGGCATCATCGGCAACAGCCAACCGATGGAGCGGGTGTTTTCTCTGATCAAACGGGTAGCTCCCACCGACAGTACGGTTCTTGTCACCGGCGAAAGCGGGACAGGAAAGGAGGTGGTGGCCGGGGTCATCCATCGACTGAGCCGGCGAAAGGCCCGAACCTTGTTAGCATGCGACTGCAGCGCTCTGGCCCCGACGCTGCTGGAAAGCGAACTGTTTGGTCATGTCAAGGGTTCGTTTTCCGGCGCGATCGCAACAAAGCAAGGCTTGTTTGAGGCGGCGCACACGGGAACTCTCTTCCTGGATGAAGTGGCGAACCTTAGCATGGAAACTCAAGGAAAGCTGTTAAGGACGCTGGAAGCCAAACTGGTTAGGAGAGTTGGCGACACCGCTGAACGCGAGGTCGATATTCGGTTGATCGCGGCCAGCAACCGCGACCTGGAGGAAATGGTAGGCGAAGGCACGTTCCGCGAGGATCTTTACTACAGGCTCAACGTGGTGCCCATCCACCTTCCCCCGCTGCGTGCGCGGCAGGGTGACATCCCCAAGCTGGCGATGGCTTTCTTGAACCACTTCTGCGAGAAAAACGAGGTCGCAATCGAGGGATTCACTCCCGATCTGATCGCCAAAATGGATAGCTATGATTGGCCCGGCAACGTCCGCGAGCTTCGAAACATTGTGGAACGCATGGCGATTCTGACCGACGGGAATCGCATCGATTCGCGGCAGTTCCCTTTTCAAATCAGCGAAGTACGGCAACTCTCGGCGAGCACCCAGCTTCCTCGAAGTTGGGAGCAGTTCAGGCAATTCAAACATCAGGCGAGAGATGCACTGACCCAGGAACTGGAAAGCCGCTTCCTGATCGAAGCGTTAGGGCGCAACGGGGGAAACGTCACCAAAGCCGCTGAAGAGGTCGGGATACAGCGAACGCAAATGCACGCCCTCATGCGGAAATACGGGTTAACTCCCGCGTCAGACTAGCAGAGCCAGTCTCCGCTCCTGATGTGCTCATGGAAGTCTCGGCTGAGGCATGCCAGCTCTCGACCGTAGCGCGTCAAGATACAGTGTAACACTGGGGCATACACTAGTCCCTTGCCTTCTCTCCCCCTGGACCCATCTTGGCGGCGGACGGGTGATTGAGGCCGCGTGAGAAAAGCCTTTGCTATCAAAGAGTTCCATCACAGTGTTCGTGGCGCTCCGCGGACTACTCGCGTCAGCAACGGATTCTTCGGCATTGGCACAGGCCTTGCGGATAGATCGTCGCGTGGACGCCCGAGTGCACGTCGCATAGGAGCAATCGTGGTGCTTGTGTTGAGCCGAAAGGTGAACGAGCAGCTCGTAATCAACGATAGGATTGTCGTTACGGTGGTGCGGATTCGGAGCGAGACGGTCCGATTTGGAATTGAAGCCCCCAAGGATGTAGCTGTTCATCGCAAGGAAGTCTATGAGGCAATCAAGAACGGCAAGGAGGAATTGGGGGTGATGGCGGGACCGTCGGGTCGAGACGAGTCTTCTGACTGACTGTACCGACACGTTACGAGCCCCTGAGACATCCCGAGTTGAGGGAGAATACGATGAACAGGCAAGACTTGAGGCGATACAAGGAACGGGTTCTCGCTCTGCGGTCGCAACTCCGGGGCGACGTGGCTCACATGGCTCATTCTGTGCTGGAAAAGACGCCCGCCGAAGCGAACGGCAATTCCTCTGTCATGCCGATGCACATGGCGGAGATTGGCAGCGACAACTTCGAACGCGAGTTCACGTTGAGGCTGCTGTCTACCAAAGACCGCACTCTCGATCAGATCGAGCGAGCGTTGGAACGTATGGAAGATGGCTTGTATGGTGTGTGTGAGGAGTGCGAGGAGAGGATCCCCAAGACACGTCTAGATGCCATTCCGTACGCGGTCCTTTGCGTTAGATGTGCTTCCAACCAAGCCTGAGATCGCTGGCAATGCCCGAGAAACGTTGTCTGTTACTGACCAGCGCCGCAATCAAGACACAGATTGATCGTCTTACTAGCCAGGAACGCGCGAGGACCAATCCGGCGGCCTTCCTGCAGACACTGGAAGGACGAAATATCGAAATCAGGGCTTCCACACGGGCCATGGTCCAGCGGTTGTTGGACCAAAAGGCTAAATCGCTTACATATGACGCCGTCTTTGCCGCTGCAGACGATCTGGTGGCTTGTTGTGGTGGTGATTTGCAGCACGCCTTTGAAGTGCTGCAGGTCTACGAGATCCTGTCGCGAAAAGGAAACAAGACCGAAAGCGAGAGCAAATCAAGCTAAATCGGAAAGACATGGATCGCTCTTCGCGACCGACAGCAGCGTGAGTAGCGAAGCATCCTGCCGGCTTTCTCCGAACGAAGACAAGTCGATGGAGACTCGCAAGGAGTGTATTGGACCAATGCTCAGCCTCGGGGAGATCATAGGCATAATTGTGTGTGTCGGCCCGCCGCTGATCATTGTCGCCATGCTGGTGCGAGCGAGCCGCAGGCCGGGGTGTCCCAACTGCCACAACGCCGTGTCGCCGGAAGACACCGTCTGTCCGAAATGTGGCCACTCGCTCACGCCTCGGCAAGGTCGCTAGTCCCCTCGTCCGCGACCGCCATGGAATGGAAGAAGGACTGGGCCGGCGCACTTCGCAGCCGCACCCATTATCGACGGAGAGTCCGGTGATCGTCGAACTGATCCATGATCTGTTTATCATCCTCGCAGCGGGACTCATCTCTGGGCTCGTCTGTCGACGGCTCAGATTGTCGATGCTGGTTGGCTATCTGTTGGCGGGAGCGGCAATCGGTCACGGCGGTCTAGGTCTAATCGCAGAGGACTTGGAGGACATCGAGCACGTTGCACGCGCCGGAGCCCTCTTGCTTCTCTTTGCCATCGGGATCGAATTTTCGTTGGAAGATCTTGCCCGCCTGAGCCGATATTTGTTCGTCGGTGGCAGCATTCAGATGCTGCTAGTCGTCGTTCCGGTGGGGCTGGCATGTATCCTGTTTGGCGTTCTTTGGAAGTCGGCGCTATTGATTGCCGCGGCAACGGCACTAAGCTCGACCGTCCTCGTGTACCGCGCGTTGACCGAATGGGGAGAAACGGCCTCGCCACATGGTCGTCGAGCGATTGGCATTCTTCTGTTTCAAGACGTGGCCCTCGTGCCGCTGATGCTATTGGTCCCGTTGCTGACCGGCGGAGAACAAGGGCTTGGGATATGGGCATACGCGCTGCTGGCCTTGAACTCCATAATTTTTGTCGCCGCAGTTCCTGTGTTACGCGCGGTGTTCGCGCGGTGGATAGTGCCGCTGCTAAGCAATTTACGCAGCGTGGAGTTGGTAATTCTGTTCGGCTTGATCGTGTTGGTGGGGTCTTGTCTGGGCGCGAATGCCGCCGGGCTTCCTCCAGCCCTGGGTGCATTTGCTGCTGGATTGGTTTTGAACGGAAATCGACTGACCGGGCAAGTCGACGCTTTGATCTTGCCCTACCGCGAATCCTTCGGCGCCGTCTTTTTCGTTAGTCTGGGCACGCTTTTGGATGTAGGAGTGCTGATGGAGAACCCCGTGCTGATGTGTGCGGGACTGCTCGCGGTCCTTGCCATCAAGACGGCTGCGGCAACGGTCGCCCTGCGCGTCACCCGATTGCCCTGGCACGCCGCGGCAGGAATGGCGATCGGCTTAGCGCAGTTAGGCGAGTTGTCCTTCGTACTTCTATCCGAATGTCTTCACGCCGAGCTGATCAGCCAACTCAATTACAACCGGTTGCTGTTTGTGGCGATGGGAACGCTTGTCTTCACCCCACAACTACTGAAGTTTGGTCTGCGCTGGTGTCGTCGATGGCCTCTGGCTGACGATCCGGCCGGAAAACGCCGCGGGCCTCTGCCGAGTGCGTCGAAGGAAGCGCTAGTTATCGGTCTCGGACCGATCGGCCGGCAGGCCGCTTCCCAATTGGAGATCATGGGTATCGACGTCTGTCTGATCGACTTGAGCCCAGTAAATCTGCACGCCTATGCCCAGCAAGGCTTCCGTACCGTTTCAGGGGATGGACGTGATCCAGAGGTTCTCGATCGCGCCGACGCGGTAAACGCACAGATCGCCGTCGTATGCGTGCCCGACGATCTGATCGCCGTGCGAATCGTCAGGACGCTTCGCACTGTGAACTCACAATGTTCCGTCGTCGTGCGCTGTCGCTATCAGGTCACTGAATCTGAGCTGCGACGGGCCGGAGCACAGACCGTTGTTATCGAGGAAACGGAGGCATCAATGGCAGTACGTCGATTGCTGGAAGGCGTGAATTCTCACTAAGCCCTGCCAAGAGGAGAGTCAAATGGCTCTATTCGTTTTCAGCGTATGCCTCGCACTACTCGTTTCGGCTCTCTGCTCGTTGATGGAAGCAACGTTACTGAGCCTTACGCCAAGCCAAGTCGCCCAAGTGTCCCAGAGGCATCCGAAGCTGGGAGCGATTTGGCAGGACTTCAAGAGCCGAATCGACCGGCCTATCGCCGCGATTTTGCTGATCAACACGGCGGCCCACACGATTGGCGCCTCGATTGCCGGGTCGCAGTTCCATGAACTCTTTGGAGATGAGTGGATCTTGGTGTTTTCGCTGGTGTTCACCTACTTGATGCTCCAATTCACAGAAATCCTGCCGAAAACGCTTGGAGTGAAGCACAACCGCTTTTTCGCCCTGCTGATTGCGCGACCTCTGAGGGCCGCCGTATCTGTGCTTGCGCCGTTGCTGTATCTGGTGCAGTGGGTCCCATTCAAGAGTCGTCGGCGCAAGGAGACCACTCCGGCGGCAGAGGAGATCGCAGCGCTGGCCGGTCTGGCTCGGCTCTCGAAGCAAATAAGCAGCCAGCAGGAGCGCATCATCAAAGGGGGAGTCCGTCTTTCGCGATTGGACGTCCGCAACGTCATGCTACCCAGGGAAGACATCAGTTTTTTGTCGACCTCGCAGACGACCAGTGATGCCTTGATCACGGCGCACCTGGAAGCGCATACCCGCTTTCCCATCTGCGAAGCCGACAATCGCGACGACGTCGCGGGCTACGTCAATTTCAAAGAGCTGGTGTACCACATGCGAACGAATTCCGCAGACACCAGTTTAAGGGGAATCATCCGGCCAATTCATTTTGTGGCGCCTGGCGATTCGGCGTCGGATTTGCTTAAGGCGTTTGTCGAGCAACACGTCCACATGGCGATCGCGCGCGACCGCGATGGCAAGACGTTGGGCCTGGTCACTCTTGAGGACCTAGTCGAAGAGTTGGTGGGTGAACTGGAAGACGAGTTCGATCGTCTGCCCCGGATGTTCCACGTCCTCAGGGGTGGAATCTGGATGATTGGTGGAGGCACGCCGATGTCGCAGGTCGTATCGGAACTGAAACTCGCGTTTCCGAACGCCACGGGAAGCGTGTCCGCCTGGTTACTGCAAAGATTCGGATGTATGCCAAAGCCCGGCGACCAGATCCGGGCGGGAGGCGCTGTTTTCTCGGTTCGCCGTGTACGGCGAGGGAAGATCTTCGAGGTCGCGGTCAGCCACGACAAACCGTCAACCTCCTGACGAGACCGGGACCAAGGAGTCTTGACACGGCGCCAGCCGGTTAGATAGGAGCGACACAATGCCACGCACGATGAAGGTATTCGTTGCGACCGATGGTTCGGATTACTCCCGTGCGGCAGTAGAAATGCTGATGCGGTTGCCGCTTCCGCGGACGGTTGAGGCGATCGTCTTCAACGCGACGCCAGAGTTCACACCAACCAACGTCGAGCACGATGCGCTGATGAAGCAATTGTGCGAAGAAGCGGAGCGACTCGTCTCGAAGGAAGCGGAACAACTCGTAAAGCACGGCTGGAGCACACGAACGCTAGTGCGCGAAGGCCATGCTGCCGAAGAGATTGTCGAGGCGGCAGTGGAGTTTCAAGCCGACCTCGCGGTGGTCGGAGTCCGCGGGCTGTTGGGGATGACGCAGTTCTTGTTGGGTTGCGTCGCACAGAAAGCCGTGAAGTACACGCCGTGTTCGGTCTTGGTTGGGCGTGTACGAGACGAGTCCACAGGAAGTGCCTTCCTTGATGCGGAATCCACGCAGACTAGACCTTTGCGGGTTCTGCTGGCGTATGACGGCTCGAATGCCGCAAAGGCGGCAGTGGAACTATTGGCATCACTTCCTCTGCGTGATCGCGCTGATGTGATAGTGCTGAGTGTGTTGACTGTGGCCACGACCTTTTGCGGCTTGGATGCTGTTGAACGGGGGTCGGATTCTTGGCTGCTGCGCAAGAAAAAGCTCAGCGTAGAGCTCAAAGAGGCGGTGGCACGACTGAGAGATGCTACGCCGGATGTAATCGCCGTTATGCGACAAGACGGGCCGGATGCAAGCCACCAGATCCTGGAGGCTACTCGCGAATTCGACGTGGACCTGATTGTGGTGGGTCACAAAGGCAATAGCGCAATCAAGCGATTCCTGCTGGGAAGCGTCGCCAATCGCGTCGTGCACCACGCTGATCGATCTGTTTTGGTGGTGCGATAGCGATTTCAGCCGCAGGCATTGAACCCGACGGATCACGTCGCAACCGCACAGGCAATAGGTCGGCAACATTCTATGGGTCAACCTGTTAACGACCGTGGCGTTGGCGATCACTCTTGCCTCCGATCCGGTTGACGTGGACCAAATGAAGCGGCCGCCGCGGGATCCAAAGTCGCCGTTGATCGACCGGCCCCTCGTGAATAGGTCTGACGGAAGGGAGCAAGACAGAATGGATAGCGTAGCGCGGCGAGATACAGTGTAACACTGACTCATACACCCGTTCCCTGCCTTCTTCCGGCCATCCTCGACTTCGTGATTCACTGGCAAGTGCAGCAAAGCCACGAAAGCCTTTGCCATCAATGGTTTCCGTCGTAGTAATCGTCTCGCTTCGTGGCCTCTTCGCGTCATCAACGCGTTCTTTGCCAATTGGCATTGATGTTGCAGAGGGGTCACCGCCGTGGTGATATGTACAGCCTAAATGCAAGTACGCCTGGTCGTTGGCAATACGGACGAGGGCCCAAGTTATGCCGGACAAACCGCGACTGTTGGTCGTTGACGATGACCCCGTTATCTGTCATGCCTGTCGGCGGATCTTCTCGGATCAGGGGTTCGAGGTGGAAGAAAGTACGGATGCACGCGAGGGTTTGAAACGAGCTACAGAAGAAGACTACGCCGGCATTTTGCTCGATATCAAGATGCCGGGGATCGACGGAATCCAGTTTCTGGAAGAACTCCGAAAACACAAGCCCGCTCTGCCCGTGCTGATCATGACCGGCTACCCGAGCCTCTCGACTGCGGCGGCAGCCGTCGAGCTTGGTGCCTCCGGTTACATCACCAAACCGTTCACGCCCGCAAAAATCAGGCGGTCTGTACAAGAAATGCTGTCGCGCAGCGAGCTGAAAGAGTTCAGTAAATGACGCAGGCTGCCGGAAGTCACGCGACCAATACTGACCGGCCAAAACGGGCTGCGCCACTGGGAAATCGCGCAAACACCGAGGAGTACTTCAGCAGGCTTCGACTACGCGTCAAGCTGGGAATATCGGCATTTTGATAGAGAGGATTTGTATGTGGACAAGATGATTCGGGTCCTGATTGTTGACGACGAGGAACGCTTCCGCGAAACCACTGCGGCGATCTTGACAAGACGTGGATTTGAGGCCAGAGCCGTGGGGAGTGGAATCGAGGCCATCGAGGAGATCAGGAAAGATGACATTGATGTGGTCGTCCTTGACGTGCAGATGCCCGGCATGGATGGCAACGAAGCGTTGCGCGAGATCAAGAATATCAAACCCGATGTAGCAGTGCTGATGCTGACCGGGCAGGGAACTCCTGGCTCCGCGCTCGAGGGTCTTCGCGATGGGATTGCCGACTACCTCACGAAGCCTTGTCCCATCGACTTCCTCGCCCAGAAGATCCGTGAGGCATGTGCCCTGGGAGGCAGGGTCAGCGGAGTCAGAGAGAAGGAACTCAGAGTAGAGCACATTATGGTGCCATTATCTTCCTTTGGCACCGTTCACGAAGACCAGACCGTGGCCGATGCGGTAAGAGTATTCCTCGAAGGCTTCACTTGTAGCTTGATCACGTCGACCGTGCAGGAGATGGTACATCGCTCGATCCTCGTCGTGGACAGAGATGATACTGTCGTCGGCATCATTACCTTCAGCGACCTTCTGAGAGGCCTCCAGCCACCGTATCGGACCCCGCTCACTGACAGACCGGCAATGGCTGATACCCTCCATCTTGAATCTCCGAGCTACTCGGGCATGTTCACTATCATGGCAAGAGATCTGGCCGCCAAGACGGTCTGGGGAATCATGTCCGAAACGCCTCCGATCATTGATGCCGAGGCCAACCTAATGGAGGCAGCAGCCCGGCTTCTTGACCTGGATTTGAGGCGACTCTTAGTCAGAGAGCATGACAAGATCGTCGGCGTGATCCGGGAACAGGATTTGTTTTTCGAGATGGCGAATATCATCACGCAGTATCGAACACCCAATGCAGAATAACTATCGGGAGCATATTTCGGAAGTAACCGAATCGCAGGGCCAAGCCGGGCAGAAAACACTACGAGCCCCGGAGACCAGGTACCGGCTGATCGTGGAAAGTCGTTTGCCGGTTAAACGCAACTCCAACGATTTACTTTGGACGGCGAGACTTGTGACAGGGAGACTATACCATGTGTCTTGAATCCAACCCCGTTGGCGATTCCCCGAGAGTCGCATCGACGGCATTCGTGCATAGAACCGCTACGCTGATCGGCAATGTGATTGTCGAGGATCGAGTTTTCATCGGCCCGCACGCCGTGCTGCGCGCGGATGAATCAGGCCCCGACGGGACCGTGGAGCCGATCGTCGTCGGAGAGGGCGCCAACGTACAGGATTGCGTGGTCGTGCACGCATTAGGCGGCACGCGAGTCGATATTGGGCCCAACTCGTCGATCGCTCATGGCGCAGTCGTCCATGGGCCGTGCCAGCTTGGGGCGAACTGCTTCATCGGTTTCAACACCGTCGTCTTCAAGGCCACGCTGCGCGACGATGTCGTGGTGATGCATCAATCGCTAGTGGAAGGTGTCACGATCCGTACGGGGCTTCATGTGCCGTCCATGACGGCGGTACGTGATCAAGATGACGTGTGCCGCTTGACGCCTGCCACCCCTGATATGATCGCCTTTGCCAGGGAAGTGTCTCGAACCAATGTCCGTCTCGCCCGAACGTCATTGGAGAGGTGACGATGATACAGAGTATTCTCCCAGTCTCCGGTGTGTTGCGCGACCCCATACCCGATGACGGCTGCAGCAATTGAGGAAACGAACCACAGAAAATCTCAAATGGGAGGCGAGGCATGTCGGACAAACCGCGACTGTTGGTCGTTGACGATGACCCGGTCATCTGTCATGCTTATTGGCGGATCTTCTCGGATCAGGGGTTCAAGGTGGAAGAAAGTACGGATGTACGCGAGGGTCTGAAACGAGCGACAGAAGAAGACTACGCGGGTGTTCTGCTCGATATCAAAATGCCGGGGATCGACGGAATCCAGTTTCTGGAGGAACTCCGAAAACACAACCCGGCCCTGCCCGTGCTGATAATGACCGGCTACCCGAGTCTTTCGACTGCGACGGCATCCGTCGAGCTTGGTGCCTCGGGTTACATCACCAAGCCGTTTACACCGGCAAAAATCAGGCGGTCCGTACAAGAAATGTTATCGTGCTGCGGGCAGAGAGAAGTTCAGTGAATGACGCAGGCCACTGGAAATTCCGAAATCAATTCTGAGCAGCCGAAACGAGCTGCGCCGCCGGGAGTTCGCGCAAGAACCGAGGAGTACTTCAGCAGGCTTCGACTGCGCGTCAAGCTGGGATTCCTGGCAGCCTTCTTGATTCCGCCAATCGCCCTTTTCGTGTACTTTCACTTTCAATTCAATTCGACCCTGAAGGAAAGCGGCGAGCTTCATTTGGTCTCATTGGCCGAAAGCCAGAAAAACACGATCGATCTCTTTCTACAGGAGAGAGTGGTCAATATCTTTAGCCTGTTCCATAGCGCCGAGTTCGACGCGAACCCGCCCCAGGAGGTCATGGATCGCTATCTGCAAACTCTCAGGCAGACGAGCGATGCGTTTATCGATGTAGGTTTCTGTGACTCACAAGGCGCGCAGATCGGATATGCCGGCCCCTTCACATATCTCCTGGGCAAGGACTACGGCAGCGAAGATTGGTTTGTCGCCGTTATGGAGCAGGATAGGGAATATTACATCAGCGACATTCACTTGGGCTTCAGAAACGACCCACACTTTACGATTGCGGTCAAACAGCGAATCGACGCAAGGCCCTACGTGATGCGGGCGACTCTTGATCCCGACAAGTTCTACATGTTCCTGCGCAGCATCGGCCGAGGAAAAGGCGTCGATTCGGCCCTGATCAACAAGGAGGGCCGCTACCAGGTTGTGGATCCCGACAAGGGAGAATTGTTGGGCGAGAGCGAGTACATACCCCCGGCAAGCGAAAGCTATGGAGTCGAAGAAACCAGGGTGAATGGCGATTCGATCCTCGCTGCCTACGTCTGGCTGAAAGAGACGCCTTGGGCTCTGGTGATCAGGCAACCGCTGAGCGTCGCTTACGGGCAGATGTACCGCACCAGGAAAGTCATGATCGCGAGTACGATCATGATCATTATCATCGCGGTGGTCTCGATCTGGGTGATCGCCGATCGCTTGCTCAGGCGAGCACAGGCCACCGCCCACTCGAGAGAAGAGCTTCAGTCTCAGTTGGTGCACGCCGCAAAGCTGGCATCCGTGGGCGAATTGGCTGCTGGGATTGCCCACGAGATCAACAATCCCCTGGCGATCATTGCCGCTACCACCGGAGTGATAAGAGATCTATTTGACCCGGAGTTCAAGCTCAAGTGGACCCCAGATACGGTACTCGACGAACTCGGCAACATCGACTCGGCCGTGTTCAAGGCACGAGGGATTACGCAGACGCTGCTGAAGTTCTCGCGAAAGAACCCGCCTCGCCTGATCCCCAGCAATGTCAATAAGATTCTGGAACAGGTCGTGGCAGGGCTGAAGGAACATGAGTTCGAGGTATCGAACATCGAAGTGGTGCGCGACTACGATCCTCACCTGCCTGACATCATGCTTGATCCCGATCAGATAAGTCAAGTGTTTCTGAATCTGATCAACAACGCCGGAGACGCGATTGAGGGAACGGGCACGATCACCCTGGCCACACGCCATGACGATGGTTTCGTTCGCGTTACGGTGAGCGACAACGGAGTCGGGATGGCCCCCGAGGTCATGGAAAAAATCTTCCTGCCGTTCTTCACGACCAAGGAGGTAGGAAAGGGCACGGGTCTCGGACTCAGTGTCAGTTCGAGCATTGTGGAGACCATGGGAGGGAGGATCGAGGCCCAGAGTGTGCTGGGTGCCGGAAGTTCGTTCACCGTGGTGTTGCCTCTTGCTGAATCGGAGCACGACGAGAATGGATCAAGTTGAAGCGGAAAATGCGGAAAACGCCGGGCTGAAAGTACTCCTGGTGGATGATGAAGACCAATTCCGCAAGGCTCTGTCCCGGCAGCTCTCGGTAAGGGGGTTCACCGTATTGGACGTCAGCAACGGCGAAGATGCCATAAAGGTCGTGCGGCACGAGAATCCCGAAGTGGTCGTCCTTGATCAAAAAATGCCGCGCATGGATGGCGTGCAGACGCTGAAGGAAATCAAGAAGATCCGGCCCGAGGTGCAGGTAATAATGCTTACCGGTCACGGGAGCACCGAAGCGGCCAGGGTCTCCGGCAAGCACAACGTGTCCTACTACCTGGACAAGCCCTGTGGGATTGACGAACTGATCGGCGTGATCCAGGCGGCCGGCCAGGATCGCATCCATGCTCTCGCGCGGCACGAGATACCTGATGTCAAGCGAAACAGTTTTGTTCAATGGCTGATCGGTGCCCATCACGCGCGGCCCGGAGTGATCATTCTGGGAGCCCTCCTCTTCGCCACCATCGCGTTACTGCCCACTCCCAAGAAACTAAAGGCTCTCTTGACCTCCGAAAAATCGGGGCAGATCGCCGAAAGCGTCGCCGGATATTCCGACTACCGCAAAATGGAGCGCGGCCAGACCATTTCCGAATACTACTGCAAGAAGACCGGATGGCATCAGGAAGTGAAGCAGGCCGACGGAACGGTTTCAAAGGTGCCTCTCAATGCGAATCGGGTAGCTTTCCGGGCCAAAGTCATGACGGGGATCCTGGTCATGGCCGCTCTTTTCTGGGCTACCGGTGCGATCCCCATCGGCATCACTGCCCTGCTGGTCGGTGCGATGATGTATTTCTTCGGGGTGCTTCCTCCCGACCTGGTGGCCAAGGCATACGCCAAGGACTCGGTGATTTTCATTTTCGGCGTCCTGGCCATCGCCGCGGCAATCAGCAAGACGGGGCTTGATCGGCGAATCGGAATGGTGCTCTTGGGCAGAAGTTCCTCTCTTCCGAGGTTCGCCTTCATCTTCGCGCCCCTACTTGCCATGACGGCATCCTTCCTGTCCGAGCACGCGCTGGTCGCCTTCTTGGCGCCAATCCTGATGTTGGCCTATCTCGCCACAATCCGTTCGGCGGGATTGACCAAAGACAAGGGATTGGTGGTCATGATGCTGCTGTTACTCACCTACAGCGCCAATCTGGGAGGTCCCGGCTCGCCTGCCGCTGGCGGTCGCAACGCGGTGATGCTCGGCATCCTGGCAGACTATGACGTCGCTCCAAGCTTCGGCCGGTGGGTGATGATGGGATTCCCGTTCGTGCCGGTGATGGCCCTTGCGATAGCCGGATACTTCTACTTCGTTTTCCGTAACCGGCTTCAGGTCAAGAACGTTGATATCGCTGCAGAGGTAAGACGAGAGTCAGAAAAGATCGGCAAAATGACCCAAGATGAATATCGGGCCGCCGGTGTCCTCATACTGCTCGTGGTGCTTTGGACAACTTTGTCGAGTCGTTTTGGGATGGGCGGTCCCGCTTTGCTTTGTATCGTCCTGTTGAACATCCTTGGCATTTTGCGCTGGCGTGACATCAACCGCATCAATTGGGATGTGGTGGCTCTCTACGGTGCAGCCACGGCCATGGGTTACGGGCTTGCCACAACGGGCGCGGCGCTGTGGCTGGCCGACGGTTTCGTATCGATCCTGCCCGATTCGATGAGGAGCGGCACGGGGCTGTGCATGTCCTGCAGCCTCATCACGGGGATTCTCACCAACTTTATGAGCGACGGCGCCACTGTGGCCGCAGTAGGACCGATCACTGTGCCAATGGCCACCCTTTCCGGAACATCGCCGCTGACTGTGGGGCTGGCAACTGCTTTTGCATCTTCTTTTGCCCATATGCTGGTCATCGGAACGCCGAACAATGCCATCGTCTACGCGATGGCACGGGATCCGGAAACGGGTGAGCAATTGCTGACCATGAAGGACTTTCTTGTCCACGGATTTATGGTTCTGCTGTTGAGCCTTGCGGTCCTATGGGGCTGGGTATTCCTGGGGTATTGGAAATGGATGGGGGTATGAGCCTGATGTGGGGCACGTTTCCAACGTGCCTGATCATGAACTGTGCCTGTTTGTCTGAACCGGCCCGAAAGGGACGGTTCGAAAGTCACGCGGTTGCGACTCATGAAAGGAGCACGCAATGCCAAAGAAGAAGATAAACTTGCTGATCGTGGACGACGAGGAGCAATTCCTGAAATCCATGACAAAGTGGCTCGAAGTCAGGGATTTCAACGTGATTCCGGTGAACCGGGGCGAAAAGGCCATCGAGGCCGCCAGGACACAACCCGTCGATATTGCCCTGGTGGACCTGAAGATGCCCGGCATGGACGGCGAACAGACGCTGGAGGCCCTCAAGAGCGAGCATCCGTGGATGGAAGTCGTCATACTGACGGGCCACGGTTCCGTTGATTCGGCGGTCGAGTGTACGAAGATCGGCGCAATGTCCTACCTGCAGAAGCCCTGTGAATTGGAGCGGCTCCTTTCAGTGCTCACTGATGCCTACAAGAAGAAGGTGATGAACAAGATGGACATCAAAGAGCACAGAATGAGTGAATTGTTGGAGGCGAGCCAATACAGCTCGCCCACGGCCATCCTGGAGAAGATCAGGGAATTGGACCAAGAAGATGAGGCGTGACGAAAGGCAAGAACATGGCGATCATAAGTGTATTGCTGGTGGATGATGAAGAGGAATTCTTGGGCTATCTCAAGCCCCGTCTGGAAGCCAGAGGGCTGAACACGTTCAGCGCCGGTAACGGCTTGGATGCCTTGAAAACCATGGACGCGCACCGGATCGACGTGGTCGTCCTGGACGTCAGAATGCCCGGCATGGGCGGACTGGAGGTCCTTCGCAAAACCAAGCAGAAGCATCCTTTGGTAGAAGTCATCATGCTCTCGGGTCATGCCAGCGTGGATTCGGCGGTCGAGGGCCTGAAAATGGGCGCATTCGATTACGTCACTAAGCCCTGCGATATCTCCGACGTAGTGGAAAAGATCAACGCGGCGTTCGGTCGGAAAGAGACCACGGAAGAGAAGATCCGCAAGGCGAAGGTCGACAAGATCATCCGACACCCCATGGCGACGTTCGACGAGGACGTACGGGACTAGTCGAGAGCTGGATTCCTGCAGGATGCTCATGTGATGAAAGGAGCAATCTTCGTCTAACATCCTGTCGACAAATCTGCTACTTTGTGCCAATCTAGACACGTATCGTGAACAGCCCCTTTTGACGGCGATGCTCTGACGCCATCCAGACGCACCGGGGCTACACATTTCAGGAGCGACAGAATGGCTGGACTAGACATCCAACGACGGGTCAAATACCAGGAAGAACTGGATTTGGACTTCCCGGACGAAGTGGCCGCTATGCCTGGCGCGGCAGACCTGAACCGCTGCATCCAATGCGGCACTTGCAGCGCCACCTGCCCTGTGAGCGTCTACATGGATCTTACGCCGCGACGCGTGGTCGCGATGACGCGGGCCGGATTCAAGGAAGAAGTGCTGGAAAGCAATACCATTTGGCTCTGTGCTTCCTGCTACTCGTGTACCGTGGAATGCCCGAAAGGCATCAAGATCACGGACATCATGTACGCGTTGAAACGTCGGGCCATTGCCGAAGGCGTGTATCCGAAACACTTCCCAACGCCCGTGTTGGCCAAAGAGTTCTTCAGCAAGGTTCGCAAGACCGGCCGGAGCAATGAGGGCCAAATTGCGACTGCGATGATTCTGAAGACCAATCCGTTCAAGTTCCTGAAACAGATTCCCCTGGGGCTCAAACTGTTGCTGCGTGGCCGAATGTCGCTGTTCACCGAGAAGATGGAAGGCGACCCTCAGCAACTCCAGGATCTGCTGGACAACATGGACAAACCGAACGACAAGCAGAAACCAACCGCCGAAGGCTCGAACGACGATAGCGAGATGCTGCCATGAAGTTTCTTTACTATCCAGGCTGCTCACTCAAGAGTTCCGGCAGGGCGTACGAGGAGTCGCTGCTGGCGGTGTTCGAGAAACTGGATTTTCCAATCGAGGAATTGCCCGAATGGAGTTGCTGCGGAGCAACGGCCTATATGGGAATCGACGAAAGCAAAGCTTTTGCCTTGGCTGGGCGGAATCTGGCCCTGGCCGAGCAGGCCGCCGACGGCGACGAAGTGCACCTGATCGCCCCATGCGCTGCTTGCTATCTCGTGCTGCTGAAAGCGCAGAAGTACATGCTCGAATACAAGTCCGTCGGGCAGACCATCTTTGGTGCTTTGCAGTCCGTTGGACTGAAGTACACCGGTCGAGTGACGGTGCGACATCCGCTGGACATTCTGGTGAACGAAATTGGCATGGAAAGGATACGAACGGCGATTAGCGACCCGCTGGATGGCATGAGGATCGCCAGCTACTACGGATGCCAGATCGTTCGTCCCTATGCCGAGTTCGACGATCAGCACCACCCCATGTCGATGGATGACCTCTTGCGTGCCTGTGGAGCCGAAACCGTCGATTGGCCCGCCAAGGTTCGCTGCTGCGGTGCAATGCTCACGGGTACCATCGAGGAGGCGGGGCAGAGGATGAGTTACATGATCCTCCATGAGGCAATGCGTCGGAAAGTCGATGCCGTGGCCACGGCCTGCCCGCTTTGCCAGTTCAACCTGGAGTGCTTCCAGAAACAGATGTCCGGTCGGTACAAGAAGAATGTAAATGTCCCCGTGGCTTACTTCACGCAACTTGTAGGCAAAGCGTTGGGGCTGGATGACCGGACGCTCGGATTGCATCGACTATTCATCCCGTTGCGGCAACCCACCGCCGCGGTTTAAGGAGTCGCGAATGGTCCGCGAACAGAAGACGACAGATGGGCAGGCGCGAATCGGCGTCTACGTCTGCCATTGCGGCATGAATATCGCCAAGCAGGTCGAGATCGAAACTGCCGCCGAATTCGCATCGAAACTGCCCGGCGTAGTAGTCGCGCGCGACTACAAGTTCATGTGCTCGGACCCGGGGCAGGAGTTGATTCAGGAGGACATCAAAGAGAACGGCGTTAACCGGGTCGTGGTCGCTTCATGCTCGCCGCTTTTGCACGAGGCAACGTTTCGCAAAGCCTGTGCGGACGCGGGCCTTAATCCGTTCTTCTTCCAGATGGCCAATATCCGCGAGCAGGTATCGTGGGTGACCGAACATAAACAAGATGCAACGTCGAAAGCCAAGGCATTGATCGCCGCGGCGGTCGAACGAGTGGCCAATGCCAGAGCGTTGGAGAAGAAACGCCTCCCCGTTGGGGACAAGGTGGTGATCGTCGGTGGCGGAATCGCCGGTATTCACGCAGCCTTGACCATCGCGGACGCCGGGAAGAAGGTCTATCTGGTCGAACGCGAGCCGACGATCGGCGGGCACATGGCCAAATTCGACAAGACGTTTCCCACTCTGGACTGCGCAGCCTGCATTCTGACGCCGAAGATGTCGAGCGTGAAGAACCACCCGAACATCGAGCTGCTGAGTTACAGCGAGGTGGAGAAGGTCGAAGGCTTTGCCGGCAATTTCAAGGTAACGATCAAGAAGAAGCCGCGTTACGTCAAAGAAGAGTTGTGCGTGGGCTGCAACGAGTGCGTCGACGCCTGCGTGTTCAAGAAGAGCAAAGTCCCCAGCGAGTTTGATGAAGGACTGGTCAACCGCAAACCGGTCTACATGCCTTTCCCCCAGGCGACACCGGCTGTCGTCGTGATTGATCCGAACGCCTGCCTGCAATTGATGAAAGGTAAGTGCGCCCAGAAGTGCACCGAAGCCTGCGAGCGGGCCGCGATCGACTTCGAGCAGAAGGCAGAGTTCGTGGAGGTGGAAGCCGGTGCGATCATCATTGCCACTGGGTTCACGACCTTTGACCCGAAGGAGTTGCCGCAGTTCGGCTATGGCTGGTACGACAGCGTATACACCTCGCTCGAAGTCGAGCGGATGGTCAACGCATCGGGGCCGACCGGCGGCGAGATCGTCCTCAGAGACGGCACGCGGCCCGGTAGCGTGGCCATCATCCACTGTATCGGAAGCCGGGACAAGAAGACCAACCCGTGGTGCTCGAAGGTCTGCTGCATGTACAGTTTGAAGCTGGCGCACTTGGTCAAGGAACGGACCGACGCCGAGATCTACAGCTTCTACATCGACATGCGCACTCCCGGTAAAGGGTACGAGGAGTTCTACGATCAACTGCTCGAAGAGGGCGTTCAATTCATTCGCGGCCGCGTCGCGGACATTACCGATTGGCCCATGACGGACGCCGAGGAAGGGAAACTGGTCGTGCGTGCCGAAGATTCGCTGATCGGTGTCACGCGACGCATCCCGGTCGACATGGTGATTCTGTCCGTCGGCCTCGAGCCGCAACCGGACGCGCAGGAAGTCCGCAAGAAATTCAATATCTCCTGCTCGCGCGAAGGCTGGTTCCTGGAGCGGCACCCGAAGCTGGCCCCGGTGGCGACGTTTACCGACGGAGTATGGATCGCCGGCGCCTGCCAGGGGCCGAAGGACATCCCGGAATCGGTTGCTCAAGCCGGAGCGGCGGCGGCCGAGGCGCTGGCGCTGGTCGACAAGGGGTACGTCGAGATCGAACCGAATACCGCCGAGATCGACGAAGATGCGTGCAGCGGCTGCAAGACCTGCCTCGGGATGTGTCCCTACAGTGCCATCAGCCGGAACGAAGAGAAGGGCGTGGCGGTGATTAACGAGGCATTGTGCAAGGGATGCGGCACGTGCGTGGCAGCCTGTCCATCGGGCGCGATCACCCAGCACCTGTTCACCGATGACGAGATCTACGACGAAATCGAAGGGATCCTGAGTTATGTCTGAGGACGTCCAATCCCAGGACTCGCAGGAATGGGAGCCGCGGATCGTGGCTTTCTTCTGCAACTGGTGTACATACACGGCCAGCGACTTGGCCGGCGTGTCGCGTATGACCTATGCCCCGAACACGAGAGTCGTTCGAGTGATGTGTTCCGGGCGGATCGATCCTCAGTTTGTACTGACCGCCCTGCGTCAAGGCGCGGACGGGGTGTTGATCGGCGGCTGCCATCCCGGCGATTGCCACTATCAGGAAGGCAACTACAAATGCCTGCGCCGGTTTACGATGCTCAAGCGGTATTTGGCGGCCATGGGCATCGAGGACGGTCGTATACGTCTGGAATGGATCGCCGCGAGCGAAGGCGACAAGGTGCAGCGGGTGACGAACGAGATGGTCAAGCAACTCAAGGAACTCGGCCCACTGAACCTGGATCCCATACCACAGCCCGAGTCGGGTGGATCTGACGGTGCTGAGGTCGTCGGTGCTGGCGCTGAAGGAGCTTCGCAATGAGTAAGCCTAAAGTCGGTTTCTACTGGTGCGCCTCATGCGGCGGTTGCGAGGAGGCCGTGGTCGATCTGGCCGAGGCAATTCTTGACGTCGTCGAATTGGTCGACATCGTCCTCTGGCCCTGCGCCATGGACTTCAAACGCGAAGACGTCGAGGCCATGGCCGATGGCGAGATGGCAGTCTGCTTCGTCAACGGTGCCATCCGTTCCAGCGAACAGCGCGAGATGGCCGAACTGTGCCGCCGCAAGTCGCAGTTGTTGGTGGCGTTCGGAAGCTGTTCTCACACCGGCGGCATTCCCGGCCTGGCCAATCTGTACTCGCTGGAGTCGGTCCTTCAGTCGTCCTACGGCGAAAACACGTTCAGCAACGTCAACCCCGAAGGCGTTACGCCGCAGGCAGAAACAGAACGCGAAGAGGGCACGTTGGAGTTGCCGGTCTTGGACAAAGAGGTCAAAGCTTTGGATCAGTGTGTGCCGGTGGACTACTACTTGCCCGGTTGCGCGCCACCCGTGAAGCTGATCGTCGATGCGGTCACGGCAATTGTCAAGAACGAACTACCTCCCAAAGGCACCGTACTGGCACCGGACATAGCGCTCTGCAACGACTGCCCACGGATCGAGTCGAAACCCGAGGAGCCGTTCATCACCGAGTTCAAACGGCCGCACGAGGTCTTGATTGATCCGGAGAAATGCTTCCTGACCCAAGGGCTCTTGTGCCTGGGGCCTGCCACGCGCTGCGGTTGCGATCATGCCTGCATCGAGGGAAATATGCCTTGCACCGGGTGTCTGGGACCCGTGGGGAACGTGCGGGACCAAGGTGCCGCGGCGCTATCCGCGATCGCTTCGCTGGTGGCCAGCAACGATGCGGACGAAGTGGCTACTATGATGGACAAGATTCCGGATCCCGTCGGGACGTTATACCGATACAGTGTCCCATCCTCGATCCTCTTCAAGCATTCCAGACCTTCATCCCCCTAGCGAAACAGGATTCAATAGCATGGCCAGCCGAGTGACGGTTGATCCGATTACCCGATTGGAAGGCCACGGCAAGATCGACATCTTCCTGAACGACGAAGGAAACGTCGACCGGGCCTACCTACAGATCCCCGAGCTTCGCGGATTCGAAAAATTCGCCGAGGGCCGACCGGCTGAGGATATGCCACAGATCACTTCACGGATTTGCGGCGTATGTCCAACAGCTCATCACATGGCAGCCGCAAAAGCGCTGGACGACTTGTACAAAGTCGAGGTAACCCCGGCCGGCAAGGCCATTCGCGAGTTGGTCTACAACACGTTCACATTCGAGGATCACGCCCTGCACTTCTACTTTCTGGGCGGACCGGACTTTGTTGTGGGCCCGGATGCCCCAAAGGCCGAACGAAACGTCCTTGGGGTGATCGGCAAGGTTGGCGTCGAGGTCGGCAAGAAGGTGATCGCCATGCGAAAGGCGGCGCGGGAACTGATATCGCTGGCCGGCGGCAAAGTGATCCATCCGGTGCTGGGCCTACCCGGCGGCGTGGCTAAGGCCCTGAAGGCCGAGGATCAGGAAACGGCGAAGAAGGTGGCCGACGAAGCTGTCGAGTTCGCCGAATTCACCCTGAAGGTATTCGACGACATCGTCCTGAAGAATCAGGAATACGTCGACCTGATTCTCTCGGACGCCTACACTCATCGCACGTACTACATGGGCATGGTGGACGACAACAACAAGGTCAACTTCTACGATGGTCAACTGCGCGTGGTCGACCCAGACGGCAAAGAGTTTCTGAAGTTCCCCTGTGGTGATTACCTCAAGCACGTTGCCGAGCACGTCGAGCCGTGGAGCTACATCAAGTTCTGCTACTTGAAAGACGTGGGCTGGAGAGGCTTCGAGGACGGTCCAGACAGCGGAGTCTACGCTGTGGCCCCCATGGCCCGGCTGAACGCTGCCGACGGCATGCCGACGCCCAAGGCGCAGGCCGAGTACGAACGGTTTTTCCAAACGCTGGGCGGCAAACCGGTCCACCAGACATTGGCCACGCACTGGGCACGGCTAGTCGAACTGCTTTCGGCCGCGGAGATGATGCAAGAGATCGCCGCCAGACCCGAGTTGATAGACCCAGACATCCGCAATATCCCCACCGAGACTCCCGTGGAAGGCGTCGGCGTGGTAGAGGCCCCGCGAGGGACCCTGTTTCATCACTACCGCACGGACGAACGAGGTGTGATCACCGGCGCCAACCTGATCGTCGCCACCCAGAACAACGCGGCCCGAATCACCATGTCGGTGGACAAGGCAGCCAAAGGCGTGATCCAGAACGGAAAGGTGGACGACGGCATCCTGAACAAAGTGGAAATGGCCTTCCGAGCCTACGATCCATGTTTCGGTTGCGCCACGCACAGCCTACCAGGCCAAATGCCTCTGGAGGTCCGCATCCGAGATCCCGAGGGCAACATTGTCCAGCGGCTCAGGCAACACGTCGATTAGACGCTTAGCTTGACACCTCGCTCGGAAGCCGTACGCTAGTGACTTGGGATGGGCATCGGTGGCCCATCAATAGCGGGCGAAAACGCTCAGCGTCAACGGTTATTCAGATACGACGAGGAGGAATCCGGGCATGAAGATAAGGTACTTGTCTCTGGCGGATCTGGTCGATGTGAAAATGACACTCCAGCGATGCATGGAGGTTGTCGAACAATCGTTCACCGAACATGCGGCGGGTGAAGTTCAGAATCCACCGAAGTTGCCCATCTATCCATTGCCGGACGCGTTCATTAATGCGATGCCCGCATTTCTTCCACGAAAGGGTGCCTGCGGCATGAAATGGATAGCGGGTTTCCCCACAAACGTATCGAAAGGGATACCCTCGTTGACGTCTTTGCTCGTCCTAAACAACCCCGAGAACGGCCTACCGTTGGCGGTCATGGAGGGAGCTTACATCACGGCACTTCGCACGGTTGCAGTTTCGGCAGTTGCGGCAAAACGCCTTTGTAACCAGGATGCGTCTACCATGGCGCTTGTGGGGTGCGGCATGCAAGGCAAGTACCACGCGGTTGCCATGCCCGCGGTTGTGCCGTCGCTTTCGGTGTTGAAGATCACTGACAATTATGAACCTTCCGTCAAGTCCTTTGTGGAAGTGATCAGCCAACGTGTACCGTCTCTCCGTATCGAGGTCTGCGAATCACCGGAAGAAGCGATACGCGGGTCGGATCTCGTGATCACGGCAACAGGAAAGCTTCTCAAGCCGATCTTTAAGAACGAGTGGGTTAAGGAGGGAGCTTTGGTTCAACCCGTTCACACGCTAGGTTGGGATTCATCGACACCGTCCCAGATGGACAAGCTGGTCGTGGACGATTGGGCCCAATACCGAACGGTCGGCGAGACCTTTTATAAGCCGCTACCCGAGAAACCGTACGCCGAGACGGGTCAGATCATTGCGGGGATGAAGAAGGGGAGGGAGAGCCAAGAGGAACGGATCGTGAATTTCAACAAAGGCATCGCGATTCACGACATTCTGATGGCAAGCGTCTTTCTAGCGGAAGCGGAAAAGAAAGGACTCGGCGCAGAACTCGAAGTGCAGGAAACCGATGGGCCCCTACCTATGTTAGAGACGTGACCGGCAAGCGTGCTCAAGACGTTCCGCCCGGTGGCCGCATCGATGTACGAGTGGATTTGTATCGGACCGCTGCGCGAACGATAGAGGGCGCCCAGCTTTCGGCGCCTAACGCATGGACGTGTGTGTAACTGGCCAGGATGTTGCCTCGGCACAGGCCGTCCCGCTGGCCATCAAAACCGTGGCCGCGACGCACTCGGAAGGCGAAACTCAAGTCATCTGACGTGGCTGACTGCATGTAGGTGTAGTGGAACTCGTGTCCTCGTAGCGATTCACCGACGGGATAGAACGGATTCTCTTCAACGGTTTCCAGCTCGACGTAGCCGTGGCCCTGCGGTTTCTTCTGAAAGGCAAACGACACGGGCAACGCGCCGACCATTGGGTATTCGTTTTCTTCGTAAAACAGCTTCTCACCAAGAAAGACGGCACCGCCACACTCGGCATAGATTGGAAGGCCCTCTTCGATGGACTCGCGTAACGATTGAAGAAACGGCATGTTGTCCGCTAGCGCCGGCGCCAAGGTTTCGGGAAAACCGCCTCCGATGTACAGAGCGTCCACACGCGGCAATTCCGCATCGCGCAACGGAGAGATCTCAATCAGACTTGCGCCCTCGTGAGCCAGCCCCTCAAGGTTTTCCGGATAGTAGAACTGAAACGCCGCATCGCGGAAGACCCCGATACGCACCAACTCCGGCTTCGGAGCGGACAAGGGGTCGGGAGTCTTTTCCGAGAAAAGACTCCCGACCCCTTGTCCTGCATCGCGCGCTGCGTGCAGAATCGCATCAAGATCAAGGTGCTGTTTTGCCACGTCGGCGATTCGATCGATCGCCCGGACCAGTCGGTCGTGCTCTTGAGGTGGCACCAGCCCCAGATGCCGTTCGGGGAAAAGTTGCTCGCGGATTCGTGGGATGGTTCCCAGAATAGGCAAGCCGCAGATTCGCTGAATCGCGTCGCGCAAGACCGACTCGTGCCGTGCACCAGCCGTCTGGTTCAGGATGACTCCACGGAGCGGAACATCGGGATCGAGGCGCTGGCAGCCCAGTACCAGCGCACCAACGGTTCGGGTCGATTTGGTGCAGTCAACGGCAAGGATGACCGGGCATTCCAACAACTTCGCTAGTTCGGCGGTGCTGTAACTGCCCTTGGCGTCCATCCCGTCGAACAAGCCACGGTTGCCTTCGATCACAGCGATTTCAGAAGACGCAGTCGAGGCGACGAAGGATTGCACGACCGTGTCACCGGACATGAGATACAGGTCGAGATTCCGGCACGATTCTTCCGCAGCCATCGACAGCCAGGCGGCGTCGATGTAGTCCGGGCCCTTCTTGAAAGGTGCGACGCGCAGACCTTGCTTGCGAAGGGCCGCCGTAAGGCCCACGGAAACAAATGTCTTCCCGCCGCCCCCGCGCAATCCGGCGATTATGATTCGCGGAACGCTCATGATTTGCCCGGCCACGAAAAGAAAAAGCGGGAGGCGGAGGACACTGTGCCGCGTCCTCCACTTCCCGCGGTTTGATGTCGCCGTTCGGCGATCAGTGCATCTCGATGAAACCGCACGGACACTCTTCGGCGCACTTCTTGCAACCCGTGCAATTCTCGAGCTTGAATTTGTAGAGCACGCCTTTTTCAAGCGGCTTGTCAACGGCTTGGTCCTGGCAGAACAGCCAGCACTTCTCGCAGTCGAAGCAGTAGCCGCAGCTCATGCAGCGCCGCGATTCCACGATCAACTGCTCGTCCGTCAACCCCTGATTGACTTCCTTCTCCAACTCGCCCAGGCGTTCCTCGACGCCCAAGGAAGCCGGTTCCTGACGCTCGACTTTCTCGTAGTGATCCAAACGCATCTTGTCGGTTCGGATGATAGGCATCTCGTCCGATTCGAGCGGTTGGTCCAGGAATTTGCGTTCGATGGCTTCGGCGGCCCGTCGTCCGTGGCCCACGGCTGTGGTGACCAAATCCAGTTGTGCCACGTCGCCGCCCGCCCAGATACCATCGACCTTGGTCGCGCCTTGGTCGTCGATCTGGATCCACTTGCCGTCGAGAAGGGCTTCAAAGCCAGTGAAATCCGGCTTCTGACTGATGGCCGAGATAACTGCGCTGGCGGGAATCTCGAATTCCGATCCTTCAATGGGCACAGGTCGACGGCGCCCCGAGTCGTCCGGTTCGCCCAATTCCATGCGAATGGCGCGCATGGCGGTAACCAGATCGCCTTCTTTCTTGAAGCCAATCGGGGCCGCCAAGAATTCGATCTTGATGCCTTCCTCGATGGCCTCTTCCACTTCCTCTTTGATCGCCGGCATTTCCTCGATCGTGCGGCGGTACAGGACCGTCACGTTCGCGCCCAGACGCTTGCAGATGCGGGCCGCGTCGATGGCCGTGTCGCCACCGCCAACGATGATTACAACCACATCCGCGCCCAGATCGAGTTGCTCGCCATGGTGGAAGCGGCTCAGGAAGTCGACGCCCGAGAAGACGTTGGGGGCCTCCTCGCCGTCCACGCCCAGCGTCACGCCCTGCTGGGCACCAAGCGCCACGTAGACGGCATCGTAGGACTGCTGGAGTTCATCCACGCTTATGTCCTTGCCCACCTTGACGCCGCACTTGAGTTCGACACCCAGGTCGAGGATCTTCTGAATCTCGGCATCCAGGACGGATTCGGGAAGCCGGTAGCCGGGGATACCCCAACGAAGCATTCCGCCCGGCTTCTCCAATGCCTCGAATACCGTTACGCCGTAACCGCGTCGAACCAATTGATAGGCGCAGGAGAAGCCGCTGGGACCGCCGCCGATGACCGCGACTTTCTGCGGTTTCTTCTCTTCCGTCAGCATCTTCAGACCGAGTCCCTTTTCGACGCCATAGTCGCCGATAGCTCGTTCGACCTTGTTGATGCTGATTGCTCCTTCCAGTTCCTTTCGATTGCACTCGGTCTCGCATGGCGCGGGGCAGACACGGCCGCAGACGGAAGGGAAAGGACTGGTATTGGTGTAGATTTGCCACGCTTTCTCCAGTGCCTCGTCGTTGGACTGTCCAACTCGTTCGGCCTGGGCGATTGTCCGGACGAACTCACGGATATTGTTGCCGCTAGGACAGGTCGCTTGACAGGGGGGCTTCTTCTCGACGTATTTCGGCCGAAATGGTGATTGTTCCCTCCCTTTGGAGCTGGACGCCAACGCGCGACTGAGACCACCCTTCTTCTTCTTTTTCTTCTTCTTACCCACAAGTCACCTCGATCCAATACGCACAACGGCAAAGCGCCTGGGGCACGCGCCCAGCCTCTCTCCGCTGGTCAACACCAATACCGCACCACCGTGACGGAACGAGGATTCCGCCGCACGTCCCGCCAGGGCGTGAACCCCGGCCCATGATTGTCATTCCAGGTGAGCACGGCTGATGATACGACCGTGCCCACCACATATGCCGTGCCGCGTTATTTTTCGACACCTTCCTCGGGCGGCAACTCGATGAAGCTTCCGCCGAAGTAAGTGTAGACGCACCGACCGGAGTCCATCAGGGTGCGGATGGCGGCCTTGCACAGCTTCTTGTCACATTCTTCGTCACCGAACTTCTGGATCATCGTTTTGGTCAAATCGCCGGCTTTGAATTTCTTCTTGCCTTGATACTCTTTGACCATCTCGAACATCGCATCCGCGACTTGTTCCGGTGTGACAGCCATGTGGCGTCTCCTTTCTACCGTTGCCTGATCTGGGCCGACCTCTTGAAGGTCAGTCCGGCGTGTTTGTAGTCGTCGATATGTTCCTTCTCGAATTCGATGCCGGTCAATTCGAAAAACTTCGGCCAGCCGATCCGAGCGATGAACTCGCCCATGCGTTCGTACTTCTTGGCACCCTTGGCCCAGACCTCCACGATGTTACGGACGGCGGAGACCACCTCCGGCCAACGGGGCGGGTTGTTGGGAATGTAGGGAATTGCCAACTTGGAGAACATCGGCTCGGTGCGGGCATTAGAGACCTTGCCGCCCACCCAGATGGAAACGCCGTCGTTTTCCGCGTCGGCGATCGGCAAGGCCGGGCAAACCGAGAAGCAGTTCGCGCAGAACATGCACAGGTTCTCGTCAATCTCCAACGAGGGATTGCCATCGATGGTCGCCGGGCGAATCGCGGCCGTTGGGCATGAGGCCACCACGTTGGGGATCTCACACAACTTGTTCACGTTGCCTTCGACCTTCGGCGGCTTGCGATGCACACCTAAGATCGCGATATCCGAACAGTGTACCGCACCGCACATGTTCAGGCAGCAAGCCAAGGCGACACGCAACTTCCCGGGGAGTTTCATTTCCGTGAAGTACTCGTGCAAATCGTCCATCACACACTTAACGACGCCGGAAGCGTCCGTGGCCGCCGAGTGGCAATGCACCCAGCCCTGCGTGTGGACGATGTTTGAGATGGCGTTCCCGATGCCGCCGACGAGGTGGCCGATGTCGTTGAGTTCCTTGATTAGAGGATCGATATTGGCCTCGTCCGTGAGCAGGAACTCGACGTTGTTGCGGCTGGTGAAACGCAGGTAGCCGCCGCAATACTTGTCCGCGAGTTCCGCAAATGTCCGGAGTTTTTTCGTCCCGAGTAGCCGCGGCGAACCGGCACGCACGGTGAACAGTTTGTCGCCGGTTTCGCCCACATGGACCATCACGCCGGGCTTCACGATTTCGTGATACTTCCATTTCCCGTAGTTGGCTTTGATCACGGGAGGCAGGAACCGTTCATAATTCGGAGGGCCGATATCCGTTCTTCTTTCTGCCGTTACCATTGATTATCTCCCAAGAGTGAAGTTATTCTCGTATCAGTCTACTCGAACCAGCGGTTCGTTCGCCCTATTCCTCGTCATCCTCATCTTCTTCCTCGTACTCCTCGTAGAAGACGTAGGGGTTCTCTCTAGGATGAGCGACCATCTCCGGCACAAGATCGACCTCGACTTCCTCCAGGAAGTTGCCCAGTCCGACGCGTTGCATGAATTCCCCGATGCGTTCCCGGTTCTTGCCATGCTCGCACCAGGGCTCCCAGAGCCGCTCGATCAGATCCTTGAGATCGTCGTAGGGCGGTTCGAGTTTGATGAATGGAACGATCACGGAGGACAGTTGTGCTCCTTCCACAATCGGTGCCTTGGCACCGATTAGGATCGTCGCACCGCGATCCTTGCCGGGGCTGAGCGCCTTGGGCATGGCGTTGATGCAGTGCATGCACTTGACGCAGTTCTCATCGTCGATCGTCAACGTTTCGCCATCCCAGTCCATGCACCGGGTTGGGCAGTTGGCGTAGATGTCCTTGTGAATGTTAATTCCGCCGTCCTCGACGTAGTTCTTCACCTCGGCCTGGTCGATTTGGATTTCGTCCCGCCAGGTACCGATGATCGACATGTCGGCCCGGGCGATGGAGGCCACGCAGTCGTTGGCGCAGCCCGCACACTTGATCTTGAACTTGTAGGGGAACGCGGGCCGGTGCAGCTCGTCCTGAAAGTGCTGCGTCAGATCGTTGCACAGGTGCATCGTGTCGTAGCAGGCCCATTCGCAACGCGCCTGCCCCACGCAACAACTGGGTGTCCGTAGATCGGAGCCGGAGCCGCCCAGGTCGAAGTCCTTGGCCGAGAGTTCGGCGAAGGTGGGTTCCAGCTCGTCGGTAACCGTCCCCAGGAAGACGATGTCACCAGTGGACCCGTGCATGTTGGTCAGGCCCGAACCGTGCCTGTCCCAGATGTCGCAGAGATCACGAATAGCCTCGGATGTGTAGAACCAGCCCGCGGGCTGATTGATGCGGAGCGTGTGGAAGTGGGCCACGTCCGGGTACTCCTCCGCAAGGAAGGAGTAGCGGCCGATGACGCCACCCCCATAGCCCATGACGCCCACGATGCCACCGTGTTTCCAGTAGCCAGTCTTGTCCCTGTAGGACTTTTCAAGTTGTCCTAGCAGTCCTTGGCACATCTTGTTGTCTTCCGCCATGGACTGGATTTCTGTGACAAAACTTGGCCACGGGCCTTTCTTAAGTTCGTCGAGAAGCGGGGTTCCGTTGCCGTTGGATTCGGCCATCGTATCCTCCTGTCGGTTTGAAATTACGCCTGAGCTATGGCTCTTTCCACAACGCGTATATGTCTTCGCCCATTACCGCTTCAATCCGACGTGGCCCTTTCAGTTTGCCAGCGTCAGCGAAAGAGGAGGCAGGACAAGGATCATCTCGATTTGCATGTCCAGAGTTTAGTCTATTCTCCGAAGACTCGGTACTAGGGTTGTTTCAGATTACCTCCACTCGTTTCCGGACCTCGACCACAATCTTGTACAGCACGCTCAAGACCAGGAAACCGATGGCGTACACGCCGACGGTAATCATGACCTCCATCAGCGAGGGAGTGTACTGCGTGATCTTTCCTAACGGCGACGGTTCGAATCCGGTGACGATCATTCCCATCCCCTTCTCGATCCAGACAGCCGCGATCACGGCGACGCAGAGGAACCCTAGAGCCCCCTCTTTCCGCCGCAGGCTGGGAATAAGCAGCAGGATTGCGCAGCCGACTGCCAGCAACTGCCCGAACCACATCCACGGTGCGAGCACACTGCCTTCGCCATACTTGCCAAAGCCGAATAGGTACTCGAACGAATGTACGTGGTGTGGCATGTTGGCGTAGAAGACGGTGAACAGTTCGACCAGGACGAGGAATACGTTGATCACCATGGCATAGGCCACGATGGTGGCAAGTTTCTGGATCGCCTCTTTGCCCGCATCAAAGCTGGTAAACTTCCGCAGAATCAGGGCCAAGAGAATCAACAAACTGGGCCCCGACGCAAACGCCGACGCCAGGAAGCGCGGCGCCAAGACTGCGGTCATCCAGAACGAACGGGCAGAGAGTCCCGAGTACAGGAAAGCCGTGACCGTGTGAATGCTGATGGCCCAGGGAATCGAAACGTAAATCAGGAATTTGACCCATTTGGCGGGCGGCGCGCCTCGACGTTCGGCATCAAAGGTCACGCACCCGATGGTCAAGTTCAAGAGAAGGTAGCCCAGCAAGACGATACTGTCCCAAAACATCGGCGAATTGAGCGTCGGGTGCAAAAGGACATTCATGAACCGATCGGGTTGGCCGAGGTCCACGAAGATGAACAGCGTGCACATGAGCACGGCCGACACGGCGAGAAACTCGCCGACGATCACCATCTTGCCGAACCCTTTGTAGTTGTGCAGATAGTACGGCAACACTACCATCACAGCGGACGCCGCCACGCCGACCAAGAACGTGAACTGCGCGATGTACAGGCCCCACGTGACGTCGCGACTCATCCCCGTGACGGACAGACCTTCGCGTAGTTGGAAGCTATAGGCCCCGGCACCAGCAGCGATCAGCAGCGCCCAGAATCCCAACAGGATCCAATAGCGTTTGCTTCCCCGGAACGCATATTCCAGCATGGCAACCTCACACGATGTAAAAGACGTTGGGCTCGGTACCGAGACCCGGTCGGCGACAAATGGTACGGTTCCTTTCGAGAGCCTCGCTCACGTCCGGGTCGTCCAGTTTTCCGAATATCAAGGCACCGCTCACTTCCGGCTTGTCCTTCGCCAACTCATTGACCCTTTCAACGCAAGCGGGCAGCGGATCGTTCCCGTCGTCGTCCTTGCCGGCGCGGAGTCTTTCGAGGCAGAAGTTGCACTTCTCCACCACGCCCTTCGACCTGGTAGGATAAGTGGGGTGCTTGTTCTCATCGGCAATGTAGGGCTTGGGATCGACCCAGTTGAAACTACGCGATCCGTACGGGCAGGCGGCGATACAATAGCGGCATCCGATGCAGCGGTGCATGTCCATCGTGACGATGCCGTCCTGCTCTCGTTTCCATGTTGCTTGCGTGGGGCACACCTTGACGCAGGGCGGATTGGTGCAGTGATTGCACAGGACCAGCACCGGCAGGTCCTTCTGGGACGACCGCTCGTGTGTCTGTTCCGGGAAGGCGTGTTCGTAAGTCTCTGTCCAGATCCACTTGACTTCGTGGTTGGGAAGATCTTGACCATATTTAGACTTCTTGGGGATCCTTGTCGGAATACTATGCGCCCGATTGCACGCCTTGGCGCACTCGTCCCGCACGTCGTCATCCAGGCACTTCTCGACATGGATGATCATGGCCCACTGGTCTTTCGTCCCGCCGTGTGCGACTCCGCACCCGGAACTCAGCAGCGGCAAGCCACATCCGATTCCCAGCGCTGTACGGCCCGCGTTCTTCAGGAAGCTACGTCTACTCTCACTCATCACGGACTTCCTTTGAGGTGGCAATCCCAACAGTTGGGGCGAATATTCGTGTATTCGTGACACTCTTGACAGAATCGTTCCTGGACCGGCAGCACGGTTCCGGCCTCGTCCGTTTTCGGCTCTTCCTCGGTCGAATGGCACTGCATCAGGCACGTCTTCGTAAGGCTCCGCTCGTATTCGTTGCCGTCTGACGCCCTGTACGGGTCGGTGACACCCTCGCGGACCACGGCGTTACGCCACTCGTCGATTACCTGCATGTGCCGGGCCCGCATGTTCTCTTCGATGCATTTCTCGGCGTTCGTAGGCTTGGGCACACTGGGCTTCGAGACAGACTTGCCCATGAATTGTTGACCCAACGCGTACCAGAAGGGTACCGTCAGCACGACGAGAGCGATGACCAAGCCGACAATAACTCCCGATTTGCTATTCATCGTTGGTTTCTCCGTCGTCTGCGTCGTCTTCTTCCATTCCGGGAATCGGTTCCAACCGGAGATTCTCGGTCCGCTTCTTCTCGCCCTTGAAGATCATGGCGTTAGCGACCAGTTCGCAAATGCCGGTCACTTCCACGCCGGGCGCCCAGTAGTCGCACACGGTGACCAATGTGGCCCGGTCGATAGCACACATGGCGGCGAGTTGATTCACGCCGTGCTTCTCCTGGACGTGCCGAACTGCCGAACCTCTGGGCAGCCCACCCCGCAACCGCATCTCCATGTTCTCGTCCGTGCCCAAACCGGCTCCGCCGCCACAACAGAAGGTCTGTTCGCGGATCGTATTTTCGGGCATCTCGTAGAAATGGTTACACACGCTCCTGATCACGTAACGCGGCTCCTCGAAGATCCCCATGGCCCGCGCGGGGTTGCAGGAATCGTGGAAGGTCACGCGGATGTGGTCGTTGCGGCTGGGTTCCAAATTCAGCTTGTCGTGCCGGATCGCGTCGGCCAGGAATTCGTGGATGTGGATGATTTTCGAGGACTTGGCGTTCTCGAAGACCGTGCCCGTAAGGGGAGACTTCGGCACCTCAAGGAAATCGGCCGGGCCGTTCACCGTGTCCATGTATTGGTGCAGCACCCGCCACATGTGTCCGCACTCGCCGCCGATGATGTACTTCACGCCCAGCCGCTTGGCTTCAGCGTAGATCTTCGAGTTCAGCCGCTTGATCATCTCGTGCGAGGTGAACAGGCCAAAGTTACCGCCCTCCGACGCGTACGTGCTGAACGTGTAGTCGATGCCCAACTCGTTGAAGATCAGCATGTAGGCCATGCAGGTGTAGATGCCTGGAGCCGCGACATAGTCACCTGACGGTGGAATGAAGAGAACCTCGGCCCCCTTCTTGTTGTACGGAACCTTGAGTTGGATTCCCGTGGCTTCCTCGATATCGTCCACCATGAAGTCGAGCGTGTCGACCATCCCGTGAGGCGGGATCGCCAAGTGGTTACCGAACTTGTAGCAGTTGGCTACCGGCTCGATGGACCAGTTGATGTACAAGCCGAGCAATCCCAACAACTCGCGCCCGAACATCGTGATTTCGGCCGTGTCGATGCCGAAGGGGCAAAATACGCTGCAGCGCCGGCACTCGGTGCACTGGTAGAAGTAGTAGAACCACTCCTTGATGACGTCCTCGGTCAATTCGCGGGCGCCCGCCAACTTGCCCAGTACTTTGCCCATCGCCGTGAAGTCTTTGCGGTAAACGGACCGCAGCAACTCGGCTCGTAGCACCGGCATGTTCTTCGGGTCGCCGCCGCCAAGGAAGAAATGGCACTTGTCGGCACAGGCTCCGCACCGCACGCAACTGTCCATGAAGACCTTGAACGAGCGGTACTTCTTCAGCCGCTCGGCCATGCCATCGAGGATGATCTGCTTCCAGTTGTCTTGCAGCCCCCAGTCGTCGTCGGTGACGGCCCACTCATGCGGGTTTGGCAGATCCAGGATCTTCAGGTTTTTCGGCTTGCCCGGATAGATGTAGCTACCAGGCCGGAGATCGACCGGATTGTCCAGCCAATCCGTTTTCGGCGGATCGTAGTCGACCTGCAGGAGTTCTTCCTGCTTGTAATAATCAACCTCGTCCGGTTTCGCCATGGCTACTCCTTGTCGACCGGAACACCGGCCGCCTTCATCTTGTCCCGCCACTCGTCTTCGTACTCTTCATAGGAATGCACTTTGACGGGATAGTCCCAGGGATTGACATGTCGCACCATTCGGTTGTTGTTCGCCATGTTTCGGGTGGGGCTGAGGAACACGCCGGCCATGTGCAGCAGCTTGCCGAACGGAAAGTACATCAGCAGCACGCAGACCAAGAACAGATGCCCATAGAACAGAGGTGCGATCGTATCGGGCACCGTCGTCGTCGAAAACGTCACCAGCCCCACCGCCAACTCTTTGATGCCCGGGACATCCGTCTTTTCAAAATGCCTGAGGCAAAAGCCGCTGCCCCCGATCGCCAACAGCAAGAACAGGGGGAAGTAGTCGTCCAGCAGCGATATGTAGCGCATCTGCGGGTTGACCAAGCGTCTAAGAAGCAGGAATACCAGCCCCGCCAAAAAAATGACTGACGTGGCGAAGAATACCGGCACGCCCACTTCAAGAAACCCATCGGCCTCTTCCAGAATCGTCACAAATATGGGAGTTGGGCTGGTGAAAAACCTCAGATGCCGTATCAAGATGACCAGCAGCGTCCAATGGAAAGCGATAGCCCCGATCCAAAGCCACAGGCTGGTAGCGTAAACCAGCTTGCCTCGATCGAGCAACTGCGCCCGCGTGTTACGGAGCAGTGACCGGAAGAACGCGACCTCGAGAAGCATTCTACCAGCAACACCCAGCGCGCAACTTGGGTTGTCCAACTTCGCCTGTTTGATCCACGGCAGCGACTTGGCCTGCCCACACGTGCTCGTAATCCGGAAGGGAACCGGAGCATTTGCGTACGTCAACACGCGATGGATCAGCCCACCGAAAAAGATCACGATGGCCACGTATGGAATGACGACTCCGAAGATCCACCCCACGGCCGTGCCGGTGCCGCCAAGCATGCCGAGCAGAAACAGACCTACGACGACTCCTAGGGAGACTATCAACTTCATCGGAGACCCTCTCGGCACTGTGCTACTAAAACGTTCTTACTTGGGGTCCAATTGGACCAGTTCCGCATCGGGCGAACGTTCTCCCATCTTGTCCAGGACCCACGACACCCTACGCTTCACTTCGTTGATGCGAAGTTGGGACAACTGGTCTCGGCACTCGACATACACCTCGAATGCCAACAAGGCTATCCGGTCTATTCGACCGTCCAACTCTGCCAGTTCGGTCGCTAATCTCGCATCCCCCGGTTTCACTCCCAGTTCGGCACGTACGGCCCGCTTCAAATCAAAGACAAAGCCGACCGCCTGGGACGCGGAAACCTGCTGGACCGCGCGGACCTTGATAATTCCGTCCAAGTGCCCGCGAATCTCCTCCGCCGCCGTCCCTTCGAGCAGTGCCTCGAAGATCGCCTGGGCCCCCACACGCAAGCTGTGGCCGACGGGATTGGCAAAGGGATCCTTCTCACGCCGAAAGACGGTCGAGGCGTCCTTGGAATACATCGCCAATGCATCGTCGACCCATCTTTGCAGGATGGCGTCCTTCTTCTTCGCAAGCAACTTCTCAAATGTCATCATCTGGCACCTTGAGACAGGAAAAGGCGTCAGCGCCCTCTTCTCATGATTGCCATCAAATCGCGCACCATCCAGGCAGGAAGAAGCACCGCAACACTTCTTCCCACCCTAAACGGATCATCCGGCATCCGGATCAGACGCAACCAGTCGGCTTCGGAAGCCCGGCCACCTTGCAGGCCCCCTTGGCGGGACCGCTCGGGAACAGCTCGTAGATTTCCTTCAGCTTGAAGCCGGTCGACTTACAGAGCTTGCGGATCATCGGGGCCATATTGAACTCGAGGTAATACTCCCTCAAGTAGTTGACCACCTTCCAGTGATCGTCGGTCAAGTCGTCGACGCCTTCGGTCTTCGCAAGATCTGCCGCAACGGCCTGATCCCACGAATCCGGATCCTGGATGAAACCATCCTCGTCGATTTCCAGCATCTTGCCGCCGAATTCTTTTTGTTCCATCGAATTGCTCCTTTCTCAGGTTGGCATGTCGCGTCTTTCGACGCACGACTTAGGCCTGATCTATAGATCGAGGTCTACAGTATATCAATGTCGATACGCGGTGGATTCCTTAACGTTTCATGGACCGGGCATTTCTCGGCCATGCGTCTGATGACTTCCTTTTTGTCCTCGGGGATGCCATCGGGTAACTCAACGTCGACGACGATGCCGCCAACTCGCTTTGGAGAATCAGCAAGCTCCAATGTGAGACTGACGCCCACATCGCCGTCTGTATAACCATGACGGTTGCAGTAGGTCTGTACCATCATCGCGATGCAAGTCCCCAGCGAACCGGCCAGCAATTCGACCGGTGAGGGGCCTTCATCCTGGCCACCGTCTTTCGCGGACATGTCTGTGGTGACCTGGTGGTTGCGCACCTGGATTTTGAACTCCAGTCCTTTTTCTCGGGCTATGTCGATCAAGTCCATGGTACGCTTCCTTCGTCAGACTACTCCTGGGGCAGCGACTGGTAGTACTCCATCAGGATCTTGGCTACCTCGGGTCGAGCGAACTCGGGAGGCAGGTCTTCGCCGTTGGACAGCATCGCCCTGACCTTCGTACCCGACAGGAAGACGAATTCTTCCGGCTTGTGCCCTTCGGGAGCCTCGCACATCATAATCACGTCGCCCACAACCTTGGAAAACGCGGTGTGGTCGGCCTTGAAGATCTGCAACTCGAGCGAGCCTTCCGGCACGTCGTTGTCGAAGATCGTTTGGGCATCAAAGGCACCGTAGTAGTCGCCCACGCCGGCGTGGTCGCGGCCAACGATCAGGTGCGTGGTACCCATGTTCTGGCGAAATACGGCGTGCAGAACGGCCTCGCGGGGACCGGCATAAAGCATATCGTACCCGTACCCCGTGATTTCGCAAGTATTCGGCTCGAAGTACAACTCGACCATCTTGCGGATCGCTGCGTCACGAACGTCGGCCGGGATATCGCCGGCTTTCAGCTTGCCCAGCAACATGTGAATCACGGCCCCGTCGGCACCGGTGCGTTCCATGGCGATCTTCACGAGCGCCTCGTGAGCGCGGTGCATGGGGTTTCGCGTCTGGAACGCGACGACCTTGTTCCAACCGTTCTTCCCGATCTGGTCGCGGATCTCGGTGGCCGTGCGGAAGGTCTCCGGGAAGTCCGCGGCAAAGTACGAGTAGTTCAGGACCTGGATCGGACCGGCGACGAAGCACTTGCCAACCGAAAGGAAAGCCTTGACGCCCGGATGCTCCGCGTCGGTGGTGCCGTAGACCTTTTCGGCCATCAGGTTCATCTGCTCGTCGGTCGCTTCCTCGATGGACTCGACGTCCTGAATCGCCAACACCGGGTTCCCCTCGACGTTCGGATCCAACAGAGCGATCCGCTTGGCGTCTCCGATGGCCGATGCATCCTCGACCACGTTGACGATGGGCACGGGCCAGAACAGACCACCGGTGGTCTTCATGCTCTCGGCCACTGCCAGCGAGTCCGCCAGATTCATGAATCCGGTCAGCGGGTTAAAGTAACCGCTGGCCATCATGACCGCGTTAGCCGCAGCCTGCGAGCAGACCATCAGCTTCGGCAGACCTTCGGCTTCCTTTTCCAACTCAGCACGCTTCGCCTCATCCGCCACATAAAGGGGATTCAACGTATCCGAACCGTGCGGCTTAATCATGTAACTCTCCTTTCACTCGTCTTGTGATGTTCGATGACGGAAGGATGTTTCCTTCCTGATCTCTGCAATCCCCTGGTAGTGATCCTTTTCACTTCTTACGGGGACAATCTAACCCAAACCAACGCCTTATTCGCTTTCCACCGTCCCCTTGGTCCGCCCGGTATGCTCGGCATAGACGAGCGCCACGGACCGATAGACAATGTGGGCAAACTTCGAAAACGGCAGGTATACCAACAAGTCAAATACAGCTACGAGATGGACAAAGTAGATGCCGAAAGCCAAGTGCCGGAGGCCAGTTGACTCCGTCGGTTCGGCCACAAATCGCATTATCTCGGTCAACAGACCAGATACACCCACGATCAGTACAAGCCAAAGGAAGAGCCAATCAAATGACGAACTTGCCGACGATCCTTCTTTTTCACTCATCCGGTTGCGGATAGCAATGATGCAACCGGCGATCAAGGCGATCGCGCCCAGATTGCCAAGGATCTTCCATGGGCTTCCCAACGGGTCACTGAAAGCGAAGGGATAGACTAGATCGTTATCATGGCCCGGAATGAAAGGGTTGATCATGTACAGCGCGATCACCGCCCACACGCTGACAATAAACAAGGCAGCAAACCCGTAGAACGCTCCCATGTGCGCCGTCCGCCGCGAAGCCTGGCTTTCGCACTTGCTGAACTTGTCGTGGCGGAAAAATGACCTTAGGACGCGTATGATACTAGGAACGATGCCCAACTTCGGAGCGTAGCCGCCAGCCGCTTCGTCGGCTGACTTCATGGCCCGCCAAAACTTCAAGACTCCCGCCGCGGCGGCGAGCATGGCCAAACCCCAGAAAGTCGAGTAGAAGCCTATCAGAAGCCAATGCGGATACAGATCCGCGTAGAAACCCTTGTGGTGGAGGTAATGCAGCAGACCGTCATCCGCGCCTGTGGCTTCCCAAATCGGTTTCTTCGCGAGAAGCGCCAACACCAGGAGCACGACGGGGATTAGCAGCATCACCGGAAGGTGCGTCAGGCTATTCGCCCATTTGCCGAGGAAGCTGGGAACCGCATAGTGCTGGACCGTCTCCTGTCGCAACGCCGAAAGGACATCGCCCGGGCGGGCACCACGTGGGCACCGTGTCGAGCAGTCATTGCACTGATGGCAGAGCCAGATATCCGGATCCGCCGCGAGCCGATCCTTCAAGCCCCATTGAGCCCAGATCATTTCCTTGCGAGGAAAAGGCTTGCTGCCGTCCGACAGTTCGCAAACGACCGAACACGTAGCGCACTGGAAGCACTTCTTCAGATCTTCCCCGCCTTCACCCAGGACGCGCTGGACGAATTCTCTATCCGGTTTTACGAGATACGGCTCCGGCATTCTCTGAACACTCCCATGAGGAAAAACGGAACATCGGGTTCACTGGTTTCAAGTCCCGTGTGGCACGGCTTACTTGTTAGCCGTGCCGTTCCAAGCCGTGACGAACACTGCTAACAAGTAAGCAGTGCCACGCGACCTTGTCCCCTTTTTCCTCCTCAACTAAAACCCTTTGAAGGGGTTCATTCCGATTTCTTCAATTTCCTCTGCGAATTCGTTGACGATCCTTGCGAGCTTATCGTATTCAGCGATCTCGATCTGCTCGACGCGCACCCGCTCTTCTTCCAGTGCGAGCGAGTTCAATTTGTCTCGAATGTTGTCGCCCCGCGTACCCATCAGTTCGCTACCACGCACGAAATGGCATTGGTAGTCATCCCCGGATTTGCAGCCTACGAGCAAGATTCCGTCGTAGCCGCAGGACAACGCATCGGCAATCCAAACGACATTAACCGCCCCCAAACACCGGACCGGAATGAACCGGATCCAGTTACTGTGTTGGATACGTTTCAGACCCGCTACGTCCAAGGCGGGATACGCATCATTCTCGCAAAGCAGCCCTAACAAACGGGGCTTCTCTTCGAACTCGTCGGGAATCTCGACCGCCTTGATCATCGACGAAACGATATCGATCGAGTAGTCCTTAAACGACACGATCCGCTCGGGGCAGGCGCCCAGGCAGATGCCGCAGCGACGGCACCGAGTGACATTGGGTTGAGGCGTGCCCTTTTCATCCTCGTTCAAGGTGCCGAACGGGCACTCCTCGGTGCAGCGTTTGCACTGCGTGCAACGTTGCAGGGCGAAGTCGGGATATGATCGGTCTTCCCATCGTGGATGCACTGTGGCTCCGCGAGAAGCAAGTTCCACACTCTGAATTGCTTTCAAAGCGGCTCCGGAAGCATCCTCTCGGCATCCATCGCAATCATTAGGTGCTCGCACGCAGCCAGCGGCGTAAACGCCGGTGCGTCGCGTCTCATAAGGGAAGCAGATGAAGTGTGAATCGGGGAACTGGTACCTGAGCGACGGCAGATCCGGCCCTTGCCGGTAGCCGAGGTTCAGAATCTCCGTCCCGTCGTGGTCCTTGAGTTCCTCGGCCGTTACCTTCGCGGCTTCGAGTTGTGCGCCCGCCTCGCCCTTCTCAATGACTGCCTGAGCGTCTCGAAGCTGGCGAATAGCCTCGCCGTCGGCTGCCACCGGTACCATTCCGGTAGCCAGTACAATCAAATCGGCCTCAAGCTGAATCTGCTTGTCGATCAGTGTGTCTTCCATGTCGACAAGCAGGTTTTGATCGTCCGTCTCTTTCACCCCAACCACTTCGCCCTTAGTGAAAAAGATCCCGGGATCTTCTTGAGCGCGGCGATAGAAGTCCTCGTATTGTCCAGGGGCCCGAATGTCCTTGTACAGAACATAGGCTTCCGCATCAGCGTCGAGTTCACGGACCCAGAGGGCCTGCTTCAGCGATACGCGGCAGCAGACGCCTGAGCAGTACGGCAGATGTTCTTCGTCACGCGATCCGGCACACTGAATGAAAGCAATCCGCCGGGCCGGTTTGCCGTCCGAGGGACGAACGATCTTGCCCGAGGCGGCCATCTCTTCCATCTGGACGTTAGTAATGACGTTCGGCGAACCGTGTCCCAAATGACCGAGATTCGATGCGTCGTACGGTTTCCAGCCGGTGGCTTGTATGATCGCGCCAACGCGAAATTCGGTGGCAGAGCCGTTGGTCTGCAGCGAGACGTCGAACTGGCCGGGTTGACCGTTGATCTTCTCGATCGTCGCGCCCAGATGGACGGTGATCCGATCGTTCTGTCCGATCTCGCTGACGCGGGACGCCAAGTCGACCTTTTCGGGCTTGCGATAGGGCGGCTTCTTGGGAAATAACCTGGCGAACTTGTTCAACCAGCCGCCCAGTTGAGCCTCTTTTTCGACCAGTACGACCTCATAGCCCGCACCCGCAGCCTCCATGGCAGCGGTCATGCCGCTTTGCCCGCCACCCACGACCATAATCGTCTTATCGATTTCGGTCTCGAAAGGCTCGGGGATCGTTGCTTTCTTTGCCCGGGCAATACCCATCCGAAGGTAGTCTTCGGCGAGCATTTGAGTATCTTCGTCGTTGGGCGGGTGACTCCATACAACCATCTCTCGCAGGTTCACCCGTTCGGTCAGCACGCCGTCAAACGCGAACGTATCCGCGTTGAACCTGGGTGAACATGCGGCGACAACGATCGTGTTGGCTCCGTCCTGGATCTCCTTTTTGATCAGTTCGACGCCTTCGTCGCCACACAGATACTCATGCTTGGCGCACGAATCCGCTCCGCAATCGCCGGTCGCAAGCGACTCGAGTGCATCGACGTCGACCGATTTGCCGATGTCGCAACCCTGGCAGATCCAAACGGCTATCTTTTTGTCGTTATCACTCACCAGCCTGTTCCACGCATATCTGAAGGGCCTTCAAAGCGGTGCCCGTGGCGTCCCGCACACATGCCGCTACGTCTACCGGCCGTTTGGCACACCCGGCGCCAAGCATGCCGGCAAGGGGCTGATCGTTCGTCAGAAACCCATGCTCGTCTCGCTGCAGGTCGCTGCCCGCCTCGATGCTGACCGAAGGTGCATCCGTGGGCACAATGCCCGTCGCCAGCACAACCAGGTTGACCTGCTGTGTGACGCGTTCGCCAGACAGGGTATCCTCGGCTTCGACCACCAAGTCTCCGCTGGCGGCATCCTCCGTGATCTTGGCTACCTTGCCTTTGATCAATCGGAGCTTCTCATCCTTCTGCACCTCGGCATAGAAATCTTCGAGTCGCCCGGGTGCACGAATGTCGATGTAGAAGATGAAGATTTGGGCTTCCGGATACTGCTCGCGTACGTAACGAGCCTGCTTCAGGGAACCCATGCAGCAGACCCCTGAGCAGTGCTTCAAGTAGTTCTCGTCACGGGAACCGGCACACTGCACAAACGCGATCGTTTCGATTTCCTTCGAATCCGCCGGCCGCTGAATCTTGCCTTCTGTTGGCCCGTTCTGCGCCGCCAGCCGTTCCATCATCACGTTGGTGATTACGTTCGGGGACGAGCCAAAGCCGAGACCCTCGATCTGTCCCGCCTCGTAGGGCTGCCAGCCGGTGGCCCAGATGATCGCTTGAGCTTCCACCTCGACCATTTCGGGCTTCATGTCCAGTTCGATGGCGTCATAGGGACATGCCTCGACGCACTTGCCGCATTCGGCCCCTGGGCAAACCTCGCCGTCGATGACGTAATGAAGCGGATAAGCCATGTCGAACGGCACATAGACAGCCTTGGTCGTACTCATCCCGGCGTTGAATTCGTCGGGACGGTCCACCGGACAGGCTTTGACGCATTCGCCGCATGCGGTGCACTTGTTGTTGACAAACCGCGGAGTCCGCTGGATGGTGACTTGGTAGCGGCCCGGTCCGCCCGTGATTTTCTCGACTTGTGAAAGCGTGAGGCACCTGATGTTCGTACTTGCCCTGAGCCGGCGGTAATTGATCTCCAAACCGCAACTGGGTGGGCACAGCTTCGGGAAGTACTGATTCATTCGGGCCACACGGCCGCCTAGGTAGGCATTCTTTTCGACCAGCACGACCTCGCAACCGGCCTCGGATGCTTCGATCGCGGCGGTGATACCACTGATCCCGCCACCGATCACCAGAATCCTTCCCCGTTTGCCGTTTCCGCTCATCAATGATTCCTCTTAAGGGGCCTTCTTTTCTGCCTGGGGGAACAACTCCTTCTTATCCACATTGCCCTTGAACGCCTCAGCAACGTCCTGCTTGACCCTCACGGTATCTTCACCGAACAGGCTGAACCGAAGCCATTGGATCGAAAAACGCAGCAGCGCTTCATCGCTGTAACGCATCTCCTCGGCGAAATCCTCGTCAACGTCGAATCGCCGCAGAAGCGTGCTCTCGAACACGAACTCGCGAAACTTGTCCAAGTCATAACACGAGAGGAAGAACATATGCATCTTCTCGGGCGCGAGCGTCCCCCCGTCCTCGAAGAACTTATGAAGCGCCAACTCCTTGTACTGTTCGCCCCACTCGTCGTACTCGTCCAGCCCCTGATTGTCGAGCCACTCGCGAACCGTCCAGCCCTTCGGTTCTTCGTCGTACCCTTGGCATCCCTCCTCCTTCAAGAGGAAGTAGAATCGCTCGCCGCGCCAACCATCCGGCGTCTCTTTCTGGGACGCCAGCCCCAATGGGTACATACGGCAAGGCCAAGGCCGATCCGCGTAAATCCCGCATCCCTCCTCGGTCAACATCGGGCAGGTCTTCGCCTCGTCCTCGTTCATGCGTAGCATGACGACCGGCGTCTTCATGTCCTTCTGGACGGGGATAATAGTGTATTTGTCGAGAAATTCGCCCGAGGTAATCCCCAGGCGTCGCTTCATTCGAAGCACGTCATACGGCGACAGGAAGATATTCACGTCGCCACAGCACTTGTTGAAGCAGGAGATTCCGGGCCGGCAGGAAAACTCGAAGGCATCGTCCGGACCGAGCCGGGGATAGTCCTCCAGAATTTTCTCCTCGAGTTCTTCGCGTGGATCGTTTGGAACGGAGGATTGAGGGTCGTCTGTCATTCGTCCCCCCCCTCGGATTCTTCCACGATCATTTCGCGAGTTGCCGTGTCTGACCAAACCGGAATCTGCATTGATGCGCCCGTGGTGGGGTTGAACGTGTAGCGGTATGAAGCGTGTTGGTTGTATTCCTGCTTCATCCAGGCCCACCCCTCCTTGTAGTAAGAACACTCGTCGTTGAAACAGACGTAAAAGAACTCCTCGTTCCAACTCGCCCCGTCCGGCACAAGCCACTTCTTGAGTCGAGAGGCGCAGTGGGGACAAGTTGGAGGAGCATCCGTCATGAGGATTTGCACGCCGAACAACGACGCTTCAAGCCGGCTGCCTCGTGCATGATTGGCCACGAACCGCCGCGCAGAAAAAAGAGCAGAGTTATGTAGCAGAATCTTCGGGCGCCGCGCTTCGCACGGCGCCCGAAGTTGGAATGCTTTACGTTACAGTATCGAAGAACAGCCTTCGAGCAATTCGTGCTCGCTGGCCTAACCCGAGATATACTTCACGGGTCTCTTCTTCATCGTCCACTCGCCTGAGTCCTTGTCATAGACACAGTTGCAGAAGGCGAGCCAGTTCTCGTTGTCCATGCTGGGCGTGTCCGACCGGAAGTAGTAGCCCGGCCAACGCGTCTCTTCACGGAACAGGATCGAACGCACGTGAGCCTCGGCCTGGTACATCCGGTGGACGTTTTCCCAAGCCCGCATCAGCTCGTGCAGGTTCTCGGCCGCGATGCTTACCGTGTCCTCTCTGAGGAACGCCAACAATTCGAGGCCCTTCTCAAGCAGCTTGTCGCTGGTCTTGAACTGGCTGGACACGCCACCCGCGTACTCGTCCATGATCTTCTGCAGCCGGTACATGAACTGCGTCGGACGGATGTAGTTCGGGTTGATGTCCGGATCGGTCGTCGCACCCTTGTGCTCCTCGAACATGTCGAGGGGCTTCAGGATCTCCGCCGTCAGAGCGTCGACTTGAGCCTGGTCCACGTTGGGGGCTTCGTTGTTGTCGACGATGTAGGCGATCGCGGCCTTGGCAGCGATGCGACCCTCGGCGTGCGAACCCGACGAGAACTTGTGGCTCGAGGCGCCGGAGGCATCGCCCGCGGCGAACATGCCATTGACCGTGGTCATGTTGGCATAGCCCCAGCAGTACTCGTCTTTCGTCTCGTCGGTCTGCAGGTCTTCGGGACCCGAGACCCACGCACCGGAAGCACCAGAGTGCGAGCCGATGAAGTACGGATCACAAGCCATGATCTCGGAAGGCTTCTTCTCCGGCTCGACGTTCGTCGCGGCCCACAGAATGGCCTGCGAGATCGTCATGTCCAGGAAGTCTTCCCATGCCTCGGACTCAAGCTCCTTGAGCTTCTTCTTGCGTTCCTTCGGGTCTTCCGTTGCTTCGGAGATCCGTTGGATCGCATCGGCCGTCTGCATGTAGATCGGGCTCTTGCCGTCCATCACGTCCAGCATCATCAGCCAGTTACGGATATTGGCGGGACGCGGCTTCACCTTGCCGTAGGGCTCCCACTTGTCGAGCTCTGCAGCATTGTCCTGCATGTAGTTGCCGCCTTGGGCGTTGGTGGCGATCGATTTGAACAGCAGGAACCACGCACCCACCGGCCCATAAGCGTCCTTGAAGCGGACGGGAATAAACCGGACTTCCTGGCAGGTCATTTCCGCACCACCGTAGATGGTGAAGAAAGCGCTTGCACCCGAGTTGAACGGCGGGTACCAGGAACGGCCGAAGCCTTCACCGGTCGAACGCGGCTTGAACACGTGCACGGCACCACCCATGACACACATGGTGGCCTTGGCCTTGAACACGTAGACCTTGTTCTCACGGACGCTGAACCCAATAGCGCCGACGCACTTGCCATCCTGCACCAACGGGTGCGTGATGAAAACTCGCTCGAAGATCTCGCCGCCCGCATCCGCCAGCGCGTTCTTCGCAGCCTCGGCAACGATGATCTTGTACGATTCGCCGTTGATCATCAACTGCCAACGACCTTCGTGGACGTAGTTGCCATCCTGGTCCTTCCAGATGGGCAAGCCCCACTTCTCGAACAGATGCACCGTCGAGTCCACGTGGCGTGCGATGTTGGCAACCACGTCTTCGCGGGTAATACCCATCAAGTCATTGCGTACGTAGTCAAGGTAGTCCTTCAGGGTGTTATTACCGCTGTTCAGGTCCACGTACTGATTGATTGCTGACAAGCCCATAGCGACCGCACCAGAGCGATCCATAGCCGCTTTGTCGACCACGGTGACCTTCAACCCATTCTTTTTCGCCCAATAGGACGCTTCCACTGCCGCGCCACAGGCGGCCATCCCGCCCCCGCAGATCAGCAGGTCGGTCTCAACTGTTACCGTCTCAAAATCCGCCATTTACGTATCTCCTTTGAGTGTTTTTGCCGCAGAAAACAGACCCTTACACACGCCGCTCGATTACAGAGTCGGGACCTTGTCGAACTTTACGGGACCCTTCTCGGTGTTCAGGCCCGTCGGTTCGCACATCAGCGTCGGGCTCTTCAGATCGTCGTCGCCGGTCGGATAGTGATCGAACGGTTGGGCTTTGCCCTCCTCGACCCCTCTGCGGATTGGGAACTTGAAACGCTTCGGCCGAATTTCCTTACTGCGGAACTGAATCGTCCACATGATGTCTTCGGTGCTCCGCATTGCGGTGGCACTTGCACCAAGGGGCACAAAATCGGCATAGCCACGCACTTCGACCGCCTGCGTCGGGCAGATTTTTACACAGCTATAGCACTCCCAACACATCTGCGGATCTTGGTTGTAGGCCTTCATCTGCTCTTTGTCCAAGACCATCAGGTCATTGGGGCAAATGTACTGGCAGGCCGTCTTGTCAAGGGCTTTGCAACCGTCACATTTGTCCGGAATCACATAACTTGGCATGTTTGTTCCTTCCTCCTCATGAGATAAGGGGATATCCGAGAACCTAAGTGAAATATGTACTCGAAGTCGACATCGACATCGTTTGATAAAAGGCTATGTGGGTCCATTACGTAGGATTCCCACTATTGGTTTCTAACCAAAGAAAACCGGGCGTCAAGCCCATCCGAGATTTTTTTCACGTTTCAGCGACGAGATTCTTGTTGATCTGAGATTTTTTTCACGTTTGTCAAGTTTTCGTTGTGACAAATCGAGAGATTCATCACGAATTGGGGGGCTGGCCGCTTAGCTCACGCCGCTACTGTTTGAGATGGTAGGCGATTTCAGATAAACCGACGGAAATATGTTCGTTGCGCACCAGAACGTCTGAAGGCACGCTGAGTTGAGTGGGCGAGAAGTTCCAGATCGCCTTAATGCCAGCCGTGACCAAGCGATCTGTCAATCCCTGAGACACTTCCGCCGGAGTTGTGAGGATGGCAAGACGAATAGATCGTCTTCTGATCAGGGGCTTCATCTCCTTCATAGGTTTTACGGTAAGTTCGGCGATCTTGCCGCCAATCTTTGATTTATCGTTGTCGAAAACTGCAACAATCTGCAAACCGTATCGGGCAAAGCCGGCGGCAAAACCTGAATATGCCAGCAGTGCGCCGCCCAAATGGCCGGCACCTATCAACACTGACTCATACTTCTGATCGAACCCGAGCATGACCCGGATCGATCGGCACACTTCGCATACGTCGAACCCAACACGGCCCATTCCCTGCAGTCCGATAGCGCCCAGGTCCTTTCGGACCTGCGTCGGATCAATGTCCAGGGCGTCGGCCACCTGGGCGCTTGTGATGGTCGCAACGGGTTCCTTGGAGGTGAGTTCCGCCAGGAACCGGTAGTAACGCATCAGTCGTTCGAGGACCACTCGCCGTAAGCGTGCCAAGAATGGGCCCTCCTCGTGCTGGATCAATAGCTCATGCAACGTTCCCAATATCCTGCAGAACTGAGATCGACTTGAAAAGCCGTTTCCTGAGAAATCGTGAAAAAAATCTCAGAATGACTATTTGTGCTTATGGAAAGCCGCGACACCGCACGCACAGACGGTTCAAGAGCTCAAGTTGTGCTCGCCCAGAAAAGAGAAAGCCACTTTCGGTTCCCATTGGTTGTGCGCTTGACCTAAGCCGAAAGACGGGCATAGGCTGAGGGGATGGACCAAAGCGAGATTATTCATCGTATCGAGGAACTGACAGGCCGCCGCGCGTCGGCCCCCGCGCGAATCGTCACCGACACAACTGACTTCATGAACATCTTGCGCGGCCATGTTATCCACCTCGGGGATCGGTTCTACCTTGTCGAAAAGGACATGAAGGAGGGCCGGTTTGGCATCGACGATCAACCTAAATTCTGGGTCAAGAAAGCAATCGAACTGGAATCCGGCGACGACAAAGTCTTAAAGCTGGCCTTTCACGAGGAGTTCACGATCCGGATCGGACTTCTCCGGATGCGGTGCTACCGGAATCCCCTGAAGGAAGGCGAGCTGCTCGATATGGTGCGCGGGGATGCACGCTTCATGCAGGGGTGGACCGAGAAGGACGAGCGGGGCAATCCGGTCCGGGTGATCGACTTCATCCGCGGACGCAATCTGTACCGGTACCTGAGCGATTTGCAGATGGAACACCGTACCTACTTCGACACGGAATTGCCGGGAATCCTCTGCAAACTGGTCGATGCATTCGAGGCGATCGCGATGGTCCACCAGCGCGGGTATCATCATGGCGACATCCGCAACGATCACATCCTGATCGAATCGGAAACAGATCAGTTCCGCTGGATCGACTACGACTTCTGCCAGGACATTCCCGATTTCGACATCTGGTCGCTGGGCAACGTGCTGTTGTATGTAGTAGGCAAAGGGGAACGCACTTTTCACCAAGTGGCCGCTGGGCGGCTGCAACCCGCTACGGGAGCGAAACTTACCAAGCAAGACGCTTCCGCCTTTTTCGCGCACCGCATCATGAACCTCGCCAAGTTGTTCCCCTGGATACCCAGCGAGTTGAACGACATCCTAATGCGTTTCTCTTACGGCACTCGGATTTTCTATGAGACCGCACAGGCTCTACTCGATGACCTGCGTCCGGTGGTACAATCATTGGTAGGCCAGCGAACAGCACCGTCGTTTAACCGCGACCCATCGGGGAGCGCGTGATGCGGGAACCGACGTCAACACCGACGCGCTCCCCGATGGGTCGCGGTTAAACGAAGACTCGTGGAAGATCTGGAAGCGGAAGCCAAGCCATGAAAACCGCAATCGTCGGAGGCGGCCGAGGCTGTCGTTCCTTGCTGGAGTTCATCCTCGAAAGAGGGTTGGTGGAACTCCCGCTCGATGTCCGGCTGGTCTGCGATCTGCAGAGCAACGCGCCGGGCATCGTCTATGCGGCCGAGCGAGGAATCGCCATCGGTTCCGAACTGGATGACGTATTCCGCGTCCCGGATCTGGAACTGGTCATCGAGCTGACCGGAGACGAAGAAACTGCGGACGAGATCCAGCAGCGATGCCCACCGGGCGTCCGCGTCATGGACCACGACGTCGCCCGGATCTTCTGGGACTTGATCCAGGCGCAACAGAACTTAGAGAAAGGGCAGAAGCAAACTCAGAGTATTCTCGACAGCATTCCCGACATCGTCATGGTGCTTGATCACGAGATGCGGATCCAGACGGTCAACGCCGGCTTTTCCCGCTTTACCGGTTTGACCTCGTCCCAGGTGCGCGGCCAGCCCTGCCATGACGTGCTCTGCCGCAGGCTAAAGCCACCTTCAGTCGACGATATTACCTGTCCCTTTCGGCGAGTCGTCGAAACCGGCAAACGTGTCGAGGTGGTCCAGGTGTTCGACTACGTGAAAGTGCCGGGAATCGAGCAGTACTTCGACGTCACCATGATTCCTCTGGCCAAGGAAGACGGCCAGGTCACCCAGGTTGTCGAGACCTTGCACCCGATCAACGAACGGGTACGCCTTCAACGCGAGGTCGAGGAAGCGGCTGATCGTTTTCGACAGTTCATCGACTCGGCTCGCGACCTGATTTCCATCAAAGATCTTGAAGGTCGCTACACGGTGGCCAATCTGGCGACCGCGAATGCGTTCGGAATGAAGGTGGAAGACCTGATCGGCAAGACGGCCGAGGAACTCTACTCGCCCAGCATAGCCGACTGGATCTCTAGGCACGATCAGCAGGTGATCAAACGTGGCGAGCCGATCAACTTCGAAGAAACGCTGGCGCTCGAGGATCGGGAGATCCACCTTGGCACGGTGCGTTTTCCCCTGCGAGACTATAAGGGAGACGTGGTGGGAGTCTGTACCATTTCCCGAGACATAACGGCAGAGCGACGTCTGCAGGATCAGTTGGTCCACGCAGACAAGCTGGCGGCTATAGGAAAATTGGCCGCCGGTGTCGCTCACGAGGTGAACAACCCGCTCACGGGAATTCTTGCCTACTCGGAAGATCTGCTGGAGGAGATGAAGGACGACGCCGAGCGGGCGGACGATTGCCGAGTGATCATCCGTGAAACGCTGCGTTGCCGAGACATCGTCAGGAACCTGCTCGACTTTGCCCGGCAGACGCCAGGCATCTTTGAGAAAACCGATCTCGAGAAGGTCGTGGAAAACACCTTGACGCTCGTCCGCGGTCAAGCGACCTTCCGGGACATCGACATTGAAAGAAAACTGACCGAGGGACTTCCCTCAGTGGCGGGGGACGAGCGTCAATTGGAGCAAGTGATCCTGAACCTCCTCGTGAACGCGGCCGAGGGCATGGGTGGCAAGGGGAAGATCGAAATCTCGACAAACGTCATCGAAGGGGGCGCACGCTGCCACGTCGCGGTGGCGGACGATGGCCCCGGAATCCCGGAGTACGCGATTGCGCGAATCTTTGAGCCCTTTTTCTCCACGAAAACGACCAGTCACGGACTTGGGCTCGCGGTCAGTTGGGGAATCGTGGAACAGCACGGGGGAAGGATCGACGTGAGAAACCGCGAGGAAGGCGGTGCCGTATTCGAGGTGATCCTGCCGGTATGGGAGGAAGACAAATGACAATAGGGACCAAGGTGCTGGTGGTGGATGACGAGCAGGTCGTGCTGGACAGCGTCCGCAAGCACTTGAAACGCGAGGGCTACGAGATCCAGACGGTGCTATCAGGAGACGAAGCTATCAAAGTCCTCGAATCCGGCTGGCCCGAGGTGGTTATTACCGATCTGATGATGCCCGGCATGGACGGTCTGGAATTGCTCGAGCGGGTTCGGGATGCGAAGCCGGAGATCCCCGTCATCATGATCACCGGTTTCGCCACCATGCGCACCGCATTGCAGGCTCTCAGGCAAGGTGCTTTCGATTACATTGCCAAGCCGTTTACCCGTGCCGAGTTGCAGGGAGTGGTTGTCCGAGCAGCACGCCAAGCCGCGCAGACTGAAATGCAGCAGCCGCCAATTCCCGACGACGAGGAAGTCGCATCGGAGCCCCGGCATCATTTGGGTGGCCATTGCTGGATCAGCGTCGAGCCGGACGGATCCGCCCGGATCGGCCTCGATCACAATTTCGCCAACACCGTGGGGGAAGTGATCGAGTTGGAACTGCCGTCGGTCGGCGACCACCTGGAACAGGGAAGCGTCTGTTTGCGTTTCCTGACTGACGATCAGCGAAGTCACACGCTGTGGTCACCGCTCAGCGGCAGCGTCTTGGAGTTGAACGAGGGCCTACAGGATCGCCCCCAATTGGCAACGGAAGCCCCATCCGCGGAAGGCTGGCTCGTCCGAATCGACCCCGCCAATCTGGAGGAAGAACTCGAAGGGCTGGACTTGGCCTGAGCACGGTTCGAGAAATAGCTGTCGCGGGACGGGGACAATTTTTTCGGCGGCGGGCCTAACCAAATGGAGGCCGCAAAAACTGAATTCTGTACGTCTGAGCCCTGCGTCGCGTACCCGTAGATCGTTCGGGGGCGCCGTGGTATCATCTAGTCTACAGATGACTTGGGCGACGCAGTAGCGACTCTTCACGTCCACTTGCGCCGTAGCCCCGCGAAGCTTGATTGCATCTCACCGCCAAGAACGGCTTTCGTCATCTTGCCGTCGCCCGAAGGCCGGTGCCCTGCTGGAGCCCATCAAGGACACAGTGACCACTTCAAGTACCAAATACGGAACTGTATACCTAGTCGGAGCCGGACCAGGCGATCCCGGCCTGATCACGCTGCGCGCCGTCCAGTGCCTCGGTCAAGCCGACTTGGTTCTGTACGACTACTTGGCAAATCCCGCAGCCTTGGAGCACGCTGCCCCTTCCGCCGAACTGGTCTGTCTGGGCCATCACGCCAGCGGGCGGCGTCACACGCCGGCCGAGATCACCGAGTTGATGCTGGCCGGGGCTCGCGAGGGGAAGACGGTTGTCAGGCTGAAGGGCGGCGACCCTTCGGTATTCGGTCGTGGCGTTGACGAAACCGGAGCATTGCGCGATGCCGGAATCTCGTACGAAGTCGTTCCCGGAATCACCGCCGGGCTTGCCGCAGCAGCCTTCTGTGAGATTCCCATCACACATCATGAAGTGGCATCGGCGGTCGCCTTGATCACAGGCCAGGAGCGTCACAACAAGGTGGAATCCAGGCTGGACTTCGGCGCGTTGGCAGGATTCCCCGGCACGCTCATTTTCTACATGGGACTGACGAAAGTCTCGGAATGGAGCGAGGCGCTGATCGAGCACGGCAAACCGGCCGATACACCGGTGGCCATTGTTCGTTGGTGCAGTTGGGCCAAACAGCAGATGTTCCGCTGCACGTTGGACACGGTGACAAAGGTCCTTGACAAACAGGGGCTTCGACCACCGGTATTGTTCCTCGTCGGCAACGTCGTCGACCACGCCCCACAACTCTCTTGGTTCGCCGCGCGTCCGTTATATGGGCGACGTATTCTGGTGGCGGGATCACCCAGTACGTCCGACAAGCTTCGCCATGGCCTGGCGTCCTTAGGGGCTGAAGTAATCACCGAGCCAGCAATCCGTATTGCAGATCCACCCGACTGGGCACCGGTAGATGCCGCATTGGACAAGTTGGAGGAGTACGACTGGTTGGTGTTTTCCAGCGGAAACGGAGTCGACTACCTGTTTCGGCGACTCTTTGACCGTGGTTGGGATATGCGCCGGTTGGGAAGCGTGAAGTTGGCGGCCATCGGGCCAAGCACCGCCGACCGACTGATGCACTACCACGTTCAAGCCGACGTGGTGCCGAAACAGTTCAACGCCGACGGTCTGGCCGAAAGCCTCGCTGGTGAGGCACAAGGGCGAAGATTCCTATTGGCCCGAGCAAGCCGAGGGCGAGAGTTGCTTGCCGAGGAACTTAGACGAGCGGGAGCCGAAGTCGATCAAGTCGTTGTGTACAGCAGCCTCGACGTGGAAGAACCGAATACGGACGTCGCCGTGGCGATGGCTGGCGGCAAGATCGACTGGGTCACGGTGGGAAGTTCCTCGACGGCTCGCTCGCTTATTCGCCTATACGGGGACGACTTGCGAAACGCTCGGCTGGTGAGCATCAGTCCACTCACGTCGACAGCGCTGCGGGACCTGGGCCACGAGCCCGCGGCGGAGGCATCTCCGTACACAACCGACGGACTGGTTGACGCAATCCTGGGCGACATGTCAGCGACTTGAGCTACTCATATCGTGCCCCGTGTCTCGCACCTAGACTCTCATCCGTGGTCATTCACCTGCTGCATCACCTCGCCGGGCTTGGGGAATCGGCCGGTTGCTTGCTTCGAGAACACGGTATTCCCATCCACAACGACATCGAAAACGTCATCCCTTTCAGGGATCAACTCGCAATCGACGCCGTATTTGCTGTGAAACTGCACCGCCAGACTGGTGGCTCTGAGTCTGGATCCTCACGATGTGCAGAATCGAATCTTTACATCCACAATTCAGCTCCCTTGGCTCTGATCCATCTCAATCGAGCGTACCCGTCGGAGCCACCGTCACGCAAGGCCAAACACCCAGAATGCCTTCCGAAAACGTCTCTTGACAGATTTGCACTACCAGCCCATCATTGTGCCCCTTCCAACAATGGGAGGAGTCTATTAGGAGTTCTCGAACCAATGGTTGAAAAGACACATGTCACTTGGCACGGGCAAAGCGTTTCGCGGGAGGAACACGAACGCCTGAACGGACATCACGGTTGCGTCGTGTGGTTTACGGGGTTGAGCGCATCCGGCAAGAGCACGTTGGCCGACCTAGTAAATCGCAAACTGTACGAGGCCGGCATCCGCAGTTTCGTGCTGGATGGCGACAACGTCCGGCACGGGTTGAACGCAAGTCCTGCGATGCTGGCCGATCATCATGGCGAGACATTCGCCGAACGGTTCGGCCTGACGTTTTCCCACGAAGATCGCGAAGAGAACATTCGTCGCATCGGTGCTGTGGCCGAGCTGTTTGCCTGCGCGGGTATGGTTGCGCTGACGGCCTTCATTAGCCCCTACCGCCGCGACCGCAGGGCCGTACGCAAGCTGGTCGAAACCAACGGGCGCGTCGGCGATTTTGTAGAGGTATTCGTAGACGCGCCGCTCGACGTGTGCGAGGCTCGTGATCCGAAGGGCATCTACAAGAAGGCCCGTGCCGGCGAGATCATCCACTTCACCGGCATCGACGATCCATACGAAGCACCGGAACATCCCGAATTGCAGCTCGATTCCGCCGGTCACGCGCCGGACGTGCTGGCCGATCAGGTTTTGGAGTACCTGCGTTCCGAAGGCAAGATTCCGTAAGGTGGATCACGAGCGAACTCCGGTCCCGGCACTTCAATCAGCTTTGGCCTGCTTCAGTCTGCGTACCAACTCGCCGACCGTGGTCGTTGACAAGCATCCGTCTTCGTAGAATTCGACCGGCCCTTCATCGGCGGGCAGATGGCCGACCTGACGGACCATTGCTTCTCGCCCACATTGCCCCAGACACCACACCGCCATCCCTCTGACTTGCGAGTCATCGTGATCCAGACAAGCTTGGATTGCAGGCAATACGGCAGCGAGTTCCTTTTCCGCAATCGGCCCGAGTCTGCCAATCGCCGACAGGATGCCGACCCGGAAATGAGCGAGATCCTCTTCCGCCATCTCTATTAAGAGCGAAACGATGATTGATACGTAGTCGGCGCATAGATCAGGCATTCGGCGAACGATCTCGGCCATTGCTTCGGGCGCACGCCAACAGATCCCGCCGGACTCTTCGGATATGAGCCAGTAGAGTCGCCGCACCTGGTCCCGAACGCGATCCGGGTCATTGGGGGCGATCCGCTCGGCGGCCACCCCCATAGCTTCCACGGCGCGCCAGCCGATTCGTGCATCCTGGTCGAACGTGAGAGAGATCAAGTGGTTCAGAACACGCCGCTTGCGCACGGCCTGATTGGCGATCTCGTCAAAACTTCGCTTCTCAAGCAGTTGGCGTAGCCGTTTCTTCATAGTCGCTCCTGTCCTTGCACACGTCGAGGCCACATCACCTCGACGTCGATTACTCCGCTTTGACCAACCGCGGTAGCCTCCCCGCGAGCCCGATATGGTCGTCCTTGACGATCACGACACCGTCGATTCCGTCGATGCCGGCAATCCGCTCCAGTGTTTGATCCACTTCCCCGACTTGTTTGACAAGATTGGCGGCCTGTGTCGCCGCTGCGTCGGCCAGTGCGGCATCTTTGGCCACGACCGTTGCCAGATCGCAGTCACCGAGGCTTGTCGAATGCCCCATCTTCCCCGACGACGAACATATCGAAATTGGCGTGTCGTCCGCATCCAGCGAGAAGGCAAGCCGATCGCCAAGCCGGTCTGTACCAGTATGGAGACGAATGACTACCGGCTCTGCAGCTCGAAGGTAGATGTCTCCTCCATTTTCGACGATAGCCTCCGACGATCCAGCTTGCAGAGCGGCCTCGGCGGCGCACTGCGCCATGGCACCCGCCACCGCAGCCATTGGGCCAACGCCCACGAGTTGGGCCGCATGGGTCATTCGCTGCGCGACCTCTGGTGCGTCCGCGAGCAATTCGATCGGTTCGAACGCGTTACGAAAACCGGGATGGCGGTCGATGTATTCTTCCAGGATTCGTCGCTGCCGCACGATCTCAGCAGTAGCTGCCTCAAAGCGGTAGCAGCAGATACGGAAAACCGCTTCTCGATGAGTGAAGGTCCGGTAGCTTCGTTTCCCAGTCACGGCTGTACGGCAGACCAAGGGCGGAAAGAGACCTCAAAACGCCGACGCGCATGCAGCGTACGGACAGACGCGAATGCATGCCAGGCACTCGATGCACCGTTCCTCGTCGTAGCCCACCTCTCGTGTTGCGCTGTCTGCGATGTACAACGCCCTGACGGGGCAATGGACGACGCAGGCGCCGCAATGCGTACAGCCCTCTTGGTCCCGCGTCACTCCCTTGCCGGTCTCGTTGATCGTAACGTCAAACGTCTTGACGAAGTCCATGCCCTGTTCGATATCCTTTTCGGCCCCGGTCACGTCCAGCACCAAGTATCCTTCCTCCTCGGGCGTGACCTTGGCGCGGTAGACGTTCACCACAAGATTGTGGTCTTTCACCAAGTGGTAAATGATCGGCTTTTCGCACTCACACTGAGGGAAGAAGAGCATTAGCTTCTTTGTGACTTTCTCAGTCATCCGGTTTATCCCTTGCCAGAAGCGGCTTCATTGAGGTGTCCTTGGGAAGAGCCGAAATCGGCTCGGCGAGCTGGAAATCTCCGCGTCTGATTTCGTCAGCGAGCAGATGAGCAACCTCCAATGCTGTATGGTAGGAGGAAAGTGAACCAACGGCCACCTTCTTGCCTTCGATTTCGATCTCGCCACTTCGCAGTTGCTCGTAGTTGACTTGGCATATGGTCTTGCCCGTGTTCTGTGGATAGTCCGAACTGTAGTCGACCACCGGCGCCAGAATATCACGGTCGCGTACGCAGGTTCGTTTAAGGACATCTTCGTTTAATATTGGAATCGGAACACCGACCCCCAGACCTATCGAAACGCCGTACCCGCGAAAGCTAACACCGCGCACAAACTCTGGCCGCATCTGTTTCATGTCGCCTGTTAGTGCAAGGGTGCCCGCTCCACCCGTGGGGACGCCTCCGGGAGTTCTTTCGCAATCGCCAGCGTGCTGAGTACCCTCGGCGTAAACATGACCATGAGCCCCAGCCAACCACACTCTAGTTCCAACTCCGATCGTATCGTACTGCGGATCGTTGAGCAGCGGAGACAGTTGGCCTGCGGAGCAGTAGTTCGCATTTCTCCGCTTCGGCTCTAGTCGTCCCATGTATGTGTAGATCGCTTTGTCCGAATCATTGATCGCCACGTTGTAGTTCTGGTAGCAATTCCGGGGATTGACCATGATGGCTTGATTCAGGTCGTTGATCGTGAAGTAGGTGCGAATCTCGCGCAGTGGATAGCAATCTGTCCCGTACGAAAGCGCAAAGAGCTGGAGCGTCTTACCCGCGATCAGATCCTCCATCACATGACCGCCGCCATAGCGAAACTCGCCGGGATGGTACATGTTCGCCGAATCGCCATGACGCAGTTGAGTCGCGCCGAGATAAACATCAACAGCCGCGACACCTGTGTAGACCAGAACATCCTGAACCCATGCTTCCGACATGCGGATCTTGGGCTTCGCATGTCCGAAATTCAGGAAGCAGCCGGACGAACACATTGGTCCAAACGTGGCGGTGGTAACAACGTCCACCTCCTTCGCGGCTGCCTCGACTCCTTTCTCGTCCACATAGTCCATGATCTCGTCCGCAGTTAGCACGACGGCCTCGCCGGACTCGATCCGATCGTTGATTTGTTGATAAGTCTTCATGAGTCATTCCGTTCGCGATGATACGCTCTGAATACGTCCCGGAGCGGCGCATTCTCCAGAGCAATCGAGGATACTGAGCTTTGCCGCCGAGTGCAAGTTACGCAATCTGCGGCATCCGGCCCTGAGAAACGTTCACTCATGAGCGAACGCGCGACCGCCAGACCGTTTTGACGGCCTTCTTGACGGCCAACGTCTGTTCTTCATTTTCCCGCGCGATGATCGCGTTGAATCTGCGGATGAGACGTGGTTTCTCAGCAAGAGTCAGACGTTCCGTCTCCGCGTCGTTGGCTCCGGTCGGCTTTTTCTCCAATCCCCAAACGCCCTCCGCAGCCATGCAACGTACTTCGTCTTCGAATGTCGCTTTGCGGGAATAGAACACGATCGGGACGTTTGGATAGTCGGCGACCACGCGTCGAGCTATCTCCAAACCTCCATCCGGACCTTGACGCCACGCGCCGAGCACCGCTTGCAGGCGTGACTGCGCCCGGAGGAAGTTGCCATATGCCGTGCGCATTTGGGCCCGGTCGTCGTCGTACGTCACGATCGTTTGGCGTAGCGCATCTACCCGTTCTTCGTCAGGTTGACCACTCGGGAAGTAGAGATCCAACACGAAAATATCAGGTGGCGAATCGCGTTGTTCGACGATCCGACGCTTGGCGGCTTCGTAGTCGTCCACGGCGACAACGTCGTAGACGTCTCCGAACACGCGCTCGAACAGCGGAATCTCGAAATCCTTGTCATCGTCAATGAAGCAGACGCAGTGCATCGGTGTGATCCTTCGCAGTCAACTCAATGCCGTCCTTCGAACTCGTCACAACCTTTCGCCCGCACGGCAAGACATGAATCATACGGCAAGACTGGCGGCCCGAACACCGGTGCCGTTTCATGAGATAACCCGTGACAAAGCGAGTGAGTGTGCCACCTGTAGCGTTTGCACTGGCTGGCGTTTGCACAATGAGCATGGGCGCGATAGACTCCCATAGTCGTACCCTTTCCTCTCTCCTCTGCCCACGCCGTTGGGAAACACAGGGCGGGCATGAGAATCAAATCAAAACTCGTCTACAAGTTGAGCATCGTGGTCGCGGTCATCATGATCGCGGCAATCGCCCTCTCCGGGTATGTCAATAACCATATCTGCGCTCACTACTCGGAGGAATCCGCCGAGGCATTTCTCAAGTTCAATTCCGAGTCGATGGTCCAGGGTATTGGTGAGTTGATGATGACGGATAACAAAGAGGGCATTCAGCGATTCATTGCCGAGATTTCTCAAGACAGCGAAGTCTATGGTGAGATCCGCTATGTGGATCATCATTCCGATACCGGCAAGGTGGCAGCTTCACGATTCGGTGGTGAGCGAGCGGACGTGGGCTTGCAGGATCGAGCCTGTTCCGCCTGCCATGATTTGGAGGATCCCAGTCTGGCGGGAACAGAGATGATGGCCATGGCGATTGATCGGCCCCAGGGAGAACGCGTCCTGTCGGTGGTAGCCCCGATCCTAAACGAACCACGCTGCAGCAGCGCCTCGTGCCACGTCCATGCTGAAGATCCGCCCATACTAGGAATTCTAAGTGCCGACTACTCGTTGAGTCGACTGGACTCGATGGCGTGGGCCAGGCGGATCTTCATCATTGTCACTGTCTTCACCTCGCTGGCGTTGGGCATGGTTGCCCTGTGGCTCATGTTTACACGGTTGCTGGAGAAGCCGATTGCCGAGCTGATCGCGGGCACAAGACGAATTGCAGCCCACGAACTCGACTTCCGTTTCGATCAGAAGCGAGACGACGAGATCGGGGCACTGGAGGAGTCGTTCAATATCATGACGGCCAGGATCCAGGCCCATCGGGACGAGCTGCGCGAAGCCATGGAGTACCTCGGAGGAATCGTTGAAAACTCGGCCGACATGATCATTACTGTCACACCTGACGGATTCATCGAGACTTTCAATCGGGGTGCGGAACAGGCCCTGGGCTACAGCCGGGTCGAGGTGATCGGCCAACCGGTCGAGATGCTGTTTGCCAACCCGCGCGATAGAAATGTGGCCATCAGCCGTCTGGCAGACACCGACAATGTCAAGAACTTTGAGACCCGCTTTCTGGGAAAAGACGGGCAGGTCCGAAACGTTCTGTTGACGCTATCCCGTCTACGTGACCGGGACAACAATCCCATCGGAACTTTCGGAATCAGCAAGGACATCACGCAGGACAAGGAACTGCAGGACGAACTTCGGGACGCCAAGCAGTACTTGGAGGGCATGTTCGAAAACTCGGCCGATATCATCATCACGGTCAACCCGGAAGGGCTGATCGAGACACTCAACCGCGGTGGTGAGGAGGCACTGGGCTATGGCCGCGAAGAATTGATCGGCAGGCGAATCGAGAGCCTGTATGTGGATCCCCGCGAAAGGCATGCAATTGCCCGCCTCCTTGAGGAAACCGGAAACGTTCAGAACTACGAAACCCGCCTGTTGGCCAAGGATGGGCAAGCCCGGAGCGTCCTGCTCACCCTGTCGCCCCTTCGCGACACCGAAGGCAATCCCATCGGCACCATCGGTATTAGCAAGGACGTCACCCAGGAGAAGATACTGCAGCGGGAACTGGTCCAGTCGCAAAAGCTTGCCGCCATCGGCCAGGCGGTGACGGGGATCCAGCACGCGATCAAGAACATGCTCAATGCCCTGACGGGCGGCGCCTATCTGGTGCGCAACGGCATGTCCAAAGACAATCAGCAGCAGATCAAGGAAGGTTGGGGGATGGTCGAGGAAGGCATCGAGCGGATAGGCAGCCTGTCGCGCAACATGCTCAACTATGCCAAGGACTGGAAGCTGGATCTGCAAAGGGTCGACCTTGACGAACTGGTGGCGGACATCTGCGAGTTGAATCGCCAAGTCGCGGCTGACCGGGGAATCGCTCTATGCCACGAAACATGTGATGGATTGCCTGCCGTCTTGTGCGATCCGAGCCTCGTACACATGGCAGTGACAGACATCGTGGTGAATGCCATCGATGCCTGCGACTCGAAGGAGTACGGTCCCGATGAGAATGCCGAGGTAAAGGTGAAGAACTCCCTTACGGAAGGCGGGATCTTTGCAGAGATTGAAGTGCGCGACAACGGGCCCGGCATGAACGAGGAGACCAAACGGAACATCTTCACCCCGTTCTTCAGTACCAAGAAGACTCAAGGTACCGGACTCGGCTTGGCGGTGACCGCCAAGATTATCAAGACACACGAAGGGGAAATCTACGTCGACTCCGAACCCGACAGTGGGACCGCGTTCCGCATTTACATTCCCAAAGACGGTCCGAGAGATCAGCAGGAACGCGAAGGAGAATAGCCCGGAATTCGTTCGCCAACCAGTATTCTCACAACATTGGTAAAGAAGACGGGGTCAGCGAAGGACGTTCATCGAGGCTGGTTGGAAACGAAACGATAGGAATCTTGCCACCCCTCCGGTTCGGGAAACTCGTCTTCGTATGCGTTTCTCTCTTCACGAGAGAGCGAAAGGTACCATTCGGTCCATCCGCGGCCGTAGGCGTTCCAAGCATCCGGTCGGGGATACGTTTCTGGTGACACGTCGGGGAATGCGACCCACACTGGGGTTTTCCATTGCTGTCGATTGAATTGAAATGCGACCATCGTTCCTCCACGAGATCTCCATTGCCGCTCGCCTTTAGCGTTGGCTATCGAGCGTTCGATGATGCGGGGCAATCGTCATCGTCATGAATACGATATCGGGGAAACCGTGGCAACAACAACCAATGGTATACCGCAGAGAAACACAACCACGATGCGCAGACGATAATCCACAGGATGAAAGGTGGCTGAACAAAGATGACTGCGATCGAGAATAGGCCGAAGCCACACATCACCATCCATGTCTTCGGTGCGAAGAGCAACCCGTCGGATGATCGGGACCGTCGCACACGATGCAGTATCGGCCACACAAACAAGGCGTACGGAACGGCAACCAAGACCACGAAAAAGCCAAAATCTAAACACCGGTCAGGAAGTGCAGCGCTGATCGGTCAGAAATTGCAGCGCTC
>CAZURK010000017.1:0-95019 GCA_964623055.1 uncultured Pirellulaceae bacterium
GCGGCGGCGCGCAAGCTCCCGAAGAATGGCGGAAGATGTATCCCGAATTGCACGCGCAGGAAGGGTACAGCGATGGCACGCGGTACGGCAAGCCTGCCAAGGTCATGAACAGAGCCTTGCGGCTGACCCATTACCTCGGTTCGGTAACGGCGATGGATGCAGCTATTGGCGAAGTGCTTGATCTCTTAGATGAATACAAACTGACTGAAAACACGATTGTCATCTTCTTCGCAGACAACGGAGGTTCCGGCGGCGCGGACAACACGCCGCTGCGTGCCGGAAAGAGTCGCGTATTCGAAGGCGGCATCCGCGTCTGCTGCACGATTCGTTATCCCAAACGAATCCCCGCAGGTACCGTGAACCGGGAGTTTCTCACATCGCTCGAACTCTTCCCAACGTTGCTGAACCTGGCCGGAGTTGCCCCGCCCGAGGACGTCGTGCTGGACGGCTTTGACATGATGCCAATGGTGGCCGAGAACAAGCCATCGCCACGTAACGAGATGTACTGGAAACGGCGAGCGAAGGAGGCGGCGCGTGTCGGAGACTGGAAGTGGGTCCGTAACGAGAGCGGGACGTTCCTGTTTGATCTGTCGAAAGACATCAGCGAAAAGAATAACCTGATCGACAAGATGCCGGAAAAAGCCGCAGAGATGCAACAGCATTTCGAGAACTGGCTGAAACGCATGGACGAGGCCGAGCCGCGCGGGCCGTTCAGAGATTTCTAGTTGACAGCGCCACATGGCTGTCCACACAAGCCCGAAGCGCTAGCGAGGGAACACGTTGCGGCGAATCCCTTGCTGGCGCGTCGGGCTAGTGAATTGCGGACTTCGCGCCGAAGTGGCGCTGTCCAATTAGCACTGACTATGGCCCGTCTGTGCTGATATTCGCCAAGGCTTCGCGGACTCTCTTCTTGAGCGAGGCAGGCGCGACCTTGTGGTTCAAGACGATATTTGCCGCCGCCGTCTTGTCCTTGAGCGTGGCGGTGGGGATGCCGTTCAAAGCGTCAAACAGGTCACCAGCCATCAACGCGCCAAAGATGCCGACCGGGACGGGATCGAGTTCTTGACGCAGAACCTCTACCGCTTCCCTCCGAGTGGCAATCGCCCTCTCTGGCTGCTGCAGCCGATCGTAAATGGCAGCAACACGATTCAGCGTTTTTCCTTTATCGTATTTCGACGCAACCGGCAGTTGTCTTCTGGCGTAAGACAATGCCCGCTCATAATCTTGCTTCCTCTCGCAAAAGGCGACGACCGCCTCGTAGACCGTGAATTGCTGACTCGACGAAGGATAGGGGACCTTCTGGAATTCCGCAAGAGATGCTTCGACATTGTCTATCGTTGACTTCGGATCGTCGCAGACAATGCGCGTCCGCTGCACCATGGCTACGGCTCGCTGGTTCGTTGTTGCATTCACATCTTCCATCACTGCCTGACAGTATGCGAACGCATCGTCAAATCGCCGTTGGCGAAGACGAAGCATTCCCATCAGGTTGTTGGCCTCGACCCGATAGATGGCCGGCGCTGGTTCGTCGTCCAAGTACACTCTCGCCATCTCTTCCGCCTCTTGCGGCTTGCTCATGTAGGTGCGCCGGAAGCTGTTCCGAAAGGCAATAAATTTGGCGTTGGCGCCAACACCGCGCAAACTGCCCGGAACCGCTGTGACAAACTCCGTTCGGACCCAGGCTTTCAGTAACGATGCCCCGTACTGGCGGGCCATGGCGGCGTCCAGGGGACATTCGGGTTGGGTATAAGGAACCTCCAACGTCGCCGCCAGGACCATACGTTCCTTGTATGCGAAGTAATGAGAGAATCGCATATTGTTGACCGGCTTGGATGTGGGAACGGGCTTCATGAAGTTGTGTGGCCAGCGGACTGCGGGTGGGCGCTCTTCGGCGAGCCAACGAATCAACTCGTTGACGTTGTCATGAATATGCGGAATGGTGATGCCCGCGAAATAGAAAACCGTGTGGACCTCGCCTCGCAACGCCGGACAGTGGAGGTCGAGGCCGAATTGAATATGCTCGGATTCGGCCAACTTTTGAATGGCTTTCACTTCCGGATAGATGTTCACTTCACCCCAATCACGATTGTGGTCGTGCGGTCGACGGTTCTTGCCCTGGTCGCCTGCTTGGACCCCGTCTTTGTCCACGATGGGTACGGAATAGAGAACGTATCTTTTCCTGAACTCGATGCCGGCTGGAGAGTCAGAGATTGCTTCCTGCAAGAAGCCTTCGAGCAGATAGCTGGCCATGGATTCGCAGGCGTGCTGCCTGGCCGTCACCAGTACGGCCTTGACGTCCGGCCCCGGTTCGCCAACTCGCAGTAGTTCGACGGTTCGGCCCTCGCGGCTCTTGGTCAGGACGCCTTTGGTCAAATGTGGATTGGCGGCGTTTCTTGCCAGGAATTCATCCAGTTCGCGCTGAAGATAGGGTATCGCCACCGCGAAGCGGACTTTCTGATTCCCTGCAGCGAAATGATAATGGAAGCTCTCCGCACGCGTTCCGCCACCACCGCCGCTCGGAGTTGAAGCATATTGCACGTGATCCGCCCCTAGCCATCGCCAACTCTTGCCGCCGTCGAGGCTGACCGCCGGGCCGCGCACGCCAATTTTCGGGGGATTGGCGAAGACAAAGGTCACTCGACCCGGCTGGTTCGCCTCGGCCTCGAAAAGCCAGTAGAACCACGGCCGCCCCCCTCGCAGATCCGGTGCAACGTGGACAGTACTTCCCTCGTCCTTTTCGACCAACACGTTTCCCCCGGGGAAATCGGCATTGATCGTCACGTTCATCTCTGACGCGGCAACGTGGACCGCCAGTAACGCAATGCATAACACCATCTCTTCTCTCCCAGACATTTACTGAGGCGCTGGCTCGAATTTGCCAACGGGATATCCCTGTGTGTAAGAGATCACGTATCGTCCGCCGGATGTCTTGTAGGTAATCTCCTCGCGTCGCTCGAAGTCAGTCGGCCCATGGCGGCGAATCGCCTCCGGGCCGTCGACAGCCAAGTACGTTCCAGCGACCCGAAACACAATCTCGGTACGATTGCCTAACGCGTGCCCGCTGCTGGTAAACACCTTACCGTCCAGGTCGTCCTTGGTGACGAAATGCGGCCGGACGTCGAATCCGGCGGTCTGCATGTTCGCCACCATCTCGCGCGCGCCCTCGAACGGGCAAGTGTGATCGTCCGCACCGTGGACAACGACAATCCGCGTGGATGATCCCAGTCGCTTCATGGTCGCCAGATGAACGGGATGCCCGACGAAGCGGATTTCTTGAGCGTCGGCACTGAGATAGTTGGGGCTTGTGGGATCGCGACTCCACCGGGCATTCAACCCACTGCCCCCCGGCAGATTGAACGCAATATCGTCACTCAGTCTCTTCATTCCGCACATGTCGACGACCACTGCAAACGTGCGCGGAGCGAGTTTCGAGGCCATCAACGTCACGTTGCCTCCGCCGGAGCCGCCCGTGGCAAATATGCGGCTAGTATCCAGCGGGCGTTCGGCCTTCTTCATCCCGTCAACAACGAACCACAAAGCACGCATTGCGTCGAGCGCCTGCAGGTAGCCGAAATCGTACGGTTCGGGATCTTCGACCGAGGCTTTCCGTCCACTCTGAAGATAATTGACGCAAACGGCCACTACGTTCAGCCGTTTGGCCAGAACTGATGGGCTCGCGGTTCCAGCGCAGTCTTCACCACCCCAATTGTGCAGCGTCAGCATGATGCCGGTCGCTTCGTTGACGCTTTCCAGTCTGCCGTCGGGATAATGAACGAGCAAACGAACTTCACGCGGCCCCGGACGATGAGGCCACTCCTGGGCCGGAATCATAACCGGGGCATTGCGCACAGGTAACGCCGGCCAGGCATGATCGTCGGCCGCGCCGCTGGTGCTCCAACACCAACACCAAGTCACAACCGCAATGCCCGCCAACAACAAGGTGCTGAATGTATTCTGCCGCATCGAGTGTTCCTAACGTCAAACGAGATTCCGAATGTTGCGCGTAGGCTATGGCATCCCTCGGTTTCGTGTCAAGGCAGTCCGTGGTCGTTCTGAATCCGTGGGAAATACCAGGCGCTGTTTGCCCCACGGATTCAGGATAACCACGGATTAGAGTCAAACTCGGCAACATTTACCCGCTGTGCGCGCGTCTTCGTAGGGCGGCCCAATGCCGCGTTCACATCATTCGTCCTGGAACCACGAGGGCGGGACCTCCAGCGACCAGACTTCGCTGCTCAACGGGCGAGCGTGTCCGCCGGCAATCCAGATCTTATCGTTCAGGACGAAGGCCGAGTGTTCGTGGCGTTCCTTCCAGATGACGTCGGACTTGAGTTGTTCCCACTCCGCGCCGTCCTTTGAATACCAGACGTCGCCCCAGTTCTTCGATGGATTGTTCGACCAACCGCCAAGCACCCACATGCGGTCGCGGTATACCACCGAGGAAAACCATAGCCGTGGGTGCCAGGCCGCGGAATCGGTCACCTTGGTCCAATTGACGCCATCTTCCGAACACCATACATCGTTGGTCGCGTGGTATTGCGGTAAATAGTTGCCTCCGCCGAAAACGTAGATCTTGTCGTTCAGCACGGAAGCTTGATGATATGCTCTGGGGGACCAACCGGCGTTGCCGGTCGCCTGCTTCCAGGTCTTGCCATCCGACGAGTACCACACGTCGTTCTTGAGGCTCTTCACGTCGCCGAAGAAGTAGTTCTCGGTTCCGCCAAGCAGCCACATCTTGTCTTGGAACATGACGATTGCCGCAGCAATTCGTGGCGACCAACTGGCGTCGGTGGTTGCGGCTTCCCACGTCTTGCCGTCAGTCGAGGACCACACCTGGTTGCTCGCCGAATGGCCCGGCAAACGGCCGTTGTACCACCCGCCCATGAACCACATCTTGTCGTCGAAGACGATCGACATGGACAGATCGCTATGCTTCCAGGGAGCCGTCTCTTCGACGAGTTTCCACGTCTTGCCATCGGCCGAACTCCAAACGTCGCGCGGTGCGGGTGCATGGGAGCTGAACCATCCGCCGAATATCCAAAGCTGATTGTCGAAGACGACTTCTCCCTGAGAATCCCGAGCCCGCCAACCGGCCGCTTCAGTGACCTTGACCCAGTTGGGCGTCTGCTTTTCGGCAGATGCCGCCGGCGCAGCACTTAGAATCATGAGTGTCAGTACCAGTTGTCTCATTTTTCACTTCCTCCGCAACGCTGGGGCAAGATAACCCGTGCTTTGACTTGGGCCCGCAATTGTTGCTGCTAGGCCGATGCCCGCGCATACAAATCTACCAAATGCGGCGTCGATTGCCACGGTTTCTCCATTTCATCTGGTATGTGAAGGACGCCGACGGAACGGGCTTCTGCGTATGGTGTCCGGAGGCATCGGTAATCCTCCATACGTCGTGATCGTATGGTATTCGCACCATTTCGCCCTTGAGAGAACTCTTCCTATGCTGCATGACATCCGTGCTTGTAGGACGATTCTTAGTGACCATCAGGTTCGTCGGACGCGAATCCGAATTGGGAGAGCGCGTCGCGACGAACGATACCGGAGCCCACCCCTGTAACAGGGATGGGCTCCGTGCGTGTTTTGGCGTATTCTCCTGGGAAAGTCGCGGAACTCACCCGTGGTTCGACTGCGTCAAATGGATTGGAGACGTGTGCGCTGCCGACATGGAAGTGGCGCGATACTCTGTGGGGAATTGTGCATGAATAGCACTATCGTGCGCTGCCTCGAACGTCTTAGCCGCAGACGGGCTTCGCGAAGGCGGCGGGGTTCCGCGAAATCGCGGCCGTTGGGTTTGGAGCCGCTGGAGCATCGGCTGCTGTTGGATAGCGGTCTGGGCAGATTGGTGGACGATGCTTTCGACTTCCGTCAGAACAGCGCCGCGCGGCGGTTGGACGTCTTGGCCAACGACGTTTTCGACGACGGCTACACGGGAAAACGAGAGATCACGGCGGTCAGCTACGGCACCGAAGGTGGCCGGATACAACTGTCGACGGATCGCGACGCCATCCAGTATGCTCCGCCCGCTGATTATTCGGGAACGGAGACGTTCGTCTATTTCGTGGACAACGCGTTGTCTGCCACCGTGACGATAACGATTTCGTCTCCCTTGGCCCCAGACACCTACGAGATCCCACCGGACGGCGACTCACGGATCCTAGACGTGCTAGCCAACGACCCGTTTGGGACGGGCTACGACGGACCGGGCGAGATTACGTCGGTCAGTGAAACCAGCATCGGTGGTGAGGCGACAATTGCGGATGATGGCAAGTCGATCGTCTACACGCCGCCCACTGAAGCCTACGGAGAGGACGCATTTGTCTACATCGTTGACGGCATCTACCCGGCTAAAGTGACGATCGATGTCCCGAATCCTCTCGAGAACGACCGATACCGTGAGATCGTGCAGAGCAGCGATGGAAATGTACTGGAGGTGCTGGCCAACGATGTCTTCTGGCCCGGCTACGAGGGTGCTCGGCGGATTACCTTCGTCAGCGAGCCAACCGATGGCGGGAGCGTGTCGATCGAAGAAGACGGCAGGGCTGTCGTCTACTCGCCCGCTGACGACGACATCGGGTGGGACCATTTCACTTATGTAGTCGACAACTTGTATGAAGCTCCCGTCGATCTTCAGGTCCACCGGCCTGTTCGGGATGACTGGTTCGAAGTCGACACGAACACGACGGACTATCGTTTGACCGTACTAAAAAACGACGTCTTCTCTTACTCGGAAGGCGGTTCACGGATCACCCGCGACGTGGTTGATCGCGTCACTTCGGTCGGCCAGCCCGACCATGGCGGCACGGCGGTGATCACGGCGGACGGGCAAGGCGTCCTCTATTCCGCACCGCCGGACTTCGAAGGCCCAGAGACGTTCGAGTACGTTGCGGACGGCAAGCACAGAGCCACCGTGACAGTGAAAGTCACGAGCCCGGCCCGCGATGATTTCATCCACGGCCAAGTCTTCGAGGACACGGTTGGCCACATACTGAACGTGTTGTCGAACGATTTTCGCGGGAATGGCTACGGCGGTCCCAGGATGATCACGTCGGTCGGGCCGACATCGGAGGGTGCGATCGTAGGCATCGTAGACGACGGCCGGTCGGTGTCGTACACTCCACCGGCGGGCTTCATCGGGACCGACTCGTTTACCTACGCGGTGGATAATGAGTTAGAGGCTGAAGTCCGAGTTCAAGTCGGTTCGATTGCGGAGGGCGACTACTTCCGCGAGTGCCCCGATCCTTCCCTCGCCGCGTATGCGCTCCACGTGCTGGGCAACGACCATTTCGGTGTGCATTATCCGGGGTCTGGCGTCATTACTGCTGTTGGCGAAACCGCCAACGGCGGCATTGCCGAGATCGCCGCGAACGGCCAGTGGATCTCGTTCATTCCGGCCGAAGGCGGTGCGGATTCTTTCACCTATACGGTGGACGGCAAGTATCAGGCATCGGTCTCCGTTTCCTTCCGCAGCTATCTCACGAGTGACTCGTTCGTCGTCGACCAAAACACTGCAGGCGAATTGGCACCCCTGGAAAACGATTTCCGCCACACCCCCCGGGGCTGTTCAAGCTACGCTGGCCCACGCCTTATCACCTCCGTGGGAGCTTCCGAACACGGAGGTACGGTCACGGTGGCGGCGGATGGACAGACCGTTCACTATGCGCCGCCCCCTGATTTCGCAGGCGATGACAGTTTCACCTACACCGTGGACGCCTTGATGCAGTCGACCGTGACCGTCCACGTGATCCGACGCGTTCGCGACGACGTATTTCGCGTTGCACCGGGAAGCCATGAGAACATGCTTGCCGTTCTTGTCAACGATCTGTTTGGCGCCAACTACTCCGGTGCAGGACGGATTACGGACGCCGGCGAAACCGCCGCAGGTGCAAGCGTTACGGTCAGCGATGACGGCGGATCGATTTACTACACGCCGCCAGCCGGTTTCTCCGGTGGAGATAAGTTCACGTATACGGTCGACAGTGCGTTGAAAGCCGAAGTAGAGGTTTGGGTCGGCGACTCGGGCATGGATGCTCTGCCGCGTTTCGGCTCTTCGAGCCAGTTCCAACAGTTTCTGATGGACGATGCACTGGAACGCTACGAAGGCTTATTCGGCCAGAATGCCAATTACTCGTATGATATCGGGGATTCAGTCTCGCTCGCCGAGAATAAGCCGTTCGAGCGCAATCATTCCGAGACCAACGTTCAGGTAGCCGAGGTCGACGAAGGCGACATCATCGAGACGGACGGCGATTACCTGTACATCTTGAGGGACGCCGAGTTTGTCATCGCTGATGCTTGGCCTGCGGATCAGCTATCGATCGTGTCGCGAGCCGGTATCGAAGGATCGGCCGTTGCGGAGTATCTGCATGGCGACCGGCTAACCGTTATCTCGCAGATTTGGGATGACGATTGGCGGATACCTTATCCGACGCACGAGGTCGGATTCGTGGCTACCGACTGGTGGCCGTGGCCACGGAGCAGGACGACATGGGTAACAGTGTTCGACGTGACCGACAGAGAGTCGCCTGAACTCGTTCAGAAAACGAAGCTGGATGGCACGTATGTCGAATCACGTCGAATTGACGATTTTGTGTTTCTGGTACTCCGGAACAAGGAAATCCAACTGCCAGCGCCGAAGTGGACATGCGGGTCAGAGGAAGACGCGCCGGCCGCGGTCCCAGCAGGACAGGCCATCCCGGTCGTTGATCCGACGACCACGTGCGCCTATGAATCACGCGAAGATTACATCGAGCGAATGGAAACGGAGATGGGCAGCATCCTCGATTCGATGCTGCCGCACTACACTAGTTACGGACCCGACGGGGAACTCGTCCGTACCGGCTTGTTGAATGCCCCCGAAGACCTGTTCCAACCGCTATCGCCCGATGGCAAGAGCCTGGTGTCCGTTGCGTCGCTGAATATGAGCGGCGACGAGCCGGGGCTTGCGGCATCGGCCGGTGTTCTCACCAGCGGAGCCGATAAGATCTACGGCTCCCGCGACAACCTGTACGTCTTCGACGACGAATACACGGCAGAGGACGGACCGACAACACGGATTATGAAGTTCGATTGGAACTCCGAAACGGGCGACGTCGAATTTGTCGCCAAAGGTCAGGTTGCCGGTCGCATGCTGAACCAGTTCTCGGCCGACGAGCATGACGGTTACCTGCGAATCGCCACAACGGTCAGCAATTCGTACTGCGGCAACTGGTCCGGCCGGTCCGAGAACGTGTTATTCGTACTGAGCGACGACGCTGGTGTGCTGGAGTTCGTCGGAGGAATACAGAATCTGGCTCTGGACGAGACCATTCGTTCCGTCCGATTCATGGGCGATCGGGCTTTCGCCACTACGTTCCGGCAATTCGACCCGCTCTTCGCCCTGGATGTGAGCGACCCGGCCAATCCCATGTCTGTTGGCCACGTCACGATGCCGGGGTTCAACAGTTATATGCAGTTCGTCGACGAAACTCGCATTCTCGCGGTCGGTCGCAACACCCCGATCGGCACTACAGGCCCCACTCAAGTTTCGTTGTTCGACGTCAGCGATCTCAGCCAGCCGCGTTTGATCGATCGGCATACTTTCGAACGGTTTTCAACGTCGGAGGCGGAGGCCGATCATCACGCCTTTGGCTGGTTCCGCGAACACGACGTGTTGGCCATGCCATCAGAGCGTGGATACTGGCAACGCGTGGACGAAGACGGGGACGGCTATCGCGAAACACGTACCTGGGTCCGTGAAGACGAACTGTTCCTTTTCGAAATCAACGTGGCGGCCACCGTGCAACAGGGTGACGGCATTCGGCTGCGCGGCCAGATCGGACATGAGTCGCCGGTCCGTCGAAGCGTCTACATCGACAACGTACTCTACTCGGTTGCCGAAGATTCGGTACAGGCCGTCAGCATTGCGGATCCAACGGTTCTGTTCGCCCACATTCAGTTAGGCGACGAGCCGGAAGCGTCCAGTATCGACGATTCGGCGCACGACGTAGAAGAAATCGTGGCGAACGCGATACAAACTGCGACGGTGAATTTGGCCGAGTCAAAAGGAATGGACCGAAAAGCAGTGCTTGCGATAACGGCGGAGGCTGCGGTGTGGGGCGCAGGATGTATTGGAGGCGAGTCGACCAGTTGCGGCATATCTGCCCTCCCTGGTTTCCGCGTCGTTCTGGAAGTCGGCGATGATCGTTACCTCTATCACACTGACACGGGCCAAGATGTGCGTCTGATGGAAGAGTCGTTTCGATTCGAGCCGCCTGAATACGTATGGCACAACCAAGACTGTCCAGAGGATGTCAATCGCGATTCCTTGGTGACACCTCTCGATGCACTTATCGCGATCGGCGAATTGAACGACCATGGTCCGCGCAGGTTGAGTGCCGATCTCGTGTTGAGACAGATCGATTATGCTGCGGAAAGCCTAATTGACGTAAACGGAGACGAATGCATCACACCACTGGACGTTTTGATCGTAGCCAATCGGCTCACTTCGCTCAGAGCCAACGGTGGCGACTCCGCTGCCGAGGGAGAATGGCCATATGTGATTCTGACGTCGACGAGTTTGGTTTCGCCGGAAAACGTGCACAATATGAATGCGTCTCCGACCCATGCGTCCCAAGACGGACAATCGACGGAGCGGGATCGCGCCCGCTTGGCCGACGCAATCGTCACTCCGGGCACCCTGGATGATGAGATAGTGCTTGACGACATCGCGGGCGATGTGGGCAAGCAATCCGCGGCGGACAGCGTCTGGGAATTCGGAGACGATCTGCTGGAAGAACTGTTCTAGCCGACCTGGATGCTCCCTGTCTTAAGACGGTGCGATCCATCGCGTTCGCACCATTTCACCGTTGAAAATGCTCTTCCTATGACGTGCGATTCCTGCAGTTATAGGAGGATTCTTCTGTGCAATGCGTGTCGAGGTGGAGTTTGTTCCTGTTGGTCGCTAGACTTTGTAGAGAACGTCACGACTTTGGCAATGGAGAAATCAACATGTTCAGCGACAACCAGAATCGAAAGTGTGGTGTCGGCCAACGGCGCTGGCTATGGATCTCTTGCCTGCTTCTTTGGCTCCTACCGGGAACGGCTGGGCTGAAGGCGGACGATTATCATGTCACGGACGGCGAAACGGGCGTCAAGATCGAAACGCCGCAACTGGAAGCGGTGATTAACAAGAAAGGGTACGTGTCGGGAGTCTGCCGCCAGACGTTTTTGGACAAGAAAACCGGCTTCCGCGATCCGGGATTTGGGCTGGACATTGTCGACTGGCTCATGGAACCCGGCAGCGACGAAGCGTATCGCGGCAAGCTGGACAAAGGGCTGCCTTACCATTTCAACGATATGGTTCACGGCAATCGGCCGAAGCGATCCATCGAGGGACCTCAGATCTGTACTCGGGCGCGCGAACTGAAACCGGAAGTGATTCGCGGCAAAGACTTCGTCGCCGTCCAGCAGAGTTTTCAGTACCACATTGCCGCGCCGGGAAAACAAGCCGGGTCCACGTGGACGCAGTTCTTGGTCTTTCCCGTGGGCAAGCGGTACTTTGTTTCCATGGACCGCATCGACACGGTCAACAGTAGCGAGGGCTTGTTTCTGCGGATCGACATGCCGGGGCACATCCGCCACACCGAAGGCGATACTTTTAGCGAAATCTACTTGAGTTATCTCGGCGGCGGAAAAGGGCTACACATCCCCTCCAGCGAGTTCTCGGAGAACTTCGCACCGGATACGCGGTTCCACTATCTCAGAGAGAAGAACCCCGAGCCGAGACGATTCATTCGCGCGTGCCGCCTGCGGGACACCGATACCGGGAAGGCTGGACCGTGGCTGGCAGGGATGACGTTGGATCCCAACGTTGTCTACGAAGCGTGGTGCCACCAACGTGGATATGTGTGCATGATCCAGGAATTTGGCGGCCGGCCGATCAAGGCAGGCGAGAGCTTCAGCGCAGCGTTCATTGTCGGCTACTTCGATTCTATCGACGAAATGCAGCAGGTGTACGACCTGTACAAGGGGGCGACTGGGCTGACAGTGACCGAGGAAGGTTGGCGGCTCACGGGAAGAGAGTAGGACCTCGTGATATATGGGATTGTCAGTAGGATGGGCATTCCTGCCCGTCTGATCGGAGTCGGGCAGGAATGCCCAACCTACAAAACAAGAGTCGCGAGGTACTAGGCGGGGTGTACGCGGCTACCGCCGAACTGAGGCGGATCGAGACGCGTACAGACGTTGGGGTAGCGCTGACATTGGCGCTTTGCATATTTCGAAGACCGGCTATCATGTTGATGGATGGTTCACGTCAGGGGTAAAAGATAACGATTTGGCACGATTCCTTCTGGAGCGAGAAATGAGGCTTTCGCCGCGATTCGTCTGGACGGCCGCAATCCTGCTTGGCGTCGCCGCCGCAGCGGGTCTCCTGTACCGAGGCATTAAGGCTAGGTTGGATGCCGATAAACTGGGCCGACTGGTGGCCGAATTCAACCGAGGCGCAGCGTTGATGGAACAATACCGCTACCTGGATGCGGCCAAAGCATTCGAGAAGGTGCTGGAAGCGGAACCGGACTGGACTGCGGCGCGTTTCAATCTTGGGCTTGCGTATTTGAATGCGCACGGGAAGAGCGACTCTGAAGAGAAGGGCGATCCACAAGCAGGTGGGACGAAAGACAATTTGCAGACGGCTCGCGAAGCATTCGAGGCTGTCCTGGAATCGGAGCCAAATCATCTGCACGCATCGTTCTCGCTGGGAATGTACTACCAGTATAACGGCGAGATGCAGAAGGCACTGGACTACTTCGAGCGAGTGCACCGGGCCGACAGCGAGGATCCGTATGTCGCCTACAAGTACGCTGAGACTTTGATTGGCCTCGAAAAGAATGAAGAGGCTCTCCCCGTGCTCGAAAAGCTGGTTGAACAGAATCCCGGATTCATTTCCGGAGTGTACCGGCTGGCGAGGCAGTACATCCGCGGACGACAACGTGAGAAGGCGGAGCCTCTGTTCGAGCGTTTCAAGCGGCTTCACGAGGCCGAGTTGACCCCGCAGAGCTTCGCGGTGGACTTGCAGTACGGCTGCTCGGGCAAGTATTACTGCGTGCTGGATGCCGACAGTCTGCCCATCTCGCGCGAAACGGTTCCATCGCGTCGCATTGTGTTTTCGCCCGATACGAAATCACTGGACGCGCAACCACAGGCTTGGCAATGGACCGGAGGCTCCATAGACCTTCCCGGCATGGCTGCCGCCGACATCAACGGCGACGGCCATCTGGACTTGTGCCTGACGGCGTTGGGCGAGAAAGGGGGAACAGCGCTTTGGCTGAACGATGGTTCGGGGAAGTTCTCCGCGGGGGCCGCAGTTGCCGATCAAGGTGTGTCGCCGTGCTTTGGCGATGTGGACAATGACGGCGACTGCGACTTGTGGTTGGGCCGTGCGGGCTCCGATCAACTTTTCGTCAATGATGGCAAAGGAGGTTTCAGCCCTGGCGAGTACGAGGCCGTCGCGGGGCCAGACACATTGACCACGATGGCACGTCTTGTGGACATGGACAGCGATGGGGACTTGGACTTCCTGGCCTTTCGGCTGGCCAAGGGGGATGTGCCCTTGAGCGGCGATTCCACGGCCACCGCCAGCAGCATCTACAACAGCAACGGCGACGGTTCGTATGACGATACCGCCGAGCAACTCGGGCTGGCCTTCCCCGAGACCCCGATCGCGGCCGTTGTCTACGACGATTTCGACGGCGACTATGATCTGGATCTCGTCATCCTTCCCGGCTCTGGCGAGCCAGTCGCGTGGATCAACAATCGCGTCGGGGCATATTGGATTGCGGATGCCGATGCGACAGGACTTGACATCGACGGTGCTATTAGCGCGACCACTGGAGACCCGGACAAGGACGGCGACCGGGACTTGCTCGTGTTCACCGAAGCGGGCATTCAGTTGATGATCAACGACGGCAGCTTCCATTTCGAACCGGACGAGGAGTTTGCGGCGCGATGCGGGCGACTGGGCGGCACGGGTGGCCAGTTTGCCGACATGGACAACGACGGCGACCTGGACATCATTATCGCGGACGCCCACCGCCGGGACGGCAGTCGTGGCCCCGCGTTGCTGGTGAACGGATGGCCCAGAGAAGGTTTCGCTGATTCAGCCGAGGCCGATCCCGGCATCGTGCTTGCTGCCATTCAAACCGAAGGGGATGCAAGCTGTGTCGCCGCAGACTTCACGGGCAACGGGAACTGCGATTTGCTCTTGGCTGCAGTCGGCCAGCAACCGATGCTGATCGAAAACGTCACAACTGGCGGTCACTCGATCCAGTTGGACCTGACGGGCAAGCGTCGGAAGGACAAGATGGCGCGTTCAAATGGATCGGCCATTGGCGCGCGTGTGGAAGTGAAGACCGCGTCCATGAGCCAACAGTACTTCGTCGGCGGCTCGTCCGGTCCGGTGGCCATGCCGCCGTTGCGCGTCCACGCGGGATTGGGGGGCCACGCGAAAGTCGATTGGCTCCGCATGATTTGGCCCGACGCCGTGCTGCAGGCTGAATTGGAGCTGGCTGCGAACCGAGTGACGGCGATCGAAGAGGTTCCTCGCAAGGATTCGTCGTGCCCCTATCTGTTCGCTTGGGATGGCAACCGGTTTGCCTTTGTGTGCGACTTCGGCGGCGTTGGTGGGTTGGGATACTTCGTCGCTCCCGGCGTATACGCGCAACCGGATCCCACCGAGTACATTCGCATTCCGCAACTCGAACCGCTCGACGGCGACTACGTCCTGCAATCGCTCACGCGGTTGGAGGAAGTGACCTATTTCGACGAAGCAAAGTTAATCGCCGTCGACCATCCGAAAGACACAGAGGTTTACCCGAACGAGATGATGGCCATCAACGCGGCTCCACCCGATTTCGAGCTGTTCTGTGTCCGCCAGCCGATCGAACCGATACACGTCGTGGACCATCGCGGCATGGACGTGACCGAAGAGGTGCTCCGTATCGACCGACAATACGCCGGGGCGACCGAACGGGATTCCCGCTTCACGGGATTTGCCGAAGAGCACTTCGTCGAACTTGATTTTGGCGATCGGCTCGCGGCTGTCTCGCCCGATGCTCGACTGGTCCTGCTCCTGTACGGCTGGGTCGAATACGGCTATTCGTCCACCAACTACGCCGCAAGTCAAGCCGGGCTGAGCACCAGGGCACCCACGATCGAAGTGCAGCGTGACAGCCAGTGGGTAGAGGTTTTCCATGAAGTCGGTTACCCCGCGGGCATCAACCACATGATGACATTGGAGGTCACCGGCAAGATTCTCCCGACGGACCGGCGGATTCGCATCTCCAGTAACATGGAACTGTACTGGGACCGCATCTTCCTTGCCGAGCACGTGGCCGACGCTTCTTTGTCCCTGAAAGAAGCAAGTCCGCACAGCGCCGATCTGCATTTTCGGGGCTATCCGCGCGAGTACTCGCCCGACGGTCGCCAACCGAACCTGTGCGATTATGCCAACATCGATCGTTCGGTGGGCTGGAAACTGATGGCCGGGGACTACACACGTTTTGGCGAAGTCGCGGAACTGCTGCACGAGGCGGACGACTGTTTCGTAATTATGGGACACGGCGAGGAGGTTACACTCCGGTTTGCAGCGGGCGACTTCGGCCCCGTTCCTGATGGACACCGTCGAACGTTTATCCTGAAGACCGACAGTTTCTGCAAAGACATGAACCTCTACACGGCCCATCCGAACACGGTCGAACCGCTTCCGTTCCACAGCATGACCGGTTACCCCTACGGCCCGGACGAGCATTATCCGGACACCGAAAGGACAAGACGGTACCGCAGTCAATTCAACACGCGCCGAGTCCTGGCCCGTTGAACACGATCCCAGTGGATCCCGACTTCCGCCTGTCACGGGGCACGTTCACAAAAGGGGAGAGGGAGTCGTGACCCCATTCTCAATCCGCCCCCCGGCAAGTTACGGACAAGATCTGGTCTCTGTAACACGTAGTTGTCATTCGGTTCTCATAGTACCCAGTACCGCTGATTGGATTTTTCTGCTGTGACGGTCTTGGGCTGCCCTTCGCGAAGGGGGCTTGTGCCGTGAGTTCGGTGGGCCTTTGTCAGTAGCATTTGTGGCAGTCTCTGCGAGGTCGAGTTCGGATTGGTTCGGGGCATCGCGACTTGAAGGACAAGGATTCATGGATCTACAAACACCATTCACAGATACAGGTATCTCTTGGCTGCTGCTCACCGCCACGTTGCCGCCCTGTATTTTCATGCGGAGGTCTACGGACCCCGGGGGGACTTGCACTGTCACGACGTTTGATCCAATCAAGAAACTGACCGGAGAAACCTCTTGGGGACGAGGGCGCGGTTCAATAACGGCTGGTCGCGCAACCTGACTCACCAGCACAGTTAGGCCTTTCGGGTCTACCGCATTGCTCGGGTTTGAGCAAGCGTACTCGTAGAGGTTGATACCGGCCGCGTGACCGCACGGGTCACGGCTGAGGAATCTGCCCTGCTCCGCGACGTAGTAGCGGTGGCGGTAGTAATGCAGGCCGGTTTCGGCATCCAGTCGGCGGCCGGTGAACAGGTAGGGGTTCCCGATCTGGCTCGTGCCGTCGAGCGTGATTACGTCGTCGGAGCCGAAGTCCACGGCGCCGTTCGTGCCCGGTGCGAACACCGTCTGCCAACCGTAAGCGTCGTAGAGGTATCCTTCCACAATGTCGGCGGTGTTGTCGGTCAGTGCGTAGACCGAGAAAAGCGTGTTCTGGTGGTAGTACAGCCGCTGGTCGCCGGCGCCGGTTGCGGTGCCGTCGCCGTTGAGGTTGCGGTCGACGATCAGCGGTTCGTCGATGTAGTTGCCATAGACGTACTGCTGGACGACCACATCCGCCGCGTCGTGCTCTTCGAGCACCTGCCAGCCGACGTAGTAGATGTTGGCAGTATCCTCGGTCATCATATCCGCAACGACTTTGCGAGTACGGCGGCCTGCGGCATCGTAGGAGTATTCGGTGGTCACGTCATCGAACGGATCCATCGGCCAGTCCCCGTCGTCGATTGCTCGCCGCAGCCGATTGCGGTAATCCCACTGGAAGCTCAACGTGCCATCGCTGGTCTGGTTGCCGTTGTCGTCGTACTCCAGGTCAATGGGCAATCCGTCTTCGCGGTGGGTGAGTTCGTTGAACGAAGAATGCTCGCGAGTCTCGGTGACGGCGAAGAGCGGGGCGACCTCAGTGGATGCGACCTGCTTCCAGTTGCCAACACCGTCGAGCTGCCAGTCGCTGTGCAGCGGGGCAATGGCCATTGGATTCGGCCGGTCGAAGTCGACCAAGCGGTAAGCCGAATCGTAGGTGTAGACTTCGCCGTTCGCCGCGTCATGCAACTTCTCCTCGGTGAGTTTGTTGTCCATTCGGTCGTAGGTGTGGGTGAAGCCGACAATCAGGGAGTTGTCGCTGCGCAGACTGCGGAGTTGGACGGGTCGGCGGAGGCCGTCGTAGCCGACATCGGCGGTGCCGCTATCGTCCAAGTACGTCATACGGGTGCCGTTTTCTGGAAAGGCACGGACGAGCAGGCGGTGGGTGCCGATGTAGTCGTAGTCGACGATCGGCAATGCGGCACCAGTATCGGCGATTGTGTTCAGGCGATTCAGACCGTCGTAGGCGTACTCCAACACGCGATCGTTGGGATAGACGAGACCACTCCGCAGGCCGTCGGCTCGCCACGCGCTGGAAATCGCCTTGATCGGCTGCGTTCCGATTTGCTGAGTTTCCTCAATCACGCGAGAAAGGCTGTCGTAGGCGTAGGTGACTACAGAGTCATCGGAGCCGTCTGACGGCTGGTTGTTGTCGGTGGCGAGGACGAGTCGCGAGAGGCCGTCGTACCGGTAATCCTGGGCATTTGTGCCGATGATCTCGGGGAACGGACCACGGGGCGTACCGCGGAAGTCGTCGATCGGATCGGGTGCGAAGATCGGGTCGCCCACATGCGAATCGGTTGGGCGCGTTGCCGGGTTGCCTTCAGAGCGGAAGACGCGCTCGGTAATCGGGCGATTGATTGCGTCGTAACGCGTGAAGACTTCGCTGTCGTTTTCGTCTTCCAGGATCAGGACGTTGTCGTCGGGGTCGTAACCATAGACGATGGTCGTGGCCTGCGGTGGAGGCGGTGGGTCGGCCACGTCGTCGGCCAAGGGCGGGAACAAGCCCGCAATGGCAGAAATGCGACCGGCGGCTGCGTCGAGCTGCGTTTGAATCTGCGATTCGGGAATGAAGGCCGCGTCGTTGATCGTCGCCGCCGTGGGCGTGACCACGCGCCGATCGCCAAGGATGAACTGCTCGGTGAACGGGCTCGTCGCGACCAACCCCTTGGTTTCGGTCACGCGGCGGTCGAGATTGTCGTACAGGTACAGGGCGATGTTGCCGTTGTCGTCGATGAGCGCGGACTGCAGCGAGTTCTGATCGTAGGTGTACCCGGTGCGGATGATCCCATCGCCGCCGCCCTGGTTCACATCGGGCGTGGGGGTGAACGATTCGAGGGCGGACGCATCATCCTTGACGCCGAAAATGGACGCGCCCACGTGCGTGCCGTCACCCGTGCCGGAAGCAGTGAGGACGATTTCCGTGCGGATGCGACGGTCGAGGCCGTCATACGTGTAGCGGGTAACGTTCCCGAAGTCGTTCGTTGCGTTTTCGGTCAGCGGTCCGTCCGGGAAGGCGCGACGAGTGATTGGGGCTGCGGCCCACGGTCCTTGGGCGTCGGCCATGGCGACCAGGTTGTCGCGTGAATCGTAGCGGTAGAACATCGTCTGGCCGATGTTGTCTGTTGTCTGGTGCAGGCGGTCAAGGCTGTCGTATAAGTAAGTCGTTAGGAAAACCTCATCCGCAACACCGGGAACCTGGGAGACGTCGGTCTCCCGCGTCTCGATCACGTTATGGTTGTCATCGTAGGCCGTTTCGACGCGGTTGCCTGCCGGGTCGATAGTCTCGATCGTGCGGTCCGCTCCGTCGTAGCGGTACTCGTATGTGTCCTCGTCGTCCTCGACCCTGAACGTGGTGCGGCTGTTTCGGTCGTACTCAGTGCGGCTGGCGACGCGACCGATGATCGTCACACCCGCGACTCCGGGAATTGCCTGATTGTCGCCGGGCGTCAGGTTGCCCTTGCCGATGTCTGCGGCGCCGTCGGCCACATCGGGCGGACGGACGGTGGGGATCGTGTTGACGAACAGCACATGATCCGTCTGGAAGGTACGGTTCAGTTCGTCGTAAAGGCTCTCCGTGGCTTCGAGCAGGTTGGAGTTGACCAAGTCGGCTGATTGAATCACGCCGCCAACGGAAACCGGGCCGGGCAGCAGATCGGGACCGTCCGAAGTGGGGCTCGCCCCGCCGACCGGGCCGAAACGGGTTGTCCGTACGATGTTCCCGGCAGGATCGTATTGGAAGACGGTCTGGTTGCCGACGGCGTCGATCAAACTCGTCTGACGATCGAACCCGTCGTACACGTAGCGGGTACGATCGCCATAGCCGCCCAACTTCGAGTTGTTGTCCGCGGAAAGATCTGTGTCGCTGGGGTCAGACGTTTCGATGACGTTGCCATTCAAGTCGTACTGGTAGGTCACACAGACGCGGGGCAATCCGCCGCGGACATCGTAGTCCGTCGGATCGTCGGGCCCCAAGAGGATGACCGGGGGCGGTTCGAGTGCCCCGCGGCCTCTGCGGAAAAGCAGGTCCCGCTCGTCGTACATGGCGCGTGTGGCGTTCCCCTCGGGCAAGATGGTCAAGACCGAGTTCTCGTTGGCGTCGTAACGAAAGCGAGTCCGCAGGAACTCGGCGGCCACGCCATTGGCGACTTCGTCCAACATCTCAATCCGGTTGCCCAGGATGTCATATTTGAAAGCCGTGTCGACGAAGGCGGGTCCTCCAACGGGATCTGGGTTCGGTGCGGTGGCGGGCAAGTCGGCCGCTGGAAGGTTCCCGTCCACATTCGACGTGTTGCCGCGGTCTTCGACTTGGCGGAGTACTACGTTGTCGTTGTGGTCATAGAAAACGCGTTCCACGTACTGGAAGTCGGTCAGTGGCAACGGTTCCACCGGGTCGGGCGCGAACGCATCATGACCGGCGGCACGCGTAATCTGTACCACTTGATTCAGTTCGTTCACCACGTAATCGGTCGCGATCCCGCGGCCGTCGACCTTGCGAGTGATGTTACCAACGTCGTCGTACTCGAATTGGGTGCGAATATCCGTCGGAGTGGGATTGTGTCCCGAGTTCCGTGTGGGATCGGCGACAACATCACGACGGGGCTCTCTCAAATATCCGCCCGTGGTGCCATCCAACACGCGGCCGTCGGCCGGCGGCGGGGTGAGGTCGCCGTCGCCATCGGGATCCGCCTCGGGGTAGTATTCGTAGACGTCAACATTACCCTCGGGATCGGTCGTGCTCGTGATCTGGCCGAAGTCGTCGTACGTGTAGAAGCGCACGATCTCCTGGTTCGTGTCGCCTTCCACCAGGGCCTGGTTCGATCCGGGCAAGAGGTTAACGGATGGAGATGCGATCGCAATGACGTTGCCAGCAATCTGGTTGGTAACACCATCGCCATTGACATCGCCCAGACTCATAGGAATGCCGGCCGAATCTAGCTTCTGTTGCACTTCGGCTGGCGTGATGCCAAGCTGGTTGGCCAAGCCGGCATAGTCGGTCCCTTCCTGGTAATCGAAGGTAGACACCGTGGTATAGCGCTGCGGTGAATTGACGCCACCGTTTTGTGGCACGTAAGCAGCATCGTTGCCGCGCGGGTCGGTTGCCGTGCGTATCCAGTTGTAGAGCGGTTCGTACGTCCACGTCGATATCAAGACATCCTGGTCGCCGCCGCGATCCGGATCCGTGTAACGGATCTCCTCCAAGAGATCACGCTGCTGCAGGCGGTCGGGGTTGGCCGAGTCGTAGATGTATTCGACGCCGTTTCCTTCGGGATACTCGACCCCAAGTAGTTGGTAGTCCTCATTCCACTCGTAACGACTTCCGTAATACTCCGGATCGTGGGCTCGAATGTCCCGGTTCGTGAATTCCTTGGTGCTCAAGATGTTGTTCTTCTGATTGAACTCGTACTTGGTCACATTGCTGTTGCGATCCGTGACGGTGGTCCGGGCCACCGGCGTGATCAAGTCGTCGGGCGCCGGGTTCGGGACGAGCACTTCGTAGTCATACGTAATCGTGCCCCCGGCCGGGACACCAGTCGAGTTGGTGCCGCCAATCGTTTGACTTAGGACACGGCCGTAATTGGGGGAAGCGGGATCGGTGTCGTAGCCGTAGATTTCGCGCGGGGGCCCGCCGCTCGCGACCTCGTTAGGCGCCGTGACCGTGAGCAGGTCGTGATTGAGCGACGAGTCGGCGAATCCGCTGGAATACGTGTACTGCTCGGTCTTGCCGTGAGGAAAATCGTTACCGTTGGGCGTGCCGGTGACCGTCGGCGAAGTCGCCGAGATCAGATCGCCGCGAGCGTCGTATTCAAAATGGACGTACCGGCCGGTGAAACCACGCACGTCGCTGATGTGGCCTTCGCTGTACAAGTAATCTATCGAACGTCCCAATGGATCGACGACGTGCGTGAGAAAACGCCCGTTGTGATAGTCGAACGTCATCGTATTGTCATTGCGATCCGTGATGCTCGTCATGCGGACGAAATTGTCGGGAAAGAGCGTTTCGTAAACGACTACCCTTCCGTCAGCGAAGCGCTCGTTGTATGTGCCATCTCCGTTGTCCGTTAGCTGCGTGAAATAGCCGGGCGGTGAGGTGAATGAACCATCCGGATTCCGAGTGTAGACATCGGAGCGGTTTCCCCCGTCCAGAATGATCACGTCCCCGTCCTGAGCGTTGGGGAACGTCAATTGGACTTCCGCAATGGTCCGCGGGTTCACAATCCACAGGCGTCGGTTGTAGTTGTGGTCCCAGTTGTGACCTAGGGGCCCGTCGAAACTGACGTCGCTACGGTAGGTCCGCGTGAAACGCCAGTCCAGGCCCCGACCGGGAACCGTCAAGTCCGTGCGTTCAAGGTGCGCAGCGCCGTTGTGCAAGAAGACCGATCCGCCCACGTCGTCGGGATCGACCGGCGCGTCGTAAAGCGGCTCGCGGTCTGCGTTGGTGGTAAAGGAACTCGTTTGCGGAAAACTCAGGCCGACGATCACGCGCAGGATGTCTTCGGGCGAACGTTCGCCATTGCCGTTGGTATCAACGAACGGTGGCGGCGACTCGTTGCCCGTCGGCGGATCCATCGGGCCCAAGCCGTTATTCTCGATGTCGACAATACACTCCAGAACATCAAGAGAGGACCGAATGCCGTCGTCGTTGACATCGAGGATGTCAAACGGGTTCTGCCAGTCACTAGCAAGCAGCCGGCGCGATTCAAGATGCTCGAGTGTTCGGAACCGTCGCACACGCGCGACGCCAGAAGGTCGGCGTCTCATCTTTCGGATGCTAGCCATGACTGTCGGTCTCCCAAAGAAACCCATCGCGTTTTGCGACCTCCAGCGAATGCTGCTGCTAGAGGCATCTTAACCGGGGCGGACTCGCGTTCTCAGCCGGTCCCGCGACTTGTGAGTGCCACCGACAAGTGCAATCACCTCAAAAAAGGAATACTAGCCAAGCCCTCCGGAACCGACCTGCTTCTTCCAGTCCTAAGGGACACGCTCGCATCCATCCTTTTAGGCCACTCTTCCCTTGATACTACTTCCGCGACCCTACCTCAGTCAAACGATTTCCGTTTGCTTTTCCCTTCGCCACGGAGAGCCCACTTCGGGCCGTTCGCTAAGCGGAGCTAGTGGTTGGCCGTTCCATGACATGACCGGTCACCCCTACGTCCCAAACGAGGTTTATCCGGACACAGAAAAGACAAGGTGATACCGCAGCCTGTACAACAGACGCCGCGTCCTGGCCCGTTGAACACGATCCCAGTAGGCCCCGTCTGCCGGGCGGGGCCTTGAAGCGGCAACCTCGTAGTTGCAGAAAGAGTGGGACGGATTGCCAATCCGTCCTACGAAGGAGCTTCTGAGACGCTAGCGTTGAAAAGCATCCGCATCGCCCGCGAGGTCCCGTCCGGCAGACGGGGCCTACCACATCATCCCCGTCCCACGTACAACTGCTGATGCGGCAGGACGATCGCTTCCAGCATCTCGACCTCCGGCGGCAGAGTAGCCATCAACAGAGCCACTTCGGCGATCGAATCGACGCTCATCATCGGTTCGGCGTCTTGCGGCGAATCGGTATTTCGACGCTCGATAGACACGTTGCCGGGATGCAGGCAGCAACAGGTAATACCGTGTTCTCGACCCTCCAACGCCGTCACCTGCGTCAAGCCCCAAAGGCCATGCTTCGAGGTCGAGTAGGGGGCCGAGTGGGGCCGCACGCGCTGGGCGGAGATCGATCCGATGTTGATGATCCGCCCCTGCTCCTGGCGTTTCATGATTCGCATCGCAGCCTGGGTGCACAGAAACGGTCCTCGCAGATTCGTGGCCATCACACGATCCCAGGCTTCGACCGAAAGTTCGTCAATCGGCCCACCGTCGAAAGCTCCAGCATTGTTCACCAGCACGTCAAGCCTGCCGAAGCGTTCCATCGTCGCCGCGAACAGTGCCTCGACCTGCGCCGGTTCGGCCACGTCCGCCCGCTGCACCACGATTTCTCCACCCAAGCCGCCCATATCGGTTGCCGCACCGTCCAGTGCAGCTTCGCTTCGCGAGTTCAGCACCAGAGAAGCCCCTTCGCTCGCCAACGCACGGGCAATCGCCCGGCCAATTCCTCTACTGGCGCCAGTCACAAGCGCAACTCGGTTGTCAAGTTTTCCCATCGTGTTGTCTTCCTCTCTCGTGGCTCGAATCATCCGGGGCAGAATCACGGGACCACCACGAGCGCTCATGAACTGCCGCGAAGGTCAGCTACGTCTGTGGCGAAGCCCTGGAACTGGTTGTCTGCCAGGCGGATGTCTTTAGACTGAGCGCCAAGGCGAATGCCGGTGCGTTCGGCGGCAGACCGGGTCTCGACAAGCTGATTCTCGGCGATCGTGACCGCCTCGGTCTCACCTTGCACATCGATCGCGATTCCATCTTCCGGCCCGCTATCCTCGATGTGGTTGTGCTCAAGGCGATTGCGATGTGGGGCGAATGCCTTACCACGCTCTGGACGAAACAGCACACCAACCTTGCCGCTGCGGCGAATCGTGTTGTGCGTGACAAGATTATCGGTGTCACGATGACCGATCGATATTCCGTAGCGGCTACTGTCTTCGATCGTGTTGCGCTCGGCCAGTCCGAACTTCACGCCCCAGCAGAAGAAGAGCCCAATCGAATTCCGCTCCAGCCGGTTGTCCCGCATCACAGGTCGTTGCGAGCCCGATCCGGGATGGAGGCCAAGGCCCGTATTGTCGTGACTGTGGCAGCCGTCGATCACTACGTCGTGGCAGATCTGCCAGCTAACGCCATCGCCGTTGTAGTTGCGTGCGGTGACCCCGCGAACGGTGATTCGGCTGCAGTCCTGGCAGAAAATGCAGCCGGCATAGTTGCCGTTCAGGTTCTCGTTATTCTCCTTGTTACCGTCCAGGGTGATACTCTCGATCACCACATCCGAAATCTCCTCGCCGCTCAGGATAGGAAACAAGGTTGCGACCGTGCTGTCGCCTTCAAGCCAGACGTTCTTTCGTAGCGCACGATCCAGCTTGAAACGATTCCCCGTGCGTGCGACCAACGTTCGTTTGATGACATCCGTACCGCGGTTATGTGGATTGCGAGTGCGCAGGCAGATGCCGTCGCCGATCTGAAAACCTTTGGCGTCGGCTAGTGTAATCTCCTGATCAAACCAATCGGAATCGACGGACGTCTTTGTGCTGACCGAAGGCTCCTTGACCAGCACGGACTCGTCGCCGCTGCCGACAATCCGTACCTTCGAGCGCAGGTAGACCGAGTTGCGCAAACGATACTCGCCGGGAAGAACCTTGACAGTGCCGCCGCCCAAACCTGCCACGTAGTCCACCGCTGCCTGAAGTACATGATGATCGTCGCCAATCAGATCGGCCTTGGCCCGTCCAACCGTGACCGTCAGCCGTTCGTCCCAATCGGGTTCGATGTGATCGCCTGAAGTTGCTCGAGGCTCCGTGACCTCCGGCGGCTCGTCAGCCCGAATCATTGAAGAGCAGGTCGCGATCGCAGCCGCCGATGCTGCTCGCAAAAAGCCGCGACGCGTGCAAAACAAGCTATGTTTGGAGTCCATGTCGACTACCCCAATTCTGAATGCGGTGAGAACTCCGAGATCCTCGCCTCGTTCAATCCAATTCTATGGTGTGCGTTACGACGTGTTCTCCTTGATTCGGTGCTTTAGCCGCCCACTGACCATCCGGTTTTAGAACGCCGGACGGTGCCGAGCAGGGGATGTTCGTCGGATGGCAATTGTCGGCCGTGACGATCCACAACTTGCCCGTGCGGGCGCGAAGACGCAGATTGGTCTCATGAAAAGGCCAATACACGTTGCGCGACCAGTCACTGCCGTTGCGGCCGCCGTTGATCGCTTGGAAGATGATTTTCACGCCCATATCCGACAGCTTCTGGCTCAGGTGCGGATCCGGCATCGGCGTGCATTGCGGATTGGCCCACATGTCGTTGCAGATCAGACCGCCCACCGTAATCCCCTTCACCTGAAACGTTCTCAATGGCCGTGCCGCGAAGTGGTTGATTTCCCCTTTGGACGGATAGGTCATCGTGCCGCACCGCAGGATCTTGTTGTGAAATCCACGAAAGGTCCCGTCGCAATCATAGAATCGAATCTGGTTGTAGCACTTGCCATCATCCGCTTCCACGAAACAGGTGCCGAGGGCAAGCGCCAACCCAGACGAACTTGCCTTTGCCACGATCTTCTTCAGAGCCTCTTCCACCTTCGATTGGGCAAACTGATGAGTGTATCCGCTCAGCGAGCCTTCTGGAGTCAACAATATGTCCGCCTTTTCTTTGACGGCTTGGTCGATGGCACGATTGATGGTCTTCACGTTGGCCGCAATGTCCCGAGTCACAGAGATCTGGGCTGTGGCCACACGCAGGCGAATCGGTTTACCGCCCACTTTCTGTTGGCCGTCGCTCTTGCGTTCCGACCCCTGAGCGCCAACCACCCCTTCGTCGGCCGCCAGAGCCGTAATCGCGATGCCCGGTAACACGAGAAAGACCATGAGCAGAGCATGAATGGCGTTCTCAAGTCGTTTCATTTTATCGTTCCTTTCTGGTTGTGGTCGGTCTTCCGACCGAGCCACTGACCTGGACCGCAGATCTCCTTCGGGTTCTGGGGACTTGCAGTCAAGGCTACGGCGGTGTCAGAACCCCGCGCCGAACATTCCAAGGTCACAGATATTCAATCATCCTAGCTGCAGAGAAGGACTACGAGAACGGTGAACAGTACAATTCCGGCGACGAAGCATACTCCGCCCAACCGACGTTTGCTGGGCTTTCGTGCCCAAAGGTAGACCCCGGACAAGGCCCAAATCCACATCGATATCCCCACGGCGTCCACCATCACCGCCCAAGCGATCAGCGGGAAATACGGCTGGCGGTAGCCGCCCCGGAAGTGCAGCCAACGCATCACGCGGTCCGCGCGCATCCACCCAGATTTTGCCATATGCATGAAGCCTTCGTAGTGTAGTCGTAGAGATGATGGACCGGATTGTCGCTGATCCAGAATCGCGCCGCAAGTCAGTCGTCCAGCTCGCGTACGGAGGACCTGAACGGAATCACGGTGCAAGCAAGTGCTTCAGAAAGAACTCGACCAGCCGCGGCTCTTGCCAGTATTCGGGTACGACTTCGTGGCCTTTGTCGGGAACGACGATCACTTCGGCCGTGCCGCCGAGGGCTTTGTAGCGGCGGGCGAGTTCGGCCGAGTGTGACTGTAAAGGAACGGCTTTGTCCTGATCGCCGTGAACGTGGAGGATGGGAACGTGGGCTGCGGCAAGCGGGCGCAGGCGAGCCACAGGATTGTGTTGGTCGATCTGCGCTCGCAGATCCTCTACGCTCATGCCGTAGGGTTTCGCGATCCTTTCACGCGGAGGATAGGCAGCAAGGTTGCACAGCGGGTAGATGCCGCCGATGCAGCCTACAAAGTCCGGGCGATTTGCCGCCCAGTTGTAGGCCATCAAGCCGCCTCGACTGATCGGCAGGAGCCCTGGCTTTGGCGAAAAGCCATATCGCTTGACGAGCACTTCGTGGAATCGGTCGTAGACGACTCGGCCCGCAGGGCTGCCGTACGACTCGCCCACGTCCACGCCTGCCACGTAGACGCCACCCGCCAATAACTGCTTGAAGATCCAAGCGTGCCGCTCGCCGGGCGACATCCAGTCCTTCTCGCGATCTGCCAGCAACGTTGGTGCATACCACACCCACGGTTTATCGCCGTCGGCCTTCGGCTTGGCAGGCTTGAGGATGAACGCGTTGTGCTCGTCGACTTCCAGCCGCACCATATCGGCTCCAAGCATGGACGACCGCACGCTTTCGAGATCTTCAAGTGACGACTTCTTCTCGACTTCGGCGGCTCTGAGAGTCTGCGCCGCGCCTGCGAAAAAAAGAACCGCGATGAGAGCAACGCTCGAACGAATTGCAGTTTGATGGAATCGCGACTTCATGGTTGCCTTTCTGGTTCACGGGCTTACTTTCTTGTACCGGTACGCCCAGGTCTCGGTCACGCCGCCGTCGAACAGTTCCTGGCGGTCCCGCTTCACGTCGTTGACGAACAGATGGACGTTATGATCCGCATCGTACCAGAGTTTGGTCCAACTGCCAGTTGTTTGACCTTCCGGCCAGGGCTTGGGAGGGTCCAACTCGGTCCATTCAAGCGTCGCGACGTCGAGTGCCCAAGGGACGACGGTCTTCCTTCGCTTGTCGATCTGCCTCTGTGCCAATGCGATCACGACTCGGTTTGCCCGGTCGTACGCCAGCGACTGGCACCGCGCGAGTGCCTCCGGCGATTCGAGCGGCGTGAGTTGGTTGCCGGGTACATCGCACTTGAAGAAGCCCCTTTTCATTGTGGATATCAAATGGCACTTCCATTCCGGGACGTACGTGGAATAGAACTCGTTCCACGCCAACTCGACCGGCCGTTCGCCGAGCCGCTTCCAGTTGCGTTTTTCGTGATCGAACATGAAGACGCCTGTACTCCCGGCGCCACAGATCAATACGGGGGCCCCTAGGGCGGGTTCGTAGTGGACATGGTTGTGTGCCCAATGTCCGCGAGGCTCGCTTCTGTCCTCAAACCGGTTAATCAAGTGGAGCCACTCGCGATTGACTGGATCAAACTCCCAAGTGCCGGAACTGACCAGCACGATGAAGAACCGTTTCCGATGCGGTTGCCAGCAGACTTGCTGATAGCTGTGTTCGGTATACGGACGACCCGTTGGCGACAGTTGTGATGTGCTGCCGCCGCCGGAAATCATAGCCTTCCAGTCGGGACTGCCCACCTCGGGCCACTCCGGCTCGGTAGCCTGGATCCACGCGTTGGCGCGCGGATCGTAAAGCTGCACATCGTTGCCTTTGTACGCGCGATGCGCACCGCCGAAATACCAAACGTAGCCACCGCCCGCACAGCAGCCCGAGTACATCCTGGCATAGGCCATGCCTTTCGGTTTCAGGTCAAGCCAGCTATTGTCGGGCATGGCCGTCAGCCTGGGGTTCAGACCTGGCTGCTCGGCGCGACCGGACCGAGACTCGGCGGTAAACGAGAGAGCGATGGCCAGGAGTGTTGATGCGCTGCAGATTCTACTCATGATTCGCTCCGTTGTTCTTGGCAAGAATCACCATAACGTACCACGGTCGCGGTTAGACAAGAATACTCCGTGGTCTACCAAAGACGAACTGGTTCTGGTTAGATGGAGGCGGGATTCGGGGTGCGGGATGCGGGATACTCGGATGGCCAACGGTCCTGGTACGCCAATCGTATTGTTGCATGCGACCCCAAGGTCTCAACAATCCCAAACACTCTTATCCCGGAACCCGAATGCCGTATCTTTGTCAGTTGCAGCCGTGGTTCCCGTCTAGACTAAGGACAAATCATGCAGACATGGAAACCAATGCTGATCGTCACTTTGTCGATCGTCGGTTGGGCATGCGCCGCCGTTGCCGGCGAAGCCGGCCCCGAGCGCAAGCAGCATCATCACTTGCCCCCGGTTGAGACGCCGCGTTTCGAGGTGACCGACCGGGTGTGGCCGGAGCGTCCGGGAGACGCACATGTCTGTCTTTGGAAGGACGACAGATTGTGCGCGTTGTCGATCACGATCGACGACAATTGCGCACCGGACCACGCTTGGTGGATCGAGCAAGGAAAGAAATATGGTTGGAAGTTCACTTGGTTCGTGATCACCGAACGGGCAGGTACAGGCGGCTATTGGGGGACATGGGACGGTTGGACGAACCTACGGCAACTGGGCCACGACGTCCAGTCGCACACGGTGACGCACTTGCACTTTGGCGACGAAGGGCGAACGGACGACGAAATCAAGGACATCGACACCGAGTATGCGGTCTCCATCCGTCAAATTGAAGAGAACCTAAAGGGACACCGGTGCGCGGTTCTGGCTTATCCCGGTGGAAAGAACAGCCATCTAAACGACCGAGAGGTCGCCGCAAAGTACTATATTGGGGCACGCGGCACGGTGGGGCACATCAACAGGGCGAATCAGATTGACTACCTCAATACCTCCAGCATCGGAGGAATCAACATCGGCGGGGCGCCGTGGAGCGAATTCAACAATCTGCTGGACCCGGCCCAGTACAGAGGACGCGGCTATCGCGGTTGGTATTGCACTCATTTCCACGGCGTGAAGGAAGATCGACGACAGGAGTTGAGCGAAAAGCTCGACTACATCAAGCAGCGGGAAGACCAAGTTTGGGTGGGGCTCTTCCGCGAGGTTGTCATGTACGGCCAGCAGCGAGATACAGCCAAGCTGAAGATGCTCGACAGCCGTAACGGAGAGATTCGTTTCATCCCGTCCGACGACATGGATGATACGCTGTTCGATTTTCCGCTAACCATCAAAGTGCGTCTGCCCGACGGATGGAAAACGGTCCGCGCCACACAGGCGGGCGTGCCGGTTGAAGTGTGCCTGTCGGAACATGACGGCGGCCGCTTTGCGCTGGTCCAAGCCGTACCCGACAAGGGCGAGGTTGCGCTGCTGGATCAGAAGAAATAGAGAGAGTGAGCGTCGTGCCGTAATTCCGGATTCGTCGCGACCGTTTGGCGATCTTCCACCACCCTGGTTCCCAAGCTCTGCTTGGGAACCAGGAATTCCGATCGGTGAGAAATCGTGGCTAGTCGTCTAGCTGTAGGATTCGAAAACCGTCGAAGCGAATCCAGTGCTTTTCGGACTCGTCCTTTGGGCCGTTATAGCATTGGATGCTAACCTGATCCTTGCCCGGAGCCTTGAGGCCGCCGGTGGCAGCCGTCTGAAATTCGCCTTTGGCGTCCGGACGGAACTGCGCCGTGTAGCTGTCGGCGGTCACGATCAACCGAAGCTGCACCGATTTGGCGGGCATGGGCTTGCGTCCCGGGATGATGTACAGCTTCTTGTCGATCAACTCCTTGACCAGCTTAAATACCGGCTTGCCGTCGACGTACCAGGTGATGCCGGCTTGCTCGTACTGTTGCGTGGGCCTGACTGTGTTAGTCACGGTCACCTCGATCGCGAATTTGCCCTTGCTGCGATCCGGGGCTTCGCGCACCAGCGCGTTCTTCACCGAATGCGCGACGCCGGGTTCGACACAAATCTCCAACGCGCCGTCCTCGATCCGCCATGTGTCCGTGTTCTCTCGTAGCCAACTCCACCCTTCGCCCAGCTTCCCGCAGAAGCAATCCTCGAATACGACCTTCGGCTCGGCGGCCAATAGGGATACATTGATCAGCAACAGTCCGGCAGTCAGGCTCAGTGCTCGTTTCATGATGCGATTCTCCATTTGACGGTTGCGGCAAGAGTCTCGTCCACTTTCGCATGTAAGTATCGTGTATTCTAATACTGACTTCAATGAGCAACTGGAGTAACCGTCAGAAACTTTGGAGCCGTTACCATGAGAAGCCTGAGACAAAGCCTCGCGATTTTGCTTGCCGCGATCGTAGCTCTTCCCTCTGCAACCTTGATCGGCGCGCAGCCGAAAGCCAAACGTCGGCCGAGCCGCGGAGCGGATCTGACCATTCCTGAGGTTGCCAAAGATAAGGTGATCTGTTTCGCCCTTTACACCGTCCACAACAACATCCTGAAGCTGACCGCACAATTCTACCCGCTGGATCAAGAGGATGATCGAACGGTTCGTTTGGAGATCAAGCAGGACGGGCAGTGGCGTGAGATCGCGAAGACAACGGTCATCGAACAAGGATGGACGGCACCGTTTCGCGTGGAACTATGGGATTCGACGAAAGACACGCCTTATCGTGTGGCTCACGGCGACAGTGCGTATTACACAGGTCTGATTCGCAAGGATCCAATCGGCAAAGACACGATTGTCGTGGCGGCGTTCACGGGCAACTCGATCTATCCGGGACATGGCGGCGACATTCCAAAGACGGATATTGTCGAGAACATCAAGAAGCTGAATCCAGATCTGCTATTCTTCTCCGGCGATCAGGTCTACGACCACAATCGCCACTACGCCTACTGGCTGAAGTTCGGTCGTGATTTTGGCGAGATGATCCGTAACATCCCAACGGTTGCCATTCCCGATGATCACGACGTCGGCATGGCAAACATCTGGGGCGCGGGCGGCAAGCAGTCGTTCACCGGGGCTGGTCACGACGGCGGTTATTTCAAGCCGGTGGAATATGTGAACGAAGTGCAACGAGCCCAGACTAGCCATTTGCCCGATCCGTACGATCCGACGCCGATCGAAAGGGATATTACGGTTTACTACACGGCCTTGACGGTCGGCGGTGTCAGTTTCGCGATCATCGAAGACCGCAAGTTCAAGTCCGGCCCACAGGGACTCGTGCCCCAAAGGGGGCCCCGGCCTGATCATGTTCTCGATCCCACTTACGATCCGAAAACTGTGGACGTACCGGGGGCAAAGCTGCTGGGCGAACGACAACTGAAGTTCTTGCGCGAATGGGGGGGCGACTGGCACGATTGCGAGATGAAGGCTGTCCTGTCGCAGACCATTTTCTGTGGCGGCGCTCACATTCATGGCAGAGTGGGCGGCCGTCTGCACGCGGACCTGGATTCCAACGGCTGGCCGCAAACGGGACGGAACAAGGCGTTGGCCGAAATCCGCCGGGCCTTCGCCATGCACATTGCCGGCGACCAGCATCTGGCAACCATCTTCCATCATGGCATCGACGATTGGGATGATGCGTGCTATTCGTTCTGCGTGCCGTCGATCGCCAACTTGTATTTGCGCTGGTGGGCCCCGCTGGAACCCGGCACGAACCGTCAGCCGGGAATGCCGGAATATACGGGCCAGCATCTAGATGGGTTGGGCAACAGAGTCACGTGTTGGGCCGCCGCCAATCCGACCACGGAGCCAAACGGCGGCGACAAACTGACCACACGGGCCGCTGGATTCGGCGTTGCCAGGTTTGACAAGAAGCGACGTGAAATCACTGTGGAATGCTGGCCTCGCAACGTCGATATCAGTGACCCGAACACCAAGCAGTATCCCGGCTGGCCGCGCACGATCAGACAGGTAGACAACTACGGACGCAAAGCCGCGGCATGGCTGCCGACCATTAAGGTCAGCGGCGCGACGGACCCCGTCGTGCAAGTTGTGGATGAATCCAATAGCGAAATCGTCTACACATTGCGCATCAAGGGCGACACGTACCGGCCTAAGGTGTTCAGCAAGGGCACGTACACGATCCACATCAGAAACGGAGATCAGCGAGAAACGCTCACAGGCGTCAGAGCCATCGACGCAGACGACGAGCAAATGCTGCGGGTGGAGTTGCAGGTTGCGCCACGCGCGCAATAGAATGCTGGAGATAACACGAGGCGGTCTCAAACGTGGAGACTGGTTTGGGTGGCCGGGGCTGGAGCTTGCGAAGCCCCGGACCTTCCCGAACCGGGGCTTCCCTGCGGTCCAGCCCCGGCCACCCCGGGCTGGTTTTGAAGCCGCCTCACGTACCTATTTTCGGCTTTGCCATGTGAGGAGGGTATGGAAATGAAGACACAGTGTGCACTGCTGAGCGCGTTCCTTTGCTGCTGCGCGGCGATTGCCGATGATGCCGTCGTTGATCTATCCAAACATCTTGCCAAGACGCCGGCTCTGGTAGTCGTGGTCTGCGAGGGGGATGAGGACGATTTGTCGACAATCGCCGGGATCGTCAAGCAAACCCCTTGGACGGTCTTCTGCCGGACCGCCGCTTCGCCTGGACTGGGCAAGATTCGCAATTGGGCCAACGAGAACGGACTGTTGGGGAAACGGATTTTCGTTGCGGATGACGATGGCGGTTCGCTCTGGCTGGCCAGTGACATGGCCGATGCCGTTTGGGTGGCGCCGGGCGTCGACGATCCACCACCTAAGGCGGAGACCTTACGCGTGTTGCGTCCAGGCGGTGTCTGCATCGCTTCGGAAAAGGCTGTCGTCAAGCCCACTGCCCCGGACGTAGATGAGTGGCGTCATCCGTACCACGATCCGAACAATAACGTGGTGTCACGAGACGGCGCGGCGCGTTTGCCTGGGGAGTTGCGTTTCCAGGCACACCCGGTCTTCGCGGCGATGCCCGATCAGGCCCTCTTTGCCGGCGGACGGATGTTTTTCTTTTCCGGGCACATCGCATTCCACGAGCGCGAAGAACGGCTACTGAACACGTTGACGGTGCTGAACGCATACAACGGTCTGCAACTCTGGAGCCGCCCGCTGGATCCGTACCACGTGGTCCATAACGTCTCGAAAGTGGCGACTGACAGCGAGTTGGTCTTTTCGGAGGGCAAGACCCTTTGGATGTTGGACGCGGCGACCGGGGAAGAACGTGGCAAGTTCAGCGTTCCGGCCGAGGCAGCCGAGGCCGGCGACACGGACTGGAAGTGGATCGCACAGGATGGTGACAGGCTGTGGGCGGCATTCGGCCCGCCGGATGCCCGCGTGGCGCCGCACAAGCAGAAACGGAAAATGGGCCACTGGCCGTGGAACGTTGCGAATGAGCACTATCGCAGCATCGTCGACAACTTCGGCACGGCAAGAAGACTTGCCGCTTTTCAGTATCCAGAGATGGAGTTGCTTTGGAGCATCAGCGAGACGGAGGCGCTCGACGCTCGAGCGTTGTGCATGGACGAAGGCCGCATCTTTCAGTTCGCCCCAGAGAAGTACATGGCAGTACGCGACGCCGCCAATGGAAAGGAGTTGTGGCGCCGCACCCCCGAGACGTCAAAGGCGGCCTTCGACGCCATCGGCAGCGCGATCAAACGTCAGGGCTGGGGCATAGGATGGGCTACCTATTGTAGTGCGAGGGCAGGCAGCGGCGTGGTGTGCATCGCGGGACCATCATTCAAGAAGACGGTGTGCGTCAGCTTCGAGAACGGAGACTTCCTTTGGGCGTCGAACCTCCCGTCGCCGCATCCGTTCTTCTTCAACGATGTTATGTACGTCATGCCGCGCGTGGCCAACCCTGCGGCCGTCTGCCAGAAAGTCGATCCGTTGACCGGCAAGGTGCTCGACCAATTCAGTCTTGGAGTGATTGGCTCCTGTACCCGCCTGACGGTGACTCCGAACCAGTTCTTTTACCGTCCCGGCGGCGGCGAGGGCAGGACGGTCTACGTTGACATCGAATCTCGGAAGCTTGCCGACTACGAGGGCATCGTCCGCCCTGGGTGTTTTGATGGGGTGGTGCCGGCAAACGGTCGGTTGTATTGGACGCCGTTGGCCTGTGACTGCTGGCAAGTACACGGCACTTTCTGTATGGCCCCTCGATCACCGCTGAAAGCCCCGATCGAACCGGCGGAATCACCTGCATGGGCCGCACCTGCCTCCAGCACACCTGCCGCCCAAGATGATTGGCCCATGTTGCGAGCCAACTCGGCTGGGACGGCTACCGTTTCGGCTGCCGTGCCCAAGAAGGTGAAAGAACTGTGGCGGCGACGTTTGCCAGGCGGCGAGTTGACTGCGCCGGTTTGCGCTGGAGGACGCGTCTTTGTAGGCGGATCAGACGGTACGGTGCGAGCCCTGAACGCCGCCGACGGAGAGACCATCTGGCAGGCGTCATCCTGTGCCGGCGTGCTGTATCCGCCTGCTTACTGGAACGGCCGAGTTGTCTTTGGCTCCTGCGACGGAATTCTGTACTGCGTGGATGCGTCGGATGGGCGCATCTTGGGACGCACAGAACTAGCGCCCGAGAAGCGATTCGTCAATATCATGGGCCAGCTCATGTCGGCATGGCCTTTGGGCGGCGGAGTGGTCTTGAGCGAAGACGGGACCGCCTACACCGCAGCGGGTAGCACCGCCGCAGACGGCACCATTGCCGCAGCGGTCGAAGTCGGCACCGGAAAACTCCGCTGGCGGCAGGCATACACGCTCGATCGCGAAGAACCGAAACTGAGCTTTGGCGTCCAGGCAAACATCCTGCTGAAGGACAACGCGTTGTACATCAATGGCGGCGCCCCCGTAGGAGTCGTGGCTGTTGGCGCGCAGACCGGGGCCAATCCCCGAGTTGTCGCCCGGCTGGAAGCGGGAATGGAGATGTTCCTGGAGCCCGACAACAAGCCAGTATGCATCGGCCCGGAACTGTACTGCCACGAGCGAGCCAGGACGACCATCTTCAAACGTCACCAAGGTCGCGTGTACTTCCAGACGTCCGGCCGGCACATTGCGCTAGTGGACGGTCGCCTTTTCTGTTCGCACGATCCGAAGTCGCTCGATGGCATCGTAGACTTGATGAACAAGGACCCCAAGACCGGCGGTAGAATGACCGTACCACGAGACGTGATGCAGGTCCCCTTGGATGATTCCATTTTGTGGGCAAGCAACACGTCAGACGTACGCGGCTTGGCCGTTGGCGCCGATGGACTTGTGGTCCTCCACGAAAACAGCGTGGAAGGCGTCTCGGCAGACGGCCGCTCGTTGTGGACCGCCCCGATGCCCGCGTCCCCGGCACGTTGGGGAGTAGCGCTCACGGCGAAGGAATGCGCAGTAACGCTTGACGACGGAACAGTGGTCTGCTTGGGCAAGGATTTGGAGGAGAACTGAGCGCGGCAGGAATCGTCACTCGACCATCTGAACATTCAATCGGGGATCACTACGGACGGGACCTTCCGAAAAATGGCGGGGTCTACCGTGCCGAGGTTTTCGAAGGAGATGAACGTTGCGACTCGGGGCTGGTCGTGCAACAGTGTGAGAAAATGCACCAACACACGCGAGTTGTCCGTCCGCCGGTCCGCAAACGCTTCTTCGCAGTCCAGGTACACGACAACCAGATGACCCACCTGGGCGGTCTTCCGAACGACCTCCACAAACTGGTTCACCATCCACTCTCTCTGGCCAACCCAGGGGCTGGAGGTTAGTGCCGCGTGCACGTCCCATTCAATCCACGCCAGTTTCTTATCCGCCAGTCGGGCCGCATTTTGCGCAACGCGCATGACTGCTGCTGATCGCTTGACGGCCGGCCCTCTGATCACCATGAAGACCGGATCGCCCGCCGCCACCCTGCGGGCGAGCTCGGCTAGGGTCCTTTCGATCCGGCGCGAGATCTTCGGTCGATCATCCGTTGGATCGTGGGACTGAACCGGGCCCCCGTTTTCCAATAGCATGTAGTCGCGATCGACCTCGATGAAAAGCGGTCGTACTACCTCTTGAACCATTGGCACATATCCCTGTTGAATCTGGTTTTCGTCGCGGCTGATCCCGATCGCTGCTACTGAACGCGGGTGCCGTGCGTCGCCCCGCGGATCTTTATCGACTCAGCCTTCACATTATGATTCGATCACCTCTTGGCAAGAGCGTTGTTTGATCTTGCCCGCCTGGCCGGCTTGCCCGAAAGCCTCCATCCGGGCGATGCAAACGTCCTTCATCGCATCGCGGGCCAGCTTCAGATAGGCGCGCGGGTCGATCTCGATGGGACGGCATGCGAGGGCCTTGCGGATTGCCCCGGTCATCGCCAAGTGGCAGTCCAAATCCACGGTGATCTTGCGGATGCCGTGATGAATGGCTTGCTGGATGTCGGCGATCGTTACGCCTTCGACGTCCTTGACGTATCCGCCGTACGTGCGGATCTCGTCCAAGAGTTCTTGGGGCCAGCTAGGGGCACGATGCAACACCAGGTGAGTGTTCGGCAAGCAGCGATGGATCTGCTCGAAACCATCTGTGTTTAGCGAACCCCAATGACGGCTTGAACGGAACTTGTAGGCCCCGGCACCACGAGTGTAAGTCAGCGTATCGACACCCAACGCGTCCACACCGGTCTCTGCCACGAATCGTTCCACCAACGATTCATCGCACCGCGTCGAAAAGCACTCGTCGTCGCTCAGACCGAAGCCGTGTCCGTCCTCGATCCCGAATAGACAGCCAAGCTCACCCTCGACCGTCACGCCCTGGGGATGGGCTGCCTGGACGACCTCTCGCGTCACTTGCACGTTATCTTCGGACGAGGCAGGGACGAGCCTTCCTTCCTCAAGCCGAAGCGTGCCATCTATGTGTACAGAAGTAAACTTGTGCCCGATAGCATCCAAACACGCTTCCAGCGAGTTCGCATGATCCAAATGCATCGCGACGGGAATCGTTGGGTTCGACTCGACGGCGGCGAGAACCAAGTATCTCCAGTAGGCGCCCTGGGCATACGCCAGGGAACCGCGTGATGCCTGCAGGATTACTGGCGCATTCAACTCTGTGGCTGCCTCCATGACCGCTTGGATCTGTTCCATGTTGCTCACGCGGAATGCGGCCAGTCCATAGTCATTCTCGGCCGCGTGGTCCAAGAGAATTCGCAAGGGAACCAGAGACACGGGATGCCCCCCTTTCTGCAGAGACAAGACATCAATCGAGACCTAATCATGGCCTCATTTCGTGAGCCCCGAATCGTGCATTTCTGCATGATACGCGTCCAACTACTCCCGGTAACGTCCAAGGTAAAGTATAGATGCTTGGCCGCGTTTGGCCAGATTCAGCCTGCGATCCAGCGCAGGATGTGTATACTGGTGCGGACATCAAGTGTGGCACTCGCCATGGTGGCATCGCCCGCCGAGGGCGTCAGACGACAGACAACTGTATGCAATAGCTAACGGAGACATCGGATGGAGCGACATGAAATCGTTCGACGGGCGATCGAGCTTCGGACGCCTGCCAGATTGCCCTTCTGGCAGCACGCTATGGCGGACGTGCCCGACGATGTGTGCGACTGTTGGGAAATGGACCGCGCCAAACGCGGCTGGTTTTTCGATAATGCCGCCGAGGACGACTGGGGCTGCGGCTGGGCTGTCACGGAGACGAAGAACATGGGGCAAGTGGTCCACCACCCTCTGAACGACTGGGCCAAGCTCGACTCGTACCGCCCGCCTGATCCCCGCGATCCGTTCTGCTACGAACGTATCGACGAATCGATCGCCGAAGCCGGGGATCGCTACGTGGTTGTGACCTGCCACTTCAACCTGATCGAGCGGCTCCACATGCTCCGCGGCTTTGCCGAGACGCTCACAGACTTTCACTACGAACCGGCCAAGATCGAGCGTGTGCTCGACATGATCCTTGACTTCAAACTGGCCCAGTTCGACGAACTGAAACGCCGCGTAGGCGATCGCGTGCACGGGCTGTTCCTGACTGACGATTGGGGCACGCAGCAAAGCACGTTCATCAGCCCGCAAATGCTCGACGACTTCTTCATGGATCGCTACCGTCAATTGGTTCAGGCGGTCCACGATTGCGGCTGGCATTTCTTTTTGCACAGTTGCGGACGGATCAACGACTTCGTGCCGCATTTCATGGACGTAGGCGTGGATGTACTGAACATGCAACAGCCGCAGGCGTATGGCATCGAGGAACTGGGCCGCCGGTTTGGCGGCAAGACTTGTTTCCTGACCACCGTCGACATCCAGGCGACCATGCCCAGCGGCGACTTGGACGCCATCCGCGCCGAGGCCCGTCAGTTGGTCGAGCATTGGTCAACGCCGGAAGGCGGCCTGATCGTCTTCAACTATGGCATGGAGGATGCCATCGGCACCACCGTGGAAGCCACCGAGGTCATGTTTGAAGAGTTCGACAACCTGAAGCACCATTGGAGCGAACCCAAGGAGAAGTCATGAAACCCGTATGTTACGGTATCGTCGGTTTGGGACAGGTTTCGACGAAGGGACATATTCCGGAACTGCTCAGGATCCCCGACACGCACATCGCGGCCATATGCGATCCTGACCAGGAGGCACTCGGCCGTACGGCGCAACTTGTCACCGGCGCGAAAGCCTACGATGACTTCGACGCCATGTTGAAGGATGACACTGTCGAGGTGATCTTGATCGCCACACCAAACTGGCTGCACAAGGAACAGGCCGTCCGCGCCTTTGAAGCCGGCAAGCACGTGTTTCTTGAAAAACCCATCGGCGTTGACCTTGACGAATGCGATGCGATCCTGCGGGTGTGGGCCGAAAGTGGGCGGGTTCTGCAGGTCGGCCACGAGCTTCGCCACGCCAACCTGATGCGAGCCATGCGCGAGAGAATCGACGAAGGCCTGATCGGCCAGGTCCAGATGATCGTTGTGCAGGAATTCCGCTTTCCGCTGTTGCCCGGATGGCGTCAAACCGGCAAGACAGGCGGCGTAATGCTCGAGAAGAACTCGCACTTCTTCGATCTGTTCAACTGGCTGGCCGGCGCGCCGGCACGACGTGTGATCGGCGCCGGCGGCAACAATGTGAACAAGGACTCACCGTTGATGGATCACTGCATTGTGATCGTGGAGTACGAGAACGATGTGCGCGCCACTTTGTTCATGTGCCTGTTTGCGGAACACGGCAGCCAATTGACCATCGACGTGGTCGGAGACAAAGGCCGTCTTGTCGCCCTCGCGCAAGATCAGACGCTGACCTTCCACAGCCGCCAGGATGAAACGCCCGTCGAGTGGTCCTTCGAGCCCGGTGTCGACGGCACCTTTCACATGGGCTTCAAGACCCAGCACGAATCTCTCGTAAGGAGCATTCGTGAAGGCAATCCCGTGATCTGCAGCGGCCCCGAAGCGCGTCAAACGATGCAAGTCGCTCTGGCGGCCGAACGCGCCGTCCGCGACGGGACAATCGTCGACGATCCATGAAAGTCCCCGTGAATTTCAGGAGGTACGATTCATGCGCCCGTTTCTAACCGCGCTGTTGCCCGTTGGTGTGTTCGTCATGGCAGGAGTGTGTCGGCCAGTGCCGGCCGGGGAACACAGGATCGCGTTGAAGGAACACGTCAATCGTCAATGGACGAATGAACTTCTTAGCTATCCCTTCGAGGCGCCGGAAGGTGCCTGCCACGTGGAATCTGTGAGTCTTCGGGGACCGGCGGGCCCGCAGCCCGTGCAGCTTTCCGCAGTGGAGTATTGGCCAGCGACGCGAACTGTCAAATCGGCCACGCTGTGGCTGGTGGCCGACCTGGCGCCGCTCGCCAAAAACGAATACACCGTCCGCTATCAGGCGACGCCTTCTAAGGTTCCGGAGATTCGAGGCGATCTATCGGTGGAGGCGACTGCCGGCCAGGTGGAGATGAGCACTTCGCGGTTTGGTGCTCGGTTACGGCTGGGCGGGGAGACGTTTGATCCGTCGCGCGCCGCCTCCAATGTGCCCTGTCCGGTCGCAGCGATGCGTCTGGCGGACGGGACCTGGTTTGGCGGAAGCCGCCTGTTCGGATCGACGAAGCTGACTGGTTGGTCGGCGGAACTGGTGGCATCCGGCCCGGTGTTCGGGCAAGTGGAATACACGTACCAGTACGAAGATGGCAACACGCTCAAACTGACGGCGCGCCTATACGCGGGGGCGGCAGGATTGTATTGGGAGGCGCATGCTGCCGAAGACCGGCCAGAGGATGGCGTGGACATTGTGCTGAGCAGGGGGACCCCGCCGCTGACGCCGGTCATCCAACGCGAGGCATATGGTGACCGACCGCAGGTGCAGGAGGTACGGTACGGCACGTGGGTCGAAATCCCTCTCGCCGAGTACGCAGAAGAACTGGTGACCAATTTGAGCCCGTGGGCGGACTGGTGGAACACCTGGACGCAGACCTCGGTGCGACTGCGTATCGGTGGTGGCGAGCGCGAACTGCAGTTGGCCAGCCACGATCCAGGCGCGTGGGTGGAACCGGCGGAGTCCGGCACTATGCGTGACTGGGGTGCATGGCAACACAAACTTATACCCGTGAAGCGCGGGGCCGATGGCGAGGTGTTCATGCATGTGAACAACGCAGCGGGCGTTCGCAAATGGAGCATCGAGGACCGCGAACCGGCCTATGCCGAGGCGCGCCGCATGTCGCTGGCGCAGGTCAAGGCGGAGTGGCCTCCGTTGGACGAGGTCAAGGATTGGATTCTCGATTGGCCGAGCGACGGGCGGGAGCACCCGCATCTGTTCGTCTCGCCTGAAGACGTACGGGCGGCTTGGCGACGACTTGAATCGAACGAGGACATCCTGCGCCAAGCCGACTACCTCTCCAGAGAAGAGATTCGGCCGGTTCCCAGCTACAAAGACGCACAGGCAATCGAAGTCTACCTGAGGACCAAAGGCGATCCGGAGGCTTCAAAGAAAGTGCGTTTGGTCGATCGCATGCGCCAGCACATGGGGGCGTTGGGCGACTTCGACAAGATGCGCAGCACGCAGACCGTTGCCGCGTTATACGACTTGATGATGGGAACCGACTTGATCACCGACGCGGACAAAGACCTCTATCGGTCGCAGATGGCGTTCTTGGGGTACATCCTGGCACGTCCATCGACCTGGAACATCGAGCGCGGCTATCGCTCCTACAACCCGAATATGAGTTTGTCCTATCTGCTGGCGCGAGGGATCGTGGGGTGCGCGATTCCGAATCACCCAATGGCCAAGCAGTGGGTTGCACCGGGGCTGAGCCGAACGGAGATCTGGCTGAACGAGGTCGGCCCGGAGGGCGAATGGTACGAGAGCGCCCACTACTCGCAGGTCAGCGCGTTTGCCATGACGTCGTTCGCGGTGGCGGTGAAACGAGCGGGTTTCGAGAATCTGTTCCTGAACGACAACCTCAAGCGGTGGCCCATGTGGCTGGCCCAGATCTATACGCCGCGCGATCCCATGGAAGGGCGCAAGAACCGCCGAGCGAGTCCGCCGATCGGCCGAGCCACTGCCGGCGTGCCCTGGGGCTTGTTCGGGTTGATGGCCAAGGCGACCGTGGATACGGATCCTCTGTACTCCAAGCAAATGCAGTGGGCTTGGACGGGCAGCGATCGCACCACGAACACCGCAAATCACCTTGGCGGGTTCGAGTCGGTCTACATGGATCCGTCACTGCCCATGGCCGTGCCGGATTGGACATCGAGGCTGTTTCCGCAGGTAGGACCGCTTTTCCGCAACGGTGTGGGCGACGAGCGTGAAAACTACCTGATCGTGCATGCGAATACCGGTGCTGGCCTGCGCCCGTCGGAGTATGGATGTCTCGCGCTGTGGTTTGCCCGAGGTGTTCCCGTTGCGGGTTCGTTTCCGGGTGGATACAAGGAGCGTCATCAACTGATGATGTCGCGAGTCATACCGCCGCTGACCTGGAGCGAGGGCGAGCCGTGGGACGAGTCGCGATTTGGCTGCAACACGGATGTCAGCATGGGCACGTTCAGTGCACTGCCGCGCCAGGACTACTTCTCGGCCAAGTACACACTCAAGGGATGGAACGGCGGACGTTACGGAATACCAGAGGACCCCGTGTCGTGGCCGCCGGTCGACGGACCGGCCGGATTCCCAATCGAATGGTGCCGCCGCATGCTCTACGTTCAAGACGACAAGCCGGACGCTCCCAACTACCTGGTACTGCGAGATTCGGTCAGCGGCGGCAAGCCCACGCTGTGGCAGATGTGGACCGCGTCCGAGCGAATCGGGACGCCCGAGGAAGTGCGCGACGTCGAGGCATTTCTGGCGGATAAGCCGGGGAAACGAGCGGTGCCAGCTCGTGCACTGGCGGGAGATCGCTTCACCGCAGTGGGCCGCTTCAACGTCGACACGGACTACTACATTGCCAGCCCTCGGGACACCGAGCGCTGGACCATGCGAATGGGCCAGCGGTACGTGGACTACAGCGTTACGGGCCACGACTATCGCGATCTGCTGCAGTTGCGGCTGCATGGCAACGGCGACTACTTCGTCGTCATGTTCCCACGTTTACGAACAGAGGCAGCCCCGCAATTCGCCACCCTGGGCGATGGCGCGGCCATCAAGATCACGGGCGATTTCGGCACGGACTACTGCTTCCTGCCGGGGGAAGAAGCCGAGGTGACCATCGGCGAGGTCTACTTCCGCGGCGAGGCGGGATCCGTGCAGAAACGGGCCAACGTCAACATCCTGGCGACCGCCGCCGCTGGCGAAGTCCGCTTTGGCCAGTGGGGTATATCGGCGCCGCAGGCCGCGAGCGTGCGGGTCGAAACCGACCGACTGGTGGTTCACCTACCCTATGCTCAAAAGGACGGTGGAGAGATCACACTACGAACCGTAGGCCAATGGAAGCCAGCGGCCGGACAGGAAGGCGTCACCCTGACGCCGATCGAAGGCGGCTGCCGGGTCGTGCTCGCTCCGGGAGTGGTCCAGGTGGTGCTGGAGATGATCTGACGTGCCTGGCCACAGCGCCCCAGAATATAGGAGAGGTGACCATTGGCGTTCATCGTAGGGGCTTTCTCCAGCATTCCGTTGCAGCAGTGGGAGGGGCTAGTCTCTTGACCGCCGGATCTGCCGGCGCAGAGTCCGCATCGGATCTACTTTCGCTTGATTCTCAGATGATCCATCTTTTGCTGTAGGCTCTGGCGGTGAATGCCAAGGCTGCGGGCCGCGGCGCTGATGTTGCCGTCGTTCTTGTCAAGCGCTCCCGAAATCGCTCGGCGTTCATAGGCTTCGGTCAATCGAGCTTTTGCTTCGGTCAAAGGCAACTCCAACAATTCAGCTAGCTCTTCGCCGAGCGTCAGTTCGGGCGTCGGCTCCAGTTGCAGATCGTTGGCCCGGATCTGGCTCTCTTCTGCCATGGCTGCGGCCGCGGCGATCGTATTCTCCAACTCGCGAACGTTGCCTGGCCAGTTGTAGGAAACGAGCGCGTCGATCGCATCGGGCGAAAGCTCCGGGGGTGGAGAGTCGGGTGTCCCGGCACGCTGCAGGAAGTGATTTGCCAGGCACAAAATGTCGTCGCGCCGATGTCTTAATGGCGGTGCGGCGAGTTGCACGCCCTTGATGCGGTAGTACAGGTCACGACGAAAATGTCCTTGATCGATGGCCTCGACGAGATCCTGATGAGTCGCGCTGATCACACGCACGTCAATCGGGATCTCGTCGGACGACCCGACCGCTTGGACAACGCGCTGCTGGAGGGCTCTGAGAATCTTCGCCTGCGCCGGCAGCGGCATGTCCCCGATTTCGTCCAAGAACAAAGTGCCTCCGTTTGCCCGCTCGAAACAGCCAACGCGGTCGCTATCCGCGCCGGTAAACGCACCGGCCACGTGGCCGAACAGCTCGCTTTCGGTCAGTGTCTCGGGGATGGCGGCCGTGTTCACCGGCACGAACGGGCCATCGCAGCGATCGCTGAGCCTGTGAATCTCGCGAGCCATCAGTTCCTTGCCTGTTCCCGTCTCGCCTTGAATCAGCAGATCCACGGGAGCCTTTGCCGCTCGCTGCATCCGAGAAAACAGCTCTCGCATCGGTCGGCTGACACCGATCAAATTCCCGAACGCTTGACGATCGTCCAGTTGCTGTTCGAGTCGCTCGACGCGCTGCTGCAACTCCACCCGGCGTGTTGCGCGGCGAGCTATCGCGCGTACCTGTTCGACTTCGTACGGCTTCGTAATGTAATCCGCCGCACCCAATTGAATGCACTCGACAGCGGTAGTTACCGTCTCGTCAGCAGTGACCACGATGATTTCAATGGCAGTTGCCAGCCGGCTGCCCAACTGCCGCAAGACCTCTCGACCCTCAATGCCGGGCATCGACAGATCCAGAAAGACCAGCTCATAACCGCCGGAGCGGATGGCTTCCAAAGCGGCGTGTCCATCTTCGGCTTCGCCGACTTCACACGACAATTGATCGAGAGAGCGCCGCATCGCGTAACGTGCGGGCTGTTCGTCATCGGCGATCAGAATTCGTAGCGGCATCATTCCATTTCATCTTGGTAGACCGGCAACTTGACCGTGAACGTTGTCCCTTCGTTCGCGTCCGTCGAACAACTGATCTCTCCGCCCAATTCGCGAACTCGACGACTGACGATATACAATCCAAGTCCGGTTCCGCCAGGCTTGGTCGTAGCAAATGGCTCGAATAGTTGATCCTGTACTTCCGAGGAGATCCCGGGACCATCGTCGGTAAAGGTCGCCACAAAGTGGTCGTTTTCTTCGTGGCAACCAACGTGAACCCGTCCACCTTCACCCGCGGCATCAATCGAATTGCCCAGCAGGTTGAACAGTATTTCCCGCACAGCGTTCTCGCCGGCTGCCAGCGGTCTCAGATCTGTCTCGAATGTGGTCTCAATTTGAACACTGCGTCGCCGTGCCGCATGGCTCAGAAACTGAACCGTGACCTGTACCGCCGTCCTGGGGCGATGGCAGCGCTGGTCGCGGTCGGACGGCCGAGCGAATCCTAACAATTCGTTGGTACTGCGATCCAGCCGATTGACTTCACCAAGTATCAAATTCAGATCCTTGGCATGCTGCGAATCGGCCCCCAACTGTTCCGCCATCACCGTCGTAATCGTCTTGATGGATGAAAGCGGGTTCTTTACCTCATGGGCCAGGCAACTGGTCAGTAAGCCCAGCGTGCTGAGCCTCTCCTGCTCGAGCGCTCGTCGTTCCGCGACCAGGGTGCGCTGCCAAAGCTCGCGATTGCGCAGGGTGACGCCAAACTGTTCGACGAGAAGCCTGATTGCATTCAACTCTTCCTCGCCCAGACCTGGCCGAAAAGGGCGGTGACCGAGCAGAAACAAGCCGCGCCAACCGCCGGCTTCCAGCCGCATCGCCACACCGGCATCCGCGTTTTTCAGACAATCCAGCAGGCCGACATCGGGGCTCGTTCTGCGAGTACAATCCTGCAGCCCGTGCGCTTCAAGCCGGCTCAACAAGTCGTTGGCCGTGGCCTGGGTCATCTGCAACTCGCGGCCGGACGTGCGATAGTGAGTGCGTTTTTCCCCATCCCACAACCAACCCGCCGCGTACGGCACAGCCAACGCTTCTGCCAACGAATCAACAAACCATCCCAAAAGCTGTTGCGGATCGTCCTCGGCATGCCGGGACATTTCAACTGCCAGCCGGCTCGAACCCCAGCGGCGATCCGATACTCGGCTGCCCATCAGATACCGCAGCGCCTCGCTTGTCCGTTCTCGCAGGGGGCGGTAGCCCAGCACCAACACACAGACCGCCAGTCCTTCGATGACACCAAAATCAAATCCGAAGCGTTGCCCCAGAGCATCGGTCATATTACCGACGATAAGGCGATGGAAGAGAAGAAAGCTGACTACGATGGTTCCGTAAACGATCGTCTGCTCGATCATCAAACGCATGAAGTTGTATCGAATCACAAAGAATGCAAATACAAATGCCGGTAACAAAAAGCTGATGACAACAACCAGGAGCAGATACTGGTCGACGAGGTGGCCTCCAAGCCGAGTCGATACCATCAATGTGACAAGGACGAGCGCCATCAAACAAAGGACCACCGCCATCCAGGCAGAAAACCGCCGGTACTCTCTCGCGGTAAAGCGGGATCGGAGCCGCAACAGCACGGCCGCCGACACCAAAGCCACGAACGCCAGCCAAACGGCGAAGGGAGTAATCAACGGAGCAAGAACCTGCAGAGCATCGCCGCCGGGCGACTGCCACAGCCACCACCCCGCCGGAATCAAAACGACCAGCGGTAGGTATGCGATCGCATAGCGGGGGCGCGAGTGGCGAGTTATGGTAAATCCGCTGTGCCTTAATCGCATCACGGAGTGCAACAAGCCGCTCGGCATCAAGACCAGCCCGGTTGCCATCGCGATCTTCGACAACCACTGAATCCCCGATGCCCAGCGCCCCGTCACGCCAACCAGCATGAGGTCAAGAAATATCCCGGTGTGAAATAGCCAGACAGCCAACGCGAGCATTGCGATGGGAAGTGCAAGGTGGCGCCAGTTACGACGATCTACCAGCGTCAAGAACAAAGCGGTATCGATCACCGACGCCGTTCCAACGCAAAACAAAAACAGGCTATCGAACATTTGCCGAACGCCCACAGATGGGTGCGCGAACCTATCGCGAAACGGTACGAGATGATGTCATTGTAACACAAAGGCAGGCTTGTCGCCGCAAGATGCTACCCCGGATTATCATGGGGTTGTAGCTACGTTCGCCAGAACGTGGGACGTGTCCGAGAGTTGCGACCACGTTCGGGCGAACGTAACTACGACAGTGTGTCACGCAATTCACAATCCGGGCTGTGGCTGGAAGACCTCAACATCACCAGGGTCCAGGCTCCGCGTGCCTCCACGATCGGTCCAACGCACCAGGTTCTGCTCGGGCTCGACCGCCAACTCGCACGGAAACCGGGAACCGGTAGCCACGCCTCGGTAGACCACGTAGTTGCCCGTGGACGATCGGCAGACAGTCCGGCCGGTCAACTCAATCAGATTCCCGTCGATTGCGAGAATGCAGGGTATTTGCAGCCGCAGTAGTCGACCTTCGTTTGGCGAGATCCTTATCCGGTCTTGTTGCCACCAGATTCGCAGAGCATCCGCCAGCAGTCGGCACAGCGACCGGCCCGCGCCACTAGTCGTCTTTCCAAACACGGTCTTTCAACTCCTGCAATTCCTTATCGATCCGCTCTTTGCGATCCGCTTCGGAAAATTCTCGCTCCAGATCCTCCGCGTCCGGATCCTTGCCGTCCAGCCGGTCGTAGGCCTCGTTCATCACTTCAGCACGCTCGGCCCGCTGCTCCAGTCGATGGAACTGCGAGAATGCCGACTGATTTCCAACGCGATCCAGTGCGCTGTTGATACGCCTTGACGAATCGGCTCGCGCCAACCGCGCCAACAGCAGCGTCTGTCTTTGTCGGGCCTGGCGAATTCTATTCTCAAGGTCTTGCACCGAATTTCGCAGCTTTGCGGTCTCCTGTCGTTGCTTCTCATGCTCAACGCGAAGATCCTCGGCGCGCTGTTCGGCAAGGACTTTCTGCTCCAGAGCCGCTTCAGCCCCATTCTCGTCGTTGCGCTTGATAGCCGCCGTCGCCCGCTCGTTCCAGGTTTCCGCCTCCTCGTCCGCCTGCTGTACCCTGCGGCCCAACTGGATTTCATCGGCAATCGCGCCTGCAACAGACTCGCGCACTCTTCCAAGCTCACTCTCCATGTCGATCAACAACTGATGGAGCATCCGTTCCGGATCCTCGCACTTTTCGCACAACGTAGTGAGATTGGATCGCATGATCAGTGAAAAATTGGACAGCCATTTCATGGTTCTTCTCCTAGTTCCAGGATTCCAGTTCAGAACTCAAGGCCCGCATGCGCTGCAGGACCCTTTCGCGGTTGTTCTCGCAGATCGCTCCCAGCGTCAGAACAGCCGCGCCACAGCCGATGCCGGCCAGCCACAATAGATTCGGATGATCGATGCTCCCGCGCACGACCATCGCGACCAGGTCGGCAAACAAGAACGCGGTGCCGGTGTAAACCAAAGCTCGCACGCGAATGCCGATCGCCACCAGCATCATCGCGACGGACAACAGCATCAATGTCAGCAGTGCGATCCAGCTACCGTCGACGATGTTGAACACCGGCGATACCAGGATGATCAACGCCCCTAGATAGCGAAGCGGATCGTGCAGCGAAGCTGGGATGTCTCGACGGAGCAGTTCGACAAGCACTAATACCGACGCGCCAATGGGAATCATGAACAACTGAGGGTCGCTCCACTGGAGGTCGAACCACAAGAGTACCAACCCCGCGTTCACGATCGCGGCCGATAGCAGCAGCAGTCCACGATGCCATGCCGGCGATGTGTCACGTGCTTCCAGCCCGCGCCAGAAGTAGAAACCCGCCGCCGACAACATGGCTAGGCTGTTGACGCCAAGCCAGGCTGGATCGGATTCGGAAGCCAGATAGTAGAAATGGCGCGCCACGGCTATCGTGGCCGCAACCACTGGCAGACACATGCCGGTCCAGTAGAACGGGACTGCGAAAACACGCCATCGCTGACGGGTGGTTGCGAAGCGGCTGAGGGCAAATAGGACGAAGCCACCGAATAGCACAGAGAACATGGATATTCCGCGGCCAAAGGAGATCGCATGGAACCAGGCAAAAAAGGCAATCGCCGCCGCCACCACCCCTTCTGCCGTCCAGACTCGACGTTCATCGCGTGTCGTCACAGCGACCCAACATTCCGTCACGAACCCCAGAGCAAACGTGGCACCGCACAGCACCAACTCTAACGGAGACAATTCGACGGACCCCAGCCGTGCTAACAGCCCGAGCGCCGCGAGCGCCCGACAAACGTCTTGATGTGTCCGAACGATCTTGTTTTCTCGCGGACCTTCACCCTTCCATAGTATCTGCCAGGCAAAGGTGCTTGCCATTGCGGTCAGTGCCACCGGCAACCAGATGGCCTGACCGCCGGTGTTGACCAAACCAAGCCAGCCGCCCTGGGGTTCACTCGATATCATCGTGACCAGGCACACCACGAGTTGCCAATTGCCAAGCACCAACGCGCAGGTTCTCCAGACCTTGTCTTGACGCGCCGTCAGCACCAACAGGCCAATCACCGCCACTCCACCTGCCACACGTAAAGGCCAGATCAGTCCAAGCAGCGACCCGGCGGCAACAGCTAGCAGGACAAAGCGAATCATGCTGGCCAACGGTCGAGATATCGCCTGCAAGTCGTAACGGTGGTTAGCGGATGTCTTTAGATCCGTACAATGGCCCTCCGAGGCCGTCGAAACAGGAAGATTCGAAATAATCGACGGGCTCGGAGGCCCATCGTACAGCCGGGCTCGCAGCCACCACGATATCGGACCGGCAAAACACGCCAACGACGCCCACAGACAAGGGAACCAGCGACTGGCGTCCAGATAGCCAAATCCAAGTCGCTCGCAAGCCTCGAGCCAGACGACCGAACACAGCACAAGTACCCCTAGGCAACCTGCGATAGTCAAAGCGGCGATACGAGACCGCCGCGCGGCATCGAATGCCCAGACGGTTACAAACAGAAACGCGACCCGCGACAAGTCCAACTTGCAGCCGCCGAAAACGGCCTCAAATGCAAAGATCGGCAAGAAGATCGCGGCCAACAACGCCGCCAGGCCGCCATAGGCGGTACAGCGATTAACCACGGCAAAGGCACGGGCCGGACGACTTTCCGGCCAGCACGTGAAAACGTAGTCCAGTGTCCATTGACCGATCAACACAACCGTCGCCGCTGTGATCGCCGTTGGAAATGAAACCTGCCAGATGACAACAACATTCCCCGCCACCACGACGGCAAAACCGTATGCAATCGCCGAGACCGCGGTCTCGGTCCACCTTAACGCCTGAATGACCAACAGAACCCCAACAACGCCCGCCGCGACCCACACGCCGTCGCTTGTGCTTGTCAGACCTTCGGCCATTGGCCAACTGTATCGAACCAACCACGTTGCAGCGGTTCCCACAGTCGCTATCAAGCTGGTCGCCTGGCACATTAACGCGTACGGACGTTTTCGTCTCTTCACGGCATGGACCGTGGTATCGTCCGCCAAAGGCTCTGACACGCCAATCTTCAGGATCTTCGGATCCAACCAGGTTCCAACCGCAAGTAACACGGCGGCACCTAACGCCGCTCCGATCAAAGGCGAGGCTCCCGGTAAGGTGATTCCCCACACCTGCGTGACAAACGACGCACAACTGGTCGTGGCAATCAACCACGACACGATCGAAAGCAGAGCCAGTCGTCGATCGGCAAACAGCAGGGTTTGCAGAGCAAAGACGATCGTCATGACACCGCTAACCAGAAACGCCGGGTACAACGTCAAGTCCGGGTGCGTGAATGACGCGATGAGCAGCAGAGCTGACAGTGCGATACTGAAGTGGCGAAGCGGAACGGCAAACAGTTCGCCACCACATCGGGCCGCAAATCTGTACGATAGCATCGCAACACCGATCAACGGCAGGTAAGTCAGGCCATAGAAAGCATAAGGCAGCTTTTCCTCGTTAACGGCGTGGGCGCCCACATCCAGTACATGCCTGGCAATCTCCTGAAAAAACGCCGGCGAGAAGTTGTACGCCAAGAGGACACCGCCCAGCATTGCCCAAACAAATGCCGCCAGCCGAGTGCGGCGCGCGACAACCGCCATTACCGCCGCCGCCAGCGCGGCAGTGGGCACCAGCGCGTACGGGACGTGAGGCGGCGTAAACAACTGTGTCATTGCCAGCCCCAGTCCAGCAGCACAAAGAGCCGTGCCGGCAAACACTGGTACGGCAATCGACCACGGCAAGGGCCTCACGAGAGTACCCGTCCGCTGATGAAACACGTCGGCCACTGCATCGGCAGTCAGCAGCACGGGAATCGCTACCAACACCAGCCCCAATCCCATCCACGGCAATATGATCTGCCCGGCGAAATTGGCGGCAAAGATGCCAAGAAACTGCCCGCCCAACAGTAGGATCGGCAAGAACCCACAGATCCCCGGAGTATTGTGTTCTTCAACTTGCCAGAACACGTGCCGATTGACCTTCACCGCACCGGCACAGAACACCGCCCATAAGAACAGCGACGCCATGACACATGCCACTGTTCCCAGCTCTGACATGATAGGGGCCAGCGCGCCGGTAACCGCCAGCGTCAGATAGCAGATCAGAAATGTGGGCTGCGAACCGCACAACAACTGGCGGAAGATCTGCCGCGATGCCAATGTGGCGAGCAACAGATTCAGTGCCAGCAGCCCAATCGCGATACCGATACCAACAAACTCGCCTACAACGTCCGGCTGGTTTCGCCACAGGAATAGATGCCCGGCGACAAAGGAAAGCGGGATCAGCAACACGGTCAAAGCCATCAGCATTGTCCCGGTTTTACGGAGCACGAAGTGATGGTAGCTCCATTGCCCAGCCCCATGTATGACGCCAACGTAGGCCAGCAGGATCAGGTATTTCCAAACACTGCCCAACACACCCCAATGGGACGTGACCATCATCAACGAACTGCCCAACAGAATCGCAATACCCGCGGTCAGTACCCACTTGATGTTGCGCTCCTGCAGAAAGCCATCCAAGAAACGGACAAGGGGCGAACGTGACTCGGCGGGTGAACTCATCTGCAAATCTCCGCAACGATGATTGACGATCTTCTTGACCAGGCGGTGTCGACGTCCAAAGCCTCAAACAAATGTCGTGCCAGACACAAGGAATACGCGGGAACCCGGAAGAACCCGGTAAGAAATGCAATGCATTGCATCAAGACAGGACGCAGTGGGAAGAGGTGCAGGAAACGACCTGCATCCGATTGTTACCTGCCGACTGCACGCGCCCGCGGTGCCCTCGCCGCAACGAGCGCCCAGCGATCCTCGTGTTTCTTAGCGAATTCGTAAGAACTAGCCTTGACAGATCTATTGTTATAGTATATTAGTTAAATATATAACTAATTCATCGGGTCGCAGCCGTGCAGATATCCATCGACACAAAGAGCGGGGTGCCGTTCTATCGGCAGATCATCGAGCAGGTGAAGTTCGCCATCGCTCAGGGTGATCTTCAGACCGGCGATCGGCTGCCTACGATTCGCCAGCTTTCGGTGGACCTGTCGATTAACCCCAACACGGTGATTCGCGCCTATCGCGAGTTGGAAATCGAAGGAATGCTCGACACGCAACAAGGTTCGGGCACCTTCGTCAGTAAATGCCGGCCGGATGTCGACAAGCTTGAACGGCAGCGGATGCTTGACCAGATCCTAACCGACATGCTGGCCCGGGCGTCGTCCTATGGCTTCACATTGGACGAGGTGCTCGAAGGCCTTCGTCAACGAAAGGAGGAGACCAAATGAGTCCGGCTACCAAGTCTTCAGATCTCGGCAAGGCGGGGCGGGCGACGTCGCTCGACAAGTTCGCCACCACGTTGAGCGCAGATTTCCGTTTCGCGCCGCTGAATGTGCTGGTGCTGGTGACGATCTTCGTCATTGGCCTCGTCGTGCATCTGGCGCTCGCCTTCAAGCTTCAGACGGCGTCGGCGGGGCAGACTCAGGAGACGGTGCAGGTGGTATTGCTATACCTGTGCTCGGCCGTGGTCTTGGCCGTGTTCTTCCGAGTGATTCAAGTATGGGAAACGGTCGTTGTGCTTGGGGCCTCCGACTGTCTGGTCAGCTATCTGTTCATGAAGTCCGAAAACGCCGCATTGATCGCGACCGTCATCGCGACCATCGGTGTTGCCGTCGTGGTTGCCCCAGCAATCCAGATCGCTTACCAGTGGGAGCGAGCGGTTGTCCTGCGGCTCGGGCGGTTCAAGACGCTCCACAAGCCAGGCGTGTTTGTGGTGATTCCGGTCATCGACAAGGTGGCCCAGTTCGTGGATCAGCGGATTCGAGTCACCGACTTTAGCGCGGAAACCACATTGACGGCGGACACCGTACCGGTCAGCGTAGACGCTATCGGATTCTGGATGGTGTGGGACGCACAGAAGTCTGTGCTTGAGGTAGAGCACTTCGACGAAGCCGTGGTACTGTCGGCACAAACGGCACTGCGCAACGCGATCGGCAAGCATGATTTGGCGGTATTGCTCTCCGAACGCGACCGTCTGGGCAAGGAGATCCAGCACTCGCTCGACGAGAAAACCAATGCCTGGGGAATCACGACGCAAGCCGTCGAGATCCGCGACATAGTGATCCCCAAAGGCCTCGAAGACGCCATGTCGCGTCGAGCCCAGGCGGAACGCGAACGCCAGAGCCGGATCATCCTGGGAACGGCCGAGACGGAGATTGCGGAAAAATTCGCCGCCGCGTCGACGCATTACCGGGACAATCCGGTTGCGCTTCACTTGCGAGCGATGAACATGGTCTACGAAGGCCTGCGGCAGAAGGGCTCGATGATCATCGTCCCCTCCAGCGCGGTCGAGTCGATGGGCTTAGGAGCGCTCGGTGGACTAACGTCCTTTGGCAAGGAGATCCCAAGCGAACAAGCGGCGGATGGAGAGGCTGAGTCATGATCGTAGGCGGTTGTATTGGTCGGGCCATCGCTTGGCCAATACTAATCTCGCTCCCCACAGCATTACGCACAAGCATGCGAAGGCGATGCTGGCCCATTGCGAGAAAGTCAACTCGTGAGCCAACAGTTGATTGTCTGCGCGAAACCACTCGATGGCGAATCGGATCACGGAGTATCCGATCCCGAACAGAAGGAACGATTCGCCCCAACGTCGCAATCGCCTGTCGGCCAACAGCAGAACGCCCAAGAGAACCAGTGATGCCGCCATCTCGTACAACTGGACAGGATGCACCGGCAGTGATCGCTCGGCGGACTTCGGAAGCAGTCCGGCTGTGAGATGTTGGTAGTAGGCTGGACTCCCGGCCGGGAAAGTAACGCAAATCGGCCAGTCTTCGTTGCATACACTGGGTAACGTTTGTACTTGCCGTCGCCAGGCTTGATCATCGACGGTGGCGAGACGGTCGGGGCGAACGCAGATATCACCCCAACAGCAACCGGCAAGAAAGCAACCGACGCGAAGCAAGCCAATGATTAGAGGCAGCGAAAGAGCGAAGGCGTCTCCGAGTCGCCCGAGCGGTATTCGGGCCACCACGCCGTAAGCAGCCCCGAGAGCGACGGCCAACAATAGTCCGCCGTACAGCACTCGGTCGTTGCCAGCGCCGCCCGACAGCGTCTGACAGAACCTCCCGGCAAGTCGTGTTCCCAGTGCCGTGCCGATTAACAGCAAGGGCACCAACCAGTCGATATGCCAAGCCTGGATGCCCAGCCTACGTGCCCGCCGCCGCGCGACCCACCATCCAATGCCCCAGGCCAGCAGCAGCATTGCTCCATAGGACTTGAACCAAGGGACCGAAACCAAAGTCGGATGCATCGCCTACCAATCGTTACGCTCCGGAGGCTCGAACGCCTTCAGGACCGTTTCGATCAATGCTTTGTCGTTGGTCTTCTTATAGACAAACTCGTCGTCGATATACAAAGAGTCCGAGTTGACATTCTCAGCAATCACTTTCTCCAATTCGCTGCTGTTGTTTGCACTTTCTGCGGGTTCCTCGCCTCCGTTCACGAATCGCAGATGGAGCGAGCCGTCTGCCAGACTCATCTTCCCAACCAAGTAGGGCGGCTCTTCGCTCACCCCGGCGAAATGCTTGCAGCTGAGGCATTCCATCGAAATGAAGGTTGCGTCACCGATGGATGTCAGCCACGCTTTGAAGTCCAATCGCTCCGACGGTTTGATTTCATCACCCTCCCGACTGTAGGTGAATATATTGGCGTAGTACGTGCGAGAATCGTACGGACGCAAAAACAGCAAATTGTCTTCGCCTCCGTCTTCATTCATAAACCAAACGCCCGAGTACTTGGGATCAACTTTGCTCTTCTCGGGGTCCCCCACTGGGTACTTGACGCATGCGGTAAGTCCCAGAATCACAACGATCAGTGGCCCTACCGTCACCAGGCTTAGAAGTATGCTTCTTTTCTTCAAAAACCGAACGATTTGTGAACGTCTCATACCTATCTCCTTTCTACAGGATAAGTCGAGTAGGGCCGGTTCCTACCGGCCGGGCGTTTGATCGTCGATCGGCCGGTGGGAACCGGCCCTACGTCCGTTTTCATCGTCTTTCATAAATCCTTCGACAGTTCCACAGGGCAAGTGTCGATTCACCGAGAGCCACTCAGGGGCTTGATCCTGAAGAAGTAGACTTTCGATTTTCGGTCGGTTGTCAAGTTGGAACCGGCTTGATCAGTAAACGTCCCGATGATGTCGCCCTCTTCGGTAACCTGCCGACAACCGCCAAGAGAATACAGACCGAAGGATTTCTCCGTTCGCGCAAAGTCCTGCCACGTAGCGCCGTTGTCTTTGCTTACGAGGCACGCCACGCGTCCTTGATCGTGACCAACACAATACAGTGGCGAATCAGCGTCCGCAGTTCGCGTGGCGAAGAAACCATCCAATCCATTGAGTTGGATCGACGCGCCTCGGAATTCGGGCTGGCGATGTTGGTCGCGCTTGCCGCTGGCAATGTCGTATCGCACGTAGTGCTGTCGACGAGGCTTGGTTTGGGCCTGGTAAAGGAAGTGGATCTTGCCGCCCTTTACGAGGAAGCTGGACAGCCAAGTGTGAGAATCGTACTCGTCGTCCAGCGTGATCCGAAGAGCATCACCGTCTTGGTCCGCAATCACAGGTGGCGTTAGCGGCGTGCCATCCAAGTGAGTCCAGTTGACGCCAGCATCGCGTGACAGCATGTGGTGTATATCCCAATACAGGTATTCTCCGTGCTTCTGCGTCGTCCACGCCGCGTGAAGTGTTCCATCGCGCCCGAGGCCAAGGAGCGGATACTGCAGCACTGCGTTCGGCCCGGGACGCAGCAATCGGAGTGACCGGCGTACGGTTCCATCCAAGCCAATGACATTGAACGAATTGTTGTGGGCAAAAAAGTACAGTTGCTGCCGCTGCGGATCGAGGATCATCGCATACTTGCCTGCTGCCGCCCCCGGTATCTTGGTGATGATGGGTTCTTCAAACTGTCTTTCTGCGAGAAATCGGTAGAGATACGCATTACGGTCTGAGAAATCGACGCGAACGAGATAGACATTGCCGAGGTCGTCCGTTTCGGTCACCGGTGGATTCGTCGCGTGGGTAGCCTCATAAACGGTGGCGAAGCTTTGTCCGCCGTCGGTACTCCTGGAAAGCCGCCACGTTTGGGCCGTGTACGCTTCGTTTCGCGTGCGAAGATGGGTCAAGAAGATCCCATGGCGATTGGAGACGACTTTCTGGTTATGACTTTGAAACGTTGCGTAGCCGATCGTCTCGTCGTCAACGCACGTCAGTTCGATACGTGGCCGGATCTCTTGGCATTCCGCTTCGATCCCTCTGGCTGCACCAGAGATCCAAAACAGCGTCATGGCTGCAAGGATCGGGGCCAAGCTTCGCATTCTGGGCATTGGTTTCTTCCCACAAAACGCCATCGACCAGTCGGACAAACGAAATACCAATCAACTCCGCAAAGCGAAAATCAGCGGGACGGCCTCGACGTCACTTTGATCGGTTCCGCCGACACCTCAACGTCCTGGCCACGAAGGTGCTTGTCGAAGAAGGAAGTAACACACTTCATCACTTCCGGCCCGCCGATTCCGTGGCCACCGCCTTCGATTCTCACGAATGTGACATCAACTTCGTTCTTCTTCAGTTTCTCGTGAAAGAGTTCCGCCTGCTCGATCGGCACTGTGCCATCTTTCGTGCCATGAACGATCAAGATCGGCGGGTCGTCTTTGCTCACGTGGGCCGCGGGCGAGGCAGCCTTGGCTTCGGCTTGCCGCTCGTCGGCTGGCTTGGAGCCAAACAATAGGTCCGCCGCCGAGTGTTTGAAGATCACCATGTCGGTCGGGCCACAGAAATCCACGACACATGCCACGCGGCTGGAAACGTCGGGTGTGCCACACTCACCCTCCAACTCCTTGATGTCACCGGATGTGCCCAGCAAGCTGACCAAGTGGCCGCCGGCCGAACTGCCCCAAACTCCAATCCGGTCCGGATCGATGCCGTAGTCGGCCGCGTTGGCTCGGACCCATCGGATAGCAGCCTTGCAGTCGTGGATCTGCGCAGGCCAAATCGCCTCGCCGCTCAGCCGGTAACCAACCGACACGCCGACAAAATTGCCCGTGCCAACAAATCCGGTCAACCGGCCCCCGCTCGACTTGTTCCCGCCGCGCCAACCTCCGCCGTGAATCCAAACGATCACCGGAAGCCGTTCAGCAGCCCGTTCGTTCGGTTGATAGATATCCAGTTTCAAACTTCGCTCGCCGGCCCGTCCGTACTCGACGTCCCGCGTAACATCAACTTTCTGAGCAGGGCGTGGCTGCGCCGCCTCCGTTTGCACGATTGTCCCGGAGTACACCAACACAAAGCCAAGTACGAATCGCATCATGGGGCATTTCCTTTCTTCTTGCTGTCGCTCACGGTCCGCGGGTCGCGGCGATTGTCAATGTTCAGCGAACCCGTCCTTGACCTGATGGTATCGTGTTTCAGACCGGTTGACAAACAGAAACACGAAGAACGCGCTGGGGGCGCGGCTTGCGGTGATTGCTGCCAGAGGGATAATTGGGTCGGAGAGCGCTTTGGAGGAAGCATTATGTCGGCTACCAGTGTTCTTGCCGCGTCAAATGGCAACCAATACAGTCTGATGTGGCGCCGTAACGCCGCCAATTCACCAAGGACGCGGCCATGGTGGGAGGAGCGTCTCTTGCGACGCGGAAATGGAAGTCGTTCTCACGCTCGTCTCCTCATGAATCGGACTCTTTTTCTGGTGGCCTGTTTCATTGCGGCAACTTCATCGGGGGCCGAACCTCCTCCCGATGTTGTCCCACACATTCCATCCGATTCCTTCGCCTGCATCCGTCTTCACATCGGAAAGATCAGATTACTTCGCGATTTCTTCGGCGGCCGTCCCAATAGCACGAGTCTGAACGCCCCGGTGTATGACACGATCATGGCATTCGGCCCAAAGGGGCAGAACGACGCCGTCGTGATCATCCGTTTTGCAGAACGCGTCGATGCTGAGGCATTCCAGGATTCGATGAATGAGCATCACCTGACGGAAAAGGCACTTCCTGACGGAAGGAAGTATTTCACGAGGGGGAATGATCACACGATGCTTGTCGGCCCCAAAGTGGTGCTCCACGTCGAATCGGGCCAACGGTTTGCCCGCGTACTGGATGGCGAAGACAAATGTCCCGATACATTCGTAAGCATGTTCGCCGATGAGTCCGATTCGACATTCCTTGAGGGTCGCGTTGCCGGCGTTGATACGCAAACCGCGGAAGAGTTTCTTAAGTGGAGAGGCAGGGTAGACAAGCCTGCCGGTGAGGTAATTCACTCGTGGCTGACTCTTCTGAGAGATGCCCGGTTAAGAGTCATTGCCGGACCACACGCGAGACTTGAACTAAGGGCAGTTGCGGTCAGCCCCCAATCGGCTGAGGAACTACGTAGTAGGCTAACAACACTTCTCGAACAGACACGGCAATGGTTGGCTCCTGCCGGTGAGGCTCCACTCCCGTGGCTGTCGGTGTTCAAGCACGAGTGCCTACAAGAGAGCTTGGCCACCGCTCGCATTGCCGTGGACAACGTAGCCGTAACCCTTGAGATCACAGCCAAAGGAGACTGGGAATCTGCCGAGCAAGTGTGGCGTGCCAAATTGGGAGCGAAGAGAGAGTGAGGCCCGACTACGACCGGCTTGCGGACCCGGACTTGCATCTGCACGGAGGGAAAGAGGGCCGGCCCTTCTCGCAACGAGGCCAGATTATTCGCCGCGAGTTGCGTTAGGCGACCACCAATGGGAACGCCAGTATGCCTGCTCGGCTGCGTAGACGTCGATGTGTGACTGGCTGTCGACGTCTGTGGGGAGAATCCCGTATCGCTTCATCTCTCGAACCCACGGTTTGCTGGGGCGAAATCTGGGGTTATCGAAACGTTGGTCGGTTTCGAGATACTTCTTCCCGTCCTGACAAAGGGACAGGATTCGCTGATAGTCCGCATCCGAAGTGTCGGCAAAAACGATGGCCTCGGTTACAGAGTCATTGTTTTGCCGTTTGTCTCGGCAAAGGCCCAAACCTCCGGCTTCGCGTGCCATGGGAGCCAGCAGTATGAGCGATTTCTCGGGACGCGAGAGATTGAACATCAGGTGCCGGGAGAAGCGGACTCGCACGTCGCTGAAATCGGGATTGGAGAGTACCAAGCCCAGGTTGTCGGAAAGGTACTTGGGCAGCGGAATCGTCTCGTCGTGGCAGCCCGCGCACCGGCTCTGGATCGCGCTGGCTGCGGCCTTCGAAGTGGGCCAAGCGCGATCCGACGTATCCAGCTTGCTCTTGGGGAAGCCGCCGATCATTCCCGTGTCCAGCGCTGCGTAGGTGCCAGGATAGGCGGCCGCGGATTCGATCCAGTATCGAATCATGTCCTGCTCGTGGGCTGTCAACTTGGCGTCGTAATGGCTGCCGTCCAGCATCTTCATCAAGGGGCTGGCCGATGTTCCGACGGATCGTGGAGGAAGATTTGTGCGCACTCGATCACGGCCGTCTGAGACGTAGCCCAATGCCGTGAGCGTGTAGTAGCTGTGCGAGTAGATCGGGCCGCGGTCGCCCGTCAGGATTACTCCGCCGTCACGTCGATCGTAGTCGTGACAATCGACGCAATGCCGATCGAGAATCGGCTGGATGTGTCTCGGGAAATCAAACACTTCGGGAATCCCCGGCAGCGACGCAATCTTGCTGGGCGGACGTTGCAACGCGTCGAGCACGTTATGCCCAGGATTTGCTGCCGACCGTGTGCGATGTTCATGGCAACCGACGCAACCCGTCGTTTCGCCAGGCATTACGGTCAGGAAGCTGTGCATTCGTTTGACCGAGTTGTTGTGCTCGTCCAATGCCACGAAAAACAACGGACGAAGTGCCGGCACTTCGAAGTACGCAGATCCGTCCCGTTCGACCGGCACCGTGCCGAGGACTCGTTCCAGCGTGTACGTGCCGCCGAAGCTCATTGGAGGCATCTTGCCGCTGAAATTGACCGGTTTGGGAAGCGTTTCCAGTATCAGAAGCTTCTTGATCTCGCCGCGTCGCACGCCCTCCATCCTTCGGCTGGCGTAGATGTCCGCCAAGACAAGTCGCCCGTTCTGCGTCTCCGGTTCCGTACGCGGCGGGACCACCGGTTCTCGCCTCCTGGACGTCAGCGGTCGCGGTTCGTGACATTCCGCCCCGGCGTCGATCCACTCCTGCGGCAACCGGTATAGTCGCCGCGTCTCGCCGCGATCGTCCATAAGCATGATTTCCGGACCCCGCGCCACTAGAAACCGGTCATCGGAAAGTGGATAGGGATCACGGAAATCGGCCGCCTGGCTCACTTGGGTAGCCGAACCCAGATCGTCGGGACCTCGCTTCGGCGTGAGCACCGTGATCGCTCCGGCGTGCTCCTTGCGACCGTGTCGTGGGGAGAACACGGCCACCACCTTGCCGTCCGAGCCCGGGATCGGTTTGGCGTCGATCATCACGGTTCCCGGGTGCATGTTGCCGTAGTAGATCATCTGCCCCGTTCCATCCAGGTTGGACGTCCAGAGATGGTGGAACGATACGCGGCTCCGGTCCACGTATTCCCATCGTTGGTAGATCACGCGGCCGTCCGAGATGAGCCACGGTGTGTTGTCGTGTTCGATGTTCGCCGAGATGGGATACACGTTCCCGCCATCTGCGTCGCAGCCATATAGGATGGCCACGGGCGAGTACCAGCAGTTGACCCAGCGGTTGCATCGGCTGGAGCAGAACAGGATCTTCCCATCGGGAAGGTACGTTGGTTCGATATCGTCGTACAGTCCGGTGGTCAGTTCGCGCAGCCCGTTGCCGTCCACGCCGATCTCGTACAGATGGTAGAAGTCAGAGCCACCTTCACGGTACGAGAACAGGATCTTCTGGCCGTCGTAATGCATCTGCGGATCCCGCACGGCACCGGCGGGATCGTCCAGAATCACATTGAGATGGCCGTTGCGCAGATTCAGTCGGCATAGTCGCCCTTGGGAACCATACATCTTGTCGTTCGGGTCGAACGCGTAGTAGCCAAAGTTCTCGTACCAATGGCCGCCGACGCCGGGCTGGCGCACGGCGAAGATAATCTCGTCAGGATTCGCTTGGTCGCCGAGAGTGGACCGCAGGAGAACGGCCTGCGTGAGGAAAATCGCCGCGAAGATGACTGTTGCTCGCAAATGTGTCGGCTTCATCCTACTCCCCGCCAAGTCATTGCTGAATTGCCAATTGGACGCGTGCTCTGGGAGCGAGAGGTGTGCGAGCAATACTACCGCAACGCCGTTCGGTCTCATAGCCCAGGGTTGCCTTGCTACCCTGGGGTCGGGGGATACAGCGCAAGGCCCATGTACGCCAACGGCGTTCCGTCATGCCGCCATCATGCCCGCAATGAGCCGACCCCGTTCGGCACTCGTTCCAAAGCTCTGCTCGGGGACGCACGTCTTGGAAGCTCTGCTTCCCGTCTTGCGGAGCGGAGCTTCGGGGGCTTAGGTTCCCAAGCCGGAGCTTGGGAACCAGGCAAGCGGCGTCAGAGGTTCAGCACTCATTCCTCGCTCAATTGAGCGATACGGGCGATCCCACGCCTCCGTCGGCGACCAGGAAATCGGCGAAGTCGGTTACCGTTTCGGCGGTTCCTTCCATGTCATACTCGTCGCTGATCACGCTGCCGATGAATGCCTGCATCGAGCGGTTGCCTTCTGTTGTGGAGTGGTGTGTTGCTACTTCGCTGGCGAAGTTCAGCAGATCGTAGACTCGGCATCGGGCTGGCAAGACGCGTTGTCGTTTGACGCTCAATGCATCCAGGTTTGCCAAGCCGTACAATTCGTTGAGCCTGCCCGTCATCCGATGGAAGTCGCGTGCCAAAGTGTCGGACGTGACCGCCTTTCGGTCGCTGACCTTGATCAGAGCTTTGTACAACTGCATACACTCGCGGAGCGACGCCCAAGACGTCTGGGCGCTTTCAAACCGCTGCCGCAACGCCGCGTAACCTTCGCCGTTGTCGTAGCTCTCCAAAGCCCGGCTGATGCAGTGACCGATGTTCTTGCCCAGACTGACGTCACTGCGGAAGGCCCGTGTGTAACCGATCATGCCGTTCGTGCAGATCTCCCGCAGGTACGAAAGGTAGATCTTCGGATGGCTGAAACCGTCCACGGGCGTCTCCATGACGAAGCGGTGCTTGAAGCGGTCACCGCCGATCCGGAATGTTTGATCGCCCGACCTGGGCGTGTGCGTGCTGGTGATGATCCCCTCGGCGTACGAGACGTCGCGTCCGCCGTAACGGGAAACGAGATCGGTGATTTCGCCGTAGCGGATTACCGGTCGCCTGGGGTTGCTCACAGCCAGTAACCTGGCCTCGCCATTCGGGGCACGTTCGATACAACAGCGAATCAAATCGTCAGCCGCGCGCTCGGAGATCCGGTCGAAGACCTCGGCGGGTTCGAAGTAACGAAACACATTCTCTGAAATCCCGAACTTCACGAAAAAGGACCTCCAAAACCTCTTTGTAGGGGCGGCTTTCTCGCCTTCCACGCGGATGCCGGTCACGTTCACCTTGCCAGTTCGCATCCGACGCTCGCCGACGGCACAAAGTTCACGCACTCTTGTGTAACGGTAGTCGATGGATCGTTTCATTGTCTTGCCCTCTGCAATCTGAATGGTTGGAACGGACTACACTTCGTTTTCCCAGGGCAGCGGACGCGTCTTGTGTGCCGCTACCAGTTTTGGCAGTTGAACTTGAGCACGAGCGATAACATGCCGTGCCCGATCGCTGATGGCCGAGATTTCCTGGTTCAGGCTCAGTGAACGCCACTGGCCATCGACCCAAACGTATTGCTCGTCGGCCATGGCGGTCTTGACGAACGGATGGCGGGTGTTCTTGCACTGCACAATCTGCTTGTGCCGAAGCTCCGGATGATTGCGGAAGACGCGTCCACCCATCTGAATCGTGCAACCCCGGCCCGATGGCCGGCAGAACACCGTCTTGAGCGAAGGGCAGTCGAACCCCTCGGTCAGAATCAGCATGTTGATCAGGATATCGATGCGACCGTTGGCGAAATCGGCGATCTGTCGCTCGCGGTCGGTCTTTGCCGTGACAACTTCGGCGCGAATTCCGCTGGACGTCAGGATTCGATAGCATTCGCAGCATTGCTCGTAACGGTGGAAAAACACCAGCGATTTCCCCCAACGGTCGGGCTGGTCGATCAAGAACCGGGCAACGGTCGCGGGCGTGTACTCGGGGATCGTGTAGTGGTGGTAACGGCTCAGATAGCCGTCCTGGATCAATTGGTGAATTCCGGCGTCCCGGATCACCTTGTCGAAGCACAACTTGATGCGATCGGTTCGGAACGGAGTGGCTGTCAGGCCGAGGACCTTCTTGGGGCGGATTATGCAATGCAGGTTCGCCATGCTCATTGCCGCGTCGTGCTGCGCCTCGTCCACGACCAGCATGTCCACCGCGGGAGGGTTCTTGTCGAACATCGAGATCGTCTGCATGTCCAAATCGAAGCCCCAGCGGCGGTTTTCGTTCTGGGCCTGTGCCAACAGGTTCCGTCGCATGGCGGCCCAGCCGATCGAGAACCCGAATTCCCGCTGCATCTGACGGGCAATCGCCAACGCCATGATCGTCTTGCCACTCCCGGTGGGGCTTTCGACCATTACAGAATGGGCCGATGGTTCGAGTTGGCCAACGCGGTTCCGCCAAGTGCCGCGGAACATGCGCAATGCGTTCTCGGCGATCCGCAACTGATAGGGCCGCGTCTCGGCAGCGGCACCGATCAGCACACTATCGGACGTTGGTTCGGTGTTGTTCAGCAAGGACTGAAGTGGCTGATTCGCTTGTGCGTCAGTTGTAGTGGTGGGCATTATCTAATCGCCTAAATGATGGGAATCAGTGCCGAGTTGAAGGTTCTCTAGTGTGGAGATGTCAGGCCGCCTGGATGGGCCGAACCGTTTTTGGCCGCATCAGATGTGTGTAGTTTCGATGGAGCCGTGACACCTCCGGTCACTGGCGCGGAAAGAATTTCAAGAAAAGGAATCGGGCCGCCTAACAAACCGGATTCTGACCGAGGATTTCTACCCTGACGTTGTCCGGTGGAAGGCTCAGGCGATAGCCGAAACAACTGTACTCGATCACTCGTTTCCCCCATTCGTACGGGCCGGGGTCCCACACGGTCTGCAGTTTCCTGGCCGCCGCATTGTGGAGGACCTGCCGGGTCTCGAAGACGTTTCGGATCACCCTCGTTCGGTCCGATACTTGCAGTGTGGTCCTATGGCCCAATTCGTCTGCCAGTTCGTCTACGGTCATGAACGCCCGCCTCCAGCTTTCACCAGGGGCGCTTTGGGCACGCAAGGCGAGAACGGCAAGCACGGACCACTTACTCAGCGGAAGCCACAGGAATTCGATTGGCGACTGCCCGTGGTAGATTTCAAGTAACCCACCCTTTTCCCAGCGGCCCGACAGGAACAATTCGAACTCGGGGTCGACTAGGTATGGCAGGGGCCTGGAAACGTTGGCTGTTGCAGGCATATCTGATTCCTCCCAGGATCGAACGTGAAACTCGTTACGCGTGTCGAAGCTGGTAAACATAGCCCGAGTCGTGGGGATCAGGTCGTTTGAGGTCACACGCTGTTTGCCATAGCCAATACGCGATAGACACGACGTCACATAGCTGCCCGATCTTGTCACGCGTGACGGGCAAGAGTCCTCTTGCGACGTGAGACCGTGGACACCCGGGGGTTTTCGTGAAAGAATGCCTATATGAAGGATCTGGCGCTGGGAGGGCTGCTATAGGATGAGCGATCAAGCACTCACGGTACTTGGAAATCTACAACGTCACGTACTTGACATACCGGTCGTCGATTTCCTCGCAAGGCGAGGGGTCGCCCCTGGCTCGTCGGAGGAATTCGACCTCAAAGTCAAGGCTGAGATAGCATATAGACAAGGTGTCGAGTGGGGCGACGATCTTGCGCTGCTCGATTTTCTTGACCGGCAAACGCGCAATCTCGGAAAGAAAAGCACGGGGGCACAGGCCGAACTTCTGGGCGTCGGGAGTTCGACAGAAAAAAAGGCGTGCGACAACATGCGGCAGATCAGGCACGGTGTTATCCGGAGGAAACGCCACATTCCGCCGGCCTACCGCGATCACTTGTTCGCAGATCACATGGACCAGATCCATATGCCCAACCGTTTTGCGGAGTGGGCCAATGGGATGACTTCCGCCGTGCAGTATCTTCATGACGTTACTGGCGGTTCCCAGGACGGTTCATTGCCGACGCTTGATCCCCTCTGGTTTGCCTCCGTCTTCCTGGCCCTTATCAAGTCAACTTGGATCGAGAAGATCAAATCTGGACCTGCCGAAGAAGTCTTTATACTTGGCCAGCGCCACGTATCAAACGCCGCCGAAGGGCTCGAATGTGACGCTGAGGTCAGCTTGGCGCATGGGTTACTGCTTTATGGGATGTGCAGCACGTACAGCAATGCGATTGCGCTGGCACTGCACCTGCTGCCGCATCGACGAGCAGGAGGAAACAGCTAGATGTTTCAAAAAAATCAGATCAGCGAACATGCTGGCGGAGAGCACGACGCGCCATCGCCACGTGCTTCAGCCCACCGATCTCCGCCGATATCTCAGGGCCCACCCTTGGAGGCCGCTTTGCTCGAGGCAGATGACAGTCTTCGTCTCCTGCTGGCTAACGTTCCGGAAGTTGACATTTCCGATATCGACGAGGAGTGCGGCGCCGATCAAGTGATATCAACAACCCATCGCTGCCGCGGCGCGGTCGCATCGAAGCCTGCCGATGCACCGAATGACGACGAAACGCGTGTGCTCGACCAGATCGAAAGGCTCCGGGTGCGGTTGGCGCTGGAGACGCAATGCCAAGCCGAGCGTCGACTGCGGGATTTGGTAGGTGGATTGACGGAAAAACTCGAAGCGAGCTACGCCTGGCTGTTCTTTTTCGACCCAGAGAACGAACAGTTGGAACCGCTGGTGACGCAGAATACCAAGCGCCGCTTGCCGCTGCGTCTGGACGATCGTTCCATTGTGACGCAGCGGATTGCTCTCGCGAAATCCGAATATGTCACGACCGACGTGCATCAAGACGAGTATTACCTGGAAGACACCGGAAACAGCGAATCCGCGCTTGGCGTACCGATCCTGGCACGGGACGAATCGCTGTTGGGTGTTCTATATTTCGAGTCGGTGATACCGTCTGCATTCACCACGGCACAAATGATCGACCTTCGCACGTCCGTCACTCAACTGGTCGTGCCCTTGCTGGCGCTTCAGGCAATCAATGACCATACCCGCCCGTTCAACACGTGGTTTCCCATCCCGTTCGGCTGGGATTTCGAGCCATTGCTTAGCCGCTGGCTGCATTGCCTGACCGAGGCCCTGGCCAATCGCGATACACCGGGGCCGTGTATCAGTGTGTGGGCGGCAGACTGGCGCAAAGAGCGCATGTGGTCCTTGGGGACGACAGGCTATGACTGTGAGTATCTTCGCGACAAGACCCTGTCGGTAAAGAGCTTTGTGGGCGAAGTCGCAAGCTCGCCAAGGGGCACTGTTCGACATGGCAAGCCAGAGGATCTGGTGCGTAGCGAGAAAGCGCAACGCATGGGCCTGGGCAGGATCGTATCAACACCCATTTTCCTGCCTGGCGACGAGGAACGCGGCCGTGGCAGCGGCGCATTGAATCTCTACTTCTCCCATGATGCTTCGGATCGTCCTTGCCTTTCGGATTCCTTCGTCGCCGATTTGGCCGACACGATCGCGGCAGTTGCCTGGGAATTCCAGAACCAGAAGCTCGATATGTCTGTCGCCCATATCGAGGAGAGACTCAGCGGCAGCCAGTCGCCTCTGACGACTGTGGCAGACGAGATCCGCAAGTGCCTGGAGGCCGATCAGTGTACGCTGTTTCTACTGGACGAATCGCGACAGGAACTGGTTACTGCGGCAACGACTGGCCTGGAGACGACAGAAACGGCTTTGCACGAGCCGACCAGGCCCCAGCGCCCCGTCAACATCAGAGATATGGTCTACTACCTCGATTCCCCGTCCGACAAGGGGTTCACGGTGTATCTGTCGTCGCATCCCGGCATCTGTGCGCGAAAGAACGATGTGCCCGATCCGGACGAAAAGGGGCTGCCGCCCGGCTTCCCCGAACGACCGACGAACAAATTTCGCGAACAGTGCGCCGCCAGTGACACGGACCATCGCCGGTTCTTGGGGATCGGCGTCGAAGGAGACGGCGTCCGCGGCGTCATACGTCTGCTTCGCTCGGCCGAATCGAAGCCGTTTCGGCGTTCCGACGAGCTGCTGTTGACCAAGCTGTCCGAGATTTCCTTGCGCCCGTTGCTGAGTTCGCGCGTCATCCAAACAGTTCGTGGTCGGAAACGTGCGGAGGGGGGAAGGGAGTTGGCGCGGGCTGTCACGTTGTTGGCGAAGCCCCTGGCAAACGTACACAGTTCGCTTGGCAAGCGGGTCAACGAACTACTCCAGGCCTTGGTAACCGTGTTCCGGCAAGTGCTGCGCACCGACGGCTTCGGCGAGGTCGAGGTGCTGGCTTGCTTTCACGAGTACAAGGGGCGTCAAGGACACTCGGCGCTTGACTTGTACGAATACCATTCTTCTACCAAGCACAATTTTTCACGCGACGAAAGCCCAATCGTTGTTGGCGAATTCGGCCGAATGAAAGCGCGCAAAGTCGTGCTGGACAAAGCCGTGATTAGCTGTGATTGGGGCAGAAGCCTCTTCGATGTGGCCTGTCGCCGAGGCGGACAACGTGTGTCGCAGGCGGCGATGCCCGTGGTCGCCTGGGGCGCGGGACGTTTGATGCAAGGCGTTTTGTCGGTGACCGTTCCGTCGGCTTTCCAATGGAAACCCGAACACCTGCGTTTGCTCCATCACGCAAGCCTTGCCCTGTCGGCGACCATCGGGGCCGGTCGCCAGGCGATGCCCTTCAAGGTATTGGGCAAAGGCGTGCAAGACGTCATCCACCAGTATCTCCGCTGGACCAAGAGCCAGTTGCGCACGGACTGGTGTGAAATGCTTGCCGGTCATCCACCGTCCCCGACGCATGTGGCTGCGGCGGGCCGTCGGCAGACCGAACCGCACGGGGAATGGACCACGATGGAATCACCGCAGTTCGAATCGACCGCCTATCCCATCCAACTGGCCGGCGATCAGTCCGAGATCCGTTTTCCTCTCTGCGTCGGACCATTCGAGATCGCCGTCCTGGCAGCCGGGCCCGTTGACCGCAGGCTATTGGATACGCCATTCGAGGACATCGGTTCCGCGTGTGGCATTTGGTCGCGTCTGGTCGCCGATTTGACGGGTGAGTGGGAAGCAAATTTCACCCAGAAGACGGCACGCGCCGGGGTCGTCACGTGGGATGTCACGGCGGAATTGGATCTTTCGGCATCGACACTGACAGACCACCTGACCGTGCCGAACTGAGAATAGCCCGAGTGGGCATTCCGTTTCTCCTTTCTGATGACCTCATGTGATGTCGATCAATCGGGACCATCAGCCGCCTGTTCAATTCTCTGTTGCGGGCCTTCTGGCTGTGTTCGCAGGCGTAGCCGCTGCTCTCGGTATCTGCATTACTCTGATAGAACTTGACAACGCGGGCAGCACACATGCTGGCTGGACCAGCGAGATCCGGACGATCGACGGTACGCCCGACGTCGTGATGGTCCGCGTGCAGATATCAACCGACACCGGACGCATCATATCCAGTTCGTACCGACGGTCGCTGTACGTGGCTTTGGCATTGGAGATAGTGACGCTGGTTGCGGTCGTCTTCTATCTGGTAAGACGCTCGCGTCGCAAACGAAGAAACCAGCGCGCCGGATCACGAGTGATCGGATCGACGGACGTGGTGGGCAATTGACGTGTTGTCGGATGCAGTGCCCACAGACTAGCTGTTCATCTATCCATGTTCAAAGCCCCCGGGCCCGGTTTCAACTTGACGTCGATTCCACACTGCTTCCGTCGATGCGGTGTTGTCGGTCGGTCGGCAATTGTTGAACGCGATCGTACAGTTGGTCGAGCAATTCGCCGCGGGTGGTTTCGTCGACGGTGTGTTTCGGTGGTTCGACGCCGGCCCTACGGATCCACCGTGTTGCCACGCTCTCAGTGAGCGGATCCTTCAGTCTGGCTTCCCAACTGGTCATCGCAAAGAAGCCACGCAGGGCGAAAAACTGCAGTGCTTCGTAGTGCTTGCCGCCTGGAGGTGCGTCACCAAAGTAGATCAGCACGGCTCCTTGTTTGAGCAGCCGCCGTTGTAGCGTGACGATGTCGACGTCGCGCGGCACAGTGCCGGGGCTTTCGACGCATAACGACGCGGCTGTCCCGGCTGCCTGCCCCAGTGCCATCCAGCACGGCTCCATGCGCAGCGTGCTGAAACCAATGTGCGTGGCAGAGACGGGTACAGGTGTCAGTAGACCGTCGACCTTCTTCGGTACCATCACGCCGTACGGTACCGTGTACGGGACGGTAGCTTTGAGGCTGAAGAAACCTTCCAGGGCGATGCGGCCCGGCTCGCGTTTGCGCGTGGCGTGCGAATCGAGATGATAATGGCTGGCCGTGATGCTGTCTGCGTGGACTGGCGGGCGTTGCCGTCCTCCGATCCCGTCGGTCGGCAGCGCATCGTGGGCCGTGAACAGATACTCGCCCATGATCCGTCGACCCTCGCGGACGTAAGGCTGCCGTGGAAAGTGATCGTTGTCGACGTACTCGTCTTTGGCCAAGCCCCAACGCTGTGCGTTCTGGCGAATCGCCAAAGGTACCTCGGTGTCGTACTGAATGAACCACAGAAGCCCTAGGATGTAGTTCCTCAGCCGCTCGGCATAGCGATCCCGCCAACTCCAGTTGGACGTGGGCCACGGCCAGTTCTCTTCCGCTAGATCCGTGGACAGAAATGCCGATGCCTGATGATTCGCATCGGTCTTGCCGTTGGGCAATCGACAGATGCTCACGACACGCCCGATGCCATTCCAATAGCCGGGCGTCGAGCGGTCCTGCGGCGGACGCGTCATGCGGTTGTTTCGGATGTCGTCGATGATTGAGGCGTACTCGGCCCGGTCGTACGTCGATGGTTTGGGGATCGGCACGCGGTTATCCGGATCCCGCGTCAGGCAAAGGCGATAGTTGTATGCCTGGATTGCGTTGTCCGCCAATCCGGTTGAATTCGGGCTGGGCTCGGTGCCGTAATAGCGCTGCTCGTAGTAAGCGTAAAGCACGCCGGCCCGCGGTTCGCCTGTCTCATGTTTGCTCTCCCGACCCAGCCGGAACGGTGCGCCCGCTGCCGCAGCTAGATCGCCTTCGTAGGTGGCGTCGACAAACACGGGGGCCGCGTAGCGTTCCAGGCAACCGCTTTCGCGCTCGACGACCGTGATCTCGTTCAGCCGCCCGTCTTCCAGTCGAACGCGGTCGGGCATCGCGTCAAACTGGCGAAGAGTACGCACCTGGATGTTGTCGGACTCCTCGGCCAGCATCTCGAGAAAAACGGTTTCCGCCACCGAAGGCTCGAAACGATAGCCGCCGTGGCAACTGCGAACCTGCGGCGAGTCCTCGCCATACGTCTCCACATAGTGCCGGCGAACGCGGCTGACAAACTCCAGAAACAGCCCGCCCGTGGCGCCGCGCGTGGTGATATCAGTATTGCCCAGTCCGTTTGCCGGGAGTCCGCCGATGTGCCGCCCCCGTTCCAGGATCACGGCCCGATGCTCGCTGCGGGCTATGGCGATCGCCGCCATGATCCCCGCCGGAGTGCCGCCAACGATCACGACATCGAAGCGTTCAGGAGCGCGATCGTTCGGCTCCGCCGCCTCGGCAACAAGGGTGGAGAAGAACGCTGCCAGACAGACTAAGATGCCGGTTGCGGTGCCTGTTGCGGGACACGCGACAACACGTTGAAGCCACGACATTGGACAGCCTCCATGAACCTCTTGCTTGGTCGAATAGCCGAGTCTCAAATGATAGAACGGCCGATCAACTTGGGTTGAACGAGGGCAGGTTATAGATTTTGGATCGTTCCGGGGCCTTGTCAGGCACGAATACCGCTCCGGAAGCGGCCCCGACACGTTGACCGTCGATGTAGAGAGTCTGTTCCGTACTGGCCATCGTCGCGCTCCAGGTAGCGGCGACGTGGTACCATCTGCCTGGTTGCCAAACCAGCGGTTCCCGGTATGCCATACTCCGGCCCTCCTGTGGCCCGGTCTTGCGGTCGTCGGAAGTGTAGAAGATGAGCCGGTCGAAAGCGGAATACTCGTAGAGCATCAGCGCGTTGAGCGCCTTGCCGCGATCGTTGCCCGTGCTGGCGCGGAACAGATGATGGAATTTGCCGTCGTCGGATTTCCACTCGGGCTTCACCCACATCATGACACAGCCCTCGTCGGGCACACAGTTACCTTTGAAGGCATAGGAAAGAAGCGTCTGTGGTTCGACCACCACCGCCTTTCCACGAACGCCATTGTCGAAACGCTCCGACCCGACCAACATCGATTCGGCATCGCCCGCAGCAATGGTGGCATTGGACGTATCCTCGAACGGTGCAAATAGGAGGACATCGCTTTCTTCCACTCCGAACGCGCTTGACGCAGTCAGCAGAACTGCCAGCAGACTCTTCCAGCACCGCATTGTCTCGGCTCCAACTGTCACGCTTGTTCCCTTGGCTCTCACCGATGATTGACGTGTCCATCTTACCGCACAGCGATGAAGTTTCTTACTCATAGTGTCCATTTTTCACTTCGACTGTCACCCGGCCAACTCGCACAGAAACGGACCAACGTCTGTGATACAATAGGCCAATCTCGTCGATGCGCCGTCAATTGGCGACCAGTCTTTTTGGAGTTGGAAGTGGATCACAGAGACAAATGCTTCTGATAATGGGATGACCATGTTCTATAGCCGCCTACTGATCGCGTTTCTGGTTTCGATCGCGTTGCACGCGCCGTTCGCCGTTGCGGATAGTCACGATGCCCTGAACAACAGTTTGCAGGTGGTGGACCTGAGCGATTTGGACGGTCCGCTTCCGCTGGATGTCGCTACGACCAAACAGATACTCTGGCAGACCGAGGACTGGGAGCATTCGACGTGGCAGAACCAGAATTGGCCCAAAGGCGGACCCGATACGGTCGGGTACCCATCGTTGGTCAAGAACGATCGCGGACCGGGTGGGGACAATAAGTATTACCTGTTCTACGCGCACCACGACCCCAGGTCGGGCATCGGCGTGGCTGTCTCCGACGTTATCACGGGCCCCTACTCGAAGAAGGTCAACGTGCCGGGCCGGTCAGATAATCAGGTGGTGCCCGCCTTCCATGCATCGAGCACGCATCCCGGCGATCCGGACCATACGTCAAGCCCCTGGGGCGTCTGGAACGAGCAAGAGCAATTGTGGTTCATGTATTTCCACTATTTCAATCATGTCCGGAAGACCGTGCCGGGATATCAGTTGACGGGTTTGGCCACCACGCCCGATCTAGCTTCGCACCGCTGGACGATTTGGGAAGATGCCTCGTTCGGTACGACGCCACCTTATCGCCCAGTGCTGCCCACGACCACCAAGGTGTGGGCCAACCAGGCATCGTCCTACAACAGCGTGCATCGGCTACCGGACGGACGCTGGTTAGCTTTCATTCGCGGCACATCGAATGACGGCAAGCCCCCGTCGCTGGGTTTTGGCACCTCTGCTGATGGCCGAAACTGGGTGTACTTCGACGAGAACCCGATTATCCACCAGAACGATGGCGGCGGCGGTAGAAACGGGGTCTATCGCCCTGCGTTCATCGGTTATCTCGGCAAGAAGGAATCCGCTGCCGACGAGTACCTCGTTGCTTGGCACGAGAGTGTCCATTTCGACGGCGACGCGAGACTGATCTACGGCTACACCACGGATTTCAAAACCATCAAGCGAGACCCACGTGGCCACGTGAAATGGAAAGGCTCCGATGGGCCAATCGCCGCGTGGCGCGAAGGGGACCGGCTTTATCTGTTTTCTGGGAAATTCGTTCACGAGCTGAAACTGCCCGTGGATCACGGAACGTAAGTGCGGGCGACACGGAAACCGACGCTGGTGGCTTCGTAGCGGTACGAGCAAGTGGCCTCGTCCGGATCGTCCGAAAAGCAGCCGCCCCGCTGTGCGTAGTAACCGTAGCGTGTCACCTCTTCCTCGTAACGCCAGTCGTATCTGCTGTACGAGCCCTTGGTGTTGCTGACCGGGTCGATCACGAACTTGTCCGGTCCGTATCCCTCGCTTCGCCGCATTCCGTCCCAGCACAACTCGCTGACGTTGCCGTGCACGTCGTACAGCCCGAACGCGTTGGCTCTCTTGAACCCGACCTGATGGGTACGGTAGTTTGGGTTCCTCGCAGATCCTCCCCCACGCACACGAATTTGTGGCTCTTGGCCGTACCAGGCGTAAAGACGGAGTTCTGACACTTCGTCGCCGAAACAGTAGCGACTTTCGCTGCCGGCCCGACAGGCGTATTCCCATTCGGCTTCCGTAGGCAGACGAAAACCGTCTCCGCCCAGCACCTCGACTTGCAGTTCGGACACCCATCCGACCTTTGTGTCGCCGCCGGCAAACTCCGGTTCGGGGTAATAGGGCTTAAGTCCGAGCTTCTCGCTGAGCCGGTTGCAGAATCGAATCGCGTCTGCCTTGTCAATACTCTCGACGGGCAGCAGGCGAGTGTCCATGCCCTGCACTAGTTCCGCCTCGCGGTTCTCGGAGGACCAGTAGCTGGGATTCTCACCCATCAGCCGTTCGTACTGTTGCTGTGTTACCTCGTAGACGCCCAGATAAAAGGACCTCGTGATTCGCACGCGGTGTTGTGGATGTTCACTCCGGTGATCCTTGTTTCGCCGCGATCCCCTCATGTATTCGCCGCTGGGGATCAGGATCATGTCCATACCGACGCCGTCTCCCAAGTCCAGCGTTTTTCGCATGGGCACGTCCAGCTTCTGAGCGGCACCCAATTGGCGACCTTTCGCCTCGGCCGCATCGAACGGCCACTGCGAATGAAAGCCACCGCTTTGGATGCGGACAAGGATTCTCTCTCCCGGCGTCCCCGATTCGCGGTGCCATTTCAGCGTGTTCAGGCCGGGTCGGCAGATTCTGGTGACGTCGAAAGCCTGACCGCGTCCTTCGCTTTCCAATTCGTCGTGCGGCCGCAGGCAATCGTGGAAGTAGGTGCCGGTGGCTTTGTCATCCCGGCCGACTCGCCAAGCCTGGTGTCTGTTCAGGTCTAACGAGTTGCGATGGCCGCCGGCGTACTTGTTGCCGTTGATGCTTACCTCCACCTTCGAGACGTCTTGGGGTGCCTCGAATTCAAAAGAGACTGACTTCTCGCCCGGCTCGACGGGACCGAATGTGTATTCGAGCCGTTTCACATCGCCGGGCGGCAGCGGCTCGACATCCGGCCAAGGTTCCGAGGAAATGTGTGTGTATCCCGACGTAAGGTCGAGACCAGTTGCGACCAGATCTCTGACCGTACTGAGAATATGCTCCCGATTCTGCTTTCGCTCGTTCTCGTGTTTGTCCCGCTCGTCCAAGTACGTCTGATAGGGTTTGTATCGTTTGTAGACCTCGTGCAGTTGTCCACTGATACGGACCACAGCACTGCGAGCCTCCAACTCGGCAAGCACGTCCACGCTGCCCGGCACTTGGCTCAGCAATTCATCCTTTGCATTCTTCAGAATGTCGGTAAGCTGGCTCTTGACGTCGCCGCCGGGTCGCAGGGCATTAACCAGTCCCATGGTTGGAGCAAGGTTCTCGTAGGCACCACCGGCTAGTTGGTCCAGTTGTTCAAGCTCGTGCAGCGAAATCAGTGGGTCTTCGCGCAGACGCATTGCCGCGCCTTGCTGCTCGGCGGCGACAAGATTCTCCTGCGTCTCACGCAGCATACTTGCCGCCATCGCGCGCAGGTAGGTATCCGGATTCTTGACAGTATTCTCCAGAGTGCGGCGCAGAGCGCGCTGTGCGAGTTTCTTCACAGTTCCGCGCGACACATTGGTTACGTCGCCCGTCATGTAGCCGACGCTGACGTTGACCAAGGCCGTTGTCCCAGCGTCGCGAACGACGAGCAACGCCTCGCCGATTGCCTGTACGGTTAGAAAGTCGTCAATCTTCTTTCGCCACTTCCGATTGTCGCGGGATTCGAGATCGCTGGTGTACTGGCGATACAGCCAGAGAGCGTATCCGGCCTTCACGGCCGAATCTTCGTCTTGGACGATCTTCCCGTTCGTATCCGTGACGATCCAAGCAGGCTTTCCTTTCCTCTCGTACACGCACAGTTGGCGACCGTCGACGGCAAACCGATGTTCCAGCTCCAGCTTCTCGTCCACAAAAACCTCGGCAGCGCACGCCGGAGTCTGGTCTATCGTGCACAATGCTGTAACAGCAAGAATGAGAAGAAACCACCGCATCGCCGCGTCCCCCAAAATGGACCTCTACCGCAGAGCCTGCGAAAGCCAAGCTGCGGCCTTACCGGGCCGACCTGCCAGGCCCAGGAAGCCTGACGGGTTGTTCAGTTTAAGTCGCCCCAATGCGGATGTCAAAACGGATATTCGTCACTCGCGTGGCCATCTTCTCGTCGCAGGCGTCAATCTTTGCCACGGCCACGCATCCGGACTTCCGGCGTTCCCGTCAAGGCTACTCGCCTTCGCCGTCGATAGCTCAAACGGGCAGTTGGTGGTGTCACCACCACATTACGATCGACCACCAAGCTGCTAGCTCCAGCCACGTCATTCTACCGGGAGTGACGTGGCTTTTTGTTTGCGCCTGACGCAGGGCCGCGCTTTCTACCTTCGTCTGCGTCCTGCTTCACAACAGACTTCGCTCGTGCTAGAAAACTCGCGGCTGTTCTTCAAAACGAATCACGGGGGCTAAGAGTATGACACGTTTTGCGCTCGTCAATTGGTTTTCTAGCGTTTCGCTCTTCCTTTCGTTTGGGGCCGAGTCGGTTGAGGATCGGGAGGGCGACCACGAATTGCGTATCTCCGTATTTCCCGCCAGATGAGGACCGCTGATGTGCCTTCGTCCAGGCGAGTTTGTGGTCTACTTGCGCCGCGTCGTGGCGATCACGACGGCAACGACGATGGCGATGAGGACCAGCAGGCACAGTGCGCCCCCGGCGAATAAGATGAACTTGGGGAAAATGGCGACTTCCACGAGAGGCCCCTTTCTTCATGCGAGTCAACTGGGACGGTATTCGGCAAGCTCGCTGGATTATTGAAATCGCATGACATATCCGGATGAAACTCCGATCAGCGGCCGCCAGATTCGTATCGAATCGTAATACTCTGCTGCATTCCGTTAAGTCCATCATGTCTAATGCGGTATGAATGGAACGTGGTTCCCAGATCGCTCTGCCGCTACTTCCGCCTGCAGATGTCGCCGTCAGCGCAAGGTTTGCTGTCGCGCGTGTGGCCCGTGGCTGAATCTCGGCTTCGTGCAAAGGAAGACGATAGATGACAGCAAGACAGCTTAGCCTATACGCCCGAGTCGAGAGAGAATTTCAGATGGAAGCGGTCAGACGTGCACTCTGGAAAGCACGGCTTCACGGCGTCGCGTCCGAACCTCCGGAAGGCATCAGCCCCTCACGTTGGCGTGCGATGCTCAAACACGCAGCGCGAAATGCGCCGCGGTGAGGCAACTGCTTTCGTGATCAGGCGACGAACCTGGCCTGCCCGGTCTAACCTGCCTTTACATCGAAACAATACAAGTTTGTGTCGTACCGGAGCAGGAGCCGACCGTCGACGACGACAGGGTGTGCCCAGCTTCGGCCTTCGCCTTCGACGGCAAACGAGCCTTTGGTTTTTGTGTCCGGAGCGGCTGGATCGACCAGCGAGATTCGGCCGTCGGAGTCCGAGAAGACATACAGCATGCCATCGGCCCAGCAGACCTGACCCGCTCGCACACGCTCCTGCCATTCGGTCTGACCGGTCTCCAGGTCCACGCATGTCAAACCGCCTCGGCCTTTGCCAAACACGTAGCCATCGGCCACAACGTAGTTGCCCGGATGACAGTTGAGATCGCGGTTTCGCCAAGCCTCTGTGAAGGACCATTCCCCCGCATCGTGCGCGACTTCCAGGCACAAACTGCCCTTGCCGTATCCGACGGCCCAGAACAGGAAGCCGTTTGAGTAGGCTGGCGTGGGAACGTTGGCCGTGTTGGGGGTAGCGAAGTCGTGTTTGTGGGCCAGCCTGCCTGTCGGGGCATCGACCACAAGCAACCCGCTTTGCGACCCGTTGACGATCACCGTGTCACCGCCTTCGGTAATCGTCATACAGGAACTGTACCCGGCCGTGGCCGAGACATCCGACTTCCACACCTCCTGGCCGGTCATCTTGTCGAGCGCGACAATGGCATTTTGGCCGCCAGGTGTGACGATGGCCAAGTCATCGAGAATCAGCACGCTCTCGGCATACTGCCATCCGCCGACCTTGCCACCCATCTCCCGTTTCATATGTCGCTGCCAGAGAATCTGACCGTCAGCGGCGCTGTGGCAGGTGACCAATCCACCGCCGCCGGTCACGTAGATGCGGTCGTTGTCGATTGTGGGAGTGGACCGCGCGCCGCCGTATTTGCGATGACTGCACTTGGGCCCCTGCTCGATTCGCCATTTCTCCTTGCCGTCCAGGTCGAGACAGATCAGCATCTGCATGTCGCCGGCGTTTCCAGTGGTGTACACACAATCGTTTGCCACGGCCATCGAGGACCATCCGGGGCCAACATCGTCGACCTTCCAGATAAGTGGCAGACCTGTTTCGGGCCATTGCTTGAGCAGACCGTTATCGGGCGAGTGGCCATCCCGATTCGGGCCCAGGAACCCAGGCCAGTCGGCAGCCTTCGCGGGAGCAAGAGTCAAGCAGATCCCAAGCAGCAGTGTGGCGGCAACGATGCGCATCGCGGTGTGTCGTGTGGTCATAGGAAGCTCACTTCAGGTAGGGGTTGGTAGAAGGTGTGGCGGGCCAACGCTTCGAGCGGTTTCTCTGGACCGCAAACGATCAGAATTCGGGAACCGTGCGCAAACTAGTTTAACGGCAAGCCGAAGGCGACTGTGTCCCGGCCCGTGCAGTCGCCTTCGGCTTGCCGTTAAACGACTTTGGCCGCAGCTCTGCCGCGCCAAGGTGACAATAGCCGTGCGCTGGTCAATAGCAGCACATTGATCGTGTGCCGGCAATTGTACGTTCTCAGGGCTCGAATCGGAAGGTCCTGTGCACACATGAGCGGAATGGTTGACGTGGACGCAGGAGACGGCTGTCCATTTGGCGTCGAGGTCATTGCGCGAGAACATACGCGGTCAAATGGACCTCGCATGGTTCATGAGGCTCCCGTCGATCCTAGGGGATACTGACCGAATTCCTTGACCGCCTCGATCATGGCCACCAAGTTGGCGGGTCTGCACGAGGAATGAAAACTGTTTGACGACGAGACGATGTACCCGCCGCCGGATCCCGCATCGGCGATCGCTTGACGCACCGCCTGACGCACTTCTTCGGCTGTGCCGTGCGGCAGCAGCCGCCCACAGTCGATGTTGCCCATCAGACACACCTTCTTGCCCACGAGTTGCTTGACCTTCTTCAGTTCCATGCCGGCGAGTGGTTCGATCGGATTCAGTGCGTCGGGCCCGGCATCAACGAGCATGTCCATTATCGAGTAGATGTTGCCGTCCGTATGCTTGATGCAGAAAGCCCCTTCCTCGTGGATCATGTCGATCATCTTCTTCAACCGAGGCTGAATGAAATGCTCGAACGTGGCGGGGCTCATCATCGGGCCGATGTTGCTGGCGTAGTCGTCGCCAAGGATGATCACTTCGGCACCCGTGCGAATTGCCCGGCGGACGATCGCCATGTTGCACTCGAGCACCTTGTCCATCGTGACTTCGACCGTCTCGGGTTCGGCCAGGAAGTTCATCAGGATTGAGTCGATGCCCATCAAATACGCCGCCCACATGAACGCCGCCCGATGGTGGAAACAGATCGCTCGTTTTCCCTTGTACCGAGCAACCAGCTCGGCAAGCGGACCCAGGCGGTGCGGGGCGTCCGTCGGTGGTGTTGTGTACGCCTGGGCGTCGGCAAGCGTTGTGATCGGACCACGAATCGGGTGTGCCACAACCTCGGTGTTCGAAATGTACGTGACGCCCCATTCATCTACATAGGAACCATCGGGGTTGTCCCGCACCTTCTCGAATCGTGCCCCACACCCCACGTTGTCCATGCCAAGGCTGTCCATGCAATCCGCCACGTCGCGACATCCCGGCACGGCTCCCTGGGCGACCTTCTCGTCGATAACAAACTCGGCGACCGGAACGCGATCCGGCTGCTCCAAACGCAATGCGGCGTGGACACGTTCGGTAGAGTTCATCCTCTCTCCCTTTGCCGATGGTACGGATGTTGGTGTTCGGCCGAAGCGTTTTGGCAGACATCACGCCGCTCGTCATGGTTGCCGGCTCGCACGCCCGTGGGTTACTTCTTGCGTTTGAGGCGCCCGAGCTTGGCCAATGTCCCCAGCGGATCGTCCCATTCCTTCTCGTTCAGCAGGTAGGCGGCTTGTTCCAGAGCACGCAGCGCCAACTGATCGAAAGGTAATGTGACGGACTTTCGCTTATGGAACTTCCGAATGTTGATTCCGTCTTCTGTGATCGAGATGACAAAGTCTCCCTTGCCTCGAACGTGCACCTTCCTCGAAACGGCCTTCTTCAATTCGGTTACCATTCCGCCCCCTCCAGGCAAAATCTACCCCGTCCCCGGTTCTTCTTCATCGACATGGATGTCACTCTCGCGTACGACACGGAAACTAGTTTGCTCCCAGGAAAGGGGGCGCAGCGTCCGAATCACCGCCAACAGTATAACAGGTCGTCATACGGCCGATAATGCTGCGCACCAGACGATCGCTACCGCAGACCGGCAAAGCCAGCGGCCGATCTTGGGTCTTTCGGCTGTTGCCCGTGAACCTGGAAAGCCGCCTCGTGTCGCTGTAATTGTGACGATTTGACGTCACGGTTCGACGTCGGGTCGTCCATTCGTTTCAATCGGTCCTTCCCCTCAAACCAGATAGAGCGACGACAATGCCTCCCAATCGACATTCCTGGCGCTAGGGGCTCCGTCTTGATACCACGCGAAAACGCTTCGAGTGGGGACGGAGAACGTACGCACCGCCAGAGGATGCTAAATGGGTGGATCGCTCGTTGGCTGCAAGGCCGACGACGTGCGCCGCTGGGCAGACTGGTACCGCGAGATACGCAAGCTGAAGTGGATCAGCGTTGATGAATTGATCAACGCCGCCTTGCGCGAGCAGGGGACCTCGCCGTGGGTCACCAAAACGAAGCTCCGCAAAGCCGCCACGCGCTTGCTGCTCGAACGCCAAATCGCCGAACAGACGATAGAACGTGTCGCCTAGACGGGCGACCAGTCTGATCGCGTAGCTGCTCAGCAGAGGCACGGCGTCGCTGAATCAGATTCGGAGCCTGCCGGAGCTTGGCGTCAGAATCCGGCTTTCTTCGTTGCCACGCAGCTTGGGCGCGCCGTGCGCGTGTTGTCGACGCCGGCTCACCGACACGACGGTAGACTGTTAAGGGCTCGATTTTTTGAAAAATACGTCACCCGTGACCAGACGTGTCAGGTCAGGTGGCGACAATTGTGTTAGTGAGTCACATCCAACCACCCGGAGGAAGGAAAATGCGTCAACTGATCCACCGAGCCATGCATCAACCAGACGACCTCGTGGTCGAGTTCGATTATTGCGACGCCAAAGGCGTCAGCACCCACCGAGTGGTGAGCCCCATTCGGTTCTTGGGCAAGGGACGTTTTCTTGCTCTTTGCCTCAGCCGCGAAGAGCCCCGGCAATTCTACCTGGAACGCTGTACCAACGTGCGGCTGGAATTGGCGGCGAACTTCTTGATGCCGGTCGAGATGGCTGGATAGACTTGAAGCGTGGAAGAAGGGCGAACCTTGTTCGCAGATTGCTGTCTACTCACAATACCGGGGTGGAGCAGGGGAAGCTCGCAAGGCTCATAACCTTGAGGTCGTGGGTTCAAATCCCACTCCCGGCACTCAACGCAGGAAAGACAATCGCAGCATGAAACGTAGAAAGCAGAGAGGATACTGGGAAAAGAGAAGCGAGCAATTCGCTGTTGGCACCGACGCGAAATCTCGCGCGGCTGCGCTGCGGAACCAAGAACATGTGGCCCATGCCGTCGTTGACAAGGTGGGAGACACCTACCTCGTCTCGTATTCTGTGGCAGAACGGTACGTCGCTGAACTCGAAAAGGCAGGGATCAAGCTTTAGTGGAGGAGCGGCTCATCGATGCCAGAGCAGCAAGGCAAGTTCCGAGTCGAGTTGGATGAGGCCATTCGCATCGCAAAGGCGGCGGGCGATGTGTTGCTATCCCTGTACGAACAGCCGATCGATGTTGAGCGGAAATCTGACGGCAGTCCGGTCTCGCGTGCAGATCGCGAGACCGCTGCCCTTATCACGGACGAGCTGCACCGATGCTTCCCCGACTACGCCGTCTTGAACGAAGAGCAGCGCGAGGATGGCCGGCGTTTTCAACGCCCCCGCTGCTGGGTCGTTGATCCGTTGGACGGCACCAGGGAGTATCTCGATAAGATTCCCGACTTTGGTGTCATGATCGGTCTGTTGGAACACTTCCAGCCGATCTTGGGAGTTACGTTCAAGCCGGTCAAGAATGAGTTGGCCTACGCGGCGGTCGGGCACGGAGCGTACATGATCGACGACCGAGGGACGAGCCCTTTGCGCGTGTCCGATTCCGAATCAATCCATGCCATCGTCAGTCGATCGCGGCGGAACCGGCAACTCAAGGCTCTTTTGGCGGCGATCGAACCAACGGAAACGACACCGATGGGCGGGTCTTTGAAGGCGATCGAGGTCGCGAGGGGCGCGGCCAATCTGTTTCTTTGTCCGCCACGCAGCACAATGCACCTGTGGGATTTGTGCGCACCATCGGCGATCCTGGCCGAGGCTGGCGGACGGCTAACAGACGCATTTGGGCAGCCCATCGACTTCGCGCAGACCGAGACGGCCAACCGCAAGGGCGTTGTTGCGGCCAGCGCCGCCATTCATGAGCAGGTTGTCCAGAGCGTGGCAGCGGCCCTGAAGCAACAGGTGTAGCCTGTCTTATTCACGATGTCGTGATCACTTGGCCCAGCATGCGTGACAATGGAGAGTCGCGTCTGTATTGCCCAAAGCGCCATACATTGAAGCCTGAAGCGCAAGCGAAGGAATCGCCGCGGTTTCCCTCGCTGGCGCGTCGGGCTTGGATCTTCCGGCCTAGTTGAGTCCGCTGCTGGACCTGCCGCCCTTTTCCCCGAATTTTCCCCAGCGGACCGACATGCGGCCGTTGGTGCCGTCGACCACGTTCAGGAATCGGCGAGTGTACTTCTCGTCGAGCGGCTCCATGTCCTTATTCTGAATGCCGGGACCCGTTTCCGGCTGGAACTCCTCGTCGGGGATCGGCTCGTTGATCCGCGTGTAGCGAAAGTCGGAGTGAATTACGCCGTTCATCAAGAAACGTACCGGCCGTAACGTTTGGGCGTCGATGAACCAGTCCCGGACCGGCGACACGGTGTCGCTCAACGGATGCAGCTTCACATCCCAAGACCGAATCCTGTGGCAGAGTCTTCCTTCGAGCATGGATTCCCCGAGATACTGGAGTTTCATGTCTTCCACAATCGCAGCCGCGTCTTTGGCATCTCCGGCCCCAAAGGGATCGCAGACCAGTACGGTCTTGACAGCCATCTCGTCAAAGGGACATGTTACCAGTTCGTTCTCCCTGCGGAACCAGCAGTCTGTCCCGTCGCTGCCCACGCGAAACGGAATCTGCATGATGTGGTCAATGTTGGCCATGAACTGTCGCTTCCCCTGCATTTTGAAGATCGCCCCGTGGCACTCGTAGCTTCCCAGCCAGGCAGGCTTTGAACCATGAGTGATGGCCCACTGGACCTCTTCCGAGATGCTTGTCAGTTTCGCCCTGGCAGAACGGATTCTCTCGACAAGCGAAACCAACTCGGGCGACTTGCCTGCAGTGGCGACCTTCTCTTTCAACAACTTGCACATCGCATCATTCATTGTGCGGAATTTCAGCCTGATCGTTTTTGCCTCCAGCCCGTTCTGGTCGCGGAAGTGCCGCACTTCGATTTCTCCATTCCAGTTCCGCGGCATCTGCAAGGGAAGCGCAAACTCATAGGTTTCGGGATCATACTGTACGAAGTGGCAAAGCTCAGGCTTCTGGAGAAAGTGGGCCTCCGGATAGCAGTCTGCAAAACCGTACCACGTTGGATCCATGGGCCGGTCAAACCTCACTTTGATCAGACTCATCAGTGATATCTCGGAATCAGAAGGGGGATCGGTGGCGACAACCTTCGCGCGACGTTCGTCCGACGCCGTCGGCAATTGCGCTGTCGTGAAGGACCAGGAATACGTCTTCGCGACAATCTGAGCAACGGAGCAGAACCCGTCGTAGTCCCCATCCCGACGGAAGCTTTCCTTGTTCACCTGCAATTGATGGACGCGTCCGGGCGTCAAGCGGACAGGCAGGACGAACTCGTTCGTTTCCTTGATGTACCGAAGTTGTCCTCGAAGCCGATAGCCTCCCTGGCTGGCATGTGCCCAGTCGATAACGCCCCTCAAGGGGTCCATCGCTCGGTCGAAGCGTACGCGAATCTCGGTATCCGGCTCGACGTTGGTCGCACCGTCCGGCGGGTACACTTCCAGGACTTTGGGGCGATCCACTTCTTTCTTGGTTGAATCTTCTGTGCTCTTGTGTTCGGCGGTCTCATTGCTCCCCGTGGTGCGAGATTCGTCCGGCGCTTGCTGCGTCTCCGTCGCATCCGGCTCGTTCGGGGCTTTTTCGCTTGCGGAACGCAGTGCGGCGGCAAACAGGACTGTCGGGGCGACTGCCGCAAACAGCACAGCGATCCCCAACCGGCCAATGGGCCGCGCAAGCGGGCGTTTCGGATCGAGAATCGCTGTGATGCGGGCCTCGACATCCGCACTGCGGGCCATTGGAATCGCAGTCGCCCGAGCGAGACGGTCGCGCCGGCCGACCAGTTCGCTGGCCAGTTCGAGCAAATGGCGCGCGTATTGCCCGCGTTCGCCCGTCGAGGCGATGACCGCGTCGTCGCAGGCCCGCTCGGCCAGTCGCACAAGCCAATTCCGCAGAAACCAGGCTAAAGGATGGAACCAGTAAACGCAGCGATTACACTCGGCAAGGAGCGTGACTAGGAAGTCGCGGCGTTCGACGTGAGCCGATTCGTGAGCCAACACGCTACGGCACTTCGCCTTGCCCCACGTCTCCCAATCGGCAGGCAGAAGGATTCTTGGCCGCCACCACCCAACGGTCAAAGGAAAACGGACGCCGGAACTCTCCAGGATCTGCACGCGTGGAAGCGACTCACCATTGCCTACCGAAATGCCGAAGCGGTCACGTGGAATGGGCTGCGCACCGCCCACCAGTCGCCTCGCCCCCAAGATACCGATGCAAAAACGTAGAACTAGAACTGCCAAGCCCGTAGCATATATCGCAAGTGCTGCTGAAGGCCATAGTTCAGAATTGAGTCCAGAATCGGGCCGCGATGGAATTACGGGGATCGGACTCAGCCCGGTTTCTATCGAATCGTTCTGCCGATCGTCGCTGGAAAGAGACTCCATCGGCGTGTGCTGTGGGAGTTGATCGACGCCGGCGTTATTTGGGCCTTTTTCCGCACGTGCGGGCTCTTCGACGGAAGATCCTGAGGCTTGCGTTGTGTCAACGACAATACCCGGTGGCGCATCGATATCACTCGACGGCGAAGCAAGATCCGCGGTTCGCGAGGGCGCAATATCCTCCGGTTCATTCAAAACGATGTCCCACGATAACGACGCCGGGAGTGGCAGACCGGGAACGACCGTCGTTAGAGCGGGCAAGGCGATCATGCCCAAAAGCACGCCCGTCCAGACGCAGTGCCGAATGTTTGCGTTGCGGACTCGCAGCACCACCAAAGCCGCACCTGCCACCAGAGCCAGGAGCAACGATTTGAGCGAAACATCCAACAGCAAAGCGAGCCAGGTGTTCGAGAGTGAGAGCATAGTCATTCTCCTTTCGAGCGGCGTTTCTCTGCCTCTGCTGCTTCAGCCTTGGCGATACGGGCAGCGAGCTGTTTGAGCTTCTCGGGCGTGATCAACTCGTCATCAATCATGCCGACCAGGAGGTTTTCCACCGAGCCATCGCAGAAACGATCAATGATTCCGCGGACGGCTTCGGTCGCCACGCGACGCGAAGCCACGGTGGGAGAAAAGACAAACGTACGTCCTTCGGTCGTGTGCTTCACGTAACCCTTCTCTTCCAGGCGGCGAAGGACCGTGCGCACGGTCGAGTCCTTCATCGGGCGACTGTGAGTGAGCTGAACGCGTATCTGTTCGGCCGTGACGCTCTCTCGTTCCCAAACGACCTGCATCACGGTGTCTTCCAGCGGACTGAGCCGTATTCTGCGTCTGCGTGCCATGGCAATCGGCTTTCGTTACATGTTGTAGTGTTATATTTTGTAACATTTCCAACTCGGACTGTCAAGTCGAGTAGGGCCGGTTCCTACCGGCCAGCGCCTGATCCTCGCCGATTCGGCCGGTGGGAACCGGCCCTACGTCTGGTTTCTCGGGCGGTGTTGAAACGTGTCGCCAGAGGTTATGTTTTTCGGAGATCGACGGAACGAAAGTCGCCGGGCGGTGACTTGATAGTAAGACCAAGGCAAGAGACATCACCGATGGGTTCGATACGACCGGAGTTGTTGGGCCGGCTGCTCGATGCGCATGGCACGGCGCTGGAACTGTATGCAGCGCAGTGGACTGATGCACCTTCGGATGTTGTCCAGGAAGCCTTTGTCGATCTGATCCGCAAGAGACCGTTGCCGGAGCGGATTGTCCCATGGCTTTACCGAGTGGTCCGGAATCGGGCCATGAATGCGGCTCGCTCGGCCAACCGGCGGCGCCAACACGAAGCGGTCGCGGCTCGGATGAACAAGCTGTCGTTCGAGCCCGCGGACGACGACACCATCGACGCTCAGGCTGCCACCGAGGCATTGCAGGCTTTGCCCGAGGACCAGCGCGAGGTCGTGGTGGCTCGGCTCTGGGGCGGTCTGACGTTTCAACAAATCGCCGAGGTTGTCGGTACCTCCGCAAGCACGGCTTGTCGCAGGTATGAATCGGCAATTGCGGCTTTGCGAGAGAGGTTGTCAGTGACATGGCTGCCGAAGAACATTTGAGTGAAGACGCGGGTGATTTCGAGCGAGCGCTGGGGACACTGAACCCGTGTGTTCGTGGCGTCGATCGCGATCAGTTGATGTTCCTCGCGGGGAAGATGTCCGTGGAACGGTCGCCGGCCCTGGCCGGATCGGCTCGGTGGCTTTGGCCCGCAGCCACGGCTACGTCAACGATTGCGGCTGCTGTGCTGGGAATCTTGTTTGCGGTCCAGATCGGGCGAGAGCCGGTTCGCCAGAGAACCGGCATAGTGCCAGACCGCGTTGCAGTGGATGAAGAAGGTCCACCCAAGGATGCCGCGGATAGCCTGAGTGATGGTGCCGGCCAAGGGGCTCCGGAACCAATGCTAGACGTGGACCCAGACGGCCAACTAGCCGATGCGCGAGTTGCCCAGCCGGACTACTTGCGTCTGCGGACAGCGCTCATGGACGGCGTCGAGGCATTGCCGCTGCCGATCCATTCTGCATCTCTGGACGCCGAGCCGCCCGCCTCGTATTGGCAGTCGACGCAACTCTTGAGAGACGAGCGGGCAAACAAGTACCCAGGACGAAAGTCGAATCTTCTTGACAGCACGCTGTTCTTCGGTTTTGGAGAGAAGCTATGACGCGCATTTTGGTATGCATTGCGGTAGTCGCAACGGCTCTGTTTCCATGCACCGGCCGCAGCCAGGTTACGCTTGGCCCAGCAGGTCCGGTGTCTCCAAAGCAAGAGGGGACGCAACGGCCAAATGAGCCAAAGGTATTCAAACTGACCGTGGACCCGGCGGGCGAGCCGATGCCGGCGCTGAAACACTCTTTGGTGCCTTCCTACATGGACCAGACGCCTGGCAACGCCGTCCCCTACTACTACCGCGCCGTGCTGGCTTATCAAAACGGCACAAAAGACTATCCGAAGGATTTCTGGGACAAGTACGAGGAATGGATCGAGATGCCACCGGCTGAGTTGCCCAAAAAGGAGGTCAGCAGGCTGCTCGGGGGGCTTTTTTCGATGTTCGCCACATTGAAGACAGCCGCACATCGAGAGCACTGCGATTGGGACTGGCGTTTGCGCGACCTGGATGGCGTCGAGGCAATCGCATTCCTGCTGCCGGAAATACAGCAGTGTCGCGGTCTGGGGCGGATGCTGGGTCTCAAGGCTCGGTTGGAGATTTCCGAGGGGCGCTACGAGGGCGCGATCGAGACGCTGTGCATCGGCTACCGCTTGGCTCGCGACATCACGGCACCGCCGATTCTCGTGAACGACTTGGTGGGAATCGCGATTGCAAACATGATGAACGCGCAATTGCTGACTCTGATCGACGCCTCTGGCTCGCCGAATATGTATTGGGCCCTGGCGTCACTACCCGAATCGCTGATCGACATGCAGAAGTCGATGCAGTTTGAAATGACTTTGCCGGTTCGCATGCTCCCGTTCCTCAAGGACGCCGAGACGGCGGAGCGGTCTGCTGAGGAATGGAAAGCACTCCTAGTCCGCGCAGCTCGCGTCGGCGAAATGCTTGATGCCATCGACCTCCTACCCGGCAGCCGCGACCCGGATTGGCAGGCCGAGTTGGTTGTGACGGCCCTGATTGCGAAGGAGTATCCGCGGGTGAAGCGTCAACTGATCGCCTCTGGCTACCCTGCCGAACAAATCGAGAAGATGTGCGCGGCCCAAGTGATCGCAATCCATCAGGCGCGTGCCTACAAAACTCTGTACCACGAGATGTTCAAGTGGTCGTTGCTGCCACCCACCGAAGCATTCGGCCGCGCCGAGCAATCGCGAAAGAAGCTCGACGACGCGGGCTACTTCGAGCGTGGAGGCGTTTCACGAGAGGTTATCCCCATAGCCGAGTCGCTGTTGCCGGCGGTCGCGGGGGCGAGATTCGTCGATACGCGTCTGAGGACTCGCCTTGTGGGCCTCCGGGCGTTGGAGGCGATTCGGATGTACGCGGCAACTCACGACGGCAAACTGCCCAAGTCCCTGGGTGACATCACTCAGGTGCCCGTTCCAAACGTCCCATTCACAGGAAAGCCGTTCACCTACAGGCTCGACGGCGAGCGCGCGGTCCTGGATATACCTGATGTGAGACACGCCGACCAAGCTTGGCGGTTTGAGATTACTGTCGCATCCTCTGCCCGATAGCGGCCTAGAGTGGGGAGAAAAATCCATGAGAAGAGTACTGCTGGGGCTTCTGATTACCGTGGTTCTGTTTCCCGTGGCGGTTTTTGGCGCGAGCGACGAGCCTGACTCGCACAATCGCCTTGAAGCTATCGCCTCTTTCCTTGAAGAAGGAACGATCGCGGTAGCGCATGTCGACCTGACGCGGTTTGACGTTAGTGCAGCGTTAGGAGAATTGGCTGACACGATTGGCCTGGAGGGCGACGATCGCGTTCGATTTACAGAGGCCCAGACTCGCGCCAGTGGGATCGTTGCTGCTCTCAAGAAGGCAGGGGCAACTCACGTATACGCGACGGCCAGTCTTCAGGACTTCGAGAGTGGATGGAGACCCTGCATTCTTGTGCCCGTGAAAGATGGCGGGGACCCGCGCGCTGTGGCGGCCATCATGTACAGCGGCGATCCGAAGGGCCCGGCAAACCGCGAAGAAGCCGTAGAAGCTGGCCGCCACATCAATTTACTGGACTGCGATGTTTGCGAGCCTGTCGGAAGCGTTGTCCTCTGCGGCACGGAGCGCACGGTCGCGCGACTGAAGAAGGCGAAACCAACTGCCCAACCGGGCATGAACGACGCATTTGACGCGGCTGGCGACGCGGCCGCGTGCCTGGCCTTTGCGCCCAGTGCCGATCAGCGTCGTGTATTGACCGAGATGGCGCCGCGATTGCCCGAGGAGTTGGGCGGCGGTTCGGGAGTGCTCTCAAACGGATTGCTCTGGGCGGTTGTTAGCGTACAGTCCTCGCCAAACCTCTCGGCACGCCTGATCATTCAGTCGAAAGACGCTGAATCAGCCGAGCGGTTCCAGCGACTACTAGTCGGCGCCCGCGACATGCTCAGTCAGATTGTCCACCAGTGGCACAAGCCATTGGAGCCCGGCGGACCGATGACTCCACACGAAGCTTTCCGCAAATGGACGGGAATGAATGCGACGACGTTCGGCGAGTTTCTCAAACTGCTGACGCCGCACGTTGAAGGCAGTCGACTGGTCCTCGTGCTTGACGAACAGAACCAGGGGATTGCCAAACTGACACGGCTGCTGAGGCTGACGGTTCGGGAAGCGAGCAAGCCAGCGCAACGAACTCAGTGCAACCATAATCTCAGGCACCTCGCGGTCGCTATGTGGAACTTCCACGACTCGTACGGCAGTTTTCCGCCGCCTGCCAGTTACGACGCGAAGGGCAACAAACTGCTCAGTTGGCGTGTGTTTCTCCTCCCATACCTTGATCAAGTGGCCCTGTACAAACAGTTCCATCTGGACGAGCCCTGGGACAGCGAACACAACAGAAAACTGATCTCAAAAATGCCCGCGGTCTTCGCCTGCCCCAGCACGGGTGTGCGTCACGCGGGGAAAACGACGTATCTGGCGCCGCTGGGCGAAAGGACCGTCTTCTTCGGCAAGACCGGCGTGCCGTGCAAGGAGATTTCCGATGGAACGTCGAATACGATTCTATTGCTGGACGTCGATGCGGACCGAGCGGTCATCTGGACGAATCCGGAAGATCTGGAGATAGACTTCGACAACGTGTTCGACGGCCTCAAGGGCAATCACGACGGCGGGTTTGGCTCCGCCTTCTGCGACGGCTCCGTGCAATGGCTCTCGTCCGCCATCACCAAGCCCGGCACCTTTCGCCTTCTGCTAATGCGCAACGACGGCAAGGCAATCGAGGATTTCTGACTCCGCACGCCGCAGCAAGACTTCTCTGACGATTCAGACAGCGTTGTCACTACACGGTATTGACTCCCATGAACTAATTCGTTAGAATACGTACATCTGCTATTGGGGGATGTACGTGTGGCAAGACGACCTAATCCTCATCCGACCGACGCCGAGTTGGAAATCCTCCACGTCCTTTGGAAGACGGGTCCCGCGAGCCTTGGTGTGATTCACCGCGAGCTGCTTGCGCACCGCGACGTAGCGAAGACCACTGTCGCTACGATGCTGAATGTGATGCTCCAGAAACGACTGGTGCGGCGCAAGGAAGCCCCACGGGGGTTTCTGTGGTCGGCTGTCGTCAGCCGTGACGAGGCGGCTACCGGCATGTTGGGGAAGCTGATCGATCGAATCTTCGACGGTTCGGCCCAACGGATGATTGCTCACTTGGTGGAGGGCGATCGCTTAAGCGACGAGGATCTTGAACAGATCCGACGACTCGTGGTCGAACACCGCCAGTCTCGCAAGCGCAAACATGACTAGGGGCGACAATGACTGGCTCATGGCTGACCGAATCGGAAGTGTGGACCGGCGTGGGCTGGACCATGGCGCACTATCTGTGGGTCGGCGCGCTGCTGGGATTGGCCGCTCTCGCGTCTCGGTGGTGCATCAAATCGGCCAGACCGAACGTTCGGTATGTCGTCGCGCTGGGCTGGTTGTTGGTGTTGGCGGTTGCACCGCTACTGGTTGGGATGCGAGTTCACAACGCGCTTCTATCGTCCGACGTTCCAGCGCTTTCTAAGATGAATGAAGAGTTGGAGGCGGACTTGGTATCTGCCTCGGAGATCCCTGCGAGTGTCTCCTCGCGTGACGTGCCAATTGAGGAATTGCCTGGCGTGGGTCTGCCAGAGGCCACTTGGCGATGGGATGCGATCGTCGGCGTCTTGCCTTGGGTTTGGATCGTTGGCTCGATGCTCACATTTGCCTGGATGCTGACCGGCGTGGCAGGTGCGGAACGACTACGAAGGCTTTCTGCTCCTCCTGTCGATCATCGCGTCCAAGATCTCTGCCGCCGCCTGGCCGGTTGCCTGAAGGTCCGCTTCAGTGTGTCGGTGGCCTTTTGCGAGCGGATCAGTTCGCCGGTGCTGGTGGGCATCGTGCGCCCGGTGATCCTGCTGCCACCGGGGCTTGTATTGGGCTTGGGGCCAGAGCAGGTGGAGATGTTGCTCTTGCATGAGTTGGCGCACGTGCGCCGCTGGGACAACCTGGTCAACCTGTTGCAGCGAACCGTCGAATCGCTGTTGTTCTTTCATCCCGCGGTTTGGCTCGTCTCCCGGTGGGTCCGCCAGGAGCGGGAACACTGCTGCGACGACTTGGTGCTCCGGCGCACAGCCGACCGCCCCGCGTACGCAGAGACGTTGCTTGTGGTCGCCCACAGCATTCACCAATCAGGAGCCGATGGCCTGTCGCCTGTGACGGCGGGCGGAATTGCCTCTTGCCCGGCTTCGGGTCATCTCCGATCACGGATCGGACGCATCCTGGGACATAAGGAGGAGACCATGCAGGTATCACGAAAACTTGCCCTTACGGTGCCGATTGCTTTACTGACGGCTGTCGCCGTGTGGGGTTCGTTGGGGCATGCGCGTGGCGGAGCAGAACCGCCACAATCGGTGAGTCTCGGGAACGAGTCAACAGGTGCCAGAACCACGGAATCGCCTCCGTCGGCAAGGGAGCCCAAGCGGTCGGACGTCGGCGTGACCGGAAGGGCCACAAGCATCGTTCGTGCAAACGAACAAGGGAAGGTGCAGCGCGAAGCCGCCGACCCGAAGGCCGGTGATAAGGCAGCCGTGGAAGCCCTGCGTCGGCAAGTGGCGGGTCTACGGAACGAGATCCGTTTGGCCCAAAAAGATCGCGACAAGCAGTTCGAGCAAGTAGTCAAACTGACCGATCTGCTGCGCAGTGTCAATGCGGAACTCCAGAAGTACCGCAATGAGGCAGGACACTTGACGATTTCCAAGCACGAAGAGGTTCACGCCATCGGCGTCCAGGTAACAGGAGCCTTGGAATGGAAATGGCGTGTCTATCTTCCGGCGAATCGAGAATACCGGCTTCATTTGGCCACCGGGGAGGTCCCGAAGGCGGGCGCTCCTGGTCCCGGCGAGGCAATCGGCGCGTACACCCCCTTGCATCGGACCGGCGAGTTTCTGATTCTGGCAAACGTGGAGAAGAATCACCGCGGCCGCTGGGTCCTCGCGGTGAGCACTCCAGACAGGAAGCTCTCAAGCCCGTTTCAGAATGATGCCTGGGTGGAACGAAGCAGCAGGACGGTATCAGAGATCAAGCCGAGCAAGCCCCAATCGGTTACCCCGGGGCAACCGATGGTGTTGCTGCGATTGCGGGTCGATCAGGAGGGCAAAGCGCCGGAAACGCCGTGTGACGGCCTTATGATCTCGATCCAGGAGATCAAAGCCGAGTAGAACCATTGTCGCAATTCTTCAAGTGGCTCAGCTACTATCCGAGACAGCACACCCGCTCGACCGGCATCTCGATCCCATCACTTTTCTTGGTCCGGTGTGTGAATCGAACCCCCATGTTGGCCGTTTGCGGGACGCCTTCTGAAGAAACGGTGGATTGAGGTGCGCGGCCAGGGGCAGTCCGCTCGCTGAAGCCGCCTCGTTTCGGGCAGCGCCGCATTAAAAAATTAACGAATTCCCCTTGACCCACCCGCTCGAAACATTAAAATATTAACGCATAAAGAAGCGACTTTGAGTCTGACTCGGCAGGATCTGCACGCCGTGCGCGCATCTTGTGGGGCACGTTTCCAACGTGCCCTTTGGGTCGTCGGCACGTTGGAAACGCGCCCCACGATAGGAGAAGGCCCCGTGACACATTTTGCCAAGCTTAGCCGCCGGGAGCGGCAGATCATGGACATCCTCTACGCCAAAGGAGGAGCCACGGTCATGGAAGTCTGCCGGGAACTGCCCAATCCGCCGACCGACATGGCGATACGACGATTGATGCACATTCTGGAAGAAAAAGGACACGTCAAGCGGCGAAAGCAGGGACGCGAGTACGTCTATTCGCCCAAGCAGTCCAAGAAACGGGCCGGCGCGACGGCGTTCCAGCACGTGTTGGACACCTTTTTTGAAGGGGCCATAGATGAAGCGTTGGCATCGCATTTGACCAAGAAGGAATCGAATCTCAGCGACGAGCAGTTGGAACGAATGATTCAGCTCATTGAACAAGCTCGAAAACAGGGGAGATAAAGGTGATGACTCGCTTGATTGCCTGTCCGTTCCTGCTCTCGTCGGCTTCCTTGCTGTTGCCGGTGATCGTTGATACCGCCGCCAAGGGCCTTGCGCTGTTGCCTGTGACCGGAACGGGAATCTTAGCGGTACGCGGCGCCTCTGCCTCGTGGCGGCATTTCATATGGGTCTCGGCGATGGCTGGGCTCTTCGTTTTGCCGATCATGTCGTACGCCCTGCCAAGCTGGCGAGTGCTCCCCTCGTGGTTCGACGATTCGGTTGCGGTCGTGTCTGACGCTTCGGTCGCACGCGCCCCTGTCGTCGTTGAGACGGAAGCGATCGAACTGACGCAACGTGCAAACGCGCCGCCCGTGTGGCTGGACGCGGAACCATACGTGGATATCGCCCCAGCCAAAGCTGGATTCACGACGGAAACCAGCGAGGCGACTCAAGGAGACGAGACAATTGGCGTACCTCCATTCGGCGAGAGTATCGCCGTGCTGGTAGCTGCGATCTGGGTGGCTGGAGGCGCAATCCTCGTGATGCGGCTTGCTGTAAGCGGCTTTGTTCTTTCGTTTGTTGCATCCAAGAGCAAGAGATTGACTTGCGGGAGAGTCTACGACCAGTTCCAGATGCTCCGCAAGCGACTGGGAATTCGCCGCGACCTGCAAATCCTGCGGAGCGACCGCCGGACAGTACCTATGACGTGGGGCGTGGTGAAAGCCCGCGTGTTGTTGCCTTCCGATTCGGAATCGTGGGACGACGAACGTTTGCGGGCCGTTTTGCTTCACGAGTTGGCGCATGTCAGGCGTTGCGATTCTCTCATGCATCTGTTGGTGCAAATCACTTGTGCGTTGCATTGGTTCAATCCGCTGGTTTGGATCGCGGCGTGGCGTATCCGCGTCGAGCGGGAGC
>CAZURK010000018.1:0-12125 GCA_964623055.1 uncultured Pirellulaceae bacterium
ACCGGAAGTGCCGTGGGAGAACATCGAGGCCTACGTCGAGGCCTGTCGCAACTACCGGTGATGCCGCCGGTATGCCTTGTCCGGTAGCAGAAGTCGCAAGACTTCTGGCCCCGAACTCTTGCGAGTCCGGCTACGGACATTTCTGAGCGGCGTCGGTGTGGCTCAGTGCGCAGTCCACTCTGTCAAAAGGCAAGCGCAATCCACCAGACGTACATGGCGCCCAAGGCGTCGACGGACTGCCACACGTTCTCGCATAGTTCTTCGTCACCGGGGATTTCGGGCAGCCCGGCGCGGAGTTCGGCCCAGGGGATGCAAACGCCTGGCGGGCGGGCGCTCGTGGCCGGCGGCACGAAAGTGCCGGGGCGAGCGTCGGCATATGAAGGCTGTGCACCTTCTGCGACCTCAGCCGTGGTAGTGTGCCCTCGCGAATAGACTCCGTATTCCAGCGTGGCTTCCGTCATCGCCTGCATGTTTTCGACTTTGGCATCGTTCTGAATGATGGCGTTGGCATCCATGATGTAGCCGCCATCCTTCGCAACGCCGTCGATGACCACCTTGCAGCGCCGCCGGACCTCGTCGGGCGTGCCGAATGCCAACAGATAATTCGGGACACCGCCGCTCAGGCAGAACCGTCCGCCCAACGCCTCATGCACCTTGAAGATGTCGCCTTGATCGACATGGTAGACGATACTGCGCTCCGGTAGCTCCGCGAACGTACTGAGGTGATGATCCCAGTTGCCCTCGGCATAGAACAGCGTTTGGTGGCCGGCGGCCCAAAGTTCCTGGACGATCGGCTTGAGAGTCGGCCAGAAGATGTTGTCGAATTGGTCGAAGTTGATGAAGGGTACACAGCCTCGGTGCATCCAGAAGCCAACGGGGACGTTTCTGTTGGGGTCTGCCGTGGCCAGCGCAAATTGCGCGAGGTGCGGCATGAGGGCTTCGCAGGCCGCCAGCACCTTGTCCGGACGCTCGTGCAGATCTTCGACCAGCCCAAAGTAGCCTCGCAGCTTGTCGGCAATCAGATCCAGCGGCGCCCGAAGCATGCCGGCCAATGCGGAAACGGACCCGGATTCGGCGCGTAACTGTGCCTCCTGAGCGCCCCACGCGCCAAAGAACTGCATCATGGCCATGGCACCCTTGACCAGCGAGACATTGTGCTGGAAAGTCACCGGCTCGCCGATGGGACTCAACGGCGCAGCGACTCGGGGCAACCAAACGTTGTAGAGGTAGCCGGTGGGATCTTCGATCAGCGCATCGTATTCGTCCGGCTTCATCCAGGCGTCTTCGGGCGGTGGTTCACGGTATTGGTGGCCCACGTTGGCCGGGACGTCGATGCCCGGAATCATGTAATAGCGCAGGCCCATCGCCTGGGTCATCCCCGTCCACGTGGCAACCATGTTCGGCACGACGGCGTCCCAATCGAAATCGGCCGCACATTTGCGCACGGCAGCGAAACCGTTCTGGTAATCGTGCGCCAGTTCCTGGCACGTGTAGCCGGCATACACGCCCGCGAACTCGGCCGCAAACGGCCGGATCGGCACGCGATCCGGTTGTTCGTTGCGCATCGCAGTCGTGTAACGATCAAGCCGTTCGATGTATCGCCGCTCCATGGCCTGATATCCCGGGGAAATACGTGAGTGTGAATGTTGTGACGATAGGCTCCCATTGTAAACACGCAACCTCCGATTGCGATACACGTGCAGCGCACATCGAATCCACGACGGTATTCCTACTTGGCAACTCCCTAATCGCCGAACATCTTCTTCCCTCATCTTCAGACCGACCATCGAGAAGAATACAATGCTGGCGGACGTATGCGTTGAAATCAGCGAAGACATCGTCACGAAACGCTTAGGAGAATATCATGAGCAGTCGCACGTCGAAGAAGACCAATCGTCGCCAGATGTTAACCGCCTCGATGGGGGCCGCCGGTATGCTTGCCCTCGGCGCCGGGAAAGCCCGGGCAGGGGCCGGTGCGAAGTCTGCGCTCAAAGGGAAACGCGTGCTCGTCTGTATTGGCGAATTCAGCGAAGGCATGGAAACCTATTACATGGTCTACCGACTGATGGAAGAAGGGGCCGTGCCGGTCGTGGCGGCTGCCGACGTGAAACGACTGCAAATGGTCGTACACGACTTCGAGCCGCAGTATTCGAATTACACCGAGAAACTGGGTTACTTCATCGAAACGGAGATCGCTTACAAAGACGTTAAGCCGGCCGAATACGACGGATTGCTGATTCCGGGCGGCCGCGGGCCCGAAGAAATGCGCCAGTACGACGAGGTGCTGAAGATCGTGGGCCATTTCATGGACGAGAAGCTGCCCTTGGGAGCCATGTGCCACGGCCCGCAAGTGATCTATGCGGCCCGTCCGGTCAAGGGGCGCCGCATCGCGGCTTACTACGGCATCCAAGCCGATGTCGAATTGGCCGGCGCCACGTTTGTCGACGCGCCGGTAGTGGTCGACGGCGCAATGGTCACCTCGCGCGGTTGGCCGGACCTTCCCTACTTCATGCCGAAGTTCCTGGAAGTGCTGGGAAAGGCGTAGACAAGTAGGCCCCGCCTGCCGGGTGGGACCTTGAGTTGGGGCAATGAACCGGTCCACGGAGTGGAGACGAAGATCTTTCGCTGGAGTTCACGCTTCAGCGTGTTGCGTTGTCGCCAGACTGCGCAAAGACACGCTAAAGCGTGCACTCCAACAACCCGAGGGTCCCGTCCGGCAGACGGGACCTACTTTTGCCGAGGAAGACGCGATATGAGAACCGCAACCACTCTGGCGATTATCGGTGCCATTCTTGCCGCTGGGATCGTACAAGGCACGGTCATGGGTGCCGAGCCCGTCGACGTGATCACAAACGGCGGCTTCGAGAACGGTCTTTCGGGTTGGAAACCCGCGGCGGGCCACTCGCTTGTGACCGATCGCGAGGCGGCGAACTCAGGAATCGCGTGCCTGACCGGCGAGGTGACCAAACCGAACACGCACTTGAGCCTTAGGCAGAGTGTTCAAGTGAAGGCTGGTAACCGTTACCAATTCGAGGTCGCTGCCCGGGCGACCAACCGTACCAAGTTGGTTCTGTTTGTCGTGCACAACGGTCAACGACAGCGGGTCGGTACGTGGGACAAACTCACGGCGAAATGGCGACGTTACTCCGTGCCCTTGTCCGCCCCAGCGAACGGGACCATCGAAATCGAGTTGATCGCGCCATCGTCTCACGGCTCGCCCGTCGGGCAAATCTGGGTCGACGACGTTGCCTTGATCGAAACGGAAATGCCGCCGGTGTTGTCTGTCAGCGACGATGAAGGCTTCAATGACGAACCGGCGATGGCTAGTGCCGACGACGGTTCGCTGTACGTCGCCTGGAATAGCTTTCGCGACCGGTGGGATTCGCTGCAGGTCGCCAGACTCGAACCGCGGGAAGATGGGTTCGCGAAACTGGGTAGCTGGCAAGTCGTTGGCGGAAAAGGAACGTACGTGCTGGGAGTCACCGTCGTATCGGCTGGCTCGCAGACGTTTGCGCTATACGCATCTGAGGTGGATAAGAACTGGGACGTGTATGCTGTGGCTTGTGGCCCCGACGGCCCAGGCGACCCGATACGTGTCACCGACGATCCAGGCGTAGACGTCAATCCTGCGGCCGCTTGGCATGACGGTACGCTGCGGATCGCGTGGGAATCGAATCGCAACGGCTGTCGGCAGATCTTTGCGGCCTCCGTCAGCAACGGCAAAGCATCAGAAGCGATTCCGGTCAGCAGCGATGGTGCCAATTCGTATGATCCAGCCGTTGCCGTGCTGCCGGACGGCGAAACGTGCGTGGCGTGGCATAGCTTCCGAGAACACAACTACGACGTGTACCTCAGGCGGCTGGCATCAGGCGGCAAGCGGGGACTTGAGATTCGGCTGACAAAGGCGCCCGGCGTGGACCGTCATGCCGTGCTGGCGGTCCATGACAATGACTTGTGGTTGGCCTACGAAAACGCGGTCGTCGAGAAGTATTTGGTCGGGCGATCTAACTTCCGGCGGATCGTTGTGGCCAAGGTGGAACCGGACGGATTGAAGGCACCAGCAGGCTTTCAGGACGGGCCGTTGTGGAAGCGGTCGGAAGCCCCGTCGCTGGGCTTCGATCGCAGCGGACGGCTTTGGGTTGCGTTCCTGAAACCACGTTTGCCGCGAGCCGGTTGGGACACGTATCTGACGTGTTTCGACGGCAATCGCTGGCAACAGCAGCAAGCGATCTCGCTTCATAAGGGCATGGATCGGCAGCCGTGTCTGGTGCCGGTGGGTGATCGCTGGGCCGTTGCCTTTCAAGCGGATACGATGCCGGTCAGTTGGAACGATGTGGATTTGACGCCGACTGCCAAGAGCAATGTGTATCTGGCTTCTGTCGACCCCGGCACCATGCCGGCGGCCAACGCTTTGCGATGCGAACCGCTCGTCGAACCCGATGAACCGTTCGAGGCCGCCGAGTTGCGTGTAGCACGCGGCGAAGAGGTGCCCACACAGACGATCAGCTACGGCGATCAAAAGCTGCAACTGTACTACGGCGATTTGCACCAGCATTCCGAGGTCTCTGTGTGTAACCGCGTGGGCGACCAGTCGATCGAAGAAGACTACCAGTTCTCACGTGACATCAACCGGCTGGATTTCGCTTGTTCCACCGACCACGGATACAACATCAACCATTACCTTTGGTCGTATACGGCCAAACTGGCACGCGTGAACGACGACCCCGCGCGCTACCTGACTTTCCTGGCCGAAGAATGGACTTCGACATTTGAAGAATACAGTGCCGAGCATCCCTATGGCTTCTACGGCCACCGCAACTTGATCATTGGCGATCTGTATTTTCCCAAATGGTGGAACGCGCGTAACCGGCAAACCCCGGCCCAGCTTTGGGAAGAACTACGCAAGCTGAATGCAGACTTCGTCCACATCCCACACCAACTGGCCGACACGGGCAACGTGCCGACTGATTGGAATTTCACCGACGAGACAGCCCAACCAGTGGCCGAGATCTTCCAGGTGCGCGGCTCGTATGAGTACAAAGGCACACCGCGCGAAGCGCCTCGCTCGACGCCGCCCGGGTACTTCATCCAGGATGCCTGGGCGCGCGGCGTCGTGATCGGGGTAATCGCCAGCCCGGATCACGGCGGCGGGATGGGTAAAGCGTGCGTATTCGCGCCGGAGTTAACTCGCGAAGCGATCCTGAAGGCACTGCGCCAGCGGCATTGCTTCGGAACCACCGCGGCCAGAATGTTCCTGGACGTGCGCGTGAACGATCATTTGATGGGCGAAAAGATCGCATCGCCGCCCGATGGCCCGGTGACCGTGACGATCGTCGCTCGTTGCCCCGGCGACATCGACCGCATCGAAGTGTGCCGCAACAACGAATTCGTCTACATCAACCAGCCGGACGGCCGCGAAGCCGAGTTGAAGTTCGTGGACATGGACCCACCAGATGGACGCAGCTACTACTACGTTCGAGTGATCCAGGAAGACGAAGAAATCGGCTGGACCAGCCCTGTATGGTTTGGAGCGAAGTAGGGTCACGCGTGCTAGAAGGGCTTTGCGTTAGTTTATGTGGTCGGCGGCTTGTCATTTGTGCCAGGAAAAGCGATACTAATTTACTAGTGTCGTTTGATGCAAACGGGCAAGACAATGACAGCTATCCAAAAATTCGCCATTGAACAACGCGGGGACGTGACCGAGCTTCGGCTTGTGAATCCAGCGCATTTTGATATCCCGCGTTATGAAGAGCTGCGCGACGAACTGAACGAGTTTGTCGACGAGCATCGACCGGCCAAGCTGCTGGTAGACTTCTCCGAAGTGCAGTATTGCTCCACCGCGGTGATCGCCGCATTGGTTCAAATCAAGAAGCGCATGGGACCTGAAGGGGGACAGATCAGATTCTGTGGTATGAACGACGCCGTGCGCGATACCTTCAGGTGGCTACGGCTGGACGGCACCCTCTTCGAAATCTACGACACCGAATCCGCCGCCATGTGCGATTACTAACGGTTGGACCTTCTATCGATCGTTCGGCACCAACTGCACCGCGTCGGCGATGACGTGGCCGTCGGTCTCCTTGTTCGAGATTGTGATCACTGCCGGTTCGCCTGTGTCGAAGCTGTAGTTGCCGAGCGAAATCCATGTCTCGTCGATCGGCGGGGTGCGCTTCTGGTTGATCGTCTTCGTGACCTCGCCCTCGGCAGATTGGACGGTCACGGGGACGTTCGTCGCGCGGTTGGGATTGGCTGCATACGCAACGCGCACTTCGTATTGACCAGCCCGCGGGACCGTCGCTTCGAAACGTACACTGCAACTGCCCTTGTCGGCATTGTTGTCGTGCAGGTACCAACCGCCCACATAACCCGAAATGGAACTGCTCGTGAGCCACTGGCCCGTGAGTTTGGCCTTCACATCATCGACAACCACGCCTTCTAGCTTTTTCGGGTCGATGCCGATTCGGCCCGTTCGGATCGGACCCGTGTATTCCAGCACTTGTCCGTCTGCCAATAGGCGATCTCGCAGACTTGCATACTCCACATCCTGCACGGCGATTTCGTCATCTATGGCCATCGACGCAGCGGTGGCGGCCGACTGACCAAGGATAATGAAAACGGGCTCCATGCGGATGGAACCAAACGCGATGTGCGACGAAGACACGGCAACTGGAACCAGCAGGTTCGTACATTCGGTTTTCTTGGGGACCAACGCTCCGTACGCGATCTTGTACGGTCCGCGGGGGCGCACGCCGATGTCGCCTTCGTTCTGGACGGTGCCGTCATCGGTCACGTATCGCTGGACGTGGTGTGAATCCATTGTGTACGAGCCCATGCCGACCGAGTCGGGTGTGTCGCGAGTTGCCAGGCAATCCTGTTCGGTCACCACGTAGCTGCCGATCATGCGGCGCGCCTCGCGCACGTAGATCTGATGCGGCCAGTTGCCGTTGTCCGTGAATTCGTCTTTGGCAAGGCCCCACTGGCTCATCTCGGACCGAACGTCCTCGGGGACGCGTGGATCATTGGCCAGAAAGTGCATGAGGCCCTTTTGGTAGATCTGATGTTCTCGGATGATTTCCTGGCGGCGTTCGTAGGATGCCTCGGGATACTCGTAGTTCATCCCGATATTGTCCGTGCTGAACGGGCCATGATTGTTGGTATCGGTCTTGTGGTTCGGAATCGGGTCGAACTTGCGGAAGACCTCGCGCCATCCTGTCGCAAGCACACGCAGTGCCAGTTCGTATTGGCTGGCGTCGTAACCGTCCGGTTTCGGGAACGGTACTCGGTTTTCCGGCACGCGAGTCAGGCACATGCGAAAGCAGTACGCCTGAATGCGATGGTCGCCTTGCCCGTTCTCGCCCGGCGGATCGGGGCTGATCCGCGGCAGTAGACCGCTGGAAGGATCACCGGCCGTGACATAAGGGTCGACCGGTTTCATGAAGTTATGTCCGTGGTGCCGAGCGTCTTTTTGCACACCGTTCCACTGTTCACTGTAGACTTCGTTCGATTCGCGTCCCACGTGGTAGCTTACGCCGGCGGTTGCCAACAAATCGCCCTCGTAGGTCGCGTCGATGAACATCTTCGCGCGGTACGTGTTGCCTCCCAGCGTCGTGATGCCGACGATACGCGTACCGTCCACGATCACGCCGTTCTCGCGATCAAGCCATTCATTGCGGCGTACGGGAACATTGTATTCCCGAACCAAATCGTCGAAGACGTGTTCCGCCACGTGGGGCTCGAAGATCCACATCGTACGGCGGTCGCCGTCGATGGCGGCTGTGCCCTGACCGCGATTGCCGTATTCACTTTGCTTCTGCCATCTCCACGCTTCTAGTTTCTGGTAGTGCTGCCAAACACGGTGATAGAACTCGCGCGCGATGCCGCCAATGACGCCTTTGTTGCCGGTGTCGGTCCAGCCCAATCCGCCACTGGAAAGCCCGCCGAGATGCTTGTCGGGGCACACGATAATCACCCGTTTGCCCATCCGAGCCGCCTGCACTGCCGCCACCACTCCGCCCGAAGTTCCACCGTAAACGACAACGTCGTAGTCTTGCGCGGCCGCGACTTCTACTTCGCCTGCCACAAAAGACGAAACGAGTGCGAAGGAAAACAAGATTGGATTGAATACGGAGATTCTCATGTGGAGTTCCTTTCATGGCCTACGGGCTGGTGCAATCTGTTGACTCTATCGGTCTGGAGGATGTCGCGCTGTCGCCGCAGTAAAGACCTACAGTCGCGCCGTTTCCTCGACGCTCTTGCGAAGCTGCAGCACATTCTCCTCCGGCGCGTTTAAATTCGCAACGCACCCCGGTCCCAAAATCAGCCCTCGTCGGTCGATCTGCTTCCAGGCGTCTTTCACCTGGGCATCCACTTCCCTCGGTGTGCCGTGTGCCAATGTCGTGTTCTGGCCGATGCCGCCGATCAGGCACTTCTTCGTCTTGGTCCTCATTTCGGCAAGAGACGGGCCGGCCTCTCGGTCGTGGTAGTTGAACGCTTGGACGGGATAGTCCAGTACTTGATCGAACATGACTTTGTCGCCGTGCAGATGGAAGATGTTGAACCAGGATCGACCTTGGACACCGTCCAACACGATCTGATCGTATGGTTTGGCAAACTCGGCGTACGCGTCCCGCGTGAGGTAGCCTTCGTTTGTGGTCTGGCTGGCAAAGAAGAGACCAGCAGCCCCGCGGGTGACCGCTTCGATGGCGAATCGCCGAGTCGTCTCGGCCACGATTCCCAGACCCGCGTGGACGTCGTCCGGTGCGTTGCGAATGTGATCGAGTAAGACGTCTCGCCCGACCATCTTGAGGCTGGACGTGAGAGGACTGAACACCGTTTGCACCAGAGGAACCTGGTCCTTCATCTCGCACAGCGCGATCCTTTGCGCTTCCAGCACGACAAGGTACTCGCCTTCGGTGCCACGGAAGCTCCGAAGCTTCCTCCAATCCTGCGGTTTGCGGATCGGATAGTCCGCCTGCACTGGAGTTTGCCTGCCGCCGCGGACGTCTAACGTAACGCCCCAATCCACAACCGAGTACAATCCGTACGGCGAGAACTTGATGAAGTCCAGGTCGAGTTTTCGCTGCAGTTCCAACGCCAACTCGGCCAGACGACGTGGTGAACGATCGCGATTGGGAAAGTGCCACCAGAACCCAAACGGCAAACGATCGGTTTCCTTCAACGCCAGGGCGTTTTCGATTCGCTGCTTGTGGCTCATCGGCGAAGCGACCGGAGCCGCACCGAAGGACTGGGAGCTTCGAAACGCCAAGCCGGCAGCACCCACCGCGATCATGTCAAGGAACCGTCTGCGGCTCAGGCTACTTGTCCTTCCGCTCATCGCATCTCTCCCACATCCGTTCGTAGCACCGCCTTCAGGCGGCCAACTCCGCAATGAGTGTCACAGCGACCTTCCGCCTGAAGGCGGTACTACGAACTGAGAATCCACTCCAGTGAAAGCTTAGACAGACTGAGACCACTACGCTGTTCCACCGATTTTTGCGCATTTCACACCGAATTGCGACCAAAGTACTTCCGAACGAGCGTTTTCGGGGGCGGTGCTGTGAATAGAGCCACTCCGACGGAAGCCACCAGCGAGACTACTACGCCCGGGATCAGCGGGTCCAGGCTGGCAAGCTGTATCGCTTGGAATCTTCCGTAGGTAATGAACCCCACGCTGTAGAGCGCCAAGTGCGATAAGAACCCGGCCATCATCCCGGCAATCGCGCCGGTTGCGTTCATACGCGACCAATAGAGCGATAACGCCATGGGAACCAAAAAGCCGGAGGCCAGCCCACTGCCGGTGTAGACAATGATGTCCTGCAAGTACGCCGGCGGATTCAGCGCACCCAACACAGCCGCGATACCAACCAGAAGCGTAACGAAATACGTGAGTCGGCGAATGGTCCGCACGGTAGCTTCTGGATTGATGTGCCGCTGATAGATATCCCGGACGATGGCGGAGGAAATCATCAGCAGGAAGCTATCCACGGTCGACATCACGGCGGCAAACGGCGCGGCCACCAACAGGCCCGCAAGCCACGGCCAGCCGGCGGCAGCAGACAGATGCTCGGCGATCGCCGGCATGATGCGGTCCGACTCGATCTCCATGCCGGGTATCAAAACTCGGGCACAGCAGAAGATGACTACCAACGGAAAGTAGATCAGTGAGTAGTAGATCACAACCGTCGCTATCCCTCGCTTCAACGTCTGCGAATCCTTGAATGCCATCAGACGAACCATGTTGCCCGGCTGGCCCGATCCGGCGAAAGTCCACATGCAGAAGAAGGACACGGCAAGACCCAATGGCAGAAAACCCGATGGATCGACAGGGCTGGGCCCGGGACCGGTAACGTACACACCCGGCGTGTCCGCACCGTACGCATATTCCTCCGTGCGCAGCACATGTATTGTGACTGGTGGATCAAGCGGCGGCGGCTTGATCCGAGCCACTTCTTCTGGTGTGGTGATCTCCAGCACGGGGATATCGTTCCGATCCACGCCGTCCTCGACAAATACAGCTAGATCCTGGCCCGCCCGAATACGGACATCGCGGGCTGTCCGAAAGACGCGCCGCTGGCTGTCATTCTCGGCCGGCTGTTCGATCCACGTACCAAATGGGATCGCTATGTCTCGGTCCTGCACTTGTCTGATCCGCAACTCGGCCCTTCGCTGTCGCGGCGGCGTCATTCGGCCCAATTCATCGGTCGCCCGACTCAATCCGCCAACCTGCCACAGCGCCAAAGGCAGCAAGATCAGGACGCCTATGACCATCACGATTCCCTGCAACACGTCGGTCCAAACCACGGCGCGAAATCCGCCGTAAGTCGTGTAGACGATCACTGCTACTGCAAATGATACGAGGCACAACAGATAGGCAGGATCGACACCTTCCAGCAATGGCCGGCCTTGGATGAAGTCGCCCGTCCAGTCCCGGCCAGCCTGAAACAACGGCACGCCGTCCAGCAGGGTCTTCAACATCAATGCACCCGCCTTGAACTGGGCCACCAAGTTGAAGGCCATGAAGAACACGATCAATCCGGTGGCAACGCCGCCAAGCGTAACGCTCTCGAAACGATTTCGTAGCACGTCCGGAATCGTGATGGCGCCGCTTTTGCGGGCGACCTGATTTAGACGTTTTCCCAGGAGCCCCATCGTCAACACGGGTACCATCATATAGCTGGCGATCCACAGCGCGAGAATCCAGCCGTGGGTATAGATCTTGGACGGAAATCCCATGAAACTGCCGCCGGAGGAACTGGTGGCGGCAAACGTGAGGGCAAACGCCCACATGCCAAGCCCGCGACTGCCGAGAAAATATTCGCTCAAGAAGCTCTTGCGTTTCAGGAGACGGCTCGAGATGGCAGCCAGCGTGAACACACCAAGCGTGTAGATTACGAAAGTGACCAGCCCCGCGTTGGATTCAGTCGACTGGCCCGCGCCCAGAACGATCGCATCAGGCATGCCGGCCCTCCCGACCACTGTCACGTTCGGCCGTCTTGTCCGTCCCTGCGTCGTCTTCGCTTTCGGCCTCGCTCAATGGATCGTCGGCCATGAAGAAAAAGCAAAACCAGAGACCGAACACGTCCGCCACAATCCAAGGCACCAACACGCCCCAGAAGACCCAGCTTGGGATGCCGAATACTTGAGCAGGCGGTCCGTCCGTTGGCTCGTGATAGCCCGCCAGGTAGCACGACGAAACCGACCAAATCAGAAACACGACGAATGCCCCCAGGATGACGCACGCTTCACGTCGAGTGTGGATCACCACTGGGTCGATCCACTCGCGAATCGGCAACCGTTTTAGATTTCGGTCATTCGTCATTCGAATTTGTATCGGGTTTCGAGATTCGAGATTCGGATTTCAGCGCTCGGCCCGGCCGTGCGCCGGTCGGTTCGCCATTGTCCTTGACCAGTTGGCCGTTGACAATCACGAATGGGATGCCTTCCGGATGACGCTTTGGAAAATCGTAAGTGGCGGTGTCCTGAACGGTGTCGGGATCGAACACCACCAAATCCGCCGCGTTGCCCTCTGCGACACTGCCCCGATCAACAAGGCCGAGCCTTGCAGCGGGAAGCGAAGTCATCTTTCGTACGCAGTCCTCCAAAGTCAGGATACCCAACTCGCGGAC
>CAZURK010000018.1:12225-53689 GCA_964623055.1 uncultured Pirellulaceae bacterium
GCGAAGTCATCTTTCGTACGCAGTCCTCCAAAGTCAGGATACCCAACTCGCGGACATACCGCGCAAGATACCTGGAAAACGTGCCCCACGCGCGCGGATGGGGCCGATTGCCGATCAGCAACCCGTCGCTACCGGCCATGAACGAGGGATCCTGCATGAACCTCTGAAGATTCTCTTCGTGCCCGATGAAAAGCAGGCACGACGCCGCAAGATCGCTCTCGACCAGCAGATCGACGAAGCAATCGAAGGGCGATTTTCCCCGCCGGTCGGAGATATCCAGAAGACTGAGGCCGCTCAGGTCCTCGTCCTGATCGCTGCCGAGACCGGTAACGATGATTGAATCCCAGGGAGCCGGCACTCCTTGCATCCCATCGGAACCGGTTACCTCGAACTCCTGCCGAATCGTTCCCCGCGTTTCGGGATCGGCCAGCCGCGCCAACAGCCGCTCAGGTCCGCCTTCATGGGTCCAGTTCGGCAACAGACCGGCCATGAACGTGGAAGCCGCCAAGTAGGGATAGGCGTCAAGCGTTACTTCCAGACCATCGCGCCGAGCACGTTCGATCCGGGCCAAGTAGTGATCGGCCTTGCCTCGGCCTGTGTCGAAGGACGAATGAAAATGCGTCAAGTGCAGCGGAAGTTCGGCCCTGGTGCAGACCTCGATGACCTCTTCCACGGCCGCTTCCATTGCCGCGCCGTAGTTTCTCATGTGCGGAGCAAAGTACCCGCCATGTGCGGCAACGACTTGACAGAGTGCGACCAGTTCCTCTATGTCCGCGTAACCGCACGGCGAATATGTTAGTCCCGTGGACAGGCCGAACGCCCCTTCGCTCATGGCCTGATCTAGAACCTCTTGCATTTGCTCTAGTTCGCCCTGCGTCGGCGTCCGATTCTCCATACCAAGGACCGCCGCCCGAACGTTGCCGTGCGGGGCCAGCGTCGCGATGTTTATCGCCGTCTGCTGGTCGAACCGATCGAGGTATTCGCTCGTGCTTCGCCAGTCCCAGGTCAGTCCCTCCGGATCCCCATTCAAGCCTCGAAAGGCCGTGCGAAAGAAAGCGAGCGTATCGTCCGAGAGCGGAGCGTACGAAAGACCGTCTTGGCCAATGACTTCGGTCGTGACGCCTTGCATCATCTTGGCCAAGCAGCCCGGCTCGGCCAGCGCCATGAGGTCCGAGTGACTGTGCATGTCGATGAAGCCGGGACAGACGACCATGCCTTCCGCGTCAATGGTCCGACGGGCATTCAACTCGCCCGGCGGTCCGGCATAGCAGATCCGATCGTCGCGGATGCCCACGTCACCCGGGTACGCAGGGCCGCCCGTCCCATCAACGACACGTCCACCCGTGATGGCAAGATCGACAATCATCGTTCGATTCCAGTAGGTCCCGCTTGCCGAGCGGGACCTGGCGATCATTGGCCCGTCCACTCGAAGGGCCCGCTCGGCAAGCGGGACCTACCAGTTCATCGTCGCAGGCTCTCAATATAGTGGTGTATCGAGTAGAATCCAACACTGCGGATTGCCGAGTTCCGAACAATACGCAGTAGCGGAGAGGTGAACCATGATTTCCCACATCAATCGTCTGACTCTAGCGACAGCGCTTGCAGTTGGGTCGTGTCAAATCGCGCAGGCCGAAGTGCGTATCGAACAGCACATCGAACCGGGCAAGCCATTCCTACTGTCCGACGGGACGACCTACGACGTGGGTGAGCGTTTCCTGGCGAACGATCAGCACCAAATCCCCAACGACATGGTCGTTCAAGGCGACACCGTCGTTCTGAAGGCCGTCGGCGACGGCCTCGATCAGGGCACGCAAGTGCGGTGGCGGATCGTGCAGGGCTGGGGCAAACCGAAACTGACGGTCGATGCCGACGATCCGCGAATCGCACGTTTCGTGGCGGACGGCTACGGCGCAAACGAGATTGCGTTTGAAGCGGTAATCGAAGGGCGTCGGGTGACCGAGAAAACGCAGATATCCGTCGAATTCTCAACCGACAACATGCTAGTCTCGAAGGAAGAGATCCCGTTTCCGCCAGACGTCGACCGAAACCCGTTCGTCGAGCCGGTGGACCAGCAACTGACCGATCATCGCGAGCAAGTCACGGCACGCAACCCGAAGACGGGTCGGCTCGTCACGATGTGGCAAGTCAAATTCGGCGGAGGCGACGCTTGTCCGATGGGTGTGGGGGTGATGGCCAGTGACGATCATGGCATCACGTGGCAGAACAAACGGTACCTGTACCTGCACGCCAGCGACAACAGCGGATGGGGCAGTCTCTGCTGGAATCCTGGCGGCAACGGCGGCCAAGGCGAGTTCTTGCTGTGGACCTGTTCGCACGTGCGCAGCGTCGACAACCGTATCATGCAGTTTCGATCGCGCGACAACGGCGAGACGTGGCAGCACGTGGGCGATTATCAGGAGGCGTTGGCAAAGGAGTTCGGCGTACCGAACGGCATCTGGACGTATTTTGGTGTCAACCGAACGATACGCACCTCCGACGGCGTATTGGTAGCGCCCATGATCTGCAACCAGTTTTCCCGGACGATCCGCAGCGAAGACAACGGACAGACTTGGCACGCCGGCAACCTGGACAACACTTTCCCACAGGGCAACGAGGATGCGCTGGTCGAGACCGTCGACGGCGGGCGGCTGATCCTGATGGCCCGACCACGCGGTGGGGGGCACAACCGCCGCTTCGAGAGCACGGACGGCGGCAAGACGTGGACCGCGAAACAGGACACCACCCTGCCAACCGCCGTGGTCAACTTCGGACTGGACAAGATCGTCGAACCAGGCATACCCCAACACGGGCGCGTCATCTACTCTGCGGCCGCCACACGCACCGGCCCACACAAAGGACGCCAACGCTTCGTCGTCGCAATCAACCGTGATCCGATCCAAGTCGCCCGCGACCAATGGGATGTCCGCCTGCTGTGGGACGCCTCGTCCAACTACTCCGACATCCTCTACGTGCCTGACGACAAGAGCCTCTTGGCAACCGTGGAGACCATGCACCCCGGTGTGACCAGCTACAGCTATGCCGCCATCCGCTACTTCAAGATGTCGCTACGATATTGGCGGACGCTGCCTCAATACGCGCCCTCCGCTAGGTAATGATTTTCCTTGCCGACGGGTTACGCTGCAGGCGAGTGGGCCGAGAAGGTCAACGAAGGCCCAGCAGGTCAAGACCAGCCCCACGAACAGCACGCCGAGTGCGGGCCAAGCGGCGATCGCGGAGTCAGGTTCTCTTACGCACACGGCGCGACGGAACAACGATTGTCCCAGCGACCTTGTCGCCAAATCGTTGATGGTGCCTTGAAATCACGATGCTCAGTGCCGCCGGGATGGCGCCCAGCAAGGCGGGATTAACCTCGAGTACGCGAAAACACGTTCTGATCAGCGATTGGCCCCATGTGCATCGCTTGCCATTGAATTGAATCACCACCAAGCCCGTGAGCAGTTTTCCAGGAGTTCGCGAAATTACTCCTTCGAATAGCAGATAGTAACCAAGATATGCCACTACAAGGACAGGGATTTGCACACCCGGCATGTCCTCGGCAACGGATTTTGCCGCCACGACGCCAAGTACCATCGCGATGATATTGTCCAAAATCGCCGCGATATGCCTCGGCAGCACGGTGTTATCAGTGGCCACGGCGGGCGATGCGTCGCTCGATGCAATAGCCGGTGCTGGAGCCTCAACGTCATCACCCGCTACGGCTGCGTTTGCGTGTGATTCGTATTGTGGTGATTGGTATGGGTTCTGTTCGTTCACGGAAGCCAACCATTCAAAGGGTTTTGATCACTCAAACAGCTCTTGCGGACGAAGTGGGGCGAACAGCATTTCATATCAGTCTACCACTCACGAACATCGCGGCCAATCTACGAAAAACGTACTTACGGCTGTCGCGGCGTACATCCCCTACTACAATTACCGTCGGCGACCAATGCCGCCGGATATCTGGTCAGACGAGCAAGGTGAGGTGTGTCATGAAACGGCGTGAGTTCATCGGGACTGCCGTGGCCAAAGTCGTTTCTGGGGCCGTCCCAATATCTGCTGCTCGTGCCGCTTGCAAGGCGGAATCCCGGGCCGGTGCTTTCGAGACTCCGCCGGATCGGATCGCTGGTATGAGCCTTGAAGAGCTTCGGGACGATTATCGCGATCGGCTGTTCAAACAGTATCTTCCCTTTTGGGATCGCGGTGGATTCGATAAGAAACTCGGTGGTTTCACGTGCGAGTTGAATGACGATGGTTCGGTCTTCGAAGACCAGAAGTCAATCTGGTACCAAGGACGCGCCGTCTGGGTCTATTCCTTCTTGTATAGCCATTTGAAAAAAGACCAGCGACTTCTCGATATCGCCCGAAAGACAAAGCAGTTCATGGTGCAGCACATGCACGCGGGCGGCGGCAGGTGGAACGATAAGGTCCGCCGCGACGGGACGTTGGTCGCGGGGCCGAGCAAGAACGTGTACGGCTCGCTTTTCGCGGCGGCTGGCCTGTCCGAGTACTATTTGGCCGTGCAGGATCCCAAGGATCTGGAATTGGCCAAGCAGTCGATTTGGGCGGCCGTCCGGATGTACGACGATCCGGGCTACGGCGACACGCACACAACGCAGTACACGGCCGTGAAGATCCCTCAGACCGGCGTTCGATCTCAAGGGCATTCCATGGTGCTCGTGTGGATACTCTCTCGGTTGCTGAGGGGCCACGAAGACGAGCGTCTCGAACAACTGCAGCGAAAGCACGTCGACTTGATCATGAAGCGATTCTGGAATCCGGAGTACGGGATCGTCAACGAATACCTGAACCATGATTATTCACGGATACCTGAGGCCGAATCGCATATGTTTGCCGGGCATGCTCTGGAGACGCTGTGGATCGTGATGCACGAGGCGCTGCGGATCAAAGACCGGCGGCTATTCACGACAACCAAAAACCGCATCCGTCGCCTGCTGGAGATGTGCTGGGACTACGTATTCGACGGCTGGGGCGACGGCAACTTCTTTGTCCACGCGTCGCCCGAGCATGGCCGCGGGCCGGAATATGAAGTGAAAACCATGTGGGCTCATTGCGAGATCCTGATCGCATGTCTGACGGTGCTGGAGTACACTGGCGAAATCTGGGCCAAGGAGTGGTACGAACGTACCCGCGCCTATATCCTCAAGACCATGGCCAACACGGGCCACGGCGTTTGGCGACAGGCTGTGGACCGTTATGGCAAAGACGTCAAGAGAGTCGGCATCAGCACAAAGCGCCGAGGCAATTTCCACCAACCTCGATGCCTGATGCTGAATGTCTTGAGCCTCGAACGCATGATCAACAACGCTGGGAAACTGACCGCGTTTCCCGGGCACCCGAGCGACTGAAAGGAATCCACGATGCCCACGCCCGACAGTAGCCTCGCAAAGGAAAAGTGGATCGGTACGCCGATCCAGGATTTGGACACACCGTCGCTGCTTTTGGACCGTTTGGCGTCCGATCGCAACATTCGCAAAATGGCGGACTTCTTCCAGGGCCGCAAATCGCAACTCCGCCCTCACTTCAAGAACCACAAATGTGCGACGCTCGCTTTGCGACAACTCGACGCCGGTTCCGCGGTTGGGATAACGTGTGCCAAACTGGGCGAGGCGGAGGTTCTGGCCGAGCACGGCGTTGGTGACATCCTGATCGCCAACCAGGTTGTGGGACGCCACAAGATGAATCGGCTGGTCGAGGTCGCTCGACAGACCGACCTGAAGGTGGCCGTGGACGAGATCGGCCAAGCGGAGGCCATCTCTGTGGCCGCATCGGCGGCGGGTGTCACCGTGGGGATTTTGGTGGAGGTGGACATCGGCATGGGACGGTGTGGCGTGCCGGCCGGAGAACTTGCTTTGGAGTTGGCCCGAGCAATACTCCCACTACCCGGCCTGCGATTCGACGGAATCCAGTCGTACGAAGGTCACACAGTGTACGTCAACGATTTGGCGGAACGCACAAAAAGGGTTCGGCAGTCGTTCGAGATGGCTCTCGATACCCGCAGACTCTTGGAGAAAAACGGCATCCAAGTGAAAGTAATCAGCGGCGGTTCCTCGTCAACCTACCAGATCACCGGCACCATTGAGGGCGTGGACGAAATCCAGGCCGGCAGCTACCCCACACTGGACTGGCGATATGCGCAAATGCTGCCAGAATTCGAAGTGGCTCTTTCCATCATGACGCGAGTGATCAGCAAGCGTCCCGGCGCAGCCGTATTGGACGTGGGACTGAAGGGGGCGGGTTGTGAGTTCGGCCCGCCGCGCATCAAAGACTCTCCCGACGCCGAAATCCCCAGCTTCTCTTCCGAAGAGCATTGCATCGTACACAACACTCCGGATTGGAAGGTTGGCGATGCGGTGGCGTTGCTCCCCAGCCACGCATGCACAACCTGCAACCTGTATCGTGAGATCTACGTTCACGAGAATGGACGCGCAGTGGATGTCTGGCCAATCGAAGCCTCGGGTAGGCTGACGTGAGACAGGCCTCTGACGAGTAGGGCTCTGACGGATCTGGCCTCGTCGCTAAGTGACAATGGCGTTGATTCTGGGAGGGCAATCACCCTCCTGGTCCGGGGCCCTCTGCGAGACACCCTACCGGCGGCTAATCTCCTGCCCCACTCAAGACTTCCCCTATCGCCGAAATCGCCCCGCAAAGGGCATCCGGTTGATCGCAGACAATCCGAATGGCGATGATTTCGTCCCAGTCGACGAAGGCACTTGGTAGCCAAATCAGTGTCTTTGATCCCGAAGAGCAGGTTGTCTCGGCACAGCGACACACAACGAGGCAACGATCCTCTATGTAAAGAGCCTTGCCACGGAAGACGCAGCAGCCATGGGTCACGACCTCGATGAACGGCAGCAACTCCGGTGGAGTTTTGTCAGAGGATGGCGGTGCGGTATCTTCGGAATCTCGGCAATCCTTGGGGGGGCGGCGTATCTGCGCGCTGGCTTGAACATTGGGGCCAATCAACGACTCATCTCGTTTTTCGAACCAATCGTCTATGACATTGATCCAGTATTCTCTTTGCTTCATGTCTGTCGCCTCCCACGGTTGCCGATATGTTCTGTGCGTGTTTCGATCAGTTCGGGTAGCCAAGGAGCGGCAAATCCTGCATGCCACTCTGGTCTTACCACAGGGCCTTCGGATCCCAGGGATCACCTACTTCCTCCTCATCCGAGCCTCCTCTCTCTTCTCTTTGTCGTCGGTACTCAGCTCGGATCTGTTCTTCATACTGTTTCAGTCTTCGTACCGACTTACTCGGATCATTTGTCGCCATGATTTGGCGTACTGTTGCGACGGAGCCGCCGCCCTTTGGGAACACACTCTCAGCCATGCAGTCGCCCGACGACATTCTGAGCAACTCGCAGATTGCGTGGAATTCGGCACGCGTCCGCTCTTCTTTTCTCCGCTCGGAGCGTTGGAGGATCGCCGCCACCAAGATCCCATATAACGTGCGTGCGTTGTGAGCAACAGGGCCTGAGCCGTAGGTTCCATCCAGATGCTTCACCAACTGCGATGCATCGAGCTTCCCAAGCACTTCGTCGGCTTGCTGTGACATCTTCCCCAATCGCATGGCGAACGCGCCACCCAGCGCGCGCCCGATCGCCTCTACTGTCTTGGGCGAACATTTTTCAAGGAAGTGAGAAAGGCAATCGTGCCCACATTGCGCAGACATCATATGTCAGCGTCCATTGTCGTCGGGATATCGCGTCAGTATGTCCAAACGACCACAGAAGTAGTTGTAGATCCGCCCGGAAACGAAGAGTCTAGGCCATCCGCGACGGGGACACAACAGCCGAACGCTGGCCATGCTGGGCGTAACCGCAACGAACTGCTTGACTCGGCGACGTGCAGGATCTGATTGGGATGCGTCTGTCGGCGCGTGGCCCACTGCATTCGGCCCCTACTCGTCTTCGTCCTCGTACTTGATCTCTTCGATCACGGATTCCTGGCCGAATGCCGTTAGAAGGTCCTCGAAGCGGTCTCTTCTCGCGTCCTGCGTTTCGCGGTACAATCTCTTGTACTCCGGCAGAACTTCATCCCATCCCACTCGCGTGTTCAGAGCAGCCTCGACCATGGCTGGCCACCGGACCGGATCGTGGAAAGCCTTCGTGGCGTCCTCCAGACACCAGCGGAATGCACCATGGTCTTCCGGATTATCGAACAGCCAACCAATACTCGGAGTAACCAGAGAAGCCATGTCTCCTTTTCTTGTGGCGATCACCGGACACCCTCCACCTACCAGACCTTGTCGATGGTTCAATCCCGCAGGCTCGTAGCGGCTGGGCATCATGACAACGTCGCTTCCTATTAGCAGTAGGTGCCAGTTGATATCTGGGTATCCTTCGTACCCGTCGGGTGGGTTCACGACCACCCTTGCCGGAAACTGCTGCTCCAACTGCCGCAACTCTTCCCATAGCCTCCGTCGAAGGGTCCCCTGCTCGTCGTCCGGTGGCGGCGACAAGACGCGCAATACAAGTTGGGCATTCGGGTGTGACTCCAGGAATCCCGGAAACACCGCAAGAATGGCGGCGTAGTTCTTCTGATCGTCGTCGGTCAATCGATTGCCGATCAGGAACGCTGGGCCGCCGTTGGGGCGCAGGCCAAGCAGGTCCTTTATCTCGCGGGCTCCCCACTCCAGTTGTTCGCGAATCGAAGAACTCTCGACGAACAGGCGCGGTGCACCGGACTTTTTCAGACGCCTTGGAATATCGTAAGTCGCAGGACGCGTGGCGAAAGGCGCCACTGCGATTCGACCATCGTTTCTGGCTGTGGCGAGTTTGGCTTCCAGGCCGCACCCGTGAGGTGACCGGCACACGTCGTCCACCCATTGCTCGGACGGCAGGTGGAGTAGTGAAGCCGAGCCGATGCCTCGTTTCATGAAATTGAGCTGGTCTGTCGGTAGCAGGTTTCGGCAGTCTTCCGGGATCATGTCGGCATCGGCGATTCCCTGTCTTGTCAGTAGATCCACCGTCAACACTGTTGGCGGGCGGCGCTTTCTAGACAGCGATCTGATGAACGTCGGGACAAGCGCAGCTTCCCAATTGAAACAATGCACGACGTCTGGCACCCAACCGGGACCACGGTCTAACAACCATCTGGCTGCCAAAAGGTTGAAGCGAATCATGGCCTCCGCCATGGCCCGCTTGACAAATCTCCCGCGACTGGAAGTGGGGCAATCGGATTCCCAGTCGATTCGATCGCGCCCATCGAGTTTGAGATCGTCGAGGGCTGATCCAGTGTGAAACAGATAGACTGGGAGGCCTTCATCGAAGGTGCTTTTCCATCCCGTGCAGCCCGTGGGCATAATGGTGAGCGGTCGCAGTTGCGAACGGCCCTTCTCCTTGTCTCGTACTGCGCCGAATCGGGGCACAACAATACAGACTTCTCCGATGTCGGTCTCGTTCGGATCGTTTAACGCCCGTCCAAGATTGCGCACGACATCGCCTAACCCAGTGTGCTTGACATAGCGATTGCACTCGCCAGCCACGAGGGCAACATTGATTTTGGAAGGGCCGCTCTCTTGCGCATTTGTACTCATTGCCTTGCTCCTATCAGTCGCTTACTTGCCACGAATGTGTCGGAGGAGGCGTCATTCCGCATCCAGTTCGAATCGCATGTCTCCAGCGCTGAGACGGCCACAGCGAAAGGCCGATCGCAACGTCGCGGCGTGCACGATTGCACTGACCCCCGCAAGCGGTAGAATCGGAATAGGCTGGTGATTGGCTTTCGTCGTTGGGATGTCCTTGAGGTGCGGATCTCCGTGCTCGACCGCCATGTGAATAAGTGATGCACACCGACCAGCCCACTGCAGAGTATAGAAGATCCCGGCAGAGGTGGCCATGACAGCCTGAATCGGGCAATAGTCCCCGGAGCGGGAAATGCCCCGTAGTGTCTTTGGGAACGGACGACAGTGGAGGCTTCAGAGATGAAAACCATAGGACGGCTTGACCTTGGTGATGACGGAGGAAGGAGCATAACGATTGTCCAGGGCGATCCTTCGGCCGTGGCTGCTGACGCGATCGCATGTCCCCTGGACAAACGCAATCGAGTGTTCGGCTTCGATACGTGCCCAGACGCCCAAGAGAAGCTGCAAGACGTTCGGAATATGCACAAAGTTGTCGTGGAGGATGAATCCGTGATCGTACCTTCGGACGAAGAGATCGAGGCGGACAGAGTCATCTTCTGCGCAGCGTATAAACTCCGTCCTCCCGATCATCTCACGCCCGGGCGGTCGGATAGCCATAACACCGCCCTGGCCGCAGCGCGCGATCACGGTTTGACATCGGTTATCTTCTGGTCGATGGCCGACGGCTACAAGAATACTGCGGTCGCCACAGTTGCCATTGCCGCGTTCTTCACATGCAGCGAGTTTCTTGTGTGGAATCATCCGCCGTTGCACATATACATCGTTGTCGGTTCCCCAGAGGAAGAAAAGGAGTACGTCGAATGCGCGAGGAAGTGGCACGACGGCCAGAGTTGGCATTGGCGACAAGGCTAAGGGGGATATCAGCATAAGCGAGTCGAGCGGTCCGCAGGAGTGCAGAATCTGTTGCGGCACGGGCAAGTGTCACATCTGTGGAGGAACCGGAACCTACGGGACCCGCCCCCGGCCAAGGCAAGATCCGCGTGCGTTGCCACGGCGTACGCCTCTCGGGCCGAGACAAGAGCCCTGTGACGTGTGTATGTCATCCCGCAAGTGTTGCCGTTGCCACGGAACGGGCGTTGTGGAAGCAGCTAGCCCCTCGCGCTCGCCAGACGGCGTGGTGGCCAAAGTGCTCGCTACAACTCAAGGAATTCAAGAGGCTCTGAAGCCGCTTGGTGATCGCGAACTGCGGGCTCCAGAAGTGTTGGTCCGGCGAGGAGGAAACGCAGGTAGGGAAATTTCGCGGTTCGCTGCCGACATCCAGAGAGAAGTTGGATTCCGCGACGTGCGGCAAAGTCGGGAATGCATCGCCAAACTCGAAGAATCCGGAGTGGTTTGTTTGGAACCGCGGGAAGACGCCGTTGTCGTAAAGTTGTCTGCCGAATCGATCCCGCAGTCCATTGCCCAAGCCGTGATGGCACCAGATTGAGAATGATCGCTGGCCGACCAAGTGGGAACGTAACTCATACGCGACTTTCTACCCATGCCAAGGAGCGGTTTAAGAGTAACGGTTGTCTGTGGGTGGCAGACGGAGCACGAAACTCAAAGTCTTCGATTTCTCGGGAGCGCAGCACATGACAGATGAACAGTGGCAGGAGTACCTTGAGCGATTTTATGACGAACGGGAAAGTGACGAGACGCTTGCCCGAGAACTGGAAGCGGAACTCGTGAAGTCACCAGGAGATGCCGATGCCAAGGTACTCCTGGCAGATGTCAAGGCAGCGGCTGGAAGGGACGAGTACCATCGTGATCGTGAACGTGCCGACGTCCTTTTCAGAGAGAGCAACCAACTGCTGGAAGAGGTGATCCGAAGGCAACAGGATTGGCAGCGTTCGGAATGCGACAACTGTTTCACGAAAACAGTATTGAACTACACCCTGCTCCAACTACCTGAGCGAGCTGCCCAGGTGGCTCAGGACGGCTTGAAGGTGTTCCCGCGGGAATACGCGCTTGCGTGCCTGGCTGGCGCGGCTTTGAACAATCTTGGAAAACACGAAGATGCACTCAGAATCTCGGAGGATTCTATTGGAGCATGTGCCGGAGATTCGAACCCCGAACTCGACGTGCCCATCTGCAATGAATATGGAGAAGAAGTGTATACGGTCCGAGCATCAAATCTCAGCGCGCTTCTGATAGTCAAGGGGGACTCGCTGATTTCGCTGGGTGATAAGGCTGCGGCATTAGATGCCTATCGGAAAGCCGTATCGCTAGCCGGCGAAGATGATTCCCTGGCTGAGAAGATACGCTCGTGCCAGTAGTCCTCTAAGCCTGAATCGTCGGGGCTGCACGTGTCCGTAAGCTATGGCCATAGCTTGCCACATTGGATTGGCGATACGCACGCCTGCACCACCTGCACCACCTGCAATCCATATGGCCACATCTATGTCCACGAGGATGGGCGAGTGGTGGATATCTGGCCTATCAAAGCCTCGGGAAGGCTGACGTGGTACAGGCCGACGTCGTGCCGCGTACACATCTTGGCCCGCTTGCGAGCAGATTGCCGCCACCTATACTGAGATGTTCACCGCTACGACAAGCAAGAGTAATTCGGCGCGGGAGTCGCACCATGCTTCATCGCGAAACCAGACGGCAGTTTCTCACTTCGTCGCTTGTGGCAGGGGCGGCGGTTTCAGCGATTGGAGCATCTCTCCGGCCGATTCGCGCCGATGACAAATCCACGGTGAAGCCGCTTGGCCTCGGATTGATGACCTACAACCTGGCCCGCGATTGGGACCTGGATATGGTCATCAAGAATTGCACTGAAACGAAATTCGAGCATGTCGAACTGCGGACCACACATGCCCACGGCGTCGAAGTGACGCTGTCGAAGGCCGAGCGTGGTGAGATTCGCAAGAGATTCGAGGACGCGGGACTGAAGCTGAGTCTGGCGAGCGGGTTCGCCTACCACTGGGACGATCCCACGAAACTCCGAGAGAACGTCGAAGGCACAAAGGAGTACACTGTGCTGGCCCACGACATCGGCGCGAAGGGAATCCGCGTATTCCCAAATGCCTTGCTGGTCAATCAAGGGATTCCCGAAGAAAAGACCATCGACCAGATCGCCCGGGCGGTTGCCGAGGTGGGCACGTTCGCCGCGGATTACGACGTCGAAATCCGCCTGAGTAATCATGGTCGCGGGACCAGCCGGGTTTCGGTGATCAAGAAGATATTCGATGCGGCCGACTGCAAGCACGTCTATATGAACTGGAATTGTGACCGCACGGACGTCGAGGCCCCTGGATTCGAAGCGAACTTCAATTCGGTCAAGGACCGTATCCGCAATCTTCATATCCACGAGTTGACCGACACCGCGTATCCGTATCGAAAGTTGTTCGCCTTGCTTCGACAGAACGGCTGCCAAGGCTATTGCGACGCCGAAGTCCAAGCCAGTGCCGAACCGATTCGTTTCATGCAATACTACCGTGCGTTGTTCCTTGCCTTGCAGGGCGCTATCTGAATCGACTGTCCATCCGAGCAAACCAGACTGGAGGATCGAATATGAGTGGAATAAATCGTAGAAACTTCCTTGCGGCAACTGCCGGAGCCGCGACCTACGTCGCAACCTCGGGTAGATCAGTCCAGGCATCCGAGACACCGGCCCCGCCTCCCCAAATACCGCTGGGCAAGACGGGCATTACCTTGTCTCGCGTTGGGCAAGGCACCGGTATGCACGGAGGCAGACGGCAATCCGATCACACGCGCATGGGATTCGAGAAGCTGGTTGGACTGTTCCGACACGCATACGACCGCGGAATCACGTTTTTTGACGTGGCGGATTTCTACGGTACGCACCTCTATCTGCGCGAAGCCTTACGCTTCATACCGCGGGAGAAGGTGACCATCTTGTCGAAAGTGTGGTGGCGGTTCAACAACAACTTCGACTTGAACACCGAGATGGCCGCCCTCAAGAAGGTCATCGCCACCACGCAGCAGCGGTTCCGACAGGAACTGGCCACCGACTACATCGACATTGTCCTGCTGCACTGCTTGACCGAGCCAAACTGGACCGTGAACCTGGCACCCTACATGGAGGTTCTGGCCGAGGAAAAGGAAAAGAAGCGAATTCGCGCCGTGGGCGTTTCGTGCCACAACTTGCAGGCACTTGACGAGGCCGCCACCTGCCCATGGCTAGACGTGGTTCTGGCGCGGATCAACCCGTTTGGCGTGAGGATGGACGCGCCGACGGAGCAAGTTGTTCCCGTGTTGCGCAAAATCAAGGACAACGGCAAGGCGATTATCGGCATGAAGATCTATGGCGAAGGGCAGTTGGCCGATAAGAAGGAAGAGTGCATTCGGTACGCTCAAACGAACGGTCTTTTGGATGCCATGACCCTGGGTTTCGAGAAGCCCGAAGAGATCGACGAAACGTTGGCGCTGCTGGCCAAGCATCCGACTAGTTGAGTTCGTTTGCGCGAGATTGATCTTGGGGTTGGCTATCGACGGGAGGTTATAGACTGGAGGTTATAGATGAAGACGTTCGTGGCTCCCTTTCTTCATGTTTTACCGCCAATCTATAACCAGCCCGCAGAACGTTCAAGTCCGTCAACCGCGCCCGTGGGACCTGCCAGACGCTTGCACCTGCAATACGGGTTGCGCCCGTTCGCCGCTGCAGAGCACGACCAACAGGTTTGCGACCAGGTCGCCACGATCGTCCGGGCTTACTTCCAACCCGGCCGTCTTGAGCTGACCAACCGCGTCGCGGACGATCTCGACGGCACCTTCGACGATTGTCTTGCGGGCGTCAATCAGAGCCAGCGCCTGTTGACGCATCAGCATCGCCTGGGCGATCTCCGGCGCGTAGGTCAGATCGTTCAGCCGTACGCCCAGCACGCGGATGCCGGCCGGAGTCACCGCTTCCTGTAGTTCCACGACAAACGTATCGGTGACTTGGTGGCTTTCCTTCTTAAGGCATGGTGTCGTATCATCGGCTGACTCGTAGGGAAACCGCGAGGCGACCCGTTTCACCACGGCCCCCGCCTGGTCCTCGATGAACTTCTTGTAGCTTTCGACGTGCAAGGCCGCTTTGTAAGTATCCTGGACGCGGTAGACAACAACGGCGCTGATCTCCACCGGATTGCCGTTCACCTCCACCACCGTTGTCGTGGCAATGTCCAGCGTTGTGTCCTTTGTCGAAATGCGGTGCAGCGTCCGACCCACCGGATGGATCCAACGGATTCCCTGGGTCCCGAGGGTGGTCACGAACTTGCCAAACCTGAGGACAACGATCTCCTCCCGCGGGTGTACGATGAAGAAGCCAAATAGCAGAATTGGCGGAAACAGAATTGAAAACAGGACGACCAGAAACAGCTCCATGGCGCCCTGATTCTCGTCTTGTGGTAGCGGCGGTTTTTCGGACATGGACTAGTCTCCTGCAGGTCATCGGATCGATTTGTAGCCCGACGGTAAACGGTGCCCTGGCACCCTGACTATATTCGCCCTGTGGCCCAGGATATTGATCTCGTTTGGCAGATTCCAATATACCTGCCCTCGAGGAGTGTATTTTCTGACGGACACCAGCTACGGTCGATGAAGCCGCTCGATGAAGACCGGAGCGGCGCGGAGTTCAGGGTTGATGACGACTTGCGGATCGGATAGCATCGTGTCGGCGCAGTTAGCCGTGTCCACCTTCGGTTTGTTCGGCGATTGCCAGGCGATATCGAATTGGAATTCCATCGCACCGTGACTGTCGGCCACGAAATTCGTGAACCAGACGTTGTTGAACACCATCGCCAGGATACGGCTCGGATGCTCCGGCGGATCGGTTCGGCGAGCCAGCACTTGATGACCGCCAAACGTAACCAACGGGGCGTCTCGCGTTATCCAAAGCCACGTGCCGGCTGGCGTCTGGTATCGAACCCAACTGTCGATTGAAAAGTAATCGCGGCAGGTGCCCGGCAATTGGTCTTCGTACGGCACAAATGGCAAACCGCCGTTGCTGGTTTCCGGCGGTTGCGCCGGGCAAGGCAAGTTGCACGCCACGAACAGCACCTCCGGCCGTTCGGATTCGGTGCGGTGGAAGCGGACGGTCAGCCGAGCCCTGGGCTCGCGGTTCCAAAGTTCCAGACGACGTACGAGCCACCTTGTCCGGGGATGTTCCAGTGCCTGTTCGTAAACCGTGGTATGTGCGTTCTGTTCCGCGTGGGCCGACTTCGTGGCGACGGCCGTCACCTCCTTCAACGTCTCACCACGCCGCTTCTCGCGCTGGGCTGGATTGCCAACGCCGAAGATGTCGCCGTAGACCCAACGGCCGGCGAATCCATCTATGGCGACCGAGAGGAACTCTCCGGTACCGGCCTCGAATAACGGTCTTTTCATTCCCGGCCATATCGCGGTTGTCGGCCAGCCGTGATCGTCTAGGGTTACCTTGATCGGCTCCGGTGCCGGACCAGGTTCGAGCGTTTTGTCGCTTAGCCGAAAGCGCCGCATCGACTCGCCATCCAGTCGCTCCATCCAAAAACGCACTTGCTGTTTCGGGCAGTGATCTGGGAACGTCTCAGAGGTGTTCGAGACGGTCAACTCATGCTCGCCCGCCGGGCGGGTAAACGGCCGGTAGCCATATTCGAAGGTCAGAGGGACCATTTCCCCCGTCGTCGGATCTTCCAGCGATCGGAAGTCCCCTCGCAGGCAAGTGGCCGGCATCGTGATCCATCCACTCCAGGGCAGCTTTGCCGTATTGGCCACATACAAACCCTGGTCGGCGTCGTAAACCGCGCTCCGGGCCCTTTGCGCCAACAGCAGCTTGGCCAGGGCCATCGGTCGGTACGCCATCCGTGACTTCTCGTTGTACTCGCCCCACGTCTCAAGGCTGTGGGGCTGAGAGACGCTGTTGCTCGATCCCCAGGTGTGCTCGTCAAACAGGCAAAGGTCGCGAAAGATCGTATCGGCTGCTTGGAGAGTACGCTCGTCAGCCGGTCCCCACACTGGCGACAGCGCGGCTGCGGCCAATCGTTTCGCGCGACGACTGGCGGCCACTTCACGTGGCCCGGACGCACCGCCGTTGGCCCACCAATCCGTCCATTCACCCTCGTACGTGGGAACCTTGTCGCCGATCTCACGACGCATCCGATCCAGAGCATCAGCCGCCGTGGACATTCGCAATTCCGGGTGCAAGTCCAGCCGATTCCACTCGCCCACAAAGTCGGCCAGCGGCGGAAACGGCGGATCGTTGTCCATCCGCCATTCGTTGGTCACCGACACGATTAACGACGGATGCGAGTAGCCGCGCGCCTCGATGCCGCGGAGTTGGCCTAGCAGATGGGCATGGGCGGCTCGCACGGACGACTCCTCGGCGCGGAAGAAGTCCCCCGGCCGCGCCGGACGGTATCGCGTATCGGTCGATTCCGGCACCGGACCGCGCCGCCAGGTCTGGGGATGGAAATAGTAGAAGCCCCGCGCGTAGTGGTCGCCCAGCCAGACAAACATTCGGCGCCCGTCGGGCAACTTCCACCAAAATGCCGACGGTCGATCGAACGGCGGGCCGCCGTTGGTCGAGTTGATCCCCATGAACAGGTACTCCACGTCCCGATCCAACAGAGCCACCGCGCCTGCTCGCGGAAATCCGTTAACGTCGTTCTGGATCGCCACGCGCGGTTGGACGCGGCCCCACAATCCGTCCGGCAGCCAATGAAGCGCGGTATGCCACTCGGCCGGATCCAGCGTAGGCGTCTGGTTTGTGGCCATCGCCGCGACCTCCAACCGCCCCGTGCCGACCGCCTTCAGAAAATCCTCACGCCGCGCCGCGTCCGCCGCCTGCCACCAGTCGTTGACGGCCAATGTCGTTTCGGCCGTCCAATAGAACTGGGCTTCGGACGGCGCGTCACACGTGGCCAGAACGGCGTCGATCGCAATATCCAGATAGCGTACCTGCTGGCGCCGACAAACAATCGGATGATCCGTAAAGCCGATGTCGGTATGCGTCATATGAACGATGTCGATGCGCTGGATCACTTTGGGCAACGGTCGCTCATCCGCCGCGACACATCGCGTCGAACTGGTGATCCCGAAGCAGGCGACGAGTAACGTCAGAAGCATTGCCACGCCCTTGCCTGAAAAGCGGGTGCAGGAAGGAGTGGGGCACGATTCTATCGTGCCGGGCACGTTGGAAACGTGCCCCACGATCAGTTTCCGAGAGTTATTGATTCTCCGACCCTTGATGTACCGGCGGGTGTGTGTCTCAGTCATCATCGACGTTCTCCTGAAGGGTGTCCTGTGCGTTGAGCCAGCGACTGCCGCGGTGAGATTTGGCCAAAAGCTGTTCACGTGATGCCGACTATTGTATGCTCACAGCGTATACACCTGGAAGTATCCGAGGGTGCTCGGATGCTGGGAGGGCGAGGCTCCTGCCGAGCCGTGGATCCGCCGCAAAGAACGGCTCAGCGGGAGCTTCGCCCTCCCGATTCTGCAGGTTCCGAGGAATCTCGGGACGCGCTTTCAGGGACTGCCGTGTACGTCAGCCAACACGCCGCCGTCTCTCGATCAAAATGAAAAGGAACGGACCGATGAAGCCGCTACCACCTGAGAAGATTGCCTCGTGCACGTTGGCCCAACTCCGCAGGCGCACGGGCGTGCCGATTGAGGTCGCCCAGGATCGAGAGGCTTTAGCTGTGCAGTTTGCGAGAACCATTCTCCAACGCGTACGCACTACCGGCAAACGCAAGAAACGGGTCGTCATCATCATGCCTGTTGGGCCGACCGGGCAATGGCGGCAAATGGCCGACATCGCGGCGGCCGAGAAGATCGACCTGTCGCGGCTCTGCATTGTGTCGATGGACGAATATCTGACACCCGACGCCAGCCACAACGTCCCGATCTCCGATCCGTTCAGCTTTACTCGCTTCATCACGACGCACTTTGCCCGAAAGGCCATCCAAAAATGCGGCTTCAAGAAACAGAACTGGATTGTGCCCGACCCGAGGGATACGAGTGCGGTCGAGGCTGCTATCGAGCGGTGGGGTGGCGTCGACGTTGCCCTCGCGGGCATCGGTCTGAACGGGCACATCGCGTTCAACGAGCCGCCGGCGCCCAGCGAGTCCTGGACGGACGAATCGTTCGCCAAGTCGCCTACGCGGATCGTCAAACTGGCGGAAACGACCAAGGCCACCAACAGCATTTTCGGCACCGGCGGCGATATAGGCCGGGTCCCGGACTTTGCCGTGACCGTCGGTATGAAAGAGATCCTGACCGCCCGCCGTGTCCACGTCTTTCTCGACTGGCACTGGCAACGTTTCGTATTGCGAAGGACACTGTTAGGACCGGTCGGCCGAAGCTTCCCTGCCTCATTCCTACAGAGACACAAGGATGTGCGTTTCACAGTCACGCAAGAGGTTGCCACCCCACATTCGCTGGTTCCCGAGTAGGGGAGAACGGTCTTCCGTGCGCAATTCGGGCCCTTTGCTTGCCGGTGATTTCGTTGCCATTGGCGGCTGCCTAAGCCCAAACCGATGCCCTCCTGCGAATTGCAGACTATCCTTGGGTGATACTCCCACACGCCTGCATTGACGCGTGAACTCTCAGTAGGAAACTGTCTGGTCGCTTCACCACAGGTGAACTCAACATGATTCTGCCGGACAATCACTTTGCCCGAAGAAGAACAAGGCTAAATCATCCCTGGGCAAGATCATAGGCAACTGTCGGGGGTACTCTCCGGAGACTCGCACGGGAAGGTCGCACTCGTTGGTACAGAGTATTCGTCTCCGGGATTGACCAGGTACGTGTATCCGGCGGTGAAATCGGTCCGGTCCTTGAATCCTCTCACGATGGTGATGTCGCCGGTGGAGATACCGTCGGCCGTGATAGCCCGGATCTTGTAGCTGGTGTCCATTGGCAGATCGTTCGTGAAGTGGATCGTACGTCCGACGAGGCCCGCATCTTTCGGCAACGCTGGATCGAGGAGAACCAGGTTGTTCTCGGCGTCGGACGCATCGATTCCCACGACCTTGCCTCGCCAGTCGGACCGGTCAGCCGCCAGACGAGTATCGCCGTGAGCGATCAGCGTGCCGCCGACCAGACGCATGAGTTTCGGCTTGCCTTCGGCCAGGCGGACGATTCCAAGCATGCCGTCGAAGTCGATGCCGACTTCGACCTTCACAACCGTCGGCTGCTCGCAAGTGATCAGAATGTCGGTTCGCCCGTCTGCCAAGTCCACGGCCACAGCAGCGACGGCGTTTTCGTCGGAGCCATGTTCGACGTTCAGCAGCCGCACTTGCTTGATGAAAGGCGTCTTGTCGTAAGGCTCCAGTACATTGACGAACTGGCTGTGCATATTCTCGCCCAAACGACTCTGGATGACGTAACGCGGACAGAGAAACTTCCGCGGCGAATCACCGGTGGCGAGCGCCACCTCGTCGCACGGCGTGAGCGCGTGCAAGCGCAAGTGCGGTTCGGAACCTTCCTGGATGCGGCCACGTTTGTCTTCGATCGTCCAGTCGACTGTGTAAGGCGCCGCGACTCTGTCGTCGGAACGCTCGACATCGTGAAGGTACGTGAAGCCACTCTGCCTGTAGAAGCCTGCGCGTTCACCGTCGAGCTTCGCGAAGGGCGCGTCAGGGCCAGCGAATGTTCCTGTTGCCTGTTTGACGAGCGTCAAGCCGTTCGCCTGTGCGGTTTCCGCGGCGCCGTGCCAGGAAAGACGATGGTTCGTCCCGCCGCGAGCCCGGAAGACGTCCAGGACGTAGCTGTTCTTATCGTCGATGTCCACCATCGCCACGGTACGGCAATAGGTCTGTACACCCTTGTAGGCATTTGCAGCATCGACCTGGATCACACGCAACGGCGGTTCGGTCACAAAGAGCTGTATCTTCCCGCCCGGACTGTAGGTCGATCGCGTGTCACCGATCTGCAGCGTGTTGTGGCTGATGGTGTTGGCCGTCCACGCATGCCGCTTCGGCCAGCTTCCGGTGTATTCGGGATAGCCGAGGTCGGGGATCATGGCGATGTTTCTTGCGAGCAGGCCAATGTTCAAGCAATCGTGATGCGAATGACCTTTGCCTTGGCCGTAATGGATGAAAACGGCGCGGCCGCCGCTCGGATCCTCGGTCTGCAATTGCGCCTGCCCATAGCGGCCAAAATGCTCGCTGCTGAGTTTTGGGATCGACGTCGAGGCGATCTTCTCCACCTCCTGGATGAGCGCATCTGGGTCCTTCCGATAGATGTCCTCGTCCAGTCGCAGCGACGATTTGTGGGCTTTGTGCTCCCGCCATGCTAGGTTCGCGAAGCGCGGGTCACGATACAGGGCATGGGCTCGCATGTAGGTAGCAGCATTCCCCTGCCTGCCCCAGCTCCCGACGGCACCACTGTCGCCCGTGTTGGGCATCATGGCGTCTAGTACGTTGAGTCGCGATTGGACGAAGAAACTCTGTTTCAGTTTCGGATATTCCGCGACAAGGTTGTGCTTCGTGTACTCCGGGTAGGCGGCGAGGATTTCAGCCAGTTCGTGCATGCTGCGTGTCCATATCAGCCCGTATCCGCCACATTCCTTGCCCATGCCGTCGCGGTCCAAGCCCTCGACCAGCACCCATGGCACGGGGTCCTTCGACCAGCGTTTGTGTCCGGGAAAATCGGGATCAAAAAGCCAATCCAGCCACTCGTCGGTCACGCCGGGCCTGTCCAATGCGATCGCATTTACGGCCAAGCAAGTGTGCGTCATTCCAGTGTTCCCGGATATGCGACCGTCTTTGCACGATTTCAGTGCCTCCAACAGCAAGTGATCTTCGATGTGCCGGCAGATGACCTCGATATTGCTCTTGTCGCCGAGTTGGTACTGCTTTGCCTTCTTCGAGCAGAATGCCACTAGCTGAGCGTCGTTCTGAATCCCGTCGAAGATCACGTCATAGCAGCGAGCGAATCGCTGGGTCACACGAGTCTCCCAGATGCAACCTTCGATGCGCCCAAGGCCCGAGCCGCCTTGGCTGTGCTGAAACCCAGCTTCGTGCAATGGCAGATAGTTCATCTCAGGATAGACGTCAGCGATCCGGTCCAACAGCACGGCCGCCTTGTGGGCAAATCGCTGGTCGTTCGTGAGCGAGTAGGCTTGTGCCAGCGCGTCCACGGCCGGCCCAATCCGCCACCACAGCGCGCTTTGGCAGTAGTAGGCGATCACGTCGTGCCGCTTGCCATCTTCGTCGAGCATCCCATAGCCGTCGTCGACATACAGCTTGTGCAGCGGGTCTTGTGGATCTGGATGGTCGGCGTTGACAAGCAGCGATCGGTCGCCCAACTTGCGGCGGAACATACCGTGTTCGTCAAGCGCCGATTTGTAGAAAGCACCGAAGTCGTTCTTCGGATAGACCTCGCTGCAGTTCTTGCACTGGATTCTCCACGGCCGGCTGTCGTCGAACTTCCACCAGGTTCGGCCGTACTTCGCCGGCGCCGCCTCGCCGCAACCGGGGCAGTACGGATTCTGGCCTTCGTAGATCACACCTTTGTTTGTGTAGACCGTTCGCGGCAACTCCTGCGCGGGGACCATCGCCCACAATTCGTCGTCTGTGCGTTTCACCCACGATTCCGCCGCGGCAATCGCATTCCGCTGCTGAGCGGCGACCCATTCGTACTTTTCCGCGTTAGCCAGCACGTTGGCGCGCATCGCGGCTGTCACAAAACGGCTGTGATCTTTCCCGTCTGCCTGCGCTACCACCACAGGAGAAATCGCAGCGACGGACCATACAACAAACATCCGAAGTGACATGCTACTTCATCTCCGTCTGGCGTATCGTCTCCAGACGGGAGGGCGAAGCTCCCGCCTTTCGCTTGGAGGAATCTTCCAACAAGAAACGGCAATAGTCCATCATGGATCGGGAAAGAACGGAAAGAGCTTCCGAAGGTCGGCTTGGCTGGGCCGGCGGCCGTACTCGCAGATTCCGAAAGCTTCGGCGTAATTCACCGCCTTGCCTTTCTCCTCGCCATACCATTTCACAAGCATATCGCGATAGCGATCCGCGTTGCGGGCCGCGCCGCGGGACCAGTTCTCTTCCGCCCTTTCGCGGCGGCGCACGGGATCGTCGGCGAACCGTTGGCGCATCGTTTCTTCCGAGCCCAAAGCACCGCCCTCGTAGACCTGCGACTCCAGGGCGTCGATTGCATCTATCTTCTTTTTGAACACGTCGTCGATCGAAACGGCGATGTCCGCCTCGAAAGGATTCGGTTTCTGGAAGCCGTCAGAGTAATACAGGAAGACGGGATTCCGCTTCAGCGGCGGCGTGTCAGGGCAGAAAAACGGCACCGCGACCATGTAACCCGAGTCCTGGACCAGAACGGCGGTGTAACGATGATCAGGATGGTAGTCGTTGGGCCGATGCGAGAACACGATGTCGGCTTTCCACTCGCGGATCAGCCGCGTGATCGTCTTGCGGTTCTCCAGCGTAGGCATCAACTCGCCGTCGTGGATATCCAGCACCTCGGCGGTGACGCCCAGCCGTTTGGCAGCCTCGTGCACCTCCGCGGTTCTTCGCTTGGCCAGCGGACCGCCAGCCATGCGCCAATGCCCGATGTCGCCGTTAGTGACGGATACCAGCTTGACGTGATGTCCCTGCGCGGCCCACTTCGCAGCCGTGCCCCCCATCTTGAACTCGCAGTCGTCCGGATGAGCACCAAAGGCGATGATGCGGAGCTTTCCGTCGTCCTCTGACGCCTTCGGCTCGCCCGCGGGCACGGGTCCACCAAGGCCCGTCGTGATCATCACGATAGCAAACAACGCAAGACCGAAACCAAGTGCATTCAGTTGATTCATCCCAAAGTCTCCTTATCCAAATATGCGGGTACTTCTTATGCAATCCGGCTACGCGTCTATCGCGTACCACTAAATCGAATCGCCGTAGCGTATCGCGCCACTCGACTGATTGCCAGAACCATCCGCATCAGCAGAGCTGAGGGGCAAGAAACCGGAAACCGGTTTAGTACTCAGGCGGCAGGGCATGGGCGTCGGTGATCTTGTCGCCCAAGGTCAGCAGCCACCGCTCGCCGTCGGATTCGATGATCACGTCCTGGCCGTAGACTTCGGCGATCGTGCAGACCAGTGGACCGATTTCGAACACCTCGCCGAGTGGGACCTTTTTGACTTCGTTTGTGGTGCGCATGGTAAGCCACACTTCCGGCTCGCCGTTCACGATATTGATCGTCGTAAGATAGGTGTGATCCATGGGATCCGCGGTGCCGCCGGTGCCCATGCCGAATAGATTGCGGCGGTCGATGACGTCGTATTCCTCCAGTGTGTCGGAAGCGAGACGATCCGCGACGCGCCAACTTCGCTCGCGGAACGCGTCAACGACCGTCTGCTGGCCCTCGCTCCCATCGCCAGCCGCCGTCTGGCCCAGCGCCAAGGCTTCGATTGACATAGACAGGTCCAGTCGGTTCCCTTGTGCCGGCGGCTTGATGGTCAACGAACGAATCTGATGCAACAGGTCTGTTTGATAGAAGGCGAACAGGAAGATTTTCAGTTGTTCAAGCGTCCCGTGCGCTCGGACGGAAAACGACAGCGTGTAGTAGAGCCCCTTTTTCTGGGCGACGGGCTCGCTGGATCTTACACTGGGATTCAGCAACCTGACGTCGTCGACCAATTCAAGCAGCCACGCCCTATACAGCGAACGGGCAACCTCCGTTTCGCCGGGCAACGCTTGACCTCTCCAACGGGTCAACTGCTTGCTGGCGATTCGCAGCCGCGCAAGCGCCTCCTTGCGCTTCTTGATATCCTGCTTCAGACTTACCGTCTTTGCACGTGCCTCGTCAATTGGGCGGCTCATGCCCTTATGCGCCCAATCGCCGACGAAGAACAGGGCGATTGCACCCATTACGGCCAGCAGCATGTACTGCCGGCGCTTTGCGGATTTCGAGATTTGGCCCGTGGGTGTACTCACGGTCTTTCATCCTCGGCCGCAGAACGGGCGGCCTTGGCCACAGAACCAACTGCACTGGTGGTGGCTTCGCCTTCGGGCGCCGCCCTTTGTTCTTCGGGCAGATGACTGACATACGCATCTTTGTTTCGAGGCTTGACGGCTATCGAGGCATCGAAAGACCACGTGTAGTCCTGCTCCGAGGGGCGTGCCCGAATTGTCGGACTTCGGACGCCCCGGTACTGGTCCCGAATCTGCTGTTCCATCCTTCTAACGATCTTGGGATCGCGTACCTTACCATCTATAGCGATCATTCCACCGGCAGACGGCGAAGAGCCCATGGACATCTGCCGGATCACGGCGTCGCGCGGACCGGGAAATCGAATCGAAAGGTCCCGCAGTTCGTCGAGCCAATTCAGGTCGCGTCTTGTCCAACTGTTGACGGCATTTATCAACGCGGCCTGCCTGGTGGCTTTCTTGGCGATGTCCTTCAGCTTGTCACGTTCCTGTGTCAGCTTGGCGTTTGTGCTGTTGACATCCGTCAGCGTGGTCCAGAAGTTGTAGCCGATGGCCAGAAGGAACACGGCTGCCAAGCCTGCGGCGATCAAACCGAGGCGCCAGCGGCCGACGCGCCGGGGCGGCCGCCGTGGCTGTAGGAAATCGACGGAGTGCGAACTCGTGGCCTCGTCCAGCAGCATGCCCAGCAGCGCTGCAAAGCGCCCTCGATCCGGCGGCATATCATGTGGGCCTGTGCCCAAGACGGCAAACGGATCCATCACTTGGGCCGGTTTCGACAGTTCGTCAGTGATCCGTTCGGCCAAGTCCTCGTAGTCGTCCGGGCCGCCGAACACACAGACGTTTTCGATTTCTTCTTCGCCAATCTGCTCCCGGGGTACTGCGGCCAGCGTACGGTTGATTTCGGCCAGTAACCGGTCCGTTGTCTCCTGATCGCCAGCCCCTTCGGGCAGGCGAGCGGTGCGGGAAAAGACGACCTGATCTTCCGCAATTACGTTCAGATCAACTTCGCATTCGATACGATTGACCAGCAAACTGACTTCGTCCGCAGCGCGCGGCGACCGCAAGAACACCGACGCCGACGCAAATGGCCGCAGAAGCAGGCGACTTGGCTTCAGCCCGGCCGTGTCACATTGACGTTGGACACGATCAAGCTCCTCCGGGGACAAGGCAGCCGCCGTCACGCGACGCAGGCCATTGGGATCGTCGACCGTGGGGACGAAGTCCAGCACCCATTGATCGGAAATCGCCGCTGCCTCGCGCATGGCCAGGTTCGCCACCAATTCCGGCAGTTCGTCGTCCTTGGCAGGCGGCAGACTGAAATGCATCAGTTCGATGCTGGAACGCGGCACAGCGACCAACAGTTTTGCCCGGCGTGCATTGTGTCTGTCTAACGCGTCAGACAGTGAGCTGCCGAAACTGTATCGAGGTTCTGCTGCGCCCTCCGTGACATCCACCAAACGCACCGACGAGGCCGCGCGGACCTTCACCCTTCGGCCACTGATGCCAGCCAGCACGTAGCGTGCTTCGTGAGGGTCCCAATCTACGGCTAAGAAATAGTTCATCGTATGCGTTCCACGCTCAGCGTATCCAGCGAATAGCCTCGCCCCAGCAGACTGACATCTTTCCAATATATTTGCCGCGGCGGCGAAACGGTAGCGTCTACAACAACTTCCGCTCGAGCCGATAGTCCAGACGCCTGGTGAAATCCGACGACCTGGGCCCGGAAAACGTCGCCAGCGCCGGTCACGTAGGGCATCAACCCCTTCATCTGAGGCGCGTCCACAATCTCCTCGGTCAGCAACCATGTCGCGTGGCGGTAGGAGGGGCTACTCTCGTCAATGCCACGGCCACGTTCTGCAATGATCCGCTGGACGGTCTGCGGCTCCAGACCCGGGACCCCCAACAATACGGCCCTAGGAGCGAGATTGACATTGATTCGGCTGTTGATAATCACATCCTGGATCGTTGTCGTGCGATCGACCAGCGTGGGCAGGTACTCCTGCATCGCGGCCGGGTCGTCCTCGAAAGGACTCTCGACAATCAGATCTCGTTCTTCTTGTGGGTCGAGGGGGTCATCGCTAGGATCCAGACGTTCGTCACTGGGAATCAGAATCCTTGCCCCGATGAGATCTAGCACCGAGTCGATCTGGAAACGAGCCGGTGTCGACAGATCGACTTGGTCCATCTCTTCGGCGTGGATAGTCTGAGGCTCGAATTCGTCAGGCTGGACCAGCCGGGGATCGGGGCGAAACCTTCTGGACGTTCTTGCCGCACGCGACCGTCTGACCGTCGCCCCCTGGCCGCTCTGCGCCGTCTCGTCATACGGTCCGAATTGACGATACGCAATGATGAATCGCGTCCAGCTTGTATCAAGCCACTGATCCAGTTGTTGATGCAGCGCCGCCAGGTTCCGCTCGTTCAAATAGATGCGCAATTCGCCATCGCAAGCCGTGTTTCGCTCGGCACTATGAACGGTCAACAACGAAGCCCAAGGCAGACTGCCGCCGCTCGCTCGCATTGTCGATACGCTGATCGCTCGGCGGACTTCCTGATCGTCTACCTGGTAATTCAGGTCCCAGTCGTCCCCAAACAGACTGTGACGACTGATGTCGCGCACCAGCAACAGTTCCTCCAAAGACATGGGCACACCATTGCGCGGACCATAGGGAAGGCCGCGGCCGGCGTAGTACTGGGTTTCCGCTCCGGCCGCGCGGGGTGCATCGTCCGTGTCGATCCAATCCAGAATTGAATCGGCAATGGTGTCGGTCATTCCCGGCAGATTCATCAGTGCCTCGGCCGCCGCACCTTCCGATTGGCGTTCCCACTCGGACAGAATGGCCAAGTTCAGCCGCGCCGATTCGTCTTGTGCGCCGAAACGGATGCCTTCGATGCCGCCGTCTTCCACCTGCGGCGAAAGGACGCTGAAACGCACAAGGCCCTCGCCTTCCGAGTCACCCGCGACAACCACTCCACGGAACAGTGGCGAATTGTCGTGCAGTCCGCCCCGTTGCTGCCGTTCGTCGTGCGAGGCGTCGCAGACAGCTTTCAGCAATTCCTCGCCCGAGGCCAAAGCTTGCTCCAATTGCAGTTCGTCGCCGTGCAAATGAGCAGCTTTGTTTTCGGTAGACAAGCTGAGAACGAAACTCAGGCCAGCTAGCGAAATCACTGTCACCACGACCAACACAATCACAAGAACGATGCCGTTGCGCCTACCGACCGCGGACAGCCGCTTTCGGCCTCTATATGGCCTTGCGTGATTCTGAGGCGCGCTCGGCGCAGGTCTCCTGACCTCACGGAAACCGCCGACCGCAGGTCTCCCAAATCTGTGAGACTCTACGGTCGCCCCACGCGTGGGGTCGGGAGACCCGCGCACAGCAGAGTCGATTTGGCTGGTTCTGCGTTTCATCGTGACTGCGTGCGGATCCACTCTTCGGGCGAGTAACGAATGGGCGGCTCTCTGGGAGTGGGTCGTGGTGGCGCGATTCGCCTTGGTGCAAGCCTGACCGGCGGCGGTGCCACCGCGGGTTGCGGCGGCGGCGGAATGACCGCGCGTTGCGGCGGACGCGGGCTGCGATACGTCGGCGAACCGGGAAGGTCCACGATCAGACGATACGCCGTGCCCTGTGCCACCGTGGCACCCATGGCCGCCAACTCTTCTTCCTCGATCAAAACGTCTTCTTCGCCAACACTCTGATCCTCGGCAAGCTCATGCGAATCCACGATCTGCAGGACCACTTCGACGGCGACGGGTAGCGATTTGCGCTGCAGGCTGTCCCACGCGCTCGTCCAACCGTTGCCGTCAAAGTAGCGAAACTCGGCAGATACCACTTCCGGTACCCACATGACCGATACGTCTGCTGGGTCGACCGCCGGTGTACTGGTCTGCGCATCGTCTCCCGCAAAATCGCCAAGCAGTTCCATCGCCAATCCGTCGTAGATGTCTTCACTTTCGGGGCCGACGGGGGTCTCGAAGTCCAGTTCTCGCCGCAACAAACCCAGCCGCGACACGCCGTCGGTCGTGGTTTGGCTCGTGAACGAGTAGTAAACCGTTCGCAACTCGGGGACCCGCGCCTCGGTAAAATCGCCGGAGGCTGCCCACGAGCGGCCAACCGGAGTGGGGTTTCCTTGCTCGGGAGTAACTTGAAGAACGTCGAAACGCAATTCGTGCTGCGAACCAAGCAGTCCGAAGCGTCTCACCGGCGCCGTTCCTTCCGATCTGGCCGACGATCCGCCAACGGGATCTTGAATCGCCGCACGGAGGTCGTCGGACATCTGCTGCATCAAAGCACGACAAAGCTGGGAGTTTTCGACTTTGGCTTGGCCCTTGTTGAACAGATTCGTGTAGATGCCGAACAGGGACCAAAGGGCCGCCAGCAAGGTCACCGAAAGCGCGGTGGCCAGCAGCATTTCCACCAACGTATAGCCGGCGGTCTTTCGCGTTCTGCGGGCCGCATTCATTGAAGCCACTCTACGTCAAAGGACGAGTCGAACAGAGAGTCAAATTGCCAGTCGAAATCGGCGGAGTCGTCTACCGCGGAACTCGCATCGTGCATCCAGCGGGTAAGCGTGAATTGCTTTCCTGTAGGCTGCGAAGTGGCAGACCCGGATTCGACCGGATCCTGCATCGTCGTAACGCGAAGCGAAATCAGCCCGAATTGATCAAGCGATTCGACTTCGATCGAATACACCCAGCCGGGCATGCCGGCCACGGGCTGCGAGTCGACCGAGGCGGCTGGTGCTGCGCCGACGAGGATCTCGTTCAGCGTACTGCGACAGATCAATTGCGCCGTGGTCGCATCGGCGGAATCCTCGGCATTTCGCCTGCCCACATAGGCCATTTGGCCGAGCACGATCAGGCAAGCCAGCAGGATCGCGGTTGCCAGGATCACTTCGAGCAACGAGAATCCGGGGCGACGTTTTCGCTTCATTCGTAACATATCAGCTACGTTCTGTCGCCAAAGGAGTGAACTTCTATGGGGCCGTCGGTCTATCGTGTCTTCGTTTGACGGCGAGCCGAAGGCGACTGCGGGCCCGGCACACAGTCGCCTTCGGCTTGCCGTTAAACGGGGTTTGTGGACATTCCTAACTGTCTCCGACATAGTTTCATTCAAAGGCCCTCTAGCCGCCCGCTGTGTTCGGTCTCCAAGCGTTGGACCTCGCCGATGGTGACGGTTCCGGTTAACCCTCGCAAAGAGAGATCAACAGCGTACCGCGACGTTCCGAGCCGAAGACGTGCGTTCAGCGTCCGGCCGTTGGGATAGAAGACGATCGGCGCGGACCATTCCTGGCCAGCACGCTCGCCAGCCATGTCTCCAGCGAACTCGATTGCCGGACCCGCATTCGGGTCGAAGAAGACGATATCGTCCGGCAGTTCATACGGTGCCGACACATCGTCGTTCAGATCGCGGTTAGACAGACCGTCGTCTTCTGCCGCGTCGCCCGGCGTTATCAGTCCCAACTGGTCCGCCGTATCGAGTTCGCTGCCGCTTGATATTTCATAAGAGGACGTACCTGGCTGGCACCGAAAGAAGCGGACGCTGCCCGACTGGATAGCGTCCAAGCGGGCTTCGAGCAACTGGATTCGCAATTGTCTGGCGGCATCCTGGAGTTGGCCTTTTTGCGACAACCGGTGCACCGATGGCCACGCCAAGCCAGCCACCACAGCCAGAATCGCAAGGACGATCAATAGCTCAAGCAGCGTATAGCCGTAACGTCGCCGAACCGTCCCAGAAGCGTTGCACATAGTTCTGCCAGCCTGCGGGCCAGGCTCCGCCCGACGCACTGCGTGTACGGGTTCAGGTTTCGGCTTTCAGTAACATCGCAAGTCCACCCCCCAAATCCCGCCAAGGTAATCAAAATTCGGGCTCAGGAAAGCCGCCATCACCGCTGCCGAAATCGGTGTCGATGTCGATGTCAAGATCTTCGTCGGCACCGCCGAATTCGTCCTCTCCGCTGCTTTCGGTACTCCAACTGCAGATATCGTCGTCGGTGTCGCTTTCCTTGTCCGGTCCCCACGACCAAATCCTGGGAAAATTTGCTCCTTCTTCGTATTCGTATTCGTATAAGTTGCCCCACGGGTCCTTGGGCAATGCATCCGCACTCAAGTACGAGCCGGCCCAACCGGACACCGTCGATTCGTCGGCGTCACTGGGCGGAGTGAGCAGCGCCTGCAGTCCCTGTTCCGTGGTGGGGAAGGTCTTGGTGTCCACGCGGTACTGCTCCAACGCCCCACGGAACAACCCGATCTGCGTTTGCGTTGCCTGCCGATCCGCTTTTTCGGACGCGCCGAAAAACCGAGGAACCACCAGCGCGCCTAGCATCACGAGGATCGCAAGAACAATTAACAGTTCCGTCAGGGTGAAGCCCCGACGCCGTCGTTTTCGAGAGAATCTAGTCATGTGTCACTCCTTCGATGTGTTTTGGGCCGCGCACCGTCGTGCAGCATCAGCCCCCCATGCCGGTCATTGTGTCGAATATCGGTAAGAGTAGTGCTACGAGCACGAACCCTATCAAAGCCCCCATGAACAGGAGCATCGCCGGCTCGGCCAATCGAACCATCACGTCGATTTGTCGAGCCGTCTTGCGGTCGATTCCGTCGGCGATTCCGACCAGTACATCGTCCAGGTTGTTAGCTTCCTCGGCGACGCTGATCATAGCCATCACGGGTTTGGGAATCAGCCCACACTCGGCCAATGGATTGGAGAGGGTTTCACCAGCCGAGACGTTCTCTTGCGATTCCCGAATCGCTTTGGCCAGTACGCGGTTGCCGGCCGAATCGCTGCTGATCTCCAAGGCCCTTAGCAGAGGTACGCCGTTGCGCAGCAGCGTGCCGAGGATGCGACAGAACCGCGAAACGGCGTAGCCCAAGAAAATGGGCCCGGCCACCGGGATCTTGAGCTTCCACCGGTCCACCGCCAGTCGGCCACGCTCAGAAGAAATAGCGTGCCGGCCCCAAAGAATGCCGCCCAGAGCGGCCGCGCCGACGAAGATTCCATATTTCCCCAAGAAATCGCTCGTCGACAGAAGGATAACTGTCGGCAAGGGCAGACCACCCCCGTCCCGTTCCAGACGCTGAAACAACTCGGCGAACATGGGCACAAAGAAGACGATCAACACCGTGGTAATCACCCCTCCCAGCGACGCCAGGAAGATTGGATAGATCATCGCCCCGGTGACGCGCGATTTCAACTCCTGCTGCTTCTCCAGAAAATCCGCCGTCCGCTTAAGCGCATCCTCAAGAAAGGCACCCTCGGATCCGGCGCGTACCATGCTGACCGTCAACTCGCCAAACACCTCGGAGTTCTTGGAGAACGCGTCGTCCAGCGTCGTTCCCTCGGCCACTTGGTCCCGCACGTCGGTCAGAACTTCGGCGAAACCGGGATGCGGGCATTGGCCGGCCAGAATCGTAAGTGCCTCCAACAGAGCAACGCCGTTCTCCAGCAGATCGGCCAATTGCGAGAGGTTGCTGGATAGGACGGATGCCTTGATTCGCCTTCGCGGAAGCCACCGTGGCTTGGTCTTTTCGGCCACGTGCAATGGAAACAGCGACCGTTCAGCCAGCGCAGTCAGCGTCTCCCTCTTGCTCGAGGCCGTGATGGTGCCGGCGATGTCTTCGCCGGACAGCGTTCGGGCGGTGTACACGAATTCGGGCATGGCCCAAGGCTCAATCGGACTTGGTCACACGGAGAACTTCCTCGACGGTAGTCTGACCGCGGCATACCTTCCGCCATCCGTCCTGCCGCAGCGTCCTCATTCCCGCGTCCATTGCGGCCTGCTTTACGAGATTCGTCGGCGCCCGTTCGCTAGCCAGGCGGCGAACCTCGTCGTCGGTCACCAGCAATTCGAAGATCCCCTTCCGCCCACGGTATCCGGTCCCTCGGCATTGGCGACATCCCACCGCCCGGTAGATCGTTGCGCCGTTGTTCAAACAGGCGTCCAGTGGGAAGTCCTCTGGCACGTCCTCCGATCCCGGGCGAAACGGTCCACGGCATTCGGGGCACAGCGTCCGCACAAGACGCTGAGCCATGACGCCCTCTACCGTGCTGCACACGAGAAACGGCTCGACGCCCATATCGACCATGCGCATGAAGGCGCCCGCCGCGTCGTTGGTGTGCAAAGTGCTGAACACCAAATGGCCGGTCAGCGACGCTTGCACTGCGTTTTCGGCTGTTTCCAGATCGCGGATTTCGCCCACCAACACAACGTCCGGGTCGTGTCGGAGAATGCTACGCAAGCTGGTAGCGAAGGTCAGACCCACTTTCGTATGCACTTGGATCTGATTTATGCCGTCCAGGTGGTATTCGATTGGGTCCTCGGTGGTGATGATCTTGGTCTTATCGTCCTTGATTTCATTCAAGGCGCTATACAAAGTGGTCGTCTTGCCCGAACCGGTCGGCCCTGTGACCAGGACGATGCCGTGGGGATGGCTGATCAACTGGTTGAATTGATCGTACACCTCCTCGTTCATGCCGACCCCGCGGAGCGAGAAATTCATACTGTCCTTGTCCAGGATCCTCATCACGATCCCTTCGCCGTGCAGCATGGGGATCACGGACATGCGGATATCGATCTCGCGGCCGGAGACTTTCACCTTGATGCGGCCATCCTGCGGCACCCGTCGCTCGGCAATGTTCAATTTGGCCATGATCTTCAAACGGCTGACGATCGCGGCCTGAAAGCGGTTTATTTGTGGCGGAGTGGGTTGCTTCTGCAACACGCCGTCGACCCGGTATCGGACTTTCATCCCTTTGGCCTGGGCCTCCAGGTGAATATCGCTGGCCCGCGCTTCGATCGCTTCGACGAGGATTTCGTTGACCAGCCGGACAACCGATGCCTCCTGAGCGGCCTCGGCCGCTTCGGATTGGTCCCACTCGACGTCCTCCAGCATCTCGATCTCGCCATCCCGCTGTTCACGGATGGCGATCAGGTCGTCGACCGTCTCGGCGCCTACGCCCAGGTGTGTCTTGACCAGCCTGGCCAGTTCGTCCGGCAGCGTTACCACCGGCACGATACTTTTGCCAACGGCCGCACTGATCGAATCCAAGGCGTGGAGATCGAACGGATTAGCCGTAGCCACGACCAGCGAATCGTCCTTCCGCCCCACAGGAAACACGCCGTGGCGATGTATGAACTTGATCGGGAAATCCGCCAACTCGCCTCGATCGACGTTGGCTGTTCCCAAATCAAGAAAGTCCATCCCCAACGCTTGCCCTACAGCTTTCAATACGGCTGCTTCGGAAGGGTATCCCAGATCGGCCGCCAGTTGGTCTAGCCGTCCTTCTGACTCGAGGGCTTCGCGCGCCATGTCCAACTGGCGCGCGCTAACGGTTGAGGTACGCGAGGTGGTTTGGGCTACGATCATCGCAATTGGATGTCATGCAAAGGGTGAGACCGGCCATACCACCATCGATCCCATGTAGAGATCAACGGTTACAGCATCTTCCTTGATCCGCCGCATTTTCTTGTTGGTTGTTGGTCACCAACCGGGTCGTCTATCCGTTGGCCGGTGAAATTGTCAGGTAGGCAACTAGGAGGCAGGGCGGCCTAAGGAGGCACAGTTTCCCAAGTCCGCTGTCTCAATGACGGAGGACCACACTCGTTGTGATCGCCCCTACTCCTTTGGGTTATTGTACTTACCGCTCGGCTGGCGTCAATACGAGCCACACAAGTTCAGCTTATATCATCGGTCGGCGGACCGTAACCGTACTTTTGGATGAACAGGTGCCATTGCTGGTTGATTCTCTCGCGTATGTCCGCCGACAGTTGATACTGGTCACTTCTGTAGCCCGCTTTCTTGGCCGCGTAATCCTGCAGTTTTGGCAGCACTTTGTCGAAGTCGTCCAACCCGAAATGATCGTAGATCGTGCGCACCTGACCGATTGGGTCCTTGGCCAAGTCCTCGTAACGCACCTCGCAGAATCGGGAAGGGTCGATCAGATCACGGGTACTTTCAAACACTTCGTACATGTGCTGGAAAGTGTCTAGAACGTAATCCTCAAGCCCATCGAATCGCGGTGCTCCAATGTACTGGTCTTCACTGAGTCGAGTCCACGCCTTCACCGTCGAAGGAAACACCTCGAAAGGATCTCGAACAATGTGCACGAATCTTGCGTTTGGAAACAACTCCAGCAGAATCTTGATCCTGCAGGTGTGAGGTGGCGATTTAAGGATCACGCGTTTTGGCTCTACGAGCGTCACGCATTTCAGAAACCGCACGAACGCTTTCTTCCAACGTGCAACCGTACCGGCGGGGACGTCTTCCATGTCAAGATAGCGTTCGTAACGATGCCGCTCGCCGAAGAAGGCGAACTGCAGGTAAGGCGAGGGGACCCCCATCGTGCACAGTGCGAATTCGTCTTCTTGTGGGTGTTCCCAAGCTATCTGCATGGCATCCATCGGACGCCTGGGTGGCATCAACAACCGCAGCCACCACGCGATGAGCCGCCTGGACACAAGAAAATGGTTCGGTGCGAAACAATGGTACGTGTCAGGGGACGTGTGCTGCGGGTCGAGGACCATCAGTTCGTGCAGCAGCGTGGTGCCCGACCGCCAGTGACCGATGATGAACAATGGATCGTGTCGGATCTCGGTGTCCTTAATCCTTCGGCCATAGACGAGCTTCTGGAGCAACGCCATGGAGGAATTGAACACGCTGACAGGAGACAGAAGCAGAACCATACTCCAACGCGACGGCGCGGCCATGAAACGGTGACGGGCGAGCAGGCCAAACCACGCCGACATGGTCATGCCCGTCCAAACCCGCGGGTTCCACAAACGCATTCTGAAGCCCCCGGCTTCCTTCTGCGATTTTCTCTCTCGCCCTTCGGCCATTTCGAATCCTCGTCAATCGTCCGTGCGGTAGAATCGTCGTCCCTTCTCGGCCAAGTCCAACAACAGCGGTGTTGGGCGCATTCTGGCGCCTAAATGCTCCAGTGGGCTAAGCATCGCGACGATCTGAGCAACTCCGACATTGTCTCCCCAGTATAGTAACCCACCGCGAGATTCAGGGAACCCTAGACCGTAGACCGCGCCCAAGTCCACCAGTCGCGGATCGACGACGGCTCCTTCCTGCAGCGCTCGCGTCGCCTCCAGCAGCATCGGCAGGAACAGCCGGCTGGCGATCGTCTCGCGAGTATGGGGCTGCTTGGCGTCGACCCAACGCGCGATGATCTGATCGACCGCCGGATCGGGAACCGGCTTGGCGCCGGCCGAACGGTCTTCATAGGCGAAGAAGCCGGCTCCTGTCTTGCGTCCCAAACGGCCGGCTTTGACCATCGCCACCAGCAACGGCGTGTTCGGCAGAGTGTCCGGATAGGCCCCCGCGAAGACCCAGCCACAGTCCAGTGCCGTATCCAATCCGACCTCGTCCAGCAGAGCGAAAGGCCCCAACGCCATACCGAACTCGACCGCCGTGCGCTCCACAGTCTCGATCGCTGCGCCTTCCATTAACAGCACCATCGCTTCGGCAGCGTAAGGCAGCACCAGGCGGTTGATCATGAAACCGGGGCTGTCGCTTACGACCAGCGGGATCTTATGGATAGCATCCGCGTATGCCACCGCCGTGGCAACGGTCGATGGGCTGGTGTCCGGTCCGCGCACAATCTCCAGAAGCGGCCGCTGGTGAACCGGACGGAGGAAGTGGACTCCACAGAAACGATCGCGAGCGGTCAGGTTGGCAGCCAGTTTCACAATAGAAATCGTCGACGTATTGGACGCCAGAACCTTTGTCTCGCCGAGTTTCGATACTAGTTCGGCAATCAGCGGCTGTTTGACGAACCGATCCTCTGTGACCGATTCAATGACCAAGTCGCAACCGACGACCATCTCGATGTCCTTGCCTGCCCGGATCAATCGCGCCAAGTCCTTACGCGACTGTGGATCGGCGCAACTGCCGCCCGCAACCAACACAGCGTCTACCTGTTCCGGCAATCGAACCAGCGCATCTTCAGACAAATCGACAACGGTTACTCGCAGCCCGCACTGGGCACTGGCGGCCGCGATCGCCGCGCCCATCATCCCGCCCCCGACAATTCCCACCGTTTGGATAGCGTCTATTCCGCCGGACGAGTATTCAGACGCATTGTGCTGCCGATTGAATTCGAACAGCGAGCGCACATTGTCACGCGCCCGGGCTATGACGCGTGCGTCGATCGGTGGTTGAAAATGGTCCGACGCCTCAGCGAGTTCCATTCGCACTGCCATTCATGCAGAAAGAGCGACCGTCTGATTCCGCAGTAGCTGAATTCGCAAGAATTCAGGACCATCCGCCATTCTGAATCTCTTGCGAATTCAGCTACTCGCCAGGAAAACTTGCCACACACCGATCCGGAGAGGGAAACAACTGGGCCAAATGATATCTGCCGTACCGTCCGAAGGCAATGTGACATCCGCAGGAGACAAACGCGATCGCCGAATGCAGCGGTCGGCCAATTTGGGCAGAATCTGGGCGCGCACTATTGACGATGATTAGCACGTTGCTTTCTTCCGTGTCCAACTCATCTCCTCCGGCGGTTCTGCAATGACTTCAAAGCTAGCGTCGCGAGCGTTGGCCCTGATGTATGTCGGCTTTGTGACTGGTTGTGCCACCACTGCCACGATGACGCAACTTCAACCCGCTTCGGCCGACGTGTCCGGCGTGCGCCGACTGGCTGTGCTCTACTGCGAGGGGCCGGAGGATTCCGGGCCGCTGGCTCACGAAACGATGGTGTCGACGCTGGCCGACAGCGGGTACTTTTGGCTGGTGAATCCGGCAGAAATGGATCGCTTCGCGCCAGCCCCTTTGTACGACAGCGACGGAAAGGCCAATACGATCGCTGCTATCGAGGCTGCTGGGCGAATGCGTTTGGATGCGATCCTGATCCCACGGGTCCGGTATCGTGACGAAGGCGGCTTCGATATGGGCGGCAGCGTCATCCAGATTGGAGATCCCACGGTTACCGCCACAGTTGACTACGAGTTGATCGCTATCCGAACGGGCCACACGCTCGCCAAGGGGCGAACGACAGCATCCTACAAAGGCGAGTTGACCGACGACCGAACAGGGCCAACATCAAGGACCAGAGTTTTAGCGAAGCTAGCCCGCGACGCCGCTGTCGAAGCCGCTCGCAAGATCACACCGCATCAAAGGCAACTCGACGTGCAACTGGCCGGGGCGACTTTCGGCAAGGGGGCCGGCGCCATACGCCAAGGAAACGAATTGGCCCGCCAGGGCGATTGGGCGAAGGCAATGGAGCGTTGGCAAGCCGCGCTCGCAGAGAATCCGGAAAGCGATGCCGCCATGTACAATCTGGGCGTCGCTTGCGAGGCAAAAAACGACTTTGGCCGCGCCTATCGAATGTACTCGGCCGCCGCCGAACGATCGGACAAAGATTTGTATCAACAAGCGCTCGCACGCGTCGAGCGGTCGGGCCAGGAACGTCAGATGGCTTTGGCGCAAATCAACCGTGTTCATCAGCCGCAAGCCAGGCCGGCAATGGATAACGCACACGCTCGTGCGGGTTGGTAGCGCAGGCTTCGACTGGTAGCCGGATTCGCAAGAATTCGGTTGGTTCGGCGTCGAGATGGGCAGCGACCGAATTCTTGCGAATCCGGCTACCACTTGGATAGGCCGCGTCACTCACTCGTAACGTCGCGCTCGATGATCGTAACACGCTGATCTGCCTCGACGTTCTCGATGACCTGGGTTTCGCCGCCGATCCATGCGACTTCGATGCGGTCAACGCGTGCATGTTCACCGAGCCCGAAATGGAGGCGTGTTCCGGAATGGCTCTGGTAGCCACGGCCGCTGTGCACCTCGGCCACCTGCGTCCGATCGTCTGATACGACTCGCACATGCGTTCCCACACCGTCACGGTTCGACTTAACGCCACAAAGGCGAATCTGGATCCAGTGATTCGAGTTCTTCGTGCTGTTTCGCAGTATCGTGGGCGTCTGCCGAGAATTCAGGATCACCACGTCGACGGCGCCGTCGTTGTCCAGATCATCGTAGCCTGTCCCGCGACTGGCCTGCTGGACAAGCATTCCATCCCCGCTTTGATCGGAAACGTCAACGAAGGTGCCGTCGCCGCTATTCATGAGCAGCACGTTTTTCGCCTTGTACGACGTTGTATCATCGCGAAGCTCGATATTGTCTTCCGTGTGGCCGCAGGCGATGAAGATATCCCGATCCCCATCGTTGTCGAAGTCGACCAGCCCGTTTCCCCACGTCACGTGGGACAGGGTCCCTTTGCCGGCGCCGGTCAGGCGAGTCACATCTTCGAAGAAACCATTGGCCATGTTCCGATACAGCGTGGCCACTTCGCTCTGATAGGACGTTACGTAGAAATCCAGCCATCCGTCGTTGTCGTAGTCGCCGCTATCGACACCCATACTCGCCTGAGGCATACCGGCGGCCTCGTACGCCGTCCCGCCCAACACGGCGACTTCCCTGAATTTCCCTGTTCCATCATTCTCGAACAGCAGATTCGCCATGACGTCGTTCGCGACAAAGACATCTGTGTCGCGGTCGTTATCGTAGTCACAGCAGATCATCCCCATCCCCGTTCCCGCGTGTTGGGCTACGCCCGACTCGACACTCACGTCCGTAAATGTGCCGTCGCCGTTGTTGCGATACAAGACGTCGAGTTCAGGAGCGAAATCAAGAGGCCCCGGATAGGCCGGCATGCCCTTGATCGTGTGGGACACATGAGTTTCGTAGGAGAATTGGACGTAGCTGGAAACATAAAGATCCAAGTCGCCGTCGCCTTCGATGTCCAGAAAGCTCGCACCCGCACCGGCTCTGTGACCGTTTGCCACACCCGTTTCCTGTGTGACGTCGGCAAATGTTCCGTCGCCCTGGTTTTGGTACAGGATATTGGGACCATAGTTGTTCACGTACAGGTCCTGATAGCCGTCGTTGTCATAGTCCCCCACCGTGACTCCCAGGCCGAAAGTGGTGTCCCCTACGCCTGCCTCGTCGGTCACGTCTGTGAATTCCCATCCGCCGTCGTTGCGATACAAGGCGTTTCTGGGAGGGACATCCACCTTGGCTCCCTCCAATGGCGCGCCGTTCAGGAAGTAAATGTCCACGTCGCCGTCGGCATCGAAATCGAATAACGCTATGCCGGCGCTCATGGCTTCGATGATGTAGCGCCGACCGCTGCTGCCGTCCATGTGCCGGAACGTGACACCGGTTCGACTGGTGACGTCCCGAAGATCGACCGGACGTGAGGACGCCTGCGGCGCGTCCACCTTTGCCGGCGGCACATGCTTTGTCGTCGGTGTCTCGGTCCTCGGCCGCGACAGGCGATGGATCGCCAAACCCGATGCCAGCCCGACGCCGGCGATCAAGCAAGTGATGGTCCCCCATTTCAGCCGATGCGTGAAGTCTGTCATTTGGCCCCGGGTTGCTGAAGAGACTGGTACTTCTTTCGATACATCGCGTTGCCGGGATCCCGTTCGACCGCCCGCCCAATCGCCTCCAACGCCCCCGCAGTATCGCCACCTTTCTCGCGGGCTATGCCAAGGATCCAGAAGTTGACGGCCGTTGGCTCCAGATCGACGGCTTTCTGTCCATGTGCGATCGCTTCTGACGTCTGGTCCCCGACCTGGATGTACAGCTTTGCCAGCGCGACGTGTCCCCCAGCGTACCGAGGAGCCATTTCGCACGTCTTCTTGTATGCCTTTTCGGCCGCTTCGAAATCGGCCGATTCCACGTGAATGTGGCCGAGTTCCAAGTGATAGCCCGGGTTCTTCGGCCTGAGCGCGGCCAGTTCAACCAGCATCGCCGCGGCTTGCCGGGATTTTCCCGTTGCCCGGTAAGTTAGCGCCAAACCCTCTCGGCACAGAACATTGGCAGGATCCAGACCCGCTGCCCTTCTCCAGAGCACCACGGCGTGTTCAAGGTCTTGCTGCCCGTGGCAAACCTGGGCGGCGGTGGTACAGAAGTCTGCCAGCTTGGTTTGCATCCCCGCCAAATCGTCGTGGTGGCGCCGCTGGTTCTGGTGGTCCTCTAGGCGGCTTCCTCGCATCTGGTTGAACCGGTCCATGTGCTTCTTCGCCAGTTCATCCTCTCCCAAACGCGCGCAGACGCTTGCCAGTCCGTAGTGGGCGTTGCCGTTTTCGGGCCGAAATGCAATAGACGCCTCGTAGCACCGTTTGGCCTTTCCATATTCCTTCAGGTGGCGGTAGGCCATCCCGAGCATCAGCAGGCCGGTCGGAGAACGAGTCGTGATTGCCACGTCTTCTTCCAGGATGGAAATGGCCTTCTCCATCTGCCCCAGATTGATCAGCGCGCTGGCCAACTGCATCTTGGGTTCGGCGGCGGCCGGCTCGATCCGGTGAGCTTTGCCCAACAAGTCCACCGCCTGTGCATAGTCTCCCTTTTCCGCCGCGAGGTAACCCAGGCCAAAAAAGGCGTGGATGTACTGGGGATTCAACTCCAGACATTTCCGCCAATACGCCACCGCCTTTTCCGAATCGCCAAGCCACCAGTGGACGCGGGCCATGATCTCATAGGCATCGGGGTCTTCCCGAAAATTTGCCATCATCCAATTGGCTAGCTGGCTCGCCTCCTCAATCACTGCACCCGGGGTCGATGGGGGCGGAGAACTGGGATCGGGAAGCGAGCCCCCGGACAACGGTTCCGGAAGCTTGGATGACGGTCCGTCCTGATCGCCAACGGTTGCCGTCTTGGCCTGATCCACATCAAGAAGGTTTTGCCCAGGAGCCTGCCCGGATCGGTCGGCAAGTTTCGAGAAGGGAGGAAGACGCAGACCGTACCATCCGCCAAACGCGGCGATGGCGCCAAGCACCAGCAGAATCGCGAGATACACTCCCCGACGCGGTGAGGATCGGAGCACGTTGACTTCACTAAATGTAGGCCGGAACAAGTCCGCGCAGTTCCGGCATGGATGCGGCTAGGTGCCGGAACTGCGCGGACGTGTTACGGCCTACTCGTCTCCCGTCGTTTGCATTCAATCGTCAA
>CAZURK010000018.1:53699-94970 GCA_964623055.1 uncultured Pirellulaceae bacterium
ACTGGGCCGCGCTGGGGGGTTTGGGTGGCGCGTTGGGCCGGGTCGGGGGGGTTGTTGTCCGGCCCTACTCGTCTCCGGTCGTTTCCATTCATTCGTCTATCGGCTTGCCGTCAAACGATGTGCCCACACTAACTAACGCCTTGCGGGCGCGAAGAAAAGCCCCTGTCGTCTGCAAACGGACGACAGGGGCATATGTTACAGATGCCGAACACTTAGACAACCTTCCAAGAAAGCTGTCGCCGGAGGAAGGATCACTCGGAAGGCGTTTCCGCAGGCGACCCGCCGCCCAGCTTCTCCAGCATCTTCTTCGCCAGGGCTTTCGCCTGTTCCGGATCGGACACTCCCATCAGAGTCTCTGCGTCCGGTCTCAGGGCCTCGGCGGTGGCTGCATCGGTCTCCTTCATCTCTTCCAGTTTCTGCATCAATTCTCCCAGCTCGCTGCCGACCTCGCCAGTTTCGGCCACGTGTTCAAGCGTGGTCTTCACAGCATTGGCGGGTGTTACCTTGATTTCGTCCACAGATTCCGTCCGTACACCGCTACCACACCCAATCATTGCAGCAACCGCCAAAGCCGCCATGAACCTCAAGACATACATGTTGGTATCCACTCCCTTTGTTGAGAACTGTAAACGAGATTACTGCTGAAAATTGGCTTCTTGTCCGTCTTTGCGGTGCCCCAGATGCTGATAGAGGCGGAACTCGATGTCGTCAGTCACAAATTGGACTGACCCGTCGACCGCACCGTGAATAGTCCCACCGGGGTGTCTGCTTCGGGAGGGATAGTTGCCGTCGCGATCGGAGGCGAAGCCCGGTGGGTTGACGGCGATGCACGTGGGATATTGCCAGTTGGGCGGCGACACTGTGTTGAACGCCGTCTGACACATATTGGCGCCGAGCCAGTTCGAGCCGTTGCTGCTGAGATGGCTGCCGATGCCCGCTTGACACTGCGCTCCCCAGGCGTTGATCTGGGACTCGTTAATTATCGAACTGTGCGGCCAAACACGATTGCCTCCTGCACTATACCGACGATTACGAACCGGCTCGCCAGGAGTGTAAGTACTGCCCGTCTGATCACCCACAAGCATCTCGGCAGCCAGGATCGTGTTTGACGTGCCGTCAAGGCAGTCCGCCATGTTGACCTCGGCGTACATACGGAACATACCGGGCGTCGTGTTGGTGTTGTCCCAGTCCAACGTCGGGCCGATGCTCACCGCATAGTTGCAGCCAGGGCCCCAGAGCCATCCGGTGGATGGGGACTTCATATCCGACGGACAGAGAAACGCATCGATTTTCGTTCGGGCTACTTGGCTGTACATTCGACCCGTGCGCCATCCATCATGGAGAAGATTCGCACGTAGTACATATTCGTCCTCGAACATGTCCCACGTCGCTTGCTCTTCGATGAAGGGAAGCAACATGGTGTGGACGCTGAAGCCCTCCCAATGACTGCACCAAGCATTGTTCCCTCTGTACGCCCGCATGGCGAAACGCGGGAAGGTATCGTAGGTGTCGTGGTAGTTCTGGGCGGCTAGTGCGAACTGTTTCATATTGTTGTTGCACTCGGTGCGCCGAGCCGCTTCCCGCGCGGCCTGAATCGCCGGCAGCAGCAAGGCAACAAGGATGCCAATGATGGCAATCACGACGAGCAACTCGACGAGAGTAAAACCTTTTCGATGTATCATTTTGCTTCACCTCATAGGATGAGAATATGGAAACGAACGAATAAGAACCTATGACCCATACTGTATCAGGATGGCCGCCAAACCTTGAGCCGCACCACACGGTACACAAGAAGGGCGTCCAGCACATAATAAGCGTGAGTATAAACGCCCGTTAAGCCGTGTCAACTCAGAATCCCTGCGTACTGTGGCTCGCCCTCAGAGCAGCCCCAATTCACGGAATCCTACCTTTTCGCCGCATTTTCTTACGTAATCCACAGGCAATGAGTTCGCCTGGTCCGCGATAATTTAGGGAAACGGCGGTTCCTGAGCCCATTTGGAGAGGAGGCCGACATGCAGCCGAATCCGCAAGAACTCGGGCGATCTGGCCTCCAAGTGGCCAACGGCCAGGTTTTTGCGAATCCGGCTACCGCGTGGCCCAACTGTTGCGACAAAAGAGGCCACGGAACCCTGGTCAACAACCTCGTCAGGGGGTAGGACGCTGACTTGGGGACACCACGCGGTTTTCAACAATGGTCAGACAGGCTCCCAAGCTGTTCCCAATGGATGGAAACATAGTGAAATTCCCCAACACCACATCCATATCGCCATCGCCATCGATGTCCATCACATCACCACAAGGATGGAATGGCACGCCCCTCTCGAGTGAGTAACGTTGGAACTGACCAGGCAAGGTCTGGCGCAGCCAGATGATCGAATCCAACTCCCTGGCAATGGGTGCCTTCGGGTTGAAATTCGGTAGCAGCGAACTAGCGACAAGGTCCAGCATGCCGTCGCCATCCAAGTCAACGGGCATCACGACGTGCACGCCAGGCAGGTGGGTCAACCGATGATAGGCATAAGGGTAGCTGCCTCGGTTCTCCAGCCACGCCAAACCGTGATACGGTTTCATCGCTGCCGGGTACTCGACCATATCCCCGTTGACATGCACCACATCCAGGCGGCCGTCGCTGTTCAGGTCGACCAGGCGTATGCCCGTCGAGCCCCAAAGGCAGTGTGGTGCCTGGTAGATTGTCTGTTGGCGAAAACTTCCCCACCCCCGGTTCAAGAACGCTACGACGGACTCGTGTTCCTGGGCCATCGCCGCGATGAAATCGGGGTGGCCGTCCTGATTCAGGTCCACTACAGGGACGTACATCGTTCCGTGGCGGTCGTCCAAAACGATCGGGTCGAACTCGGGCTGCGAGTAGTCCTCGGTAAGATTCTCCATGAAGACGATCCGGCCGGTGGTGAAGTTGCCGAAAACCGCCACGACAAGGTCCAGGTCCCCGTCCGCATCGAAGTCCGCGGCTTGAACGTCATTGATGCGGCCCAGCCCCTCGAGCAGCACGAGCGGCTCGAACTGGCCATCGCCTCGGTTTCGCAGCCAAACGACTGATCCTTTCGCTGTATCCACAGGCCAGAACTCGCCCAGATTGGCGACCAGGATGTCGCGAGCGCCGTCTTTGTCCAGATCGATCACTTGCGTGTGGCTGGGATGAGGAACGCGGCCGATCACTTTGTCCGGCTCGCCATCCTGTAAAGGGCTCGAAAGGATGACCAATCCATGGCGCATGTCGCACATCAGTAGCTGGTTGGGGCCTTCGTCGGTCAACCGCACCGACTTCACGTTGGATATCGCTGGGGGACTGGGGATCACGTCCAGTGCAATGTGGCAAAGCCGGAAGGGCAGCGGCGAAAGGGGCGATCCCATGGCGTCGTCCGGCAACTGCAATTCATCGGGAGCGTGAGTCGTGAAATACTCGATAGGCACCTCGATGGGCGGGATATCCTTCTCCGGCACAGGCCGCGGGCCCTTGGCCCACCAGTACATCCATTCGATCCTGGCCTTCCACGCCCACTTGGGTTGACAATCCGCTGGAGGTAATGCGTGGCAAGTGGAACAGAATTCTTTGACGACCGGTGGAGGGTCTTCCGCCGGGACCGCCAGGGGCGGTTTGTCCAGCGGGCGCACGTCGTCCGGAGGACGCTTCGTTACTTCCTTCTTGACTGCCGGTGGTGGCGTACCACGAGTACCGCCCCAGCGAAACCAGACCGTGGCCGCAGCGACGGTCAAGATCAGCGCCATCAACGCTGCGATTCCAATCAGTCTGCGCCTTGTTGTCATTCGTTTACCAAGTTCGCCGTGGTTGTTTCGGTGACCGTCAGAAGCTGGTCCGCACGAATGTCTTCCAGCACGTCCTTCTTGCCGCCGATCCAGGCGACTTCGATACGCTCTATACGGGTGTGTGTACCGAGCCCAAAATGGAGACGTGTTCCATAATGGCTCTGATAGCCGCGGCCACTGTGCACTTCCGCTACCTGGGACAAACCCCCGGCGACCACCGTGACCTGGGCCCCGACGCCGTCGCGGTTCGTGCGGATTCCTTTCAGGCGGATCTGGATCCAGTGATTATCGGGCTGCGAATCATTGCGGAGGACCGTCGGTTCGCGCCGCGAGTTCAGAATCACGGCGTCTACGTCACCGTCGTTGTCCAGATCGTCGAAAGCGGCTCCGCGGCTGCTAAGTTCCGGCAACAAACCGTCGCCACTCTGGTCCGAAACGTTGAGGAACTGCCCGCTGCCGGTGTTCATCAGTAGGACATTGCGGACGTGATACGCCGAGGTATCGTCGTACAGATGTACGTTATCCTGCAAGTGCCCACAAGCGATAAAGATGTCGCGGTCACCGTCATTGTCGAAATCGACCAGGCTGGTTCCCCAGTTGACGTAAGGGAACGCGCCCGTTCCGGCACCTGCGACGATGGTGACGTCTTCCAGAGAACCGGTACTCAGATTCCTGTACAACACCGGCATCTCGCCTTGATACGAAGTCATGAAGAAATCGAGCCAACCGTCGTTGTCGTAGTCGCCGCAGTCGATTCCCATACTTCCGAGTTCGTCTCCCATGACGTTGTACGCAGCGCCAGATACTAACCCTACCTCTTCGAATTTGCCCGTGCCGTCGTTGACGAAAAAGAAGTTGCCGGCCACGTCGTTCAGCACAAAGATGTCCGTGTCGCCGTCGCGGTCGTGGTCGACGCACACCATTCCCATCCCCGAGCCATCATGTTCGCCGACGCCGCATTCGACACTGATATCGGTGAACGTGCCATCGCCGTTGTTGCGGAAGACGGTATCTGGCTCGGGTTCATAGTCTCTCGGCCCCGCATACACTGGAAAACCGTCGATCGCTTGGACGACGTGGTTGTCGAAAGTGAACTTCACGTAGTTGGCGGCGTACAGGTCCAGGTCGCCATCAGTGTCAAGATCCAGGAAACATGCGCCGGCGCCCACTTTGTGTCCGCATGAAACGTCAACTGCACCAGTTACGTCGGTGAACGTGCCGTCGCCGTTGTTCCGGTAGAAGACATTGGGGCCATAGTTGTTCACGTACAGATCCTGATCGCCGTCGTTGTCGTAGTCAGCAGCGGCGACGCCGAGTCCGAATCCCGTGTCACCCACACCGGCCGCCTCGGTGACGTCGGTGAATCGCCAACCGCCTTCGTTGCGATAGAGGGCATTTCTCGGAGGTACCTCGGCCGTCTGGCTTCCCAACGGGGCCCCGTTAAGGAAATAGATATCGACAAATCCGTCTCCGTCGTAGTCGAACAGAGCCAGGCCCGCCGTGACAGTCTCGACAATGTAACGCTGACCGGAACTCCCATCGGTGTGGGTAAACGCAATCCGCGTCTGGCGGGTTACGTCGCAGAGTTGGATGGGGCTTTCGAATATGGGGCTTTCGAATCGTGGAGCACGACGGAACAGACCGAGCCCCAAGACCAACGCCAGCCCAGCAGCCACAACCGCACATGCGATCGCGCCCACCCAGATGCCCGGCCGGATTCTCATCTCACTGCTGTTTCCGTATGGTCTGGTGCAATTCTCGATATTGCGTGTTGTCGCCATCCAAAGCGATCGCTTGCTCGATCGCCGAGAGAGCCGCCGCGCGATCGCCAGTCCTCAGACACGCGAGGCTTAGCAGAAAGTAGTGCTTGGCCACCGGCTCCATCAACGCCGCCTTCACCGCGAGCGCCTTGGCTTCGGGAAGTTTGCGTCCCGCCTTCAAATAGAGGTCGGCCAACGCGGCGTAGGCGCCGGGCTGATGGGGCGTCAATTCGATCGCTTTCCGATACGCCGTTTCCGCTTCGTAGAACTGCCCGAGCTTCGCATAGACGGCCGCAATGCTCAATTGCGCGCTCAAGTCGTCGGGAGCCCTTTCGCCGACTTCGGCAAGCGTTCGGAGCGCTTCGTCCGTGCGTCCTTGTTTCTCGTACAGCCATGCCAGAAGGCTGCGGCAATCCGCCCCGTGCGGAGCAAGCTCGCCAGCCCGCAGCAGATGTTCTTCGGCCGTTTGGACATCGCCGTGCCCAACGTAGACCTGGGCGGCACTGGTGTAGAGTTGCGCGACTGCACGGCGGATTTCGTCGGTTTCGCGGGTCTTCTTCAGTGCGTCGCGATGCTGTTGTTCTTCCTGGGCCTGAAGCTCTTTGAATCGCTTCAGGTAGTCGTTTGATTTCTCTTTATCCCCAAGTGCCGCGCATGCCCTGGCCAATGTGTAGTACGCGTTCGTGAAGTTCGGGCCCAACTCGACGGCCACTTCCAGGTGCCGCCTCGCCTTTTCGTGCTGCTGAAGTTCAAAAAGTGCCTGTCCGATCAGGACGTTCGCCGGCATCGACCTTGGGTGCGCCTTCAGGTTCGTCTCCAAGATCTCGACGGCTTCCTCGTATTGGCCGCGATAGATCAGCGCTTCGGCCAAGTGTACGGGATGAGTGGACGATTCAGGCTCCAGCTTCATCGCCGCTCGGTAATGCTCGGCGGCTTCCTCCAGTTCTCCTTTTTCAAAGGCTACTGCGCCAATTGCCGCGTGCGACGATGTAGCAAGTGCCGGATCCAGTTCGATGCATCGCTTCCAGCAGCGGACAGCGTCGTCCGTCTTGCCCAATTCGTGATAGAGTTGTGCCACGACACTCAACGCGTCGCCACTGTAGGGGAATCGCTCCAACACGGCGTCCGCCACCTCGCCTGCTTCGCCCAGCAGCGAAGCGGCATCCGGGGAGACTTCCACAGCCAGATCGGCGATCGAGTCTTCCAGGCGATCTCTCTCGGGGTCGGAGGAAGAAAGGAGCGCGACGCCGTAGGCCGCAAGGACGCCAATGCAGACGGCCCCCGCCACCAGCAAGATCCAACGCCGCGACGAAGGCGCCGCGACCGCCACATCAGCGGATACGTCCGTGACGGTGTCACGTTGGTCCTGGGCCTTCCGCCGCTTCCCCATGGCGCACAACCGTTCCGAAGAGAAAATCGAATTCCTCGCGGCAAGGGCATCACATTCAATCTGCCATACTACACGCGCTTCGAAACGAGGCAATGGGTCACACGCCTCGTTCGCAGGTTAAGGCGGGTCGTGAAATCAACGGCCAGCAACTCAAGGACCAGCAATCACCACCGCCACCGCCTGCCCCGCTTCCGATTGGTTCAGGATCACAGACGTGCTGCTGGTCATGCGCAACGGTTCGTCACGAATCACGTTGATGGGGCACATAGGGTCAGGATGCTGGTAGTTAAGTGTGGCGGGTATTTCGCCTTTGGAAATCGCCAAGACGCTGCCCATCATCTCCACCGCGCCGGAACCTGCGCCGAGGCATCCGAAGTAGCTTCTTGGCGCGGTCACCGGCGTATCGCCCAGGCAATCATGGATGGCTTGGGCTTCGATCTGGTCCGGTATGACCACGCTGGAACCGTTGGCGTTAACATGACCAACGTCCGCCGCTGTGAGTTGAGCGCTGCGCAGAGCTGAGTTGATCGAACGACGAATTCCTGCAACGCTACGATCGCGCTGAGTGGCAGGCGCTCCGAAGCTGCTGCCGTACCCCAGTACGCGAGCGATGATGTTCGCGCCGCGTGCCTCCGCATGCTCACGGCTTTCCAGCACAAACGCGCCCGCGCCCTCGCCGATGACGCCACCGTCCCGGTCGGCATCGAAGGGACGGCAGGCCCCTTGGGGATCGTCGTTCCTGTGTGACCACGCACCGTCGCCGCGGTACATGATCCGAGTCAGATTGATCCGCGTACCGCAACCGCCCGTAATCATCACATCGGCATGGCCGCGCTGGATGACGCATACGCTTTCGATCAGTGCCAACAAGCACGACACCTCGTCCAACGTGATCGTGTTGTTCGGCCCACGCGCGTCCTCGGCAATCGCCACATGACAGGCGACCATGTTCGGCAGTTGCTTCAGCATCCACAGTGGATTGAGGTCGCTCATCGCGCCTTCGCCCCACAACTCCGGCAGCAACTGGCCGTTGACGACGCATTTCCGGTAAGCGTCCGCAAGCTCCTGCAATTCGCAATAGAACATCTCGGCGCCCAACACAATGCCGTAACGATCCGGATCGACGTCCCCTCTGTTCAGATTCGCGTCTTGGATCGCCAGCACTGCCGCCGAGTGGCCCGTCTCCATCTCGCGGCACATCAGCTTGAGGCTCTTTCGAGGCTTGACGAACTGTTTGGGGTCAAATCCCTCGATTTCGCTACCAAATTTCACGGGCAAATCGGTACCGGCAGCGAACGACAACGGGCCAACTCCGCTACGGCCGGTACGGAGCGAATCCCAAAACGCTTCTCTGCCAGTGCCAATAGGACTGACCATCCCAACGCCGGTAATGACAACTTCTGTATTATTGACCATCCGAATGTAACTCAGTTTGGCTATCCGCGACAAATCACACGTACCATACTTGTTTACCGCGGAATGGTCGAACGTGGAATAGTAGTCTGGGCCAAATTACGTATTGCTCCGCCCAGTGGTTTCCAGAATCGCGATCAGCATGAGCACGCACAGGATCAACAGGAGGATAATCCCCGCTCCGATGGCGTCGACGCGGTGCAGCAACAAGGCGCCCAGCCCACAAGTGGCGGTCGTCAGATAGATCGTAAGTACTGCTTGCCCTTTCGTCAAACCGAGTTCGACCAACCGATGGGAGAAGTGAGATTTGTCCGCTTGAAAAGGGCTTCGGCCTTCGCGAACGCGGATCCACAACACCGTGATCATGTCGTACAGTGGCACGGCCATGACGCATAGCGGAGCAAGAACCCCATGTTGCGCGGGGCTGTCGTAACTGGCAAAGGTAGCCAGCAGCGTCATGACCGCGATCAAGAAACCAACGAAGTAGCTACCGGCATCACCCATGAACAACTTGGCAACGGGCCGATTGTGCCACAGAAATCCCAACAGGGCGCCAACCATCACGAGCAGAAACCCGCCGACGAACAACTGGGGCCCATTTGCATCCGTCGCCGATGCCGTCAGCAACACTGTGGCCAGTAGCCCCGACGCAATCGCAGCGATGCCTGCCGACAGGCCATCCATGTTGTCCAGCATGTTGAACGCATTGACCAGGGCCACGATCCACAGGACCGACAGAAGCCAAGTCACGACGGGCACGTCAATGAAGGCAGTCAGCCGCCAATCCTGCGACGTAACGCAGACGGCGGCCACTACGAATTGCGTGCCCAATCGCAATTGCCACGGCAGGCCCCAACGATCGTCGGCCAGGCCTACCAGCATCAACACGGTTGCAGCACCGAGCACTGTCCACAACGCCGCCGACTGTTCCACCAACCCGTCTTTGTGTAGATGAACAAACTGCGGCACAATGTCGCTGTCTAAGCGTCCGGAATGCACCAGCCACAGCACGAGTTGACCGAGAGCCAGCGGGCCAATGACGGCAAGCCAGATTGCCAAGCCGCCACCCAACGGCGTCGACGTGGTATGGACTTTCCTTTCAGCCGGCTTGTCTAACAATCCCCACGACGGCGCCCAAAGACGAACCAGGTATGCGACGGCCCAAGCCATGATCAGGCTGGGCAGGATGGCCGCCGGGATAAACCATAACGGGACGTCTGTGCTCATGTTCTCGGTCTACGCCTTGCTTGTCTTTCTACTTCTTCCGCATGCCCTGCGCAAGTAGACTCGGCAGCGGCTAAGGAACTCATGATACGCGGGGCTTCGGTAGTCGGGATAGGTCCATTCGCGCGACTTCCATCCTTGGCCCCGTTGGTAGTACAAGGTGACCTCGGCAAAGATCCCCTGATCCATATACAGCCGATGGTCGCGATCTTTCGTCGTAGCCAGCACCAATTTGGCCTCGGTCAAGTAGCCCGGATCCAAGTTCAATGGTCGCGGTTCCGGATGATCGTTCGCCTCACGATACTCCGTTTCCCAGGCATTCGTTTGATGCTTGATCTCGGCCAGCCTGTTGGGCTGGATGAGATTCTCGAACGCAAAGAGCACTTTCTTCAAGCCAAGGCCCATCGTCGGCGTGTAGTAGCCCGTATCCTCAAACGCAAACACGTCGCTGTTCATGCCAGTCGGTCCCCAACTCTGGACGGCCTTTTCGCGTGTCCACGCAAGCGCGGAATCATACCGGCTGAATGCAGCCAACAGCAGAAGGACCGGAGAATGTTCCTTGATCGCGCCCATAGCATCGAGCAAATGGCCAATGACCGAGCATCTAGATCTCATTGGCCATTGGGTTTTGGTCCTTGGTGCTTTCAAGGGCCTCGGCCCTTGCCTAGTATGCTTTTCCAAAAACCGCTCGGCACGTGCTTGGTTTGCCCGTTACAATGCACGTTCCCGATTCCTCTTCCGCGTCCAGCGGCACGCACCGAATCGTTACCTTCAAGTTCTTCAATACTTCGTCCAACGCCGGGTCTTCGCTCCAATGGCACGAAGCGAACCCTCCGTGAATTTCGGGATTCTCCAGGTCCTTGGGCGTGAAGTACTCTTTGAACTCCTGCAGGCTGTCGATTTTGCGGGTGTTGGCCTCGCGCAATTCAAGAGCCCGCTGATACAGCCCTTGCTGCATCTCGTCCAACAGGCTGCCGGCCGTCGCCACGAACTCGTTACGGTCGACGCCGCTCCGCTCGCCTGTATCACGGCGAGCTAGAAACACGCCGTTCTTCGCAATATCCCTGGGCCCGACTTCAGCCCGGAGCGGCACGCCGCGTTTGATGTGCTGCCAGTTCTTCTCGCCGCCACGCATGTCGCGGTCGTCGATCCACGCACGGATCGCTCCGCCGGAGAACTGCTGGTCGTTCAATTCGTTTGCCAGACTTTCGCAGTACGGCAGGACCTGTGCACGCTCTTCGTCACTGCGATAGATCGGCAACACGACGATGTGCTTTGGCGCAAGCTTGGGCGGCAATACCAATCCGTCGTCGTCGCCGTGCGTCATGATCAGTGCGCCGACCAGCCGAGTTGATACGCCCCACGATGTGGTCCAGGCGTAGACTTCCTGGCCATTCTGATCCTGGAACGTGATGTCCTGGGCACGCGAAAAATTCTGCCCCAAGAAATGCGACGTGCCCGCTTGCAGCGCCTTCCGGTCCTGCATCATCGCTTCGATCGTCAGAGTGGAGATCGCGCCAGGAAAACGTTCGCCTGCCGTCTTCTCGCCCTTTAACACCGGCACGGCCATCCAGTTCTCGGCAAAGTCGGCATACACGTCCAGCATTTGAGCCGTTTCGTCACGAGCTTCTTCTTCGGTTGCGTGTGCCGTGTGCCCTTCTTGCCAGAGGAATTCGGTGGTGCGCAAAAACAGCCGCGTGCGCAACTCCCAGCGAACCACGTTGGCCCATTGGTTGATCAGGATCGGCAAGTCGCGGTACGACTGGATCCACTGAGCGTACATGGCTCCGATGATGGTCTCGCTGGTCGGGCGTACGATCAACGGCTCTTCAAGCTTGCCGGACGGAACAAGGCCGCCTTCCGGCCCTGGCTCCAGCCGGTGATGCGTCACGACCGCACACTCCTTGGCGAACCCCTCGACATGCTCCGCTTCTTTCTCCAGAAAGCTGATCGGAATGAACAGCGGAAAGTAGGCGTTTTCGTGGCCGGTATCTTTGAACATGCCGTCCAGGACCCGTTGCATGTTCTCCCAAATCCCCCATCCCCAGGGCTTGATCACCATGCAGCCGCGCACGGGCGACGCTTCAGCCAGATCGGCTGCCTTGATCACCTGCTGATACCATTCAGGGTAGTCTTCTTCGCGCGTCGGGCTGATCGCGTTTTTCTTTTTCTTCGCCATGACTTTCCTTTTCAATCACATCAACGCCGCAAGGGTCCCGGAGGCTCTCTCCCCGTCCCGCGGCAACACCTCAAAGACGAGATTATGCAGGCTAGGCAAGAAGCCCACAAGGCGAACTTCATCGGGCTGAAGCGAAAGGTTTGGTCTGTGGACCCCGTTTACGGGGTTCTTCCGCAGAGGCGATCACAGACCCGCCGTTGACGGCGGGTTGACGTAAACAGCCAGCATGCACATTAGCCTCGTTCACGAGGCTTCTCGCTGTTTCGCCTTGAGGCGTCGGCGCTCTCCCGGCTGGCCCCGCAACGAATCGGGGCCACTCACGCACCCATCCCATGCTGCCGACAATACTCATACAGCGCCATCGCGGCAGCCGTCGCTGCATTGTGGCTGTGCGGCATGCCGTAAACAGGGATCTCGACAACGTGATCCAGCAGCTTCAGCACGTCCTCGGCAATACCTAGGCGCTCATGCCCAATCACCAGCGCCGTGCGAGCCTTGAAACGAAAATCGTACAAGCACTCCGAACCGGACGTCTGTTCCAATCCGACCAGTTCATAGTCGTCGGCCTTCAGCCTCCGCAGCGCGGGCGGAAGCGATCGACGGAACTCGACCTCCACCTGTCCGATCGCATCGCGGGCAACCTTGCGGTCGATCTTTTGCTTGCCGCCAACGATCATTCGCGTAACGCCACAGCAGCCCGCGGCGCGCACGATTCGCGAGAGGTTTACGTTGCTCCGCATCGGCGGGCAAGCCAATACCAAATCGCGCGCCCCCGGCCCGTCCGAAGGCGATTTGTGACGTTGATGGACGAACGGACTCATCTACTCCAGTGTAAGCCACACAGCGTGGGCGATACAGGCGATGACCCCAGTATCGGGGAGAAGGTGTGAACGGTCCCAAATTGGTTCGCTCGGTGGTATTATGGTTGTGAAGCGTATTGACAGGGAAGGGAGATGATGTCGTGGCATTAGAAGGAAATGGCTGGATTGCGGTCGTTGGAATTGGCCTGCTGCTTTCGTTGTTCATAGCGGTAGCCGTGGCGGACGATTCGTCTGTGCGACCGAATGACGAGGAGAGAAACGCCAGCGCAACCGAGCGCCGGCTGGTCTCGCCGGTGGCTATTAGTTCTGCATCCGGGCCGTCGTTCCCTACGGGGCGAGTGGCGGGTAATCCGCCTGATCCGCAATACGCGGCTGAACGGGCAATCGACGGCAATCCGGCCACCTTCTGCTGTTTGCTGGACGACACACCGACCGGCGATCGCACGACGACGATCCCCGCTCGGGCTTCCGAACCGGTCACCGGTCATATCATCTTCGATCTGGGACAATGCGTTGACGTGGTCGGTGCCCGGCTTACCGCTCGCACCGGCGGTGGACCCTACAATCCAAAGCAAGTCGACTTTTTCTACTTCGCCGACAACGACCCCAAGAACAACCGGCTCATCGACGACATCGAGAACGATCCTGACATCAAACCGTTACTGACCGATCACAGCTATCCAGGTCTGCGGTCAGAAGCGAAAGAAGACGTTTCCTGGGATGCAGTAAAGGCACGCTTCATCGGGCTCCGCGTGGACAGCAGCTACGAGTCAGGTGGCTCGACGCACTACAACTTCCAGATCGGCGAGATGGAATTCTTCGTCACGGGGAAGATCGCCTTAACCTATGCTGCCGGCGCCGAAGCCCAAGCCCTAGCAGGAGAGCTGGAAGGGCTCCGAGTTGCGGTTGTGGATCTTGACGGGGCGTTTCCCGAACCATACCCCGGCGACTCATTGCTGCGGCGATTGACCGAGATCGAGGAGGGTTTGCGTAAAGCCACGCATGATAACGAAGAGAATCCTTCCGAGGCGGCACTGGCCAAAGACCCACTGCGCCGTGTCCGACAACTCGGTGAACGCGCCCGGGAGCTTCGGCGTGAAGCATTGATCGACGCCAACCCGCTTATGCCCGAGCGGTTGCTGTTTGTCAAACGCTTCACATACAGCCCGGGCTGGTACTATGCCGAGTACATGCGGGCCAGTCGGTTCGGTGGAAACCTGTGCGTGTTGTCGTTGGCCGACGGCGAGGTGACTGAGTTGGCCCCGGAGTTGACCGGAGGCATCTTCGATCGTTACGACTTGTCGTTCGATGGACGCCGCATCGTGTTCGGCTACAAGGCAGCACCAGGCAAAGGTTTTCGTATCTACGAGGTAGGCGTCGATGGTCAGGGACTTCGGCAACTGACCTTCGACCCACCGGATGAAGAACAACGCGTCGCGCGCTACTGGCATCCCCGAAACAAGCCGTCGGGTGTGTATCGCCACCATACCGACGATTTCCACCCATGCTACCTGCCGGACGGCGGCATCTGCTTTGCCTCGACGCGGTGCGAACAGGGCGTACTGTGCGACCAGGGCGACAGTCTCAGCGTCAACGTGCTGTACCGTATGGACGCCGACGGCAGCAACATGACTCGCCTGTCGCAGGGAGCGCTCAGCGAGTCGACGCCCAGCGTGATGAACGATGGTCGCATTCTGTATACGCGTTGGGAGTACGTCGACAAAGGTGTGATTGCCGTCCAAGCCCTTTGGTCCATGTGGCCGGACGGCAGCGGATCGACCGAGGTCTACGGCAACCAACTCGAGTTTCCTCCCGTATTGATCCATGGCCGGTCGATTCCCGGCGTGAACCACCAGTTCGTCGCCACGGCCACCATGCACCATCCATTTGCCGTGGGCCCAATCTACTTGCTGAATACGAACCGCAACATTCGTACCCACGAGCCCATCCAGTCGGTCACGCCCGACACCAGTTTGAGCATCGATGGCGTGGGTGGGTTTCCACGTGGGGAAAACTACATTCATCTGAAGGAGGGTCGGTGGGTGGCCGATAACATCGGCCCGTTATTTTCTGAGCCGTACCCACTGGCTGATCCTGAAAGCGGTGCGGGCGCCGGCAAGTACTTCCTGGTCAACTGCAATCCCGACCGTACATGGAACGATCCAAAGGCGTACGCTTTGTACCTGATCGACATTTTTAGCAATCGCGTACCCATCTACGACGATCCAAACATCTCATGCTGGCAGCCTATGCCATTGGCGCCGCGGCCGAAACCGCCGGAGCTTGGCTCGCCGAGCTTAGACTCCACACTAGCCCGACGCACCAGCGAGGACGTGCCCGAATCCCTCGCTCGCGCGTCGGGCTTGTATGGCTCCACCCAAGACGCCGAACCACTGGGCGCGGACGAGGCTGTTGTGATGATGAGTGACGTCTACCGCGGATTGGAGGGAGTTCCTCGAGGAACTGTCCGTTATCTGCGTATCCTGGAACAGATACCTCGTCCATGGTCGGCTCGGCGGTTCTGGCCCGATGATGAAACTCACGGCCAACACGCGGTCATCAGCATGTATGCCCACATCTTCGTCCAAGTCCATCACGGCATCGTGCCGGTCCGCGAAGATGGATCAGCATGCTTTGTCGTGCCGGCCCGGAAGAATCTGTTCTTCCAGGCTTTAGACGAGAACTTCATGGAAGTCCAACGAATGCGCAGCTTCGTTAACTTCCAACCGGGCGAGACGCGCTCCTGCATCGGCTGCCACGAGCCGAAATCCGCAGCCCCGGCATCTCGTCTGCCGTTGGCACTATTACATACACCCGTCCGGCCCGGCCCGCAGCCCGGTGAATCTGTTCCTCGGCCGATCCACTACGCGACTGACGTCCAGCCGGTACTGGACAAGCACTGCGTCGAGTGCCACAACGCGGACAAGCCGGAGGGCGATCTGGATTTGACGGGCGAGTTGACTACGTTCTTCAACCGCTCGTACGAGGCCATCATGAACAAAAAGCTGGTCACGTACATCCAGGAATTTCACGGTCCGCAGCCACGAGCTCAAAAGACCAACGTCGTTCAACTTCCGCCACGGTCGCTCGGATCGGCCGCCAGTCCGCTGATCACACTGATCCGAAAGGGGCATTGCGACGTAGAGCTTTCTCAAGAAGAGCTTGTTCGCCTGATCACTTGGTCGGACGCCAACGCACCGTACTACGGATCGTATTTCGGCCGCCGCAATCTGGCGTATCGCGACCACCCTGACTTCCGCCCGATCCCCACGCTGCAATCCGCAAGCGGCATCCCGCCGAAGACCTTTGAGTAGGTCCGGCTCTGCCCTGCGGGAGCTTGCCCACCTTGCGACGGACCTGTTAGCGGCATTCTCATTGCGCAGACTGCGCGCTTCCGACAGATCGGTCAGGAGCCTCGTCCTGGCTTGCACGGCTGAGTTGGCGTGCGAGAATGAGAAGGTATGAAGCCCAATTTCGGCAAGACAATTGGCACATTCGATTAGCAGACGTGGCGTGAAAGCAATACAAGAGGACGCGAAACCAAGGAGACTAGCCCATGCACGCGACTTGCCGTAAAGTGCAGTACTGCTTGCTGATAGCCGTGATTCTTGGGCCGATAGCCATGGACAGAGCTGCAACTGCCGCTGAGGCGGACCCTCAAACTCCCGTGCAGATCGAGGGTCTGAAGACAATCGAAATAGCCGTGCCAACCACGCCGCCGGAATGGGCGCTTTGGCAGCGTCATCTGCTGAAACAACTCCATCCGGCGGCCGTCGAGTTTGTCCGAAAGTACACGCGGCCAGACGGCACTCTAATCTGGCGCGATCGGTGGCCCGGCATGGACGGTTCGGACGACGGCTATGAGAGCTTCTACAACTTTCCGCTGTATTATGCCCTAGGCGGTCCGGAGGAAATCCATGACCTGTCGCGCAAGCTCTGGGATGCGGTAACTCGGCAGTTCACCGAATATGGGCAAGTCCACAAGGAATTCGACGCCTACTACGACTGGATGCACCATGGCGAGAGTTACACCTATTTCTATTTCTTCGGCTTGGCGGATCCGACGGTACAGAAGACGCGCGAGCGGGCGCTGCGTTTTGCAGGGCTTTACTTGAACGAGGATCCTGACGCACCGAACTACGACTTCACGCACAAACTGATGCGTTCGCCGATCAACGGTAGCCGTGGGCCTCGATTCGTCAATTCGGCCGAGGATTGGGTGACGCATCGACCCGTTCTGGCCGATTACCCTTTGCCCTACGACGACATTCCCAATGTGACCGACAGCAGCGCCTGGATCGACGACGAGCGGTTTCCCTTCATCCTCCAGACGATGAACCAGCGAATGATGTCCGCCGATGTTCCTCTGAATTTGACCGCCACCAGTCTGATCCTGAACGCATACATGTATACTGGCGATGCGAAGTACAAGCAGTGGATCGAAGAGTACGTAGGGGCGTGGATCGAGAGGACTCGCAAGAATGGCGGCATCCTGCCCGACAACGTCGGACCCCACGGCAAGATCGGCGAGACGATGGACGGTCGCTGGTGGGGCGGCTACTACGGATGGAAATGGCCTCACGGGCTGTTCAATCAGGTCGAGGCCACGTTGATCGGAGCGTCGAACGCCTATCTGGTCAGCGGCGAAACGAAGTACCTGGAGCTTCCGCGGTCGGTGCTGGAGCTGGTCCTCGGCAAGGCCCGGGTCGAGAACGGACGTGTCGAAGTGCCCCACCGGCACGGCCGCGAAGGCTGGTACGACTACCGCCGGATCAACCCAACACACTTGGTCTACCTGTGGTACGTTTCCCAGGACGCTCGCGACTATCGACTGATGGAAGCCCTGACCGAAGTCTCCGACTTTGACACGTTGCGTTACCAAAAACACAAGGGCGATTGGGAGAACGCCGGTCCCTGGCTGGGATTCATCGAAGGAAGGAACCCCGACTATCCCGTCCAGATGCTAAAGGCGAACTATGCCGAGACGCTTCGCCGACTGGAGCGAATTCGGAACGATCAGAGCGACCCGGCGAAACGAGGCGTGCATCATTGGCAGAAGTGCAATCCGGTGGTTCTCGAAGGGCTGGTGCAAACGATGCTGGGCGCCCCCAACCACATATATCACGGCGGGTTGCTGCACTGCCGGCTGTTCTACTTCGACCCGGCGCTCAAACGACCGGGGCTGCCACCGGGCGTGGCCGCTCTGGTCGACAAGATCTCGCCCGACGGGGTCTCGGTCCACCTGGTCAACCTCGACCCCGGCCAGCCTCGCAGCGTGATCGTCCGGGCCGGTGCGTTCGGCGAACACGAATTCACGTCCGTGCGACACAAGAATCAAACGACCTCAATTTGCCGCAACTTCTTCCAGGTTCGTTTGCAGGCGGGAGCCGGCGCACGGTTGGATATCGGAATGAAGCGATTCGCCAATCGGCCCTCGTATCGTTTCCCCTGGCATGGCGATTGAAGGGCACCTGGTACTGAGCCCCCGGCGCGAAGCATCCTAACGCTCGCCGGGCCAATCTGCTACAAAAGTGAAGCTTGAGGCATGGGCACTGACGTGTAGCTCCACTCTCGGCAGAATCGAACTATCAACGAAAGTCACCACTATGCCCGTCGGCCAAACCCAAGTTCAAACTGACATCACGAAACTTGAACAGGCCGTGCGATCGGCAGTGCGTGGCGAAGTGTACTTCGATCAGATGAGTCGCGGATTGCATGCGACTGACGCGAGCCACTATCAGATGATGCCCACGTGCGTTGTCGTGCCGCGCGACGAGGAGGATTGCGTCCTGGCGGCCAGGATAGCCGGACAGTTCGGCTTGCCGATCACCCCGCGCGGCGGCGCTACGTCGCTTTCGGGCCAAACGTTCGGCTCGGGTATGATCATCGACGTCTCGAAGTACATGGACCAGGTGCTGGAAGTGAACGTCGACGAAGGCTGGGCTCGCGTGCAGCCCGGCGTTGTGCGCGATCGGCTGAACGCACAGCTTGCCCAGCACCGGCTGCACTTGGCTCCGGATCCCGCAACGGCCAACCGGGCCACCGTCGGCGGCATGATCGGAAATAACGCTTCGGGCACGCGTTCCATCGTGTACGGAAAGACGATCGACCACGTGATCTCTTCGAAAGTCGTGTTGGCCGACGGCACCGTGATGGAATTGGGGCCTGTGGGCGACGGCGACTGGGACCGCCGATCCGAGGGCGATACACACGAGGCGGCTATCTATCGCGGTGTGAAAGAAATCGTCGAGGAAAATCGTGAGGAGATTCTGGCACGTTTTCCGAAGATCATGCGCCGCGTCTCGGGATACAATCTGGACGAATTCGTCGACGGTGCGGGCTACACGGGTCCGATCGGCGGGCGCAACCTGTCAGGACACAAGACCTGGAATCTGTCCAACTTGATCGTGGGCAGCGAAGGTACGCTGGCTGTACTGCTGGAAACCAAGGTCCGTTTGACGCCGCTTCCCACTGCAACCGCGCTCGCCGTGGTCCATTTCGACGATGCGATCGACTCGTTGCGCCACGTACCGGAGATCCTTCGCCACAATCCCAGCACAGTCGAATTGCTCGATCAATCGGTTCTCGGCGAAGCTGTGGTTAACGCGACGACTCGCGACATGGCGACCTTTATCGAAGGCCAGCCAGAGGCGGTGCTGTTGGTCGAAGTGTTCGGCGATGACGAAGCGGATGCCACACGGCGGATCACCGAACTGGTTGACGATCTGAAATCGCAGAACATCGGCTACGCGTGGCCCGTACGAAGCGACAAGGAGGGGCAGGCCGATGTATGGAACGTGAGGAAGCTGGGGTTGGGTCTGATCACGAACGTTAAGGGCCCATCAAAAGGGCAGGCGTTCGTCGAGGACGCTTGCGTGCCGGTCGAGGTACTGGCCGAGTACATCGAACGGCTGCAGAAGATCTGCCACGAAATGAACGTACCCACCAGCCTGTACGCTCATGCCAGCGTCGGCGTGATTCACTTCCGGCCGGTGCTCGATCTACACAAGCCCGAAGACCGCCAGAAGATGGTGGACATCGCCAATCATGCGTTCGATATGGTGTGCGAATACGGAGGCATATTTGCCGGCGAGCACGGCGATGGGCTTGTTCGCGGCGAATTCATCCCGCGTTCTTTCGGAGAAAAATTGCTCGAAGCATTTCGGCAGGTCAAGCGGTTGTTCGACCCGCAGAATCTGATGAATCCCGGCAAACTAGTCGATACGCCGTCGATGATCAGCCATCTGCGGTATGGCGATCAGTATCGACCGGCCGATGTACCCGCTTTGTTCCACTACCGAGATCAAGGCGGATTCCACCTTGCTGTCGAACAGTGCAATGGCGTGGGCGCATGCCGCAAGCTGAACGAAGGCACCATGTGCCCCAGCTATATGGCCACGCGCGACGAGGAGGCATCGACGCGAGGCCGGGCAAACGCATTGCGTCTGGCCATGTCGGGTCAGTTGGACGAGGGCGCTTTGAGCAGCGATCGCATGAAGCAAGTGCTGGAGCTTTGCCTGGCCTGCAAATCGTGCAAGAGCGAGTGCCCAAATGCCGTCGACATGGCGCGTCTGAAGAGCGATGTCCTGCAGATGCACCACGACGACCACGGGACGCCATTGGGATACAAGCTGGTTGGCAACATGCCGAACACCGCGCGACGATTGGCAGGACCTCTGGCTCACTTGTCAAATCTCGCCTCGAAACTACCGGGCTATGGATGGATGATGGAGAAGATCGCCGGGATTGATCGCCGCAGACCGATGCCGGGATTCGCGACACGTCCGCTTGCGAAACTTCTCAAAGACCGCGAACGAAAAATGGCCTCATCGAACGGAGCCGACCGCGGTCACTTGGGCAAGGTCGTATTGTTCGACGACACTTACGCCAACTACATGGAGCCCCATGTTGGCCTTTCGGCTGTGGATTTGCTTGAAGGGTGTGGTTACGAAGTGATCCTGGCGAAGGCAGGCTGCTGCCAGCGTCCGCGGCTTTCAAAGGGTCTCGTACGAGCTGCGAAACGTGACGGGACGAAGACGATGGAGAAATTGGACGCATTCGCACGCCAGGGGCTGCCGATTCTGTGCCTGGAGCCGTCTTGCGCTTCGGCTTTGGCTGACGACCTGCCTGACTTGATCAACGACGAGGAGTTAGGGCAGCGCGTGTCCTCGTGCGTCAAGATGATCGACGTGTTCCTGGACGAAGAGGTCGCCGCCGGAAAGATCCCGCCCCTGGCGTCGTCGGCAAGCAAGTTCCTATTGCACGGCCATTGCCACCAGAAAGCCGAATTCGGCACCGCAGCTATCCACAATCACTTCGGACGCCTGGCGGAGGCCACCTGCGAAGAGGTCGACTCAGGCTGCTGTGGCATGGCGGGATCGTTCGGTTACGAACACTACGACGTATCGCGCAAGGTGGGCGAAGATCGGCTGTTTCCCGCCGTGCGCGCAGCGATGAGTGACGACAAAACGATCATCGCCTGCGGGATCAGTTGTCGGCACCAGCTTCGCGACTTCCTCGACGTAGACGCAAAGCACTGGGTCGAAGTCATGAAGCCAGGGACCACCGACGAGTGACAGAATCCAACGCATTGAAGGAGATAACAGAACGATGAGTAAGTCAATCACTATGCTTGGTATCATTGTGCTGCTCGCAACACTCGCTCGAACCAGTGCGGCCGCCGAGAGTCTGCCACCGATCGAGAAAGTGGAAATCAAAGCCAACCGAGTTTTTCACATCAACGGAGAACCCTTCTTCCCGCTGATGTCATGGCTTCAGGACGCCGAGAACTTTCCTGCTGTGAAGGCTTGTGGGATGAACACCACCGCAGGCTACTGGTCCGGTTCGAGCGGCACGAAGGACGTCGCGGAGTATCTTGAGCTGGTTGAGAAAGCCGGCCTGTATGGCATCATGCCCTTCGACGCCAAACTGAAGGCGAATCCTCACTTGCTCGGCTATATCCACGATGACGAGCCGGATCTGCCGCGTCAGGTGAGCGATGCCGAAGTCGTACCGGGCGAGGGCCTGAGAATCAATAGCAGCACGCCCCTATGGAAATTCGTGGACGGAGTCACTCACTCCTGGTCCGTACTGGATCCGTTGGAACGTGCCACCGTGACGATCCGCCTGAAACGGCCGGTAACTGTCGAGAGTATCGCTGTCTGGCTCACGGTCTCGAAGGGCTTATCCGTTGCCAAAGACGTGTCCTTCGAAGGCGACGGCAAAGAAATCCTGAAAGCGACCCTTGAGGCGAAGAAAGGACAACAGAAATTCGACTTGGCCAAGCCTGCTACGTTCAAAGAACTGACGCTAACGGTTCACTCGACGACTCCCGGCGATGCCGTATGGGGATCGATCGGCGAGATCGAAGCGTTCGATGCTGCTGGAAAAAACGCGATACTATCGCCACCGCGCTACGAGCCGCGTGCTCAGCCATCCGACACGCTTGAGAAGTACGAACAGGCCAAAGCGGCCGATCCGTCGCGTCCCATGTTCCTAACGGTGACCGGCAACTTCCATCATCATTTCAAGAAATGGACCGATGCGCAACGCCGCAGCTTGTATCCCGAATACATCAAAGCAACGGACGTGGTGGGGTACGACATCTACCCCATCTACGGCTGGAACAAGCCGGAGTGGATCCATCTGGTGAGTGAGGCAACCAGGATACTTGTCGACCACGCCGGCCAGCGGCCGGTCTATGCGTGGATCGAAACCAGCAAAGGCGGCCAGTGGACTGGAGCGTTGGAGCGTCAGAAGGACGTGACGCCAACGCACATTCAAGCCGAGGTCTGGATGGCGATTTGCCGCGGCGCAACGGCCATCGGCTACTTCACTCACATCTGGAAGCCATCGTACAAGCAATTCGGCGTGCCGGAAGCCAACCGCAAAGCCTTGCGCGAAATCAACGACCAGATCACGCGTCTTGCGCCAGCGATCCTGGGCGAATACTCCAAGCACGCAGTGACCATCAAAGCGGACAACGACACAAAGCTCGACGTCATGGCAAAAGAGTGCGATGGGGAGCTATATGTATTCGCCGTGAACTACGACGAGCGGCTCGTTGGTGCGAAAGCGACGATCACCGTGCCCGGTCTCGCTGCAGGCACCGAGGTAGTCGTTGTAGACGAATCACGCACGCTTCGGTCGGATGCAGGCGGATTCGCGGATACGTTCGGGCCGCTGGCCGTACACATCTACCGGATACGTTGAAGGCACTAAGCTTCTACTTCACTCGGAAGATTGTGTGCGTCCCAGACGCCGGAACGCCTGTGGGGACACGCCGAAAACGCTTTTAAATGTACGAGAGAAGTGAAATGGATCGTCGAAGCCCAATTCGGCGGCGACCCGCTTGACCATCGCGTCGGGCTCGTGCAGCAGTTGTGCGGCCAGGTTCATTTTCAGGCGCGTGAGAAACCGATAAGGCGTCTCATCGTCATAGCGACGGAACAGGCGACACAGATAGGCGCGATCGACGTGGCATTCGCGAGCGACCTGCTCCAACGACTTGAGCCGATCGAAGTTTTCGGCGATGTGTCGACGGCAACGTTGGTACGTTGCGAACGCCGGGGTTTGCTCGGCCTCCAACGGCATCAGCGAGTCGGCCAATTTCACGATCAGGTACTCCAGCAGTGCGGCGCATAGGGCAGCGGCGTGGCCAGTGCCCTTCAACCCGTCACGAATCAAGTCATCCAGAATGCGTTGAATTTCTCCAGGGGCGTGGACACGCGCGAAGCTTGCCGGCGGTAGCCCGTACTGTTTCAGCAGGTCCAGTGCTTTCGATCCGGTGAAATCGACAAAGTACTTGCCCAACGGATCATTTGCATCGGTTGCGATTTCCTGAGCGACGTCAGGACCATAAGAAAATACTGCACCGGGCAGCAGCGAGTAGGTCTGGCCGCCCAACTGCAACGATCCTTTACCGCGTGCAACAAATTCGATCGAGTAGTAGGGAAACGTTGAACGGCGAATTGCATAGTCAGAGGCACAAGATTCGTAACCGCCACAGACCACCGCCAAAGTGATATCGCTTGGAGGTGCAAGGTCAAGGTAGAATCGTCTAGCCTCCCGCACTTGCAGCGAGAAGAATTCTGGTGGCTTCGTCGGATTTGCGCTCACCAAGGTGCTTCCCAAACAGGTCAAAGATATCCAGGTAGTTGTCAAGTTTAGCCATTCTATTCGCGGAATGAAACGCTATCCTTGGTGTAATTCAGACAAGTTATGGCAGGTAGTACATATTGCTCGGAACCAGAAAAGGAGAGAAACATGCCGGACACGAATGAAAACGGACCCAACAAGGATGGCCTGATCGTTATCGGCGGGGCCGGAGGATTCATCGGCGGGGCATTGGCTCGCTACTTCCGCGACCGCGGATTCACCAGGATCCGTGCGATCGACAAGAAGCCGCTGCCGGAGTGGTACCAGCGCGTGCCGGGTGTGGAAAACTTCTGCCTCGACTTGAGCGAGGAAGAGAACTGCAAGCGGGCTTGCCAGGATGCCTCAGAAGTCATCAACCTGGCGGCCGACATGGGCGGCATGGGTTTCATCGAGCGATTTCGCGTCGAATGCCTGCGCAGCATCCTGATCAACACCCACATGATCGAAGCAGCGTACAATGCCGGTGCCCAGCGTTACTTCTACTCGTCTTCCGCCTGTGCGTACAATACCGACCTTCAAAAGGACCCAAACGTGCGGGCCTTGAAAGAGTCCGATGCCTACCCGGCGAATGCCGAGCGTGGCTACGGCTGGGAGAAGCTCATTTCGGAAATCTTCTGCCAGGAGTACTGGGCCGAGCGTGGAATGATGACATCGATCGCGCGCTTCCACAACGTCTATGGCCCGCACGGCACATGGGACGGGGGTCGCGAGAAGGCGCCGGCGGCGCTCTGCCGCAAGGTGATCCAGGCCAAGGACGAAGGCGCCGGCCAAATCGAAATCTGGGGCGACGGCACGCAGACTCGCAGCTTCATGTACATCGACGACTGTACCAAGGGCATCGACATGATCATGCATTGCGATGATCTCATCGCAACGCCGATCAACCTCGGATCCAGCGAACTCATTTCGATCAACGATCTGGCAAGCCTTGCCGAGCAGTGCGGTGGAGTGAAGCTGGAGCATAACCACAAACTCGACGCACCGCTGGGGGTCGCAGGTCGCAACAGTGACAATACGATGATCAAAGAGATCCTCGGCTGGGAGCCCGATACGCCCCTGAAAGATGGCTTGGCCAAGACGTATGCCTGGATCGAGCAGCAGTACATGGATCGCAAGGCCGGCAAGCGGACCATTAGCTGATGCAGTGCCGTGGAGTAATCCTCGAATCGGATTGGTCGAGATGAACCAAGAGACGAACCTCGGAATCACCGATGTCATCGGCGCGATTCCCTATCGCATGGCTTTCGCCGGTGGCTGGATTGATCAGCCCTTTGTTTCCCAGCATAACCCAGCATCGCCCGGCTCGATGGTGGTCGTAGGACTGGAGCCGACATCCTGGTACATGGAACGCGCGGGGATGGCGACCGGCACACGGAAGGTAGCGATTGACCTTTGGCAAGGTGTGCTACCGGACCGTAATCCGGTGGAACTGGTCAAGGAGCTCTACGCAGAGGAGAACCGGGACAAAGTGGAACCGTCCGGTTCTCAGGATATGATCGGCCTGATCTATCCGGGCGTAAACCGGTTGGATTTCGACATCGAATACGAAGGAGGAATCTTCCCACGGCACATCGAGTCGAATAACGATCCGGAAAGCGCCCGCTGGCTGGAACAGGTGATTCACATGGTGCCCGTCGCGCCGCGGCCCGACGGGTACAACCCGCTGGGCGTGAAGAACCTCGATTCGGAGTGGATTCGACGACTGGGCCAATCGGGCAAGGACTGTTACGACGCCATCCTGGCACGTGATGCAAATGGCCTCGGCGCTTCGATGAACGAATGTATGGATTGCTGGGAAGCCATCTTGCCGCATGTTGTAAAACATCCAACCGTCACCGTTGACCTTGTTGGGATCATGAAGTCCTATCAATCAAGGTACCCGGGTGCCATGTATTCCGGATGTGGCGGCGGATATCTGTACGTCGTCAGCGACGAGCCGGTGCCGGGTGGCCTGCAAGTCAAGCTTCGCTGTGCAGAGGGGAGCAAATAGCGTGAATCGTGTTATCATCAGCGGCAGCTTCGACGATTTGAAATCTCGCCACATGCGACTTCTGCAAGAAGCCGCAAAGCTGGGTCCCGTCCATGTACTGCTCTGGTCCGACCAGGTTGTACAGGCCCTCGAAGGCCAAGGGCCGAAGTTTCCGTATGCGGAACGTCAGTATTTCGTCGAGGCAGTTCGCTACGTTGATCAGGTAACGCTTGTCGACGGCCCGATCGAGAGAGATGCCTTGTCGGAGCATGTTGCCGACACGGCAACGTGCGTCGTTGAGGAGTCGGACGATAGCCCCGAGAAACGGGCCTTCTGCGAGACCCATGGTCTCGACTACCGTGTAATCAAGGCAGACGATCTGCTCGGCTTTCCAGAGAGACTACTAGACGAATCGGTCACGGCACCATCCGGGAAGAAGAAGGTAATCGTGACCGGTTGCTACGACTGGTTTCACTCGGGCCACGTCCGGTTTTTCGAGGAAGTGTCCGAGTTGGGAGAGCTGTATGTAGTCGTGGGCCACGACAAGAATATCAAGCTGCTGAAGGGCGAAGGCCATCCCATGTATTCGGACAACGAGCGCCGATACATGGCCGGGTCGATCCGGCACGTGAAGCAGGCATTCGTCTCGACGGGCAACGGCTGGCTGGATGCCGAGCCGGAGATCGAGCGGATCAAACCGGACATCTACGCCGTGAACGAAGACGGCGACCGACCAGAGAAACGAGACTATTGCGAAGCCCACGGGATTGAATATCGTGTGTTGAAACGGCTGCCCAAAGAAGGGTTGCCGAAAAGGCAGAGCACGGATTTGCGGGGGTTCTGAAAGAGTTTTCAAATGTTCGTAGTACCGCCCTCAGGCGGCTGACACGCGAGGAGAACAAGTCATTCCGGCTGAAGCCGGTACTACAAACCGGGCTTTCCACAAACCTCCATCAGAGGGCAACCACGATAATGCGATACGCTGTGATCATGGCTGGTGGCTCGGGCACGCGGCTTTGGCCGATAAGCCGTCAGGAACTGCCCAAGCACTTGATACCGTTTATCGACGGCCGCAGCTTGCTGGAGATCGCTTACGACAGGTTTGGCGACTTGATTCCGGTCGATCGTCGGTATGTGTGCGCCGGGCAGCGACATCGCGACGTGATCCTGTCCGCAATGCCATCGCTGGACGGTTCGAGATTCCTTGGCGAGCCTATCGGCCGTGACACGCTAAATGCGGTCGGTTTCAGCGCGGCTGTGCTGGCCGCACGAGATCCTGACGCGGTGATTGGCGTCTTCACGGCTGATCATCTGATTCAGCCTGAGAACGAATTCCAGCGGATTGTCGCCGATGGTTTCTCGCTGGTCGAAAACGAGCCGGAAACGTTGGTTACGTTCGGTATCACGCCTACCGCCGCCGCCACCGGCTTTGGCTATCTCGAACTGGGCGGCGTCATCGACGGTAACGCCCGGGGCGTCGATCAGTTTCGCGAAAAGCCGCCTCTGGAGGTTGCTGAAGAGTACTTCGGGCTTGGCCCCGAACGGTATCTGTGGAATAGTGGGATGTTTGTATGGCGTGCCCAGACGTTGCTCGACTGCATTCGCCGTTACGAGCCCGACGTTTGGGAAGGTCTGATGGCAATCGCCGAGGCATGGGGCACGCCGGCGCAGGATGAGGTACTGGCGAATGTCTTCCCGACGCTCAAGAAAACTAGTGTGGATTTTGCCGTAATGGAACCCGCTTCGCAAGACTCGTCAGTCCGAGTGGCCGCCATACCGATGGAACTGGAATGGCTCGACGTCGGATCGTGGCCTTCTTTCGCGAAAACTCGACCACGGGATGAAAACAACAATGCATTGGCTGCCGAAAACTGCTTGGTTTACGAGACAGCCAATTGCCTGATCGCCTCCGATCAACCGGAACATCTGATTGCCACCGTGGGCTGCGAGGACCTGATCGTGATCCATACCGACCAGGCAACGCTCGTTTGTCGGGCAGACATGGCGGAAAAAATCAAAGACGTGCAGAAAACAGTCCATGAACGATTTGGCGGCCGGTACACATAGAACCATGAACGTGTTTGTCACCGGCGGTGCCGGATATCTTGGAACGACTCTGGTTCCTCTGCTGCTGGACCAAGGGCATTCGGTTGTCGTTTTCGATTCCCTCAAGTACGGGCTTGGGCCCATTCTGCCGTCTTTCCGGCGTCCAGGCTTCACTTTCGTCCGCGGCGATGTTCGCGATCAGAAGTCCCTGAACGATGCAGCTCGCGATGCCGATGCCCTGGTCCACTTGGCCGCCATCGTGGGCTACCCGGCCTGTGTTCGGTCGCCGGACGAAGCCCGGTCGGTCAACGTGGAAGGAACGCGGAACTTGGCCGCCGCGGCTGGCCGAGATCGCTCGGTTGTGTTTGCGTCGACCAGCAGTTGCTACGGAGCCGTCAAGGACTCGCTGTGCACGGAAGACACGCCGCTACGGCCCTTAAGTCTTTACGGAGAGACCAAAGCCCAGTCGGAAGAGATCGTTCAAGCGAAGTGCCGAGCCGTCGTATACCGAATCGCGACTGCCTATGGCCTTTCCCCCAGACTGCGACTGGATCTGTTGATCAACGACTTCGTGTATCGTGCCCTGCACGAGCGTCAGTTGCGCGTCTACGAAGGGCACTACCGTCGCAGCTTCATCCACGTTCACGATATCGCCCGCGCGATCGTTTTGGCGTTGAACAACCCATCGCGGACCGTAGGACGGGTCTTCAATGTAGGCGACGAGCGACAAAATTTCACGAAGCTGGAGATCTGTGAAGCCATTGCCCGCGCTATCCCCGGAATTCACGTCGAGCAATGCGACGATGGCAAGGATGCCGATCAGCGGGACTACGCGGTGAGCTATGCCCGCATCCGCAACGAAGGATTCGAGACACGAATCCCTTTGGAAGACGGAATTCGGGAGTTGTGCTCCGCCCTGCTATGGATTGACCGAAACGAACTGTAATCGCCTCGCACGCCGAGACGCGACTCAAGACACGAACAGATCCTTCGTCGCGAAACTTGGATCGCTGGTCAAGTGGACACCGAGTCGCCGCAGTCCCGTTTCGTCGCCCGGCGTTGGGATGTGCGTCATGTGGACGTCACAGCCGCGCAATTCCTTCAGCGTGTCGACGCACAGTTGGGCCGTCGGATTCGCCGTGACGCTGACGCCCAATGCAAGAAGCGTCTCCTCCAAATCCAGGCTCACGCTCTTCCGGCCAAGGATGTCCGTTTTTAGCCGCGCCACGGATTCGATGATGGTCGGTGCCAACAAGTGGATATCGCGAGGCACGCCAGCCAATCGCTTCACGGCGTTGATCACAAGGCTTGATGCCGCGTGCATGAGTGGCGAGTTCTTTCCCGTAACCACGCTGCCGTCCTTCAACTGAATCGCCGCACCGCAGTAGAAACCTTCGTTGCCTTTCCCTTGTTGCTGCGCTTCTTCGGCGGCCTGACGGGCGGGTTCGACGACCGGGCGGTTCTCCGGTTCGAGGCGGAGGACCTCCATGATCCGCTGAATTCGCTCGACAGTCCCCTCGTCCGTCAGCCCCATGGCATATTCGGACGAGTAGCGAAAGTATCGGCGGATCACTTCGGCGCGAGCGGCGGCCTGGATGGCGTCGTCGTCGATGATGCCGGCGGTTGCCCTGTTCACCCCCATATCCGTCGGCGACCGGTAGTACGGCTCGCCGCCCGTAATGCGTTCAAGGATTTTCTGAAGAACGGGAAACGCATCGACATCACGGTTGTAGTTGATGGCTGTCTCGCCGTGTGCCTCCAAGTGGAACGGGTCGATCAAGTTGAAGTCGCGCAAATCGGCCGTGGCCGCCTCGTAGGCTACGTTGACCGGATGCCTCAACGGCAGGTTCCAAATCGGAAAGGTCTCGAACTTGGCGTATCCCGAATGGACGCCGCGCTGGTGATCATGATAGACCTGGCTCAGGCACGTGGCCAACTTGCCGCTGCCTGGCCCGGGCCCCGTGACCACCACCAGAGGCTTGTCCGTTTTGATGTATGGATTGGCGCCATAGCCTTCGGGACTTACGATCCGATCAACGTTGGTCGGATAACCCTTGGTCGCACGGTGGATGTAGACGGGGATGTCGCGACGATCCAGCTTATTCTTGAACTGTATCGCCCCAGCCTGGTCGTCGAAGCGAGTGATGATTACGGCCCGCAGATCAATACCATATTCACGGAGGTCGTCGATCAACTTCATGGCGTCGGCATCGTACGTGATGCCGAAGTCGGCTCGCATCTTCTTCCGCTCGATTGCCCCGGCGTGGATGCACAACAGGATTTCCGCCTTCTCCTTCAGTTGAGCCAGAAGCCGCATCTTTACGTTCGGATCGTAACCTGGCAGCACTCGGGCCGCGTGGTAGTCGAACAGGAGCTTGCCACCGAACTCCAAATACAGCTTGTCGTCGAAACGATGGACGCGATCGAGGATTTCTTTCGTCTGCTCCTGCAAATACTGGTCGTTGTCAAAGCCCATTGCATGCTGCATCGATTCTTGATCTCCATAAGGGGCCCAGGAATGAGGGCCGCGGTCAACACGAGTCGTCGAGCTGGCGGCGTGGCGTTCGGCGACGAAATCCGGCTGGCTCGAATGGTAACACGTTCGGCTCGGCGTCTCTAGTGGCGGGCGTTCACGCGATTCTCACAACATTTCATGCGTCCGCCGAAGCCGTTGCTCGGTTGCTGGACGAGCCTAAGGCCCTGTATACTACGCACCGGTAATTACGGTCGTAGGGCTGTGGATAACTGCGAGCGTTCCTCGCAGCCGTCTCTCAACAGAGTGGAAAGGCAGGGCAATCATGAAGAAGCAGCGACAGATCGGACGTCGTGAATTTCTCGGCACGGCAAGTGCTCTACTGAGTGCCCCCTACTTCATTCCGTCCGCAGTATTGGCCGCACCGGGCAAACCGGGCGCCAACGATCGAATCACGCTGGGGCACATTGGCGTCGGTGGCATGGGGAGCGGCCATTTGGCTCGCGGGCTCACTTTTCATGACCTTGGCTCGACCAATGTCGCGGCCGTCTGCGATGTAGATGAGAAGAGACTCGCCAGCAGTGTCAAACGGTGCAGCGATAAAGGAATCCGCGTCGAGCCTTACGCGGATTATCGGTATATCCTCCAGCGGAAAGACATCGACGCGGTAATCATCGCCACGCCCGATCACTGGCACGGTGTGCAGACGGTGCACGCGTGCGAGACGGGCAAACATGTCTACGTGGAAAAGCCGTCGTCGGTCACGATCGAAGAGGGGTTGGCCATGATCGAAGCCGCTCGGGCGAACGACTGTATGGTGCAGGTCGGCGCTCAAGGGCGCAGCGGCATGCCGGCCTACTACACGTGCCGGGCGATCCGTAACGGGATCATCGGCAATGTGACAAAGGTCGACTGTTGGCACTATGCGAACCCAATCGACCGGACTCCCGTTGCCGATAGCGCACCGCCGCCCGAGCTGGACTGGGACATGTGGCTTGGTCCGTTGCCATGGCGCCCGTACAACCAGCGTTATTGCCACGGCGTATTTCGCTGGCTGCTGGAGTCGGGCGGCGGCCAGATTCGCGACCGTGGTGCCCACCAGTTCAGCACGATTCTGTGGTGTTTGGATGCCGACGGTCCGCTCTCGTTCACGGTCGAAGCGACCGGCACGCCCCCCGTCAAAGGACTGTGGGATTGTCCGCCGGACATGGATGTTACGTACGAATTCGAAGATCCCAAATGGACGCTGATTTGGAGCCAGCCGGGCAGAAAAGCTGGAAAGACCGAGTTCGGCCAGGTGTTCTACGGCGAGAACGGCAGCCTGCTTCTGGAATGGGAGGGCGCCCGCAAATGGGCCGAACCGGAAGCGATCAACTTCGATGTTCCCGCAGGCGGCTTTGAACCCTACACGCCGAACCTCCACAAGGACTTCGGCATGAATCACATGGACGAATGGCTGAAGTGCATCAGGTCTCGCGAACGCCTTCCGAATGTTGACATCGAGATTGCCCATCGCACGTCCACGCTGTGCATCCTTGGCAATCTCTCGTACATGCTTGGCCGAAAGCTGAAATGGGACGGACGCCGGCAGCAGATCGTCGGCGATGAACATGCGAATCGGTTGCTCGGCAAGCCGCAACGGCACCCGTACCATCTATGAGTCGGCGGGGATGGTCGAGGCTTTTCTATTGAAGCCAAACCTTCTTTGGGAAAGCCCGCCGACAGTAACCTATTGTACTACACATCTTCCGTCACGCAGGGACGACCGAGAATAGCCCACCAGTTCACTGGTGGGTAGGATGGCAAACAGGAAGGACGAGTCCCGTAGGGACGACTGAACCCGATCGGTGGCGGGTGGAATACGGACTCAGTCGTCCCTACGGGACTTCGGCGATCGCGGCTTTCTCCCGAATCCCAGCGATCAATCGCTGGGCTATTGTCGAATGCCCCTACGGGGCAAAATCCTAACGTTCCCAACTGCTACCGCTACTCTCCGGTCAACCAGGCAACTGCCGAGTCGGCCGCGCCCTTGCCATCGCCGCCAAACGTGACCAAGGCATCCGCGTGGTCGCTGGCTTGGTAGGCAGCGGTGACGACTTCGGAAGATCCTTCACCAGCCAACCATAGCGACGCCGGAGCGGCGACGGCCAGCATGCCCGGTAGATCGTGATACTTTGCACCGCCGGGCAGGAAGTCGGGACTGTGGATATCCGAAATCTCGCTGAAACGAAAGCCGGCGGTGTCGATGGCGGCCTTCGTCACCGCACAGCTTGCCACAGCGCGAGCCGCGGCGGCCCAGTGTCCCGATCCGTCGATCCCGACCAGCTCGACTTCGTCCGCTGCGGGCTCGCGACTGCGAATGAAGCTGATCGTCGTCAACACGTCATGAACGCGTCGGGCAAACAGCGTGTGGTTGTAGCAGAATGTATAGGCCGCTGCCTCTCGCGGGTTCTCGACGCGGCGTGTTTTCGTGATCGGTTTTCCATCTGCGAGGAATTCCCCCTGATACAGCAGATCGACACCCACCACCGTCGTGCCCGACTCCAGCAATCGTCGAATGGGCGATCTCGGCTTGCCATCAGCCTCAAACAAGCCCGATTTGCCATCCTTGGAAAGCCAAATGACGGCCCGGCGTTTCGCTTCCTTAGGACGCAGTAGAACGATCGGCAGTTGGCTTCCCTGTTGTGTGTTCTGCAGCAGGCCGCAGACAGTCACGCACAGGTCCCCGTCCGTGGTTGTGGTCTGCTGAAATGTGATATCTCCCGATTCAGGCAAGCCCTGGCCGATCAACGTACGGATCGCTTCTCCGACGATCTCCTGGTACCGCTCCAGCGACGGTTTGTCTTTGGGCACGAGCGCGGCCAGTTGTTTCTCCGTGTCCTCGTGCCACCAGCGAAGCAAACCGCGTTCGAATTCCTCGCCGCCTTGGGGTTTGGGGTGATCGTCATCCCAAACGGTCAGTTCTTCGGGTGTCAGTCGCGGAAAGTCCTCTTCGACGATCGGTTCGGCATGTCCCAATCCGAAATGCTTGTTCAGCCACTGGTACATGGCGGCGCGGCTGACGTAGTTGTAGTTGTGTTTGAAATGCGTGGCCGAGTGGAGCTTTGCGTGATTCGCGGCGCCAAGCAGTCGGTAGTGCTGCTGCAATTCGGGGAATCCTCTGGTGTCCATCTCCTTGGTCCAATCATCTGCCGAGGTCAGGCAGATGGGTTTGGGAGCGAACAGCGCGGCGAAGTCGACGTTGCCGGTGCCGACTCGCAATAGACAAGCGTTTTCGCACGTACACCCACCTTGCATGGCCGTGGATACCATGACAGCGGGCACCGATACTCGCACTCGCGGATCCAATGCGCTGATCATGAACGTCTGCGTGCCGCCACCACTGGCACCGGTCACGGCGATTCGTTCGGGATCGACATCGGGCAAGCCGGTTATGAAATCCAGGGCTCGTACCGAATTGTACGTCTGCATGCCCATCACCGATTGCAGATGAGCTTCCGCCTGAGGGCTGAACAGTCCCCAACCTTCGCGTTGGTTCATCTCGGGGCGTTGCTTGGCGAAACGGTGAGCCAACTCGAAAGAGATCTGCACGCTGTCGGCATAGCCGATCATATCGTAGTGGAACACGACGCACCCCATGCGTGCCAACTGCATGCAACGGGCTTGCAGAGGACTTCGGCCCCCGTTTTCAAAGCGTTCGGCGCCTTGGACGATTTGCCGGCGCACGCCGTTCTCGCCGATATCGTAAAACCGGCCATTGGCCCAGTGTCCGTGCGGGCACAGCACGCCCGGAACTTTGCCCTTCGGGGCCTTTGGACGGTACAGACTTCCGGTCACGTAGAATCCGGGGAAGCTCTCGAAGTACGCCTTTTCGATCGTGTAATCGCCTTGATCGGTCCGACCGTGAATGACCGGATTCAACGGCGTTTTAATTGGCATGGGCAGCAGCCCCTGCGAAACGAGCATCTGGCGTCGCAGTTCGCCGGCGCGTTGTTCCCACTCCTGCTTGGATTTCGGCGGCGTGAACGGGAAATAGCCGTTCAAGTCTTTCAGCGGCTCCAACCGTTTGTCGGCGGGCAATTCACCGGGAGGCAAGACGCGCGGACCCGCCGCGGATGCCGATTGCTGTGACGAGACGACCAGAGCAATGGCAACGAGCCAAAATACATGTTGCGGACGAACGCTACCGTGTGTTGTCTTGGCAAGAGTGGTCATGGTCAGATCTCCTCATGGATTCCACGTGATGCAAAAGTGGAGAATGCCTGTATCGACGGACCATATTATGCAATGGTAGACGACTTGCCCGCAATCAGCGTTGTGGGGTCTAATGCTGTCGATGAGCGAACAAGGAACCACCGGACCGTCTGATCGCCATGTCTATCACTTGGACGACGACAGGTGGCTAGATTGGCCACATTGTCCAAAGTGTGGGCGCAATCGACCAACATATTGTCCAACATGTGACATTGCCGGCGATCAGTTCCCACTGGCCGAGTACATCCCGGCTGCGGCGCCCGTCGAGCGCACTCGACGCGACGCAGGCTGCGCATGTAAGACCTGCGACGTAGGTCGCGACGAGGACCACGCGCCGGTGTTGCTGATGTGTCCGAGTTGCGACGAGGCGTTTGCGCCGAAATTCTACCGTTTGTGCGAGGAGTGCGGGCACGATTTCAGCGAAGGCCGTCAGGTCGTAGTGCCCGAGCCGGTGGAATTACCCGGTCGCGTCTTGTTTGTCATCGCGGCACTCGGCGCATTGACGATCGCGGTCCTGGCCTACTGGTGGATACTGTTCCGGAGCTAATCATCGTTGTCTGCCCGGTCCGGTAGGGATGGGCCAAACGGACCAACGGAGAACCTTCACGACGCGTGTCGAGATGCCGCCACGCCCTAATATCCGGCACCACGGTTACGCGAGTTCGGGCAACGCTAGAACTCGTCCTCGACCGCAGCCGTGCCGTACAGCGGCATGTGGCGGTAATACACCTCCAGAATCATGATGCACATGGCCGTCGTATACAACCGGCCGCCGGACTTGCCGTGTTCGTCGTGGAAATACCAGCTTCCGTGCTCGTGGCCGCGTCGCGATTGTGTGGCGATCAGCCGATCGCGCAGTTCCCGATTCCAGGCATCCCAGCCGTCGCCTTCATAATGGTGCATCACTTGCATGGCATAGTAGTTGAAATACACGTCGGTGCGCGACGGTTTCAGTTTCTGCAGGTGATCGACGCCCTTCGCCAGCCTTGGATCATTCTGCGGCCAGCCCGAATACATGCGGGCAAGTAGCCCGATGGCGGTCGGCGTCGATAGCCGTTCCGGAGTCATGTAGCCGTAGTAGGCGCCATTTTCGACCTGTACGCGATCCAGGAATCTCTTGGCCCGCTCCAACACATCGTCCGGCACATCCAGGCCCGCCATCCGAGCACTTTTCAACGCCATCACCTGCCAACCGTAGACGGTCGTATCGCCCGGTTGCCCCGGATAGTAGCGCCAACCGCCTTCTTCGTGCTGGGCGGTGCAGATGAAGTTCACGGCGTGCTGAGCGGCCGATTGCAGCGATTCATCTTCGGTCATTGCATACGCTTCGCACAGGGCGATTGTGGCAATTCCCTGGGCGTACATCGTTCCTTCCTGCAAGTCGCCGCCGTGCGGCGTGTCGATCAACCGGCCGGTCAGGTAGTAGAGTCCTTTGTCCACCACCTCCTTGTACTGGCTCTCTTCGGTCACTTCGCCCGCGCCCAGGAAAGCTAACAGCGCCAAGCCGGTCGAAGCAGTCGTCGATCCATGTGTACCGGGATTTCGGCACAAGCCGCGGCAAAGCCCGTCGCGGTGATCGAACCACCAACTTCCGTCCTCGCGCTGGTGAGCGGCCAGCCAGGCGAGACCGCGCGCAACAGCGTCTTCGCTTTTTTCGCTTCCGCCACGATCAATCACCAGACGGGCCCGCATGGGCCCAGTGCGACCTTCGAAGCCGCCGCCTGTGCCGGTCTTCAGTTGCAGCAGCAAATCCTGCGGTCGGTATGAATCGGGCGACGGCGTTGGTTCCAGCGACGTTTCCCCGGAAGTGCTGTCGACAGACTCCAAAGAGATCTTCGGCACATCCAGGCTCACTAGTTCGGTCGCAATATCTTGAGGGGAGCTTTCCGCCTGGCCAGGCGTCAGAGCGTTTGACGTGACCATGTCCACGGCCAGGACTTGGATATCTATCTCTCCCTCGAAAGGAAGTACAGTGATCGAGTGGGACTTCTGCTCCCGGTCGGTCCACACGAGCCAAAATGCCAACGCCAGAATTGCCAACAGGTGGAGGACAAAGCTGACCGAGCAACTCGAAAATGTGCGGAATCGGCGAGGAATTCTCAGGCGTAGGCACAGAGTCAGCAGCCGACGCGTGAGTGACGTGGCCGCATTGTGCACTTTCGCCCGGTTTTGGAGCATGTCGCCGTTACCCATACGTGTCCAATGTCCGCTTTTCCGCAAAGACATTCTAATCGCGCAGAACCGCACGCATCGTTCATTCTCGGCGGCGTCCGCCCTGGTCCTTTGACCAATGCATACAGGAGCAATGATAATGTCGAGCGATCATACTTGTTGACTCGATTGTGCGGGTTACAATCCGATTCGCAGCTTCCTCTTCCCGTCTACCAGGATTCCCGTAAGGCATGGCTACTGAAGTTGTGCAAAACTTGGCCGACAAGACCGCCGTCGTTACGGGCTCGTCTAGCGGCATCGGTCGAGCGATCGCTCTGGAATTGGCTGCTGCAGGTGCGAATGTCCTCGTGCATGCGCGAGCCAACCGCGAAGCTGCCGAGGATGTGGCGGAGGACGTTCGCCAGCAAGGCCGCGATTCCACGGTGGTTTTGGCCGACATCGGTGATCCAGACGATTGCGGATCGCTGGTGGATGAGGCATGGGACTGGCGCGATGGCGTCGACATCTGGATCAACAATGCCGGCGCCGACGTGCTGACGGGCGAGGCCGCCGAATGGACCTTCGAGGAGAAACTCGACCGTCTATGGCGAGTCGATGTGCTCGGAACCATTCGGCTGTCTCGCCTGATCGGACCGCGGATGAAGGAGCGTGGCGGGGCGGCCGCGACCGGCGTGATCGTGAATATGGGATGGGACCAAGCCGAACACGGTATGGGAGGCGATAGCGGCGAGATGTTTGCCGCCGTCAAAGGGGCGATCATCGCTTTCACCAAGAGCCTGGCGCGTTCGCTGGCGCCGGAAGTGAGAGTCAACTGCGTGGCACCGGGTTGGATCCGCACGTCCTGGGGCGAGCAGGCATCGGATTACTGGCAGCAGCGAGCATGCGAAGAATCGCTACTGGGCCGGTGGGGCACGCCGGAGGATGTCGCGAAAGTCGCCCGGTTCCTCGCTTCCCCCGAATCCGATTTCATGACCGGCCAAGTGGTCGCGGTCAATGGAGGTTTCCGATACGGTTGAACGGGATTTCCAGGGGCGTAGGGCGTGAATGGTGACTAGAAACGAGAAAGACGACGGCGGACCGCCGCGCCGACGCACTCAGTTCTACCTTCACCACATTCTTCTTCTGTTTGTGGCCCTCGGCGTGTTGCTGGCCCTTGTGACGCAACTCAGGCATGTCGGATTCGTCGCCTATTGCTTCATCAGTGCCGCTGCCACGGGACGGTGGTTGCGCAACTGGCGACTAATGACTGCAGGGTTGACGGCAATATCCGTATTCGTCATCACCTATCTCGCATGCTGGGTTCAGATGGGATACGGCCCTCGAATGCACAGTTGGCCGATGCAATACGGTCGCTACCAATTTGAGCAGATACACGAGGCACTGTCGAAATATGATCGGAAGAAGGGCAGCTTTCCGGATTCACTGAGCGATCTTGCAGACCTGGAAGATCACAGTCTGCCGTTCGACGAGGCCGGAGAACTGTGGTGGTTTGATGGCTGGAACCGTCCTTTTCATTACGAGAAGACGCCAGATGGATTCAGGCTCGGGAGTCTGGGCAGGGACGGCGTGGCAGGAGGCGTTGGTTTGGACGCCGACCTCTTTTTCGGCGACGAACTCACCAACGAGAGGACACGTCTGCCGCTAAGGCAGTTTCTGTTTGAAACGACGGGTAGTGGAGGGGTGTTCATGGCGGCTGTGTTAGCCAGCTTTGCTGCTGGCTGCATTTGGTTCGGCGGCCCAGCGAAAGAGCAGCTTCGCCTGAGGTCGCTGATCGTGGGCGTAACCGCTGCGACGGTCTCTGCGGTGCTGGTCGCCATCTTTCTGGCCGCCTTCTATGTTGCAGTATCTCAATCGGGGCATTGATCCGTGGCATTCGGCTATCTTAAGGACCCGCTGTTCCTCGTGTGCTTTGCCGCCTACTGGGTGAACTGGTCTCTCGAAGGCTATGGAGTGCGCGTGCCGCTACTGCGGTCGTATCTCAATGATTTGATATGCATCCCGTTCTGGATTCCGATAATGCTGTGGGTCAACAGGAAACTCGGACTCAGGCGACACGACGCTCCACCACTCGGGCACGAAATCGTCATCCCCATGTTGCTTTGGGCCGTCGTTTTTGAAGTGGTGCTGCCCGCCACGCATGGTTGGGCTGGGCTCGCGTTCGCCGATCCGTATGATGTGCTCTGCTATGCTTTGGGCGCCTGCGCGGGAGCTTTGTTTTGGGCGTGGTGGTATGGCCGAGAAGGAAGGCCGGCCAGGCAGGATAGTCGCCCAGGTTCCCTTCGTACCTCCCGGTCAAGCGATGCACTGGTTCCGCGTGCGAAGAGGTGACCTATTCCCCTGAATCCCGTTTCCAGGACATTGCCTGGCGTTTGCACGGGCAAGTCAAACCATATCGCCGTCCTGTACTCTGCGGGTGACAGCCGGTACAAATAGATGTGGAGAATTTGCCCCGGTTCAGCACGCACCAGGCTGCCACGAGAACCCCACAATGACGAACGGTACAAGACAACAAATCGAAGAGCTTCGTGAAGAGATTCGCCATCACGATCGGAAGTATTACGTCGAGGCTGCGCCGGAGATCAGCGATCTGGAGTACGACCGGTTGCTTTCGCGGTTGAAGAAGCTCGAAACCGATAATCCGGAATTGGTCACACCGGACAGCCCTACGCAACGGATTGGCGACCAGCCGGTCGAGCATCTGCCGCAAGTCGAACATCGTATGCCGATGCTGTCGATCGACAACACGTACAGCATCGAAGAGCTGCACGAATTCGGCGCACGTACCGCTCGGCTGCTGGAAGACGAGCCGATCGAGTGGGTGGTCGAGCTGAAGATCGACGGTGTGGCCGTGGCGATCATCTACGAAGACGGCGTGCTGACGCACGCCTTGACGCGCGGCAATGGCGTCGTTGGCGACGATATCACGCACAACGTGCGCACCGTAGCCGACGTGCCTTTGCGTCTGGTGGGCGACGACGTACCGCCGGTCCTGGAAGTGCGAGGCGAGGTGTATATGACCAATTCGGATTTGGTCAAGCTGAACGAAATGCAGAAGCAGAAAGGCGAATCGCCGTTCGCCAACACGCGTAACGTGACCGCCGGCAGTATTCGAGTGCTGGATCCGCGAATCTGTGCCGAGCGTCGGTTGCGCGTTTTCTGCCACGGGATCGGTCACTGCGAGGGGCTCAAGTCCACGTCGCATGCTGAATTCCTCGAAGAAATCGGCGGCTACGGTTTGCCGCCCACGCCGATGGTCGAGAGTTTTCCCGCGTTTGACGCAGCCGTGAGGCACTGTGACGAAATCATCGAACTGCTGCACGAGTTGGATTTCGAAGTCGATGGGCTGGTTCTGAAAGTGAACCAGTTCGAGCAGCGTGAGCGGCTAGGTGCAAGGTCCAAGAGTCCACGGTGGCTGGTAGCGTACAAGTGGGAGAAATACGAAGCGGCCACGCGACTGAACGCCATCAACGTCCAGGTCGGAAAAACAGGGGCGATCACGCCCGTTGCCGAACTGGAACCCGTTCAGTTGGCCGGCACTACGGTCAGCCGCGCCAGCCTGCACAACGCCGACGAGATCCAGCGCAAGGACATTCGTGTCGGTGACGTGGTGGTGGTGGAGAAGGCAGGGAAGATCATCCCGCACGTGGTTCGTGTGGAAAAACACGAGCGGAAGACCGCTCCGCGGAAATACAAATTCCCCGAGAACTGCCCGGAATGCAGCACACAGTTGGTCAAGGACGAGGGCGGTGTGTACATTCGTTGTCCGAATTTCCAGTGTCCCGCGCAACTGAAGGAGCGCATCCGCTACTACGCCAGCCGCAACTGCATGGACATCGAAGGGTTGGGCGACAAGCTAGTGGACCAGTTGGTCGAAAACGAACTGGTGTCAGGCTACGGAGACTTGTATCGTCTTACGCTCGAACGGCTCTTGCCACTGGAGCGAATGGGTAAGAAGTCCGCCGAAAACCTGTTGGCCGGGATCGACGCCAGCAAGAGCCGCGGACTGGCTCGATTGCTGAACGCCTTGTCGATCCGTCACGTCGGGGGCCGAGTGTCGGCCGTACTGGCCGAGAGCTTTGGCAGCATGGACGAACTCGTAAAGGCCACGGTCGAGCGACTGGCGGAGATCAACGAGATCGGCGATATCATCGCGGAAAGCGTCCATGACTTCCTGCACAGCGACCACGGCGCTTCGGCTGTCGAGGAACTTCGCCAATTGGGCGTGAACATGGAAGCGCCGAAGAAGGAGGGCGATGCGGGCGCGGCCGTGTTTGCCGGAAAGACCTTCGTGGTAACCGGAACGCTGAGCAAGTACACGCGAGACCAGGTCCATGAACTAATCGATCGCTATGGCGGCCGCGCTTCGTCCAGTGTGTCTGGCAAGACCGACTATGTGTTGGCCGGCGAAAAGGCCGGCAGCAAACTGGTCAAGGCTGAGAAGCTGGGCGTACCGGTTATCAGCGAAGACGAATTCGAAAAGTTGATCACGGGCGCGGAATAGTACCTGTGTCAGTTGTCCTCGTAGGTTGGGCATTCCTGCCCGACGCCGAGCAGACGGGCAGGAATGCCATCCTAACCCAAACTTTCTTGTGTCGGGAAGCCGGATTTCGGCTTGAAACGTTGGGAT
>CAZURK010000019.1:0-93672 GCA_964623055.1 uncultured Pirellulaceae bacterium
TGAGGATCACTTCGCGGTTGGTCACGTCATAGTCATAGCCCTGCCCCGCCAGCGGTTCGGTGTGTTTGGGCAAAACGAAATTGTAGCCTTGGTCGCCGTAGTAGTAGCACACGTCGGCCACGAAATGGCCTTGCTGCAGCAGGAAGCAACATCTTGCCAGGTAGTCCAGGAACGGTTTGGCCTTGGGCCACCAGACGAGGTTAGGAGTAATGTGCGTACCTGCATGGTAGACCCATCCGGGCTTGCCCGCCTCGGGCGGCAGGTGGGAGGAAGTGTGCCAGACGAAGTGGTTAGTGCCCTCGCAGAGCGCACGATCGGCCGATGGCTTCAGATCGATCGGGCCGTCCTGCCAGTGGTGCATACTGGTGAAAGCCTCCATGTGAACACGCCGCTTCCCGTAGATATGAGCGGCGCAGGCGGTCTCTTTCACGACCCACATGCCGTCGGCGTTGGGGCGTTTCGGCCAGAATTCGCCGCGCACTTCATCAATCGCGCCCTGTGCTTTCAGTGCGTCTACCGGTACTTGGTGAATTGGCGGTCCCGGGCCACCGGCCTCTGACTCGATGCCCAAGCCCGCGGCATGAGCTGCCTCGACGGCGGCGCGGTAATAGGCGTCCACAAGCAGGTCGCCCAGCGTCTTGCGGTAGTCGTAGATGAACCGCGCGGTGACCTCGTCGTTGACGATGACGCTGCCCGACAGAGTCGGCAAATATGGCTTCATGTCATAGCCGCGGTAGCCCGCGAACTGCTCGACCAGATCCGGCGTCCAGATCGCCCCCCGCACTTCGTAGCTCGCGAGGTAAAGATACTTCAGGGCCGTCTTTCTCAGATCGCCCATCTTCGTTTCAAGCCGACCGGTCAGGTATTTGAGGAACGTGAGCGTGGCCTCGCGGCTGAAATGATCCGTGGCCAAGCCGTCGGAGTTCGGGCTAGGCACCTTCAGCCGCTCGCCCGTGTTCGAGCATACAAACCGCATGATTACCCATTTGCCGCCGGGCGCTTGCCATTTCAAGCGGCCGTCGGCGTCGATACGGTCAGTCAGGTCGATGATCGATTCGGGATCCTCGACAAGCAGCGGCGGCAGCCCGGCCGACGACCAGCCACCGTGTGCGCCGGATTTGTTGCCGTCGTTGATATTGCCCGACGACCACGTGCGGTCTTGGCCGAGCGAGGAACGGTAGCCGATCAGATCGGCGCCGTCACGGCTGCGGTCGGCAACATGCGAGATCACGACGTTGACGTCCTCCGTGTTGTATAGCTCGAACTCGCCAAGCTGCACTCGATCGAAACGGTCATTGTGTCCGCTCAGGATGCGAAGCCGTGCGTAGCGGGCATTGGCGGCCGGCAGATCGAAACGCTGCGCCTCGGTATTTGGCTCCAAGGACCCCCGCAGCACCTCGCGAAATGCCCCGTCGGCCGGCGTGGTCTCGGAAATGGCGATCGAGAACTCTTTGGTGAACAGATGGAGCTTTCCATGGCGTTTGGGATCATCGCTGGTCGTGTTGTACAACACGCAGTGGCTGAGCGTGTGGACGCCTGGCGGATCCAGCTTGAATACGAAGTCGTGGCCTGGCACCCGTTTTTCGGCCGGAACGGCCAGCACAGCCACGTCCTTGTAGAAGGCAGGCCTTCCATCCGAGTCGCGCGGCGCCTTTGCCGGCAGCGGCGGAAACGGCAAAACCTTGTCGAAGGCGGCCGGGCCCTCGACGTTCACCTCGGTCTGAAACAGGCCCATGCTCCCGTGCCGCGGCTCGACCCACGCTCCGCCCATGTCCCAACTGCTGGCCACCGAAAGCTCCGCATCCATGCCCAACCGACCGGCGACGCGCACGGCGTGGGCGATATCGTCCACGGATCCGTCGCCCATGAACGCTGGCCCCGCCGGAGGCACCGTCGCTTTGTCGCCGCGAGTCCCCATGTCGAAGATGCACACGCCGCGGATGCCGGTATCGTACATGTCCTTCAACTCGCGCTCGGCATAGTCGCGATTCACATACCCGTTCAACCACAGCCAATAGGCCGATGGCCGAGCCTCCTTGGGTGGATCGAGAAAACCGGCCACGAGCGGATCGTCGGGCTGGGCAGGTTCGGCGCCGACCACTCGTGCCGCGATCACGACGTAGGTTGCCGCGGCGAGTAACAGACCTTTGATGCACGGATTCATCTTCACGGCGTGTTCTCCTTTTCTGAGTCTGTCATCCACGGTGCGACGAAATGGTCGTTCGTCCGCTGGATCCATTGGACCAGCAACTGGCGGTGTCGCAACAGTTCGTCGCGATGGGCCGCGTGGCTGGCCAGATTGCGTGTCTCGCCGGGATCGTCTTTCATGTCGAACAGCATCTCGGGTCGTTCGCCATCGGTGAAAGCGATGTATTTGTAGTGCGTCGTGCGCAGGACGCGCGCCTTGCGATGCGGCTGAGTGCGAAACGGCGACAGTTCACAGACGGCATGGCCTCGCCCCCGAGTCTTTGGATTCTCGATGATCGGTCGTAAGCTCACACCCGTTACGGGCTTCGGCAACGTCACTCCTGCGTAGTCGCAAACGGTCGGCACGATGTCGATGCCGGAAACCGGGTGCGTCTGATCCTCGCGCCCGGCGGGAATCCGGTCCTTCCACGCAATCACAAACGGCACCGCCGCCGCCCCGTCGTACGGCGTCAGCTTCACGATGAACTGATGGCCCGCCACGCCCTCGCCGTGGTCGCTGGTAAAGACGATTAGTGTGTTTTCCTCCAGCCCCTGCTGGCGCAGCACATCAAGCATACGGCCGATCAAACGGTCGACCTGTTCGGTCAATCGGTAATACGTGTACAGGTACGCTCGCCAACGGATCTCGTCCCAGTCGGCCGTGTACTGCTGCTCGACTCCATACGTCTTCGGCTTTCGGCAGTCGCTCAGAAACTCCGGCTCGTCCCGTGCGATGGCAAAGTTATCGGGCAGCGGGGGAAATAGATCGGCATTTGCCGGCGCCGAACGATTTTCGCGTACCGTCCAACAGATGTCGTGCGGATTGTGCAATGACACGCACAGCAGCCACGGCCGATCGTGTTTCTTGCGCAGGAACGCCACGGCTTGATCCGTCACGGCCGCATCGGTCTGATCGCCCAGCATAAATTTGGTCCCCTCGGGCACGTGCAGGCAGTCGAAGCCGGGAATCGTCCCGTCCGGCGGGCGCGGGTAGCTGGCCGGCAGATGCCATTTGCCGGTCCATGCCGTCTCGTACCCGGCATCGCGGAAGATCTGGCCGAGATTCGGGATCGCCGGATCCGGAGTCTGGCCGTTCAGCTCCACCCCCGTTTCGTGCGGCATGCAGCCGGTGACAATACTGCTGCGCGACGGCCCGCACACCGGCGCCGTGCAATACGAGATCCCAAAACGCACCCCCGCCGCAGCCAACGAGTCCATATGCGGAGTGTGCAGGTACGGATTTCCGTATGCGCTCATGGCCTGCAACGTCTGTTGGTCGGTCAGCAGCAACAGCACGTTGGGCCGCGAGCATTCGGCCAGCGGTTCTGAAGAGCAAACCGCGTTAGCTAACCCAAGGACGATCGAGAGGCCTGCGATTACATGCGTCTTCAGCATCTTTCCCTCCACGCACAACCGACACGGCATTGGGCCGCAGCCAAATCCGAAACTCGAAATCCGAAATCCCAAACAAATTCAAAATCGAAAATCCAAATGACCGAAACAGACGCGACGGTATGCCGCTCGTGGTTTTGAGCATTCCTGCTTTGAGTTTTGGATTTGTTTCGTATTTCGTGCTTCGGATTTGGAATTTCAAAAGCTCCGCACATCTCAGACGGGTCTTCTCAGTCCGGCCTTCCATCCTTGGGTGGCTCATTCCCCTCGATCAGCGCCTTGGCCTGCCGTGCGTAGCGACGTCCCAGCAATTCGTAGCCTTCTCGTGTGTAGTGCAAGTCGTCACGCTTGACGCCGTTTTTCTCCTTGTCGTTCAGATCGTCGCAATCGACCCAGGCGCCACGAGGGTCATTGTTGGCGATGTCGATTTGTGCCTTTCGGACGTTTTGCCAGTCGGTGTAGTCCGCCTTGCCGAAATCGCTGAGGCGACCGATGACGAAATTCATCTCCGGTTGTTCCAGGTCACGGCGGAGATTCTTGACAAGCTGCGCGAGCGCGTCCGCATAGGCGGCGCTCAACCCTTCCTTGGCGTCGCGCTCGCCCTGCATCCAGCAGAAAGTAACCGACGCCGGTTTGGGATGCTTGTCGATCAGCCTCTTGTATTGCTCGATAATCGGATCGTAGTAGATGGTTCCCTTGTTCTTGTCCCTTGCTCGCTTCGTCTTGGCATCAATACCATGTTTCGTGGCGATGTCGTCCCATTCTTTGACCCAATAGCGAATAGGCTGCCCGCCGCGCGCGACCTTGAAGTAGACAACCTCGGCGTCAGGGAACAGCGTCTTTGCCTCGGGTTCAAAACCGAGCGCGGGATTCATCCCGGCCATATTCGACTGGCCGGAGAGGACAAAGATGTGCACGGGCTTGTCGGCAGCAGAAAGAACGCTGGTGATAGCCACGACGGCAATAGGAAACAGTGTCAAACGCAAGCAAATCATGGGGCATCCTCCTGTACGGAACCACGTTCTGCCAAACGGCCGATAACAGCCGGCCTCGGCAAGTGGTTGATCTTGTCATCGGCTCAGCGATTCGTCAACAGATGATAGTAGAATTCCGGTCCGCTCGCGACTACACCGTCTAACCGCAATTCGAGGTCCCGCTCGGCAAGCGGGACCTACATTCGTGGCTGCCCCAGAGTATGCGTGAATACTTGCGGCCCCTTGGAACGAATCGCTATAGTGCAATTGCGGGTAAACTCGTCGTGCTTTTCGAATGAGGTCCGTCATGAGTTTCGATCGACCGTACTTGGGCTGCTGTGTTTTGGGTTCTGCACTGCTGATCTCCGCCGCCTGCACGTGTTTCGCAAAGGGCGACACGGGGGATTACGAACGCGGAATGAAGGTGCTCGATGAGGCTCGCCAACAACGAGAGTCCAAGCGACGAGACGAACTGTTGGACGAGGCGGAATCTGCGTTCCGCGCGTTTCTGCAAGCAACCCCGAAACACTCCTCGGCGTATTCCGCCCGTTCGCAGCTTGGCAACATCCTCGTGGAACGAGCACGGAATACCAATGGAAACGGGCAGGCCGAAGCTCGCATATTGTACGAACAGGCGTACGAGACTTTTGAGAAAATGGAGGTGGAACTGAAGGTAATGCTCGCAGAGTTCGCTTTGGTTCCCAACCGGGGACGATTGGCAATCCGCGACCGTTTGCGGGCCGATTACCTTCAGGCCCAGTTGCTGATGGCGGCGGTGCTGGAGGAATCGGCGGATACGTACGATTCGGAAGACGCGAAGCGGCAAGAGATCCTGGCAAAGGCAGCCGAAGAGTACCGGGAGATTTCCCGGAAATACCGTACCCTGCTGGCAGGACAGTACGCCCAACTCTACCGGGGCCGCTGTCTATGGAAGAGTGGAAAGTGCAAAGAAGCTCTGCAGTGTTTCGAGGAGGTGCTTGGCCAACCTGACGTGAAAGAGTTCATCGCGGTCAAGACAAAGGCATTGTGTCTGGCACTGGAATGCTGGCTTGACGATTCACAGAAGCAGTATCGACAGGCCACGGTTCGCGGTGACGAATGGTTGAAGAAGCATCGTGGTCATAGCCAGGAGTCGCACGACTGGCTGTGCCTACGGTTCCAGTTGGCCCGCGCACATTGGCTGCTGATTGAATGGCTCGACGACGTCCAAGAGAGAATCACACATCGGGAGAAAGCGATAGCGTTGGCCGAGTCTGTTCGGCGGCGGGAGGGCAAGTTTCAGGCCGAGGCACGGAAGCTGCTGGCTGAAATCGGTGATGCTGCTGTGGGATCGCTAGAACCGCCGTCTTTTGCCGAGGCAATGGCGGCCGGAAAGGAAGTGCTGGACGAGATCAAGGAAACCGCGGCAGAGATGGCGCGCCAGGGTATACCGGCCGCGGCGCCCGACATGGAGGACACGCCAAAGCCTGACCCGTTGCAGTTAGAACTGAAGCAGAAGCAGGCCGAGGCGATCCGCCATTTTCAACTCGCCCTGAAACTGGCCGACGATGAGACGCCCAAAGAAGACGTCGACATAGTACGCTACCTTCTCTGCTACCTGCACTACTCAAAAGGAGCCTACGAGAAGGCGGCTGAGTTGGGCGACGAGGCGGCACGGAATCCGGACGCGACCGGGGCACGCCAGAGCGCTAAGATCACCTTGGCGTCGTACATGAAAATGTACCAAGCTGCGCCGCCGAAAAGTGAAAAGGCCCGCGGCGTGGTCAAACGACTCGAAGCTCTAGCCGACCACATCCTCGATACCTGGCCCGAGGGGCAGGAGGCCGAGGAAGCGCTCGACTCGCTTATTGCGATTCTGATCCGGGAAGACCATGCCGAGGATTCGGTCGCCTACTTGGAGAAGCTGGCCACCGATTCGCCTCGCCGCAACCGTGCCGCGCTGCGAGTGGGCACGGCGTTGTCCAAGGATTTCTTGGCGGTCCACCACCGACTGCGTACCTGGGAACGAGATGGCGCTCCTGGACCGGATGTAGACGCCAAAGCTGTGAAGAAACAAGCGGCCAAGATGAAGCAGCAAGCCATGTCTATCCTGGCTGACGCAATCCAAAGCGCTCGCGAATCGAAGAACATCACCCAGGACGTGGTGATGGCCGCCATGTCGTTGGTACAGATCCACATAGCATCCGTAGAACCCGAACGGGCTATTTCCCTGTTGGAGGATCCGAAGATCGGACCGGTCACGTTGGTTCAGGGTAACCATCCCGCGACCCAACGCCCCACCGTCCGTCGTGAGATCTGCAAGACGGCGATTTGGCTATACAAGGCTATGGACCAGGAAGAAAAAGCAAAGCCACTTCGGAAATTGCTGGAGGCGTTGGAGGAGGATGGTTAGGACGCATTTCTCAACAGACTGCAGGATCGTGAAAGTCTGTTGACACAAGCCCGAAGCGCCAGCGAGGGAGTTCGGTGCTGGTCCCTCGCTGGCGCTTCGGGCTTGTGTGATCGGCGAGGAATGTGTGCTAGACGTTCTCCGGAATCACGAACGGAGCGCGGTAGTGCCCTCGGGCCAGTTGGTTCGCCTTGGTCGCTAGCTCAGAATTGCCAACAAATCGCTCCGAAGCAGAATCCATCTCGAGCCACGGGCCAAGCACGACTTTCGTTTTCGAGAAGTCGACGCCGTTCACCGTAAGATGCTCCTGGAATCGCTCGAAGGTTTCCTCGGCGTCATTGCCTCGATCTTTGATCGCCTCTTGCACTTCGCCGGACGAGTGCTGCGTGCCGAGTCGATAGGAGATATTGGCCATGTGGACCAGCGCCGAGGACAGGTGGCCTTCGAGCACGTCGGCGCGCAGGTCGCTGACTTTCCGGCTGCGCACGGCCGAGATGAAGTTGTATAGATGCCCTTTGTGCGCACGAAATCCCCCTCTGTCGCCCTCTTTGCCGACAGGTCCGGGCATACCGGAATCGCCGCGTTCGCACTTGGCCTTCGAGCCGATGGTCTTGGGGCCCTTGTCCGATGGCAGGTTGCGTAACTCGAAAATGACCATCGGGCCCGGGTCGTACTGGAACAGGGCAATCTGCGTGTTCGGCGTCTGGCCGTCGTCGTCGAACAGGAACCGTCCGCCAAGACTCATCACGCGTTTGGGCAATACGCTCTGGCCGAGCGACAAACGGCAAGCGTCCAGGGGATAGATGCCGTTGTTGCCGATCTCGCCCGTACCGGTCGACCACACCCAGTGCCAATCGTAATGCAGGTTCTTTCGCATTAGCGGCTCCAGTGGAGCGGGCCCGGTCCACAGGTTGTAGTCCAGCGATGCGGGTGGAGCCTGCGGGCCATCGACCTTGCCGATGGTCCGGCGCATTCTGTTCAACGAGGTGTGGCATACCAAGATCTTTCCGAGATCACCGATCTCTAACCGCGTCTCGGCCGTCTTCTTCCCGTGGCTCTGATTGCCAAACTGAACGATACGTTCGTACTTCCGAGCCGCCTCGACCATCTTGCGACCTTCCCAAAGATTGTGACACAGCGGCTTTTCGCAATAGACATCCTTGCCCGCTTGGCATCCCCAGACGGTAACCAGTGCGTGCCAGTGATCGGGCGTTGCCGTTGTGATGGCGTCGATATCCTTGTTGTCCAGCAGTTTGCGGACATCGGTGTAGACATCCACCTTCTGCTTCAGGTCTTTGGCCTCCTTCTCTCCGCGAGCCCGCACACTGCTATCCGGATCGCATAATCCCACGACTCTGACGCCAGGCAGTTCACGCAGCAGCCTAATGTGGAGGCGCCCTTGGCCACGGAAGCCGACCACGGCAACGCGTATATCGTCGTTGGCGCCAAGTGCCCGCGCATGCGGCGCGAGTGCCAAACCGGCACCCGCCGCCAGTGATCCTCGAACGAACGTACGGCGTGTGATCCGTTTCATGGCTGTCCCCTTTCGATCAACTCGGCTCGTTTGATTCGAATTCGATATGTGTCCACAGACTGCCACAGGCGGTTCCAAGACAAGACGTATTATGCCATACGTGGCCGCGCTCATGTCGAGGTCTGGTGGTTTCTTGTGTCTTTTCGTTTGGCCGCAGCCGCTCGTGGGGCACGATTCCATCGTGCCGAGGCACGTTGGAAACGTGCCCCACAGAACGCGTCAAGAATGACAACGCGAAGTAACGAAGAGCGCGAAGTTATTGTGCATATCTACCGCACGTAGGCTTGTTTGGCCGTGTTCGGTTTCGTCATAATTTGGCCTGTGGATTCTGCTCGGCGTATTGCGCACTCGCATACGAGACGATTTATCGACCGAAAGGATAGCCATGCCTCCCGGATCCGCCGACATACTCAGCGAAACCAATTTCACGACGATCGACTGGGTGATCGTCATCGTGTACCCGTTGATTTCGTTGGGGATCGGTTTGTACGTCGCTCGGTTCATCCGCAACATGAACGACTTTGTGGTGGCCGGGCACGGATTGGGCGTTTGCCTGGGCATCGCCACGATGACGGGCACCGAATTGGGCCTGATCACTGTGATGTACAACGCGCAAAAGGGCTTCACTGGCGGGTTCGCTGCCTTTCACATCGCCCTGGCCGCGGGGTTGGTTACCTTCGTCGTCGGCTTGACCGGATTCTTGGTCTACCGACTGCGCGAGATGGAGGTGTTGACTATCCCCGAATTCTACGAGCGACGATTCGATCGTAAGACCCGTATCCTCGGCGGAATCATGATGGCCTTCGGCGGCATCCTCAACATGGGGCTGTTTCTCCAGGTGGGATCGATGTTTATCGTGGGCATCACCGGCCTGTCGGCGGACAGTTGGGCGCCGCCGGACGTGGTTATATCCGCCGTCGAGGCGATCGGTTTGTCGGTTGAGAACTGGCCGCTGGCGACCGTGATGACCTTCCTGATCACTTTGGTGTTGGCCTACACGTGCCTTGGCGGAATGGTCTCGGTCGTCATCGCCGACTACGTACAGTTTGTGGTGCTGTCCCTGGGCCTGCTGCTGACCTGTTTCCTGGCTGTCGAGAGTCTTGGCTGGACGAATATCTTCGACTCTGTTGACGAGTACATGGTTGTCCCTGATTCTACAGAAACGCAGACGACTACCGCCGATGAGAAGATGATCAAGAAGGGTTTCGACCCGACTATCGCCGAAGGCGACTTTGGTTGGGAATACATCATCTGGATGGGATTCCTTGGGCTTGTCAGTTGCGGCATCTGGCCGACATCCGTGGCCCGGGCGCTGGCCATGGACAGTCCCCAGGCCGTCAAACGCCAGTACATGTTCGGCTCGATATCCTACTTGATCCGCTTTCTGATTCCATGTTTCTGGGGCATATGTGCTTACGTATTCATCATGCAGGATGAATCTCTGAAGCAACTGTTCTTCCCCGCAGGTTATCCGGCACCGGATCCTCTACCGGAGGGCGTCGAGGCGATGGACAACCTGTACGGCATGCCTGTATTCCTCGGCCGTATTTTACCTATGGGCATTATCGGCATCATTAGCGCTGGGATGATGGCTGCATTCATGTCCACTCACGACAGCTACTTGCTGTGTTGGAGTTCCGTCCTGACCCAGGATGTGGTTGCGCCGATCTGCAAGTCCTTTGGACGAGATTTGAAGCCCAAGACCCGTATCACGCTTTCCCGGGTGTTTATCGTTCTGGTCGGTCTATGGTGTCTGTATTGGGGACTGCTTTATAAGGGGGAAGACGACATCTGGGACTACATGGCCGTGACCGGAGCCATCTACTTCACCGGTGCGTTTGCCTTGTTGCTGGGTGGGCTTTATTGGAAACGAGCCAGTTCCGGCGGCGCGTTTCTCGCGCTGCTGGTGGGGTCGATGGCCGTGTTGGGATTGAGCCCTGTTCAGGACTTTCTCGGGATTGAAATCGCTAGTGCCTGGGTGGGCCTGATCTCGATCGGAGCCACCCTGGCCGCAATGATTGTCGGGTCCATCTGTTTTCCGGATCGCCGCACGCCCACCACGCCAGCGGAACGAATGGTGATGGGGCCAAGCGTGTTGCTTGCCGGCGTTTTAGCTATCGTCGCCATCGGCGCCTTAGTGATCGTCGCCATTTTCGGTGCCTGGAGGCCATTGTGGATGGTCGTGCTGATTGTCGGCGTCCTCCTGTTCGCCGCGTTGGCCGTTTTCGTATCCTTTGGCGGGTTCTTCGACGTGGTCAAACTGATCAAGCGATGCCGTGAAGGTCAAGAGCCGGAGGATCCACTAGAGCCGGAGGATGGCTCACGATAGGGGCCGTAGAGCGTTGAGACTTGTGATGAGCGCATGGTGCGTGAATCTTTCGAAAATCTAAATCCGAAGTTCGAAATCCGAAACAAATTCAAAATTCAAAGCAGGAATGCTCAAAACCACGAGCGGCATACGGTGGCTGCTGTTTCGGTCATTTGGATTTTCGGTTTTGAATTTGTTTGAGATTTCGGATTTCGAGTTTCGGATTTGGCTGCAGCTTGCAGCCGCGTCAGGAGATCATTGTGTTATCCCGCTTGCTCATTCCCGTTTTGTTGATTCTTTCTTGTCTGCCGGTGCGCGTTTGGGCCTGCTATGCGGTGATTGTGGGCCGCGCAGCGTCCGCCGACGGCTCGGTGCTGGTGGGCCATAACGAACAGAACGGCGGCCGGCGAATCCTGAACTTTCGTCGCATCCCTCGCCGGTGTTTTTCGGAAGACGCGGTGGTGCAGCTTCGTCGCGGCGGCCGGTTGGAACAGGTTCCCGAGACGTGGTCATTCTTGTGGAGCGAGAATCCGGGTCTTGAATTCAGTGACGCGTATGTGAACGAATGGGGCGTGGCAGTTGCCAGCGACGCATGCCGAACGCGCGAGGATGATTACGACGCGCTGGTCGCGCGAGGCGAAATCCGCGACGGTGGTATCGGCTACATGCTCCGCCGGCTGGTGGTCGAAAGGGCAAAGACTGCCCGTGAGGGCGTTCGTGTGGCGGGTAAATTAGTCGAGCGATTTGGCTACGCCCATTCCGGCAGGACCTACGTGATCGCCGATGCCCGCGAGGCGTGGTTGTTTGCCGCGGCGCGAGGCCGGCGTTGGGTCGCTCGTCGCGTACCCGACGACTGGGTCGTCATTCTGCCAAACGTCCACATCATCGGCGAAGTGGATCTTTCGGACACTGCCAACTTCATGGCTGCGCCCGACTTGATCGACTACGCCGAGCGGCGCGGTTGGTTCAACCGGGACGGCGGCGAACCGTTCAACTTCCGCAAGGTCTATGGTGTCCGACCGATCGATCAACCCGATCCGCGGCGTCTGCGCGGCCGGCAACTGGCCATGGGATGGGACGCGCCGGAGTCGTCCAACGATGCCCTTTCCTTCGGCGTGGAACCGCCAAGAAAGATGACGGTGGTGGCAGTTCTAGAGATACTCCGCGACAAAGGAGGCCTTGTGCCGTTATGTACTCTGGGTACGCAAGAAGGTTCGGTCTTCCAGCTGCGCGCGGACATGCCGGCTGCTGTCGGATGCGTTTACTGGCGGACCACAGCCGCGCCGTACACTAGTCTACTGACGCCCTGGTATCTGGGCGTCACATCGGCGCCGCCAGACTACTCCAGGCCGGCGACAGTCGAACAGGCGGTTTCACTGGACCATCACTTCGAGCCGCCGGTAGGCACGTTCGACACGGACCAGACGCAGGCATGGTGGAAGTTCAAACGGCTGCAAGACCTGGTCTGCGAAGACTTCGGCAACCGTATCGCGGATGTCCGTGGCGGCCAAGCGGCGTTTGAGGGCGCTCTTTTCGAGCGTCAGCCAACGGTCGAACGCAAGGCACTCGAACTGTGGCAAATCGACCGCGACGCAGCCCGCAAATACCTCACCGAGTACTGCGCGGACACCGCCGCGCGAGCATGCCAAGAAGCCGATCGAATGACAGCGAAGTTCACTCGATGCCGGTAGTTGGGCAGCGCCACTTTGGTGCTGGGGTCGGGTGCTTCAAACTTCAATTTTGCGGTTCGCCTTGCGCAGATCCAACCGTGGCACGGCAAAATTGAAGTTTGAAGCACCCGACCCCTTGCCGTTGTTCGCAGACCCAACGTATCAAACAAGTTGCTGATGTTATCACCGGTCCAAGCGACGATGTCCTACTACGAAACGGCGAAGAACTGATTGTCGCCTCTACTCACGAATCTCGAAGTCGTCCAACAGCATCTGATCGGACTCGCCCCCTTCGTACAGCAGCTTGATATTGTCCAGCACGTCACCTTCGAGGCTTGGACCCTTTCTGCCCCAGCCGACGCGGGCTTCGATCGCTCGGAATTCGATGTCCCTCCACTGACCTTTCTGGATTCCAGTCACGTTGTAACGGCAGTTGTCTTTGTGCTTCTTTGACCAAATCAATATGTTTACCGTGCGAGCGTCACACAGCGGTTTGAGCTTGAATCGTATGGTCGTTGATTCGCGCACGGGCGTCGAGTAGGTGTCCCAGATCGAAACGCCTTTGGGCGGGAAGGCGTAAGCCTTCGAGCCGTCTACCCCGTCGTTGGTCATCGAACCACCCTCGAAGCTGTCGGGGCCGTCTTCAAATTTCTGCACATATACTGCGCGACCTGGTTCGGGCGTGAGCAGACCTGGGGTAAGCAGAGCACTCTTCGAGGGCGTTGCCTTCTTTTTGCCTTGACTTGGCCGTCCGCTGACGGGCCCGACGTATTCGGTGGCGACCACCACGTCGTCGAACCAGACTTCCATAACACGGCTTTCCGGATTCGGGTCCTTGTTGTGCCGTGCCGGCTGATCCGTGTTGTAGAAGAGAAGCCAGAAGCTGTTGATCTTCAGCTTGTCCGTCGTGCGCCAGCGGAAGCCGGTAAACCGGCCATACAGTTCGCCGTCGACCCAGAACGCCTGTTCCCCGTCGGCCTTGTCAGGGCTGGAATTGGCTTTCAGCATCGCTTCGACACAATACCAGCGTCCCGGCTCGATCGGTTCGGGTTTGCCCTCGTAGACCGACCCCCATTTGCTTTTCATCTCGTGCCAGTATGTGTAGAAGTTCCAGATCCCCGGCGGCGGATACTTGCCCCAGCGACCCGATGGCTCGATGCCTGTCGAGAACTTGGCATCGCCCGGCGGCGTTTCGCCGGCGCCTCCCTTCGGCCACGGCGTGGGCGTACGGTCGGCGACCAGATGGACGAAGTGATGGACGTAGCCGGTTTTCTCGTGAAACTTGACGTAGAACCGGGCGTACATCGTGTCCGCGCCCTTGGTGTGCGTGTAGAGGTGCCCGTTGTCCGAGATGTGAATCGACTTGTTGCCCGGGGAATTGCCGTGGATGTCCTCTGACAGAACGATGTTCTCCTTCCGGCTGATACTTCCCCAGCGAGCACCGATCTCGTCAATCGTGCCGGTCTCGAAGTCATCGACGTAGAGGACGCGCGGATCGCGCTCGATCCCCTCGTCGCCGGGGTACAGCGAAGCCAGCCCTCCTTTGTCCGGCCCCGGCGCGGGCAGCGATGCTTGAGGCGGCAGGGCACTTGTTGTCTCGGCCCCCTTTTCTTTCTCATCCGCCGCGGGACTTCCGCCTGCGGACCACAGCGAAAACACGAAGCTCGCCAGAACTGCAGCCGTTACCAGCCATCGTCTTGATACGTCCATGATGTGCCCCTTTGTGCGGTTTTGAGGTTCTCTCATCTACGATCCAACGAATGCCATTATATCGTCTGGCGTGTGGATGTGCTTGCCACGGGATGCTCGGATCATCACCTTCATTTCGGCCGCACTGTTGATCGTTCGAACGAGTATGGGACAATACTCCGCATAGTCGTTCGATATGCCGGAGGGACATTTGAAACTCGTACACCGAATCAAGAGCTGGTCCAGACAACGGGAGGAACTGAAAATGATCCGGAAATCAACTCTGTTGTTTCGTGTCGGTTGTGCTGTTGGGATTCTGACAGGTCTGTTAAGCGCGGTCGCAGCATCCGCGTTGCAGGCGGCAGAAGCGTCGGGAAACGCGAAATCCGCTAAGGAGCGGATCGGCGTCGGTCGAGGTGTGTGTGTCGTGCTCGGTTTGGTCCGGGGCGAACTGGCGGATTGCGTGCGGCAGGGATCCATGGACGGCGACTTTGTTGTCTATTTCCAGTCGCCGAACGCTGACGAAGTGGCGATCCTGAGACAAGCGGGTCAGAAGGCACGTGTGCTGGGCACCAATTTGTTCGTCGATCACGGCGATTGGAGTCGGATCCATCTGGCCGATAACCTCGCCGCGGCAGTTCTCATGTCGCCTGAAGCCGAGGCGGCGATCAGCGAGGAGGAGCTTCTTCGAGTGTTGCATCCAGGGGGAAAGGCATTCCTGGCCGACCGCGAAATTGTCAAGCCGTTTCCGGAAGGCACCGACTCGTGGAGCCACCCTCATCACGCCCCCGACAACAATCCGCAATCGAATGACGAGCTGATCCGATTCCCGTATCTGACACAGTTTCTGGCCGAGCCGAAGTTCTGCCCAATGCCGGAAGTGTCCGTTGCGGCCGGCGGCCGGGTCTTTCGAGCCTTTGGACACATTGCTCACAAGGCAAACCAGAACGCCATGCTGAATACGCTTATCTGCGCCAATGCCTACAACGGTACGATTCTATGGCAACGAGCGTTGCCCGAGGGCTTCATGATCCATCGCAACACGATGATCGCCACGCCCGATACGCTGTACCTAGGCGATCACCGCTCGTGCAAACTGATCGACGCGGCCACTGGCGAGGTCAAAGACGAGATCGTCGTACCGGAGGGACTTTCGGACGGACCGACGTGGAAATGGATGGCCTTGGTCGATGGCATTTTGTACGCCTTGGTTGGCTCTAAGGAATTCGAAGTGCCCACGCAGCCGTCACAAACGCCGGGTATGGGACATTGGCCGTGGGGAATGTGGCCTGGGCACGACTATGCGGATCCGAAGACCAGTTTCGGTTTCGGTCGGACTCTTTTGGCTATCAATCCCAGCAGTAAGAAAATCCTCTGGAATCACCGCGAAGAGGACTTCGTAGACAGTCGCGGCGTTTGTATGCGCAACGATCGGATTTACTTCTATAGTCCAGCGAAGTTCCTGGGATGCTTGGATGCAAAGAGCGGCGATGTGCTCTGGAAGAACACCGACGCCGAGTTGTTAGAAGCGATCGGCCCCGACGGCAGGGCACAGAATCCCATCGCCGGATACTCGACTCAGACGTTTATCAAGTGTACGGACGGCCTGATCTTCTTCGCCGGCCCGCAGCGGAGCCGCCTGGTTGCTGCTCGAACCAAGGACGGCAAAGTGGTCTGGCAGAAGGAACACGGCAATTTTCTTTTGGTCCTCCGCGACGATGCGATCTACGCGATCGGGCCGCAACTGCGTTCGTCTCCCGCGGCGGAATCCGGGTACAAGTTCGCCTATGAGGATGGCCAAGTCCTGGCCAATCTATACATGCGACGCGCGTGCACGCGGGCTACCGGTACGGCGGACAGTGTCTTCTATCGAGCGTCCGGCGGAACCGTGCGCATCGACACTGCCACGGACATCGCCACTCACATCGCCCCGATGCGTCCGCCCTGCCAGGACGGCGTGATCGTCTCCGACGGAAACCTCTACTGGGGACCGTGGATGTGTGGATGCCAGCTTTCGTTGTACGGACATATTTGTTTGACCTCCGGGAGCGAATTCAATTACCGGCCGGGGTCGGACGATTCGCGATTAGAACTCTTCGCAGACGCGGACTCTGTGAAGCCGCTCGCCATCAAGCCCGGCGACTGGCCAACGTATCAGGGCGACAACGCGCGCAGTTCGACCACCGAAGCCCAGATCCCGCGACGCGTGACGCGTGCGTGGACTTTCGACGTTCCCTGCGACGCCTTTCCCACGGCACCGATTGCAGCCGGCGGAATGGTGTTTTTCGGTGATCGCAATGGTGTCGTTCGGGCCGTTGATGCTGCGAATGGAAAACTCCGCTGGCAGGCGTTCACTAGCGGCGCGGTCTATTTCCCACCGGCGATCGACCGTGGCCGGCTGTTCGTCGGGTCGGCCGATGGTCGCGTGTATGCGTTCGAAGCCGCAACGGGGCGCGCTTTGTGGACCTTCCGCGCCGCGCCCGCTGACCGATGGATACCGGTCTACGGCAAGTTGATCTCGACATGGCCGGTCTCTGGCGGTGTTGTCGTCCAGGACGGGACCGTTTACGCGGCAGCCGGCATCGCCCATTACGACGGCACGCACGTCTATGCGCTGGATGCAGCCTCGGGCAAGGCGAAGTGGTACAACGACAGCTCGGGCACCACTTCCGAGAAGACGCAGCATGGCGTCAGCCTTCAAGGCAGCCTGTACATCCGCGACGGCGAGCTTCGATTCACTGGCGGCGGGGTTCACGAGGAGGCCCGCTACGATCTGGCGACCGGCAAGTGCCTGAACCAGCCGACCGAAACACCGCGTTCGTCGTATCATACGGCCTTCTACGCCTACTTCCCCGAGTACGGAAAGTACGCCACCTTGGACTGCACTCGGGCCGACGGAACGACGCTCTGCTACGACTGCACATACGAAGGAAGCTGGCACGGGAATCTGACACTGCTGCCGGCGTTGCAGTCTGGTGCCCAGCGGCCGCCGAAGCCGATCTCCCGATGGGGCATCCAACGGCGACGTATCCCCCAAGGCACCTCCGTCTGGCAACAGCAGTCCGGCCGGCGATACAACAGCTTCATCGCGGCCGACGACGTGCTGCTGGCCGCCGGCCATATTGGCGCCGGCGAAACAGCCAAGTCGTTCCTGGCTGCAATCAACCCGAAGGACGGTTCCGATCTCTGGGTCCAATCCATCCCCGGCCCGATCGTCAAAGGCGGGACGGCTGCCAATCACCAGGGACAGGTGTTCGTTTCGCTCGAAAACGGACGCATCCTCGCGTTTGACGCGGCAGACTGATTGATCCTCGTCTCGTACCGATGCGAAAACCGGGAGAATGGCAATGACTCGACGCTGGAGTTGTCTGGAGGGTATTTCGAGAGATGTAGCGGAAGCTGCAAAGCTTCCGGCACATCGGAATTCTTGCGAATTTCGCTACGGAAGATTCGGTTCCGAGCGTCCACCAATGACAAGACTCGTTCTGGCGGTCATCGTGATACTCTGTGCCGCTCGCGGCGAAGCTGTTCGTGGACAGGACGATACTGTGACGTTGGCGAGTTCCTCGATGCTCGTCGAGATCGACCCCGCGTCCGGGAACTGGTCTCTATTGGACAAGCGGTCAGGAGTTCGATGGCCGTCTCAAGGAACTGCGGCAATCGGGACCGCGCCAGCTTTGACGGGCGCGTTTCGACAGGCCGACCGCGGCGAACGCAGCGTGCGTCTGTTGAACGAGAAAGGCGCGGCCGTGACGTTCGAGTTGGGCGACGACGGCGGATCGCTTGTGATCCGCTACGAGGGCAAAGATGTGGGTGATGTCCGCGTCCTGGAAGACGCACTGACCGTCACCGACGCCGAGGACGGCTACGTGATTGTCCCTTGCCGCGAGGGTTTGCTGATTCCGGCGAACAGCGGCGTTGCCTTTCGGCGCACCTTCGGCACGTCGGACTATGAAGGTTGCCACATGAATATGCTCGGGCTGCTCAAGCGAGGTGCGGCGCTCGTGGTGAGTTGGGAAGACGCTTATGTGTTTCCGGAAGTCCGAAGCACGTTGCCGACCGAACAGCAGCAGTCTCAGCGACTAACAACGACGATCAACTTGCGGCGATCGCCACGGTCGCTGCGGATCACTCCGTTGGGCAAGGGCGACTGGAACACTGTGGCTGCTGGATATCGCCGCATCGCCGAAGGGAAGGGACTGGCTGTCACCCTTGGAGAGAAGATCCAACGGGACCCGCGGGCCGAACTCCTGTTGGGCGCGAGCGATTTCAAGCTCTGGACTTGCCTGGCGCGCCGCATGAACGAAGAGAGCACTAAGGAGGAATCGGTCCACGTGCGGTGGACCTTTGACGAAGCCGCCGCGATTGCCGAGCATCTTCATAACGACCTCGAAATTGACCGGTGCCTTTTCATGCTCGGCGGCTGGACGGAAGGCGGCTACGACTGCCGTCATCCTGATAACCTGCCAGCCAACCCCGAGTGCGGCGGCAACGAAGCCTTGGCCGATGCCATCCGCCGCATTCAGCAGCTCGACTTCGTGGCTTGCCTGCACGATAACTACCAGGACATGTACCGCGACGCGAAGAGTTGGGACACGGCGGCGATCGAAAAACGCGCGGACGGCTCGCTGATTCAAGGAGGACGGTGGCTGGGCGGCAGGGCATTCATGGTGTGTGCCCAGAAACAGATCGAGTACGCCATGCGGCCGCAGAACCTTCCAGAAATCCAGAAGCTGTTCGGTCCCTGGTCCTACTTCATCGACACCACGTACGCCGTAGGCCCCCGCGAGTGCGCCGACCCAAATCATCCGCTGGGCCGAAACGACGACATCGACTTGAAATGCCGGCTGAGTGACGAAGCCCGCAAGCTGTTCGGACTGTTCGGCAGCGAATGCGGACGGGAGTGGGCGCTGCCGCACAGCGACTTCTTCGAGGGGCTGGTTGGAGTGTCTGGACGGTACTTCCACAATCTGGACCCGGCCACTTTGGGCGCCACGGTTATACCGTTCTGGGAGATGGTCTATCACGACTGCCAGATCTGCTATGGCAAGTACGGCTACGCGGCCGACCGTTCGGCCGAGTACGTTGCTCACCATGTCCTTTGTGCCCGGCCGCTCCACTACCATTCCGTCCCGGACCATCTCTATTGGACTGATGGGGCAACTGAACAGGACACCAGCGATCTGGTGCAAGCGAGCCCGCGCGTCGTCGGTGTGGAACCGGTTGACGACCGGGCCTTTCGAATTCGATACGCCTGGGCAGTGGGCGAAGACCTCGCCGGTCGGGCCACGTCCCAGTGGCGAGTGTTCGTGCACTTCGACGCATCGGGCAAAATCAAGTTTCAAGACGACCACTCGCCGCAGCCTCCGGTCGCCCAATGGCGCAAGGGGCAAACCGTCGAGATTGGTCCACACGTCGTCCACGTGCCTCGGTCGTTCCAGGGTGAGGCGGTCGACGTCTACATCGGTCTGTTCAATCCCCAGAACGCCTCGGATCGAGTGCGCCTGCCAGACTGTGGCCGCGATCGGCGGATTCTGGTTGGTCGGCTTGTCGTGAAGCCGCAAATCAGGTTTGTGCCCGTCGGTGACCTGCCGCGTCCGGGCAAGTCCTGCTTTGCGCGAACCGACCAGGGTTGGGCCGGGGGCCTTCATCCGCTCGATGCCTTCCTGAAAACTACCCACGAGGTGCTCGGGCCACTTCACCGATGCACCGGCCACGACCGACTCACCCGCCTCGAATTCTTGACGCCCGATAGGGCAGTCCGCCGCGCGACGTACGGAGAGGGCAGGAACGCCACAGCGGTGGTCGTCAATTTCGGGCAGAGCGAGGCTTCGATTCAGTCGGCACTCGGCGGCACGGTGTTGCTGCCCCGCTGGGGATTCGTGATCGAGAGCCCTCGATTCGCTGCGTTCTACGCCAAGCAATGGAACGAAAAGAGCTATCCTGATGGTGCCCTGTTCACCGTTCAGGTAGTCCGGGGCGAAAACCTCGAACGGGCCACACAGGTACGGCTCCTTCACGGATTTGGCGATCCGGAAATCATATGGCGGGGCGCCGCTCATAGCGTTCGTCGCCAGCAGATCATCGACTAGGATCCGAGCTGGTTTGTCGAGTTCAGCGGGCACGGCGAGAAGGGCCCAGTCCGGTTGTTAGAAATGGAATCTCCACGCGGTTGGGAAGGCATAGGTTGCATTGATGCAATACTGATATTTGCACCGATTTGTCTTCCAGCCGAGCAAGCGAAAGAATCGCTACCACCCATCGCTGTGGGTTTGACACCGTGTTCGCAGATGTTATTTTCCGGCAATGTGCCTCACAACTCGGCCGTTGATTTCCGATCCTAATTTCTGTCTAATCAGAGACTTTAATTCTGCCTGAACGGAGCCGTCATGGGAACATCTGCACTAATCGTTGCGATCAGCGCCGGTATCGCAGGGGGGACTATCCCCGACAAAGTCATCCAGAAGCAAGAACAGACTTTCCAGCGTTACTGGGGTACGGACTTCGTCTGGAAGTTCGACGAACTGCCTGCTAAGGGCAATGTGCCGAAACACCGCGTCCCGTATTCCGGTTTCATCTATCCGGACCGAGGAGGCGGCACAACCTCTGCAATGCGCAAATACGATCTCGCGTACCACCGTGGCCGGTCCGCCGCCGCGTCGTGGGAACGGTGGGATACGAGTCCCCAGAGGAACAGGCCCAGTAACCAGCGTTTTGGGGCCTTCCTGTTCGGCCCCAGACGAGTACCACACTGGTACGGCCACTGCAACGGCTGGACCGCCGCGGCGATTCGCCACGCCGAGCCCACCAAGAGCGTCCGGCGCAACGGCGTCGTGTTCACGCCCGCGGATATCAAAGGCCTACTTGCCGAAATCTACATCTACAATGAAACGTTGAACGTGGCCGGATCGAGCTACACAATCAATCCGGGTACGTTTCACGCCATCATCGGAAATTGGCTCGGACGCGGGTTGCATCCCGTGGGCATGGAGGCCGACCCAGGTGAAGAGAAGTGGAACTACCCCATCTATGCGTACGCCTATTCCTCTGCCAAACGTCAGAACAATCAAGTGGAAGTCAAGATTAACCTAGCCTACGCGAAGGACAGCAACGGCGAGTATAACGAGAGCCCACGCGCCCGTCGCGTCAAGTACTTCCACTATACGCTGAGCCTGAACCAAGACGGCGAAATCATCGGAGGCTACTTCCATCGTGACAGCGCCTTCATCGACCTGCTTTGGATCCCCGTTAATCCAAAACAGGGCGGGCAGAGGGACAACGAACGCGGTAACCCCTACGTGAACGTGAAAGAAGTACTGGCGATTTGGCGCGCGTCGGTCGACGAAGACGTGCGCAAGAAGTGGCCGGTCATTGATCTGGCGCCGGAAGATCAAATCCTCGATGTCGGCGCCATCGAGGGTCTTGTGCCCGTCCAGAGTTTGGTCAAGGCTCGAGAGGCGCAGGCGGCCATCGCAGCCAAAGAGGCCGAGTCGGATGAAACCGACACGGAGCCGGTAGCCGCTAAAACTGCCGGCGAGCCCGCTTCCGACGAAACCGCTAACGAGCCAGCTTCCGCCGAGACGGCCGGCGAGCCGGCTGCGGCCGAGACCGGGAGCGAGTCAACCACTGAGGAAGAGCCCGCCAGCGAGCGGGTCGCCGCCAAGCCAGACGCCGTCGAACTGGTTCCCCCGGAAACCACGGCTGAATAGGGAGAACCACAGGGCGCTATGCCCCTGTTAGCCTTCGCAAAGATCTTCAAGGGCGGATTCCCGTAGCATACAATGCTGGGTGGGAATCCGCTCTTTCATTGTCTGATCTGCACAGCGGGGGCGACCATGGAAAACGATCGAGCAGCCCGTGGGGCGCTACGGTTTTGGGCAACGCCGTTAGAGACCTTGGTAGCCGGATTCGCTAGAATTCGGGTGTTGGAGGCCAGATCCCTGAAGTCTTGCGACTTCAGCTACAACCGAGTGCCCCTGTTTGACGGCGTTGGACGTTGGGGCGTGGTCTTGCTGGCCGGGCTGCTTTGTGTCGCGGCATCGTTCAACCTCGGGACCGCGCGCGGCCAATCTCCGAAGAAAGCGGCCAGTTCTTTTCTGGTTCCCGCCTATGCCTACGATCGCGGCGTTAATATCGAGGCCTGCACATCCACCACATCTCGGTACGTGGACGCAGAACCGATGATCGGCAATCGACGGTACCCGACCTACGTCGAGTACGACATCGACTTTCCCGTCGCCGCGAAATACGCGTTACATATTCGCTACGCGGCCCACACGGCTCGGCCGCTTCAACTTTCTCTTGATGGCCAGGATCTCGGCTTGGCCTGCCGCACGCCGACCGGCGGCTGGAATACCAGCAAAGCTACGTGGGAAGAAACGTGCGACGTGAGCGTCACACGGGGCAAGCATACGGTGAAGTTGTCTAGCGACGGCTATTTCCCGCACGTGGTCACCCTGCGTTTCGATTCCCCGGTGGCGTTCCCCAAGGACTGGAAGCTCCATCGGCCCGACGCGCGAAGTCTGCCTCCACCTCCACCCGTACCAACCGATGTGAAAGTCGATGCGCTACGTCTAGCGATCCGTGACCTCGCCGAAACCTACGGGGCAGAATACCCCAACGGATCGCAGTACCTCGGACGGCTGGACGAGTTGGCGGCGAAGATGAAGGAACTCCCCGCCAACGCGACTGCAGAGCTGCAGGCGCTGAAGGAGGCGTTGGTCGCTTTGCGACGCGAGGCGTTGTTGGCCAATCCGCTACTGGACTTCGATCGATTGTTGCTGGTGAAACGGGGCACCAGTTCTCCGAGTCTGGGTTTGCCGCGCAACTGGGAGAGCAATTCCAGCTTGGCCAAGGCAGGTTACGACGACCAGATCGCGGTGCTTTCACCGGTCACTCCCGGCGGTCAGATCGACACGCTGTTCCGGCCAGCGAACAGCGAGTTCGTGGGCGACGTGGATCTGCATTTCGATGCCGACCGGATGTTGTTCTCGATGCCGGGGGACAATGGCCGTTGGCAGGTGTTTGAAATCCGCGCCGACGGGTCCGGCCTGCGCCAACTCACTGGAGAACAGCCCGATGTGGACAGCTACGACGCCTGTTATTTGCCGGATGGCAGGGTCATATTCACGTCGACCGCCTGCTACATCGGCGTTCCTTGCGTGACGGGTGCATCGCACGTGGCGACGTTGTATGTGATGGATGCCGACGGCGGCAACATTCGCCAACTGTGTTTCGACCAGGAGCACAACTGGTGCCCAACGATGCTGAACAACGGCCGAGTGCTGTACAGCCGCTGGGAATACACCGACACGCCCCACAGCAACACACGTCTGCTGTTCCACATGAACCCGGACGGCACACAGCAGATGGAGTACTACGGCAGCAACTCCTATTGGCCTAACTCGATCTTCTATGCTCGGCCGATTCCCGATCACCCAACCCAAGTAGCCGGCATCGTCGGCGGGCACCACGATCACCCGCGGATGGGTGAGTTGGTCATATTCGATCCGGCGCTCGGCCGCTTCGAGGCCGATGGAGCCGTGCAACGAATTCCGGGGTACGGCCAGAAGGTCGAGCCGACCATTGCCGATGGGCTGACCCGAGACAGTTGGCCGAAATTCCTGCATCCGTACCCACTGAGCGATGAGTACTTCTTTGTTTCCTCCAAGCCCACGCCGACATCGCTCTGGGGAATCTACCTGGTCGACGTGTTCGACAACATGCTGTTGATCGCCGAGTCGCCCGGGTACGCGTTGCTGGAACCAGTGCCGTTTCGCGAAACATCTGTTCCACCGGTGATCCCCGACAACGTTGATCTCACGCGTCAGGACGCCGAGGTCTATATCCCTGACATCTACGTGGGAGACGGGCTGAAGGGAATACCGCGGGGCACCGTCAAAGCCCTGCGGCTGTTCACCTATCACTTCGCCTATCACAACCTGAGCGGTTCGATGGGCGTGGTGGGCATGGACGGCCCCTGGGACATCAAACGGGTGATTGGCACGGTGCCGGTCTTCGAGGACGGTTCGGCCAGGTTCCGCGTCCCGGCTAACACGCCCATCGCGCTCCAGCCGTTGGACGACCAGGGAAAAGCCCTGCAGCTTATGCGAAGCTGGATGACGGCCATGCCCGGCGAGTTCCTTACCTGTGCCGGCTGCCATGAAAGCCAAAACACGGCTCCGCCGACCAAGCAGACGATAGCCCTTGAGAAACCACCGGCAGAGATCAAATCCTGGTACGGGCCAATGCGAGGTTTCGCTTACGCCCGTGAGGTCCAGCCAGTGATCGATAGACACTGCGTCGGCTGCCACGATGGCCGGCCGCAGCCGGACGGCGTCCGGCTCGCAGATTTGCGGGGCACGGAGAAGATCTCCGACTACCGTATCCACGGCATGGCCGCCATGGGTGGCCGTTTTTCGGTTGGCTACGCCGAATTGCATCGCTTTGTCCGGCGACCGGGACTGGAGAGCGACTATCACCTGCTTACGCCCATGGAATTCCACGCCGATACCACGCAACTCGTGCAGATGCTGGCCAGAGGCCATCAAGGCGTTGAGCTGGACGCCGAGGCATGGGACCGTCTGATTACCTGGATCGACATGAATTGTCCCTACCACGGAACGTGGGGCGAGGATGTGGGTGATCCCGGCCGGCAACGACAACGCCGCCGCGATCTATTGAAGAAATACGGCAACGTGGACGATGACCCAGAGGCCATACCTCCGCCCGATCCCAATTCAATCTACGCCGCGTCAATCGAGCCGATCATGGTTAGCTCCAGTAGGTCCCGCTCGGCAAGTGGGACCTACCAGCCGGCAGAAACACCATCGTCTGTCCGATGCGGCAACTGGTCGTTCGATGCTGCAGAAGCGAAACGACGCCAACAATCAGGCGGCCCTCCTTGGCAACGATCGGTCGAATTGGGCGACGGACTGACCATGCAATTGGTCCTTATCCCGGCAGGCGAGTTCGTTATGGGCAATGCCCTCGGCGCCGCTGATGAGCGTTCATTAACAAAACTACGGATCGCAAAGCCGTTCTGGATCGGCGCATGCGAAGTGACCAATCGGCAGTACGCGCAATTCGACCCCAATCACGACAGCCACTTCGAGTCGATGCTCAGCGCCTGCCACGGTGTCCACGGACACCCTGTGAATCGGCCGGAACAACCCGTGGTGCGAGTATCCTGGCGCCAAGCGATGGCCTTTTGCCGTTGGCTGTCGGAGAAGACGGGCTACCGGATTTCGCTGCCCGCCGAGGCCCAGTGGGAATACGCCTGCCGCGCCGGTACGGCAACGCCTATGTATTACGGCGACCTGGACACCGATTTCTCGCAGTTCGCCAACATGGGCGACGCTAAGCTGAGCCACTTGGCCCGAGATTGGTACATCCTGGACAAGCCGATCGAAAGCCCAAGCAAGTACGACGACTGGATCCCGAAGGACCCTCGGTTTGACGACGGGGCAGTGCTATCGATCGCCCCGGGCAAGTACCAGCCCAACGCATGGGGATTGTATGACATGCACGGCAACGTGGCCGAGTGGACCACAACAGACTACGGACCGCATCCCCCGGGCCCAGTCGATAGTCTTGACACCGCCACAACTGATGGTCGCAAAGTCGTGCGCGGCGGTTCGTGGCGAGACCGGCCTAAGCGGTGTACGTCAAGCTTCCGCCTGAGCTACGCGCCCTACCAATGCGTCTACAACGTCGGCTTCCGCGTGATGTGCGAAGAGCGCGATCGGTGAGTGGAACGCGGCACACATCGTAGAGACCGAGGATGAGCTTCACGCCGCTTCCTCGGTGGCGGCACCTTCCTAGTCTGCCGAGCCGTCGAGAATCCGCGGGGTTGCGATTAGAATCACTTCCTTTGCCGACGTCGACGTTTCGGCCTTTAGCCCACCCAGTACGACAGGCTGACCGCTTTTTGCAGTCACGGTCGTCTGGGCCGTGGTGACGTCCACAATAGACGCGCCCGCACCATCATTCCCTACGACGTCCGATTTCTCTAAGTCGATCTCCATGGTCACCCGGTTGTCGTCGCAGATGCGAGCCGTCACCCCAAGGATCAGCCCCACGTTTTCATATTCGACATTTGACGTCCGCCCCCGCTCGGTGACGGTTGTTTTCACAGTCGGCCCTCGCCGCCCGAATTGAACGAACGCTGCCTGGTTGTTAACCGCGGTCACCGTTGGCCGTGCAAGGATTTCGACGTTGGGGCTTTTCTTAAGTTCCTCGATCAGTGTAGCCACCGCCTCCTGCGAGGGTTCGATCTCGCTGAACTTAGCCAGCGGGCTCTCGGCGGCGGCCTTGTCCTCGCGGTCAACCACAGCAATCAAAGCTTCGATTACCACGCTCTTCGGCTGTTCGTCAATCTTCTCAATCAGTAGTTCGACTTCGTCCAACATCGAAGGGGTCGCGCTTACCAACAAACGGTTGCCGATCGGCTCCGCGACGACTGTCACCTCGTCCATCCGTGACGGCCGTTCGTCTTTAAGCAACTTGTTAATGCTCTCGGCTACATCGAACGCAGGTGTGTCCCTTAGGTTAATCACCTTGCGCACCCGCTCGACGGCCTTCTTCGGAGGATTCTCGACACGTCGCAGCCTTGGGACATTGGGATCCACCTTCACCGGTCTCCACGCCGGCACTGGCTTGGCCGGGGCGGCTGCCCGGATCTTTGCCTTCGGGGGCGCTATCTCGACTTTCGCGGCCTTGGGGGGCTGCTGCGCAACGGCCGCGGCCAGCCCGACTAACACGACCACTGTCAGGATGGGTAGGGATCTTCTCATGACGCTGCTCCTTTTGTGTGTGCCTGTCAAATATTGTCCTACCCAAACGCCGCTAGTGCAAGTTCTATATCAGTACCTCACATGCAAACAGGACAAGGCACTTCTGTCGCGATCGTTTTGTGGGGCCGGCAGAATAGAAAATCCCGGCCAGTGAGAGCGGCCAATCGGCTACGGAAAACGTAGCCTCAGGATCCATTCTTCCCAGACTTTCTGGAATGCGTCCATGTGTGCGTCGTCCCTGATTTCGAGCACGGCCTTCAGTGTCTCGTACCCGCTGGGATCATTTCGCACGTTGCGGCGGAATTGATGGTAGTACTTGTTCAGCAAGCCGCGCTGTTGGAGGTAGTAGCAGAGGTAGCGAGCCTGGCTGTAGTTCGTGCCGGGATCCAACTCGTAGAACGCGAACGTCGAGGTATTCATTAGCCGTTTGAACGGAGGCGGCTTCGGCACTACATACGGCTCTTCCTCCAGTTCTTCCGTCGCTTCTTCGCCGGGCTCTTCTTCCTCTTTCTCTTCCGGCTTGATTGCCTTTTGCAGCCCTTCGAGTCGCCAGTTTGTGCGGCCCCAGATTCGTCCTCGGTGCTCTCTGCACTGTTCGTACAGCGAAGCCAGCCCTTCGTTGAACCAAGCGGGGCACTCCGGAAAGTTCGACGCGATGAACGGGTGGACGATCTCGTGCACCAGCGTCCCGCCGCCGGTCTCGATGTTCATGATTAAGGCCCGGTGTTTGTGCGAGTAGTAGCCGAATGGCGTGTGCGGCCTATCGCCAAAGATCGCCTCCGTGTTCTTCATGTAGCTCTCTTTGTCTTTGAAAAGCCAGATGTCGAGGATCTCGTTGGGGTTTTTCGTGAAGTACTCCTTCTTAAGGTGATCGACCGCCCATTTCACCGTCCCTGCGGCGCGCCCTCGTACCGTGCGTGCAGGCTCGTCGCCAATCACGACAAACGGCTTCTGCAGGACGGTCGTGAATCCCTCGGGCAATTTCGGATTGAGGCGCATCACGTGTTGGGCGTAATCCGCATCATCGAATCTGACGGTCGAGTGGACGTCTCGGATGACGCCAGGACGAAGACGAAACCGAACTAAGGTCCATCGAGCTTCGTCGTACTTCAGCGGCCACAGTTCCAGCATTTGTTCGCGGGCCATTCGGCGGTACGCTCCGCCGGCAAATGCCGGTTCGTGATAAAGGGCCTCGTCGGTCTTGGCGTCGTATCCGAGGACCAGACGAAAATGCTCGGTGGTCTCGGGTTTGTCGTCGTAATGAGTGCAGACGATCGAGGGGATTCCGGCGGTCAAGTCCGCGTGCATTGCGCGAAAATGGCTCTCCAATTCAGCCTCGGCACGGTCGGCCGCAATGTGGAACCAAACCGGGCCCACATTGAAACCGATCCTCGTCAGGGCCGTCTGCAGGTCACGCGTATAGCAGCCTCGCCCCAACAGCGGATCAAGGCCGGATTGGATGAACACGTCGTCCTGGTTGATCCTCTTTCCCAATCGCGCCAGATACATGGCCGCGCACGCCTCGCCGCAAAAATCCGGTTTCTGCATCACGTGGGGCACGTCCGGGATGTTGACGCTGGCGTACTTGGGGCGAAGCTTCTTCGGTGACGGCTGGCTTGCCTTTTTCGAGGGAACGCCGGCCTGGGGTGGCGGCGGAGCGTTTGGTCTCGGCGCGTTGCCTGCCGGTTGCGATTCGGCAGCCATCGGTCGTGACGACAATATGGAGTGCAAGCCGTAAAAGAGAAGAGCGGCGGCGCAAAGACCCGCACCTATCCGGGAAAATGTCAGCTTCATTGCGATCAGACCTCGTTTCGCGCGTACAGGAATACACGAATACGCCAGTGGAATCATAGCCAGCCGCGGACAATGCCACCACCCGAATCGTGTAACCGGTTTGTATAAAGGGACATAACTTCGTGCCCGCTGCAACACAGCGTGAGGTATCGCGGACAAGGTTGCGGTACAATATGTCGACGACCTGCTACCACTTTCTCTTGGGAGCGCGACGATGACACAGTGTAAAAACCTCGCCCGCTGCATCTTGACTGCGGTTTCGTTGATTCTGTTGCTGGCTGCGACTCCCACTTCAGACGCCGCAGAAGACCTTTCCATAAAGGAACTCATCCGAGAGGCCGGCAACGCGGATGACGACGGAACGCGGCTGAGAATTTTGAAACGACTTCAGGCGACACCCGATTTGGACGAGACGTTCCGTGCCGAAACCGAGCGGGTCGTGGCCCTGGTCGAACGCTGGATCAACGATCCGCGGCTGTTCCAGTGGTTCCACCAGGAGATCCGCAAGACGGTCGACTACGATGCCGGCGTTGGCAAAGACTCGCCGTTGTATCCGATTACGTGCATCTACCGTGGTCGAATGCTCGTATGGACAGCCAATGAATACGGCAACATCCTGGGGTACCATGACGAACGTCGCAGGTATTTCGATCGAGCTGTCGAACAGTTCCGGATCGCCGCCAAAGCGTTTCCCAAGAATCGGATCGTGCGGATGTATCTGGGCGAACCCATCCCGCCGGCCAAGCATTACCCACGCGTGCCGGGCGCGCCCGAGTGGGCTGTCTACCAGCGCGAAGGCTTGGAGCGGTTGACAGATCTCGTCCTCTGGTGGATCGAGCATCGTTTGCAGGAGGACGGGCAGTACGGCGGCGGTTGGGACGACGATTGTGAAATGTGGCGCCACTGGGTCCCCGTGATGATCGCCTTTGAACATCCGCGAATTAGCGAAGCACAAGCTTTCTTCTCTCGTGCACTGTTGAGTCAAGAGTACATGAAGGACGGCTACACGCGTCGGGTCTACGACGTCGAACACACAGCCGAGCCCTCAAGCGACACGATCACGCCCATGATGCACCTTGCCCCGGACGATGCCGAATGGCGAAAGCGGGCGATGAGGATCGCGGAACTGATGGAAACCAAGTGGACCGGCCGAAACGAACGAGGTTTCCTGCAATTCAAAAGCACCTACTTCGGCGCTCAGCGAGTTGACGACAACCCACTCCGTGCGTGTGATACGCCTTATCATGTTCGGGCCATCGAGCCGGCTCTAATCCTGTGGCTGCGGACCGGCGACCAGCGGCTGGAACGCCTGTTCACAACCTGGATGGACACCTGGGTCGACGCTACCGCACGGGCCGAACGCGGCAAGCCGGCGGGCGTGATCCCTGCGGCGATCCGGTGGCCCAACGGTGAACCTGGCGGACCGGGCGACGATTGGTGGGACCCGCGTCATCATGGCGAGCCGCGACTGTACGAATGGCCGAGCGCCGTGCGCAAGATGACCGATGCGTTGTTGCTGACCTACCACATGACGGGCGACGAGCGGTATCTCCAGCCGATTCGTTCCATGGCCGCCACCCGACTCGAATGGCTGAACAGGCCGACGCGAAAGTCTCCTGGTCCGGGATCTCGTCTGTGGTGCGGTAGCAAGCTCGGTTTCCTCGCCAGCACGTTGGCGAAATACAAGCTGCTGACCGGGAAGGCCGACTTTGACGTACTTCTCGCCCACGACCACCACTCGCTGACGGTGCACGAGGACGATCCTCAACGTCCACGGTTGGCCCGCTCGCTTCGTCAAACCGCAGAAGCCCTGGCGATCAACTTTCAGGGGCGTACAAGCGAGGTCCGCTGGACCGACCGCGTCTTTGCTTTGGCCCGCCTGTTCGGTGACGACATGCTGTTTCCCGAAGCTGTGCCGGCCTGTAACCGGCGCCCCGATCTCACCTTGCTGTATGCGTCGGCTACGGGCGACCGCGGCGACTTCATGGTATTCCCCTTGAACGCCGTTCGCTGGCTGACCGAACCACGCGAAATCGCCGCGTTGGTCACTGAACGTGGCAGCGATCGCTTCTCGGCCGAGTTGTTTCATTTCGGGGAAGAACCGCGTTCGATGAGCGCCGAGCTTTACCTGTTGAAGTCGGGTCGTTACACATTCGCGCTCGTGGATGACGCGGGGCAGGCGATCGTCTCTGCGACGCCATTTACGGTCGAAGGGCCGCGTACTCGAGTCAGCTTCGAACTGCCATCTCGAAAGCGTTGCGTACTGCGGGTCGTCGCCGATTGAATACCGGCCGGCGTCAGTAAGAGTCGACCCACCGGAGCATGATGGTGTCGTTTGGGGCGTAATCGAAACCCGATGCGTATTCGAGCCGGCGATCGAACAGGTAGGCAATCTCGAATGCCGACACGTGGCCTTCGTCTGTGATACGTTCAAGGCCGACGCTCAAGCGAAGATCGCGGTAGGTTACCAGGTCGTCAACTAGCGTGTCGCGTTCGATGGCCCAAGTGCCGCCCCCCAACTCGCCGCTGATGGCCAGACGATTCTTGTCGGTCAACTGAAAGACCATGCGAGGACGCGGGAAGACCAACTCGAAACGCACTTGCGGATGTGGCATTACGATCAACCCGCCAACTGGGAGGATTTTGATGTCGCCTCGATCCAAGTAGTCGGCCCCGAAGACGAGTTCTGTCGCTGGACCCAAGCGCAGAAAACCCACGGCATGGCTGGGAAAACGAATCCCTTCGCGACTACTGCCTTCAAAATCGCTGGAAGCCATCACAGAAACCGCGACATCGTAGCCGAAGTCGCCGAGCAACTCGCGTTTCTGGGATCCAATGCTGAGGTCAAAGACGCGAGGCGGCAGGTCGATCCTCTCAGGGCCTGCCAGCCAATGGAACTGCATGCCCACACCGATCCCCGAGTTGGCTCCTTGAGACTGATAATGGGGCGATCCCAGGGAGAACATCCCGAACTGATCGCCGTCTCCGATAATCCACTCGGTCGCACTGGAATGGTGGCGATATCCCTGGAACTCGTTCAACAACTTGGGGCACGGTGTCTCGACGGTCTTCGCGTCATCCGTAACAACTGAAAACGATTCGTCATACTCCGGAAGTGGGTCCCCGGGCGGCGGCAAAGGCTCCGGCTCCACCCTCGGCACAGCCTGTTGGAATTCGATGGGATCGTCGCCGACTCGCTCGTAGCCCGATTGCGCAAAAGAAGGCGTCGCGAAAAGGAGGAAAAGCAGCCCAACGAGCGGCAAACGAGAATACTGCATAACAATACCTCACGTGGAGAAAGACCACCGAGCGGTAGCCAACCGTTCCCTACTGCATTGAGGCCGGACGCGTCAAGAGCGCATCACTCGACTATGCCTCGCAAAATGCTAGCACCAAGACGGATCGTGGCGGAAAGGGTGGCATTGTCAGGTGGACTTCTCCAAAATGGTGAACGAGAAGGCGTGTTTATCAACAGACCAGAGATCAATGGGACGGATCTATTCGGAGAGGAATCCATGAGCCAAGTTGCATTTCGAAGACTCTCATTGTTCGTCATTGCAGTGTCGGCGATCACAACGTCGATGGGTTGGACGCAAGAGTTCAAGGGGCGTGAGGCCGTCCAACCGCAGGTACGTCCTTTCGACCTGAAACAAGTGCGTCTGCTGGACGGGCCGTTCAGGCAGGCGATGGAGCGGGACCGCAAGTACCTGCACGCTCTCGATTCGGATCGGTTGCTGCATACGTGGCGGCTGAATGCCGGCCTTGCGTCCGACGCGGAACCGTTGGGTGGCTGGGAACGACCGAATTGCGAGGTGCGTGGCCATACGCTGGGGCATTACCTTTCGGCTTGTGCGCTGATGTATGCCAGCACGAGTGACGAGAAACTCAAGGCCAAGGCCGATGGGATCGTGGCCGAGTTGGTCAAATGCCAGGATGCGCTCCCGAATGGCTATTTGAGCGCATTTCCCGAGTCGCACATTGAACGGGCTGAAAAGTGCCAGCGAGTTTGGGCGCCCTATTACTGTCTGCACAAGCTGATCGCCGGCCTGATGGACATGTACGTCCACTGCGGCAACGAAGAGGCGTTTGTCGCCGCCAAACGTATGGCCGCTTGGTGCAAGTCGCGATGTGACAAGCTGTCCGATGAAGACATGCACCGAATGCTTGACCGTACGGAACAAGGCGGCATGAACGAAGCGCTGGCAAACCTCTATGGCCTGACCAGCGAGCGTCAATGGCTCGATCTATCGCGCCGGTTTGTGCAGAACCGCTACGTCGAGCCGCTGGCGCGGGGCGAGGACCGGTTGAAGGGCGAGCACGTCAATTCGTTCATCCCCAACATCATCGGCACCGCTCGGCAATTTGAGGTGAGCGGCGACGAACTGGACCGGCGTATCGCCGAATACTTCTGGACGCAGGTCACCTCGGCCCGGTGTTATTGCACGGGCGGGACGAGCAACCAGGAGCACTGGCGCAGCGATCCGCACGAATTGGCCAATCAACTGAGCGACCACACACAGGAAACGTGCTGCACGTACAACATGCTGAAACTGACCCGGCATCTATTCTGCTGGAATCCAAAGCCGGAATACGGCGACTACTACGAACGGGCGCTGTACAACAGCATCCTCAGCACCCAAGATCCGACGACCGGCATGATGATGTACTTCGTCACGCTCGCTTCCGGACGATGGAAGTACTACAACTTGCCGAATGATTCCTTCTGGTGCTGCACGGCCACGGGGCTGGAGAACCACGCCAGGTACGGCGACAGCATCTATTTCCATGGCGAAGATGACCTGTATGTCAATCTGTTCATCCCGTCCGACTTGAATTGGACGGATAAGGGCGTGCGTGTCCGTCAAGAGACGGACTTCCCTGAGAGCGAGACGACTGCACTTGCCGTCCAGACGGACAAGCCTGTCGACTTCACCATGCAAGTGCGTGTGCCGTACTGGGCAACGCAAGGCGCGACTGCCAAGCTGAACGGCGAACCTATTGAAGGGGTCGCCATACCATCGAGTTGGCTGTCTGTGACACGAACGTGGCAGGATGGCGACCGCCTTGAGATCACTTTTCCGATGAGCTTGCACGCGGCGCCGATGCCGGACGACAAGTCGTTGACGGCTTTCATGTACGGCCCGCTCGTGTTGGCCGGCAAGCTTGGCGGCGAGGGGCTGACCGACGAGGTGACCTACACCTCTCAGAACTTCTTCCGCTTCCCGCGCGACAGGATCGCACGCACGCCGGAATTCGTCATCGATTCCGACGACGTGAGTGACTGGATCGAGCCGGTCGAGAATCAGCCGCTCACTTTTCGGGCGACCAGCCAAGACGGGGACATCACGCTGGTGCCCTATCACAAGCTGTTCGGCGAGCGGTATGCGGTGTACTGGCGCGTGTATCGGGAAGGCAGCGAAGAATACCGACGCGCGTTGGCCGAGCAGGAGGCGCAGGCGAAACACCGGGCTCGACGAGTGGACGAAGTCGCCATCGGCGAGCGCGAGTCGGAGCGAAAGCATCGCATGCAGGGAGAACGTACTGGAAGCGGCTCGCATATGGGTCTCAACTGGCGTCACGCGACCGACGGCGGCTGGTTCAGCTACGAGATGAAGGTACTGCCGGACAGGCCGATGATCCTTTGGTGCCAATTCTGGGGCGACGAAAGCGGCAAGCGAACGTTTGACGTTCTTGTCGACGACGAGAAGATCGCCACGCAGACTCTGCAGCACAATAAGCCGGGCGAGTTTTTCGAGGTCGAGTATCCCATACCGACGGAGCTGACTCGCGGCAAGCAAACGATCACCGTTCGCTTCCAAGGCCAACCGGGCAACTTTGCCGGCGGCGTGTTCGGATGCGAAATCCTGAAAGGAGAATGAGCGATGAAAACGATTCACCGGAATTGGACGGGCATCTCCGTGTTGTGTTTGGCAGTGTGTTCATTGTCGGCAGCGGCATTTGCGGACTCGGCCGACAAACCGCACGCTGTGTTCGTCGTGGGTACGCTGCATTACTCGCCTCAGAATTCGATGCCCGTTCTTGCCAAGAAGATGGAGCGGTTCGGCTTTCGCACGACGGTCATATTGCCGGAGGGCGACCCGGAACAGAACAAGAACAACGTGGGGCTGCCGGGCCTGGAAGTGCTGAAGGATGCCGACGTGGCCGTCTTCTTCATGCGGTTCCTCGCGTTACCGGACGATCAGTTCAAGTGCATCATGGACTACGTCGAATCAGGCAAACCGGTTGTCGGACTCCGCACCAGCACGCACGCGTTCCTGTATCCGGAAGAACATCCACACTTCAAATGGAACAACGACTTTGGGCGCTACGTCCTTGGCACTCGCTACGTGGCCCACTTGCAGGACCAGACGGATTGCCGCATTGTCGAGCGTCACAGAGACCATCCGATGCTGAACGGCGTGCCGAATGAGCCATTCTGTTCGACAGGTTCATTGTATTTGACGAGCCTTCAACCGGGTTGCGTTCCGCTGGTGCTTGGCAGCGGACAGGGTAGAGCCGATCGACTCATTGAAAGTCGTTTCGGTACGTATTACCTCAGCCAAACGGGGACCGACATCGTGGCGTGGGCTTGGCAGAACCAATGGGGCGGACGCGTGTTCTGCTCGTCCTTCGGCCATGTTGGCGATTTCGGTGTCGAGCCAATCATGAGAATCCTGGTCAACGGCATTTGTTGGGCATCGGGAAGCCCGCTCCCACCGCCCGACTCCAAGGTTGATACGTTTCAGGTCGAGGATGCGGAAAGGAAAGCCAAGTCGCATTGAACGCTCGGCGGACGAACAGCGGCGGGGAGAGGAGTGTCTCGGGAGGGTCCGAGAGTAAGATTAGGATTAAGAGTGAGATTAGGATCGAAAGCAGCGGTTATCGCATGCGTGGACAGTTTCGAAAGAAGAAACCCTCGGCGATGGCCGAGGGCTTCTTCGAGGGACGGTGCACTTCGGCACCTGCACGAGCGTTCAACGATTGATCGCACCGGCGATGATCGACATGATGCCGCCAGCCATGTCTGCTCCGCGATGAGGATTGTGTGGGTCGGAACCGCGAACGATCAATCCTACGCCGTGTCCGATCGCTCCCGCTCCGTGGTGAGGACCGTGGTGGCCATGATGTGGTCCGTGGTGCGGACCGTGGTGTGGACCATGGTGGCCGTGGTGTGGACCGTGGTGACCGGGCTGTGGTCCGGGGTGGCCGCCGTGATGGGGTCCGCCATGGGCCGTGAGTTGTTCCCAATGCGTGTGCAGTTCCCAGCGCGCGTATCGGCAGGTGGGGACGTGCCGCACGAAGCGAACGTGTCCCTGAGAACCGGCCTGAATCGCCATCAGTTCCGTCGGACCTTGCCAGTCGGTGACGGGGATCCTGAGCTTTTGGCCTTGGTAGATGGTTCCTATTCGTTGGCCTTCGACGAACAGGTGGTAGGGTCTTGACGACTGGTTACGGACGGACAGGATTCCGCGAATACCGGCCTGTGTGGTGCCGGCCGCACCACATACCAAGACGATGGCTCCCAAAACCGCCGCAAGTGTTCTGTTGATGGTCATGGTTTCGTTCCTCTGAAAAGTGGGTCTTGACTTCAGCGGACGTGGCGACTGTCCATGCCCTCTAACAGGTTCATGGCGAACCACGGCAGTTTGCGACAGGAAAAACTGAAGAATGAGGGCGAAGGCGGGCAGTCAGTCGGCTCAGGCCGCGTCATCGGCGTTCGCGGAATGCGTCCGAAAGCGCGAAACCGTGGATTTCGTGGGCTGACATTGACAGATTGGATTGATTGATCTAAAACGCCACGTCTACTCGACCTAGCTTCCCCGACATCATAACGAGTCATCATGAATCGCTTCCCACGTTGGCCAGACGAGGCCGTGGAGTCGTCCGAGTCCACTTCGCGTGTGGACCGCGCAATACTGCAAGTCTCTCGTCGCGGCAATCTTGACTACACACTCTTTGCTCCCTACCACTACACACCGGATTACCCGTACCCGCTCGTGGTGTGGTTGCACGGTCCGGGTGATGACGAGCGGCAGCTTTGCCGTGTCATGCCGCATATCAGTCTGCAGAACTATGTGGCTGTGGGACCTCGAGGATGCTGCCCACCCGATCCGGGGCACCTCGGCCACCAATGGCTTCAGACCGAGGATGATGTCCGTTCGGCCGAGCAACGTGTGCTGGAGAGCATCGACATCGCCTGCAGCAAGTACAACGTGGCCGAGGACCGCGTGTTCCTGGCCGGCTACCAGTGCGGTGGCACGATGGCGCTGCGCATTGGCTTGCGTCGTCCGAGATCATATGCCGGTGCGATTTCCATAGGCGGGGCATTTCCCGAGGGCCTTGCCGCGATTCCCCATCTGCGGTCGGCTCGCGCGTTGCCTATTCTGATCGCTCAGGGCCAGGAATCGGAGTCTCATCCGGCGGAGAAGATCTGCGACGAATTGCGTCTGTTTCACGCGGCTTCGTTGCACGTAACTCTGCGTTTGTACCCGTGTGGCGATGAACTGACCACGAAGATGTTGGACGACGTGCACGTGTGGATTATGGAGCAGATTAACGGCGTCAGCGAGTCAGCGGCTGACGACGTCTACGTCTTCCCCGCCGAATCGAACTGAGGCCCGCCGGGATTCGGCCACTCTTCTCGGCAGCGCAACTCCCGATCTACGAAGTACTTAAACGTGCGTTGACACGTTTGAAGCGTTCGAGTACAAACCCCCGGCTTGTTTCTGTCCCGACGCTTGATTGCGCAACCGTAGACAATCTTGGCCAAAGCGGGGAAATCATGAGCGGAGTTGTACCGTTTCCACCACACCGGAAGCCAGCAGACAAAAGCTATGACGTCAGCGATGTGATTTACGAGGTCTGCGAACTGCTGGAACCACAGAGCCTCGGGGGCGGGGTCGACATAGACGTGGACGCTCCGCCGCACATGGTGGTCGAAGGGGACCGGCAGCGTTTTCGGAAGCTCCTGGAAAGTCTGCTCTGCGGCGTCCTGGAGACGACGCCCGCCGGCGGCGACGTCGTCGTGACCGCCGATGACGGCGAAGAGTGCGTCGAAGTTGAAGTGGTGCACAGCGGTACAGGTTTCTTCGAGAAACTTGATTCTCAGGCAACGGCTGCGAGTGCGGCTGACCACAACCGCGAATCGGATGACGGACCGTCCAAGTTGGACAGCATTGTCGACGCAAGCGGTGGCATGGTTCGCGCCAGCCAGCGGCCCGAGGGTGGAACCACTTACACGATCACGATCCCACGTTCGTCGGACGAGGATAGCGGCTCGCGCAAAGCCGCCTAGGGAGTTCCATGGATGGAATTCTTCAGCAGGGTGCATGAACAAACCGCCGAACGTTTCCGTTCGCTTGCGCCGAATACTCGTCTTGCTAGCATCGCAGCCATTCTCCTTATCCTGGCTGGCGTTTTGTTTCTCGTTCCGTGGCAATCCGACGACGTCTACGAACCGCTGTTCGATAGCCGGACCTTTCCTATGGGCGAGATCGCCAGAATGACCGCGGCTTTCAAAGACGCGAGCTTGAATGATGCGCGAATCGCCGACAGACAGATCCTGGTTCCCCGAGCCGAGAAGATGGCGTACCTCGTGGCGTTGAACGAGGCAGACGCCCTGCCGGCGGATATTGATGATTCGGTCAAGGACGCAATCGCCGAAAACAGCATTTTTGAACCTCGCTATCAAAGCGATAAGAGGTACGAGCAGGCCGAGCTGACGAAACTGGAGCGGATGGTAGCCGCCTTGGACGGTATTGAGAGTGCGTTCGTGCGGTATGACGAGGAGAAACGCGGCGGATTTCCTCGAACGACAGAAGCGAGCGCCATGGTGGCGGTTCAGGCGGTCGATGACCGTCAGTTGGAGTATGAGCAGATCGAAACCATTCGCGATATCGTCGCAGGCCACTTCGTTGGATTGGAGCGCGAAGACGTCGACGTTGTCGATTTGAACGCTTCTGAAGCGTATCCAGGCAACCGTTCCACCACCAGCGGATATGAGCTTACTGCCACAAAGCGGATGCTCGAGCGAGAATTCCGGGCCAAAATCGAGGAGCGACTCTCGATATACCCGGGGGTGAAAGTAGGTGTCAACGTCCATCTGGCGGCTCCGGGTAGCCCAGCCGCGTCGTTTACCACGATGCTTGTGACGGCCTCGATAGATCTCCCGAAGAGCTACTTCAAGACGATCTGCCTTAGACGCCACCCGACGTCCGACGGTTCACGGCCCGACTCGACGGCCCTGGCGAACATCGAGCAGGAAATCAAACAGAATGTGGAACACGCCGTGTTGGCCCTCCTGCCGCCCCCGGCACCAGGGTTGAATCAGGGAGCCCAAGTGTTTGTCACCTCCTATGAGGACACCCTGACGGAGTCTCCCGATTCGCCCCCTCCCGGTACGACGCAGCTCTCACGAATCACCCACTGGCAACTTGCGGCCTTCGTCTTGGCCATCTTGTTCGGACTCTCAATCTACTTCGGCCAAAGACGGATATTGCGGCGTGCACGTGGCGAAAACGCCACAGTAGATTCTCCCACTACCGTTCCGGTCCCAACGCAGCGGGAACCCGACGAGGGGGATCGTGGAGATGCGGATCCGAATCAGCGTCACGAACTAAGCAGGTTGATCGATCAGGATCCGGGCGCGGCTGCCGAGGTGATAACGGAATGGCTCAGAAGGAAGGACGCAGCCTAGTGCTTTGTCAGCGCTTAGAGTTAGGGTGGCCGGGGTTGGAGGGCGTAGCCCGAAACCCCGGGGCTTCCTTCGCTAACGCTCAGTCCAGCCCCGGCCACCCAACCCTAACTTTCTGCATTGACAAAGCACTAGTAGTAGGCGGAGCAACGGTGCGATGAACGAGCGGGACGACTCCTTACGCAAAGCGGCCATCTTGATCGACAGTCTTGACACTCAGGCTGCCGAGCACTTGCTGGGGCAAATGACGCCTGAGGAAGCCGCCGTGGTTCGCACCGCCATGGATCAACTTGGCCCGATCGGCGCGGGCGAACGTGAACGAATCATCAGCGAATTCATGCACACCGGCTTCTCCTCCGTCACTTCGCCATCGGACGGTGTCGAGATGGGCCATTCGTTGGCCGAGAAGATCGCTTCGTTCCAAGATCCTCCCCCGCCCATTGATAGCCCGGCCGCGGAATCGTCGCGGTTTGTCTTCTTGAACGACGCGCCGACTGATAGCGTGGCCGAATTCCTTGCCCAGGAGCATCCGCAGACCGTAAGCATCGTACTGGCCCACCTTCCCGCCAGGCGTGCAGCGGAAGTGCTGAGGCGCTTTTCGGCGGACCGGCAAACCGAGGTGCTCGGGCGGTTGGCTCGGCTGGACGAAACCGATCCGAGCGTCGTGGGCGAGGTTGAACGCGAACTGGAGAGACTAGTCGGCTTCCAGAACGATGCGATCGAGGATCGTCCGGCGGGCTTGGTCGCAGTCGAAGCGATCCTGAATGCAGTTGGCGGAAACGATCGCCAGACGCTTCTGGCACAGTTGGGGAAGCACGATCAGCAAATCGTTCTGCAGTTGGGATATCCTCCGCAGCCTGGCGGGCGTTCTACGACGACGAAGATCGCCGTAAGGCGCCGGAGCGATCGAGTTCGGAAGGTCGGCGGCACTGAAGGCACGCCGTCGGCCAACACCACTGATGACACGACGAACGAGCCGCCCCCGGCCGACAAACATCGCGCCTCGAATGCGGCCGATACAACAGACAACTCGGCCGCGGACGGTGACTGGGCCGCCGATGTACCGTCCCCGATCGACTTTAACGACCTGATTGCACTGGACGATGTGGCCTTGGCCAAAGTGTTCCGAGCCGCAGACCCGCAGGTGACGCTGTTGGCCTTGACCGGTGCCAGCCGGCAATTGGTCGATCGCATTCTTGGACGTCTGCCCATACGGGAAGCGAAGACGCTCCGACGCCAAATGGAACAACTGGGGCCCACGCGGCTGAGCGACATGGAACGCGCACAACGCCAGTTGGCGGAACTCGCACGCCAAATGGCCGATCAGGGAGAGATCATCATTCCAAGAACAGGGCGGTTCACGATGGCAGTATAGCGATCGCATACACGTCCGTTGGGAGTAACTCCAATACATCACGGCTGTGAAGGATGGTCAGGATAATCAAAGCGATCGCAGCGGGGGCCGAGTGCCCCAAGCCGCCTGGCGAAACGGCCGGCTTCATCGATGCAAGCGTCGAAGTCCGATCGCAATTGGACAACGCCCGAAACGAAGCCTCGCGCATCCTCAAAGAGGCACACGAGCAGGCGGACGGTATCCGCCGGGAAGCTCAGCGGGAAGGCGTTTGCCAAGCGACGGGGGCGATCCAACAACAGGTCCGCCTGGAGGTCGATCGGCGATTGGAGACTGCACTGCCCGCCTTGGGCGAAGCTGTCAGGTCCATCGACTGCGAGAAGGCGAGGCATCTGAAGCAGTGCGAAAGCCACGTCGTTCGACTGGCCACCGCGATCGCCGAACGACTGGTGCGGCGCGAGTTGGACCGGTCGCCGGAAATTACGCTGGATCTCATCCGCGAAGCGCTGGATCTGGCGGCTGGAAGCGAACGTATCAAGTTGCACCTGCATCCGGCCGATTATGAAACGTTGGGCGAACAGGCCGGCCAGTTGACAGCAAGGCTCAGCGAGACAACGGCAACCGATATCGTCGCCGATTCCGCAGTCAGCCCTGGCGGATGCCTTGTCGAAACCGAATTCGGGAACATTGACCAACAGTTCGAGACGCAACTCGCTCGGATCGAAGAGGAACTGACCTGACGCGTTGAACCCATCATGAGCATGCAATATTTGACATCCCAGATTAACGCCATCATGCCGACCGCCGTGACCGGAAGCGTTGTCCGCACGGAGGGCGCCGCAACGGCTGTGGCCGGTTTTCCAGCGCCCGTTGGGGCACTAGTGGAAATCGAACGTCAATCGGGCGATCCGGTGGCCGGCGAAGTAATTGGCTTTCGGGAAGAACTTACACTGGTCAGCCCGCTGGGCGACATGACGGGTGTCCGATACGGCAGCCGAGTGCGTCTGGCACGCACAGCCCGCTTCATACGAGTTGGGGGCGGGCTGTTGGGCCGCGTGATTAATGGACACGGCCAGGTGATCGACGGTCAGCCCGAGCCGTCGCTACGAGATCGGACCATCGTGAATCGTTGCGCCCCGCCCGCGTACGAACGTCCCAACATCGACACGCCGCTATCCACCGGCATTCGCGCTATCGACGGTTTGCTGCCCTGCGGACGTGGACAACGATTGGGCGTCTTCTCCGGCGCCGGCGTGGGCAAGAGCGTACTATTGGGCATGTTGGCGCGTCACAGCGAGGCGGACGTCAACGTGATTGCCCTGATCGGCGAGCGAGGCCGTGAAGTCAAGGATTTCGTGGATAACACCCTTGGTCCGGAAGGGTTGAAGAAGACCGTGATAATCGTTGCCACAAGCGACGAACCGGCATTGGTTCGCGTCGAGGCCGCAATGACTGCCACGGCGGTGGCCGAGTATTTCCGCGACCAAGGCAAACATGTGCTGCTGGCGATGGACTCGCTGACGCGTTTCGCCATGGCTGGCCGCGAGATCGGTCTGGCTGCCGGTGAAACGCCGGCCACTCGCGGGTATCCCCCGTCGGTATTCGCATCCTTGCCAAGACTGTTGGAGCGAGCAGGCTGCGACCAGCACGGCTCGATCACAGGCTTCTACGCAGTGTTGGTCGAAGGCGACGACATCAACGAGCCCATCAGTGATGCCGCGCGAAGCCTGCTGGACGGCCACATCGTGCTGTCGCGCAAACTAGCTTCTGCGGGGGACTATCCGGCAATTGACGTTGTGGACAGCATAAGCCGCTTGGCGCAGGACATCGCTGCCGACGACCAACTGGCCGCTATCACCAAGATCCGCGAGCTGCTAGCTACGCACCGCCACCACGAAGACATGATTTCCATTGGTGCCTATCAGTCGGGCACCAACCCGTCCGTCGACGCGGCGATAGCCATGCGAGACAAGATTCGCCAATACGTTTGTCAGGGCGTGGACGAATACTGTTCGTCGGCATCGGCCAGAGAAACATTGCTCGAGTTGGTGCGACGCATCCCGTGAAGGACGGACCAGACGGCAACTTTGCATGTCGGAATTCCAGTTTTCTCTTCAATCTGTGCTGAAAGTGCGCCTTGCCGAGCGCGACGGGCGACGAACCGAATTGGCCGACGCCCAGCGATCGCTACTCGCCCTGCAGACGGAAATCGGTCGTCTCGAGCGAGACCTCCAGCACCTTCGCGCCCGAATGCGCCGTTCTCTCTTGCCTGGTAGTGTGGACGTTGCACATTTGCAGAGCTGCAACGCTTGCGAGCTGACGCTGAGACGCGAAATTGACCTCCTTGACCAGCAGCGGCGCGACGCGGAAAAAGAGGCGGAGCAATGTCACGCGGCGCTGATTCAGGCGGACCAGCAGGTTCGCATGCTGGAAAAGCTCAGCGACAAACAGCGTGAAGAGCACAGCCGCGACGAAAAGAAGCGAGAAAGGCGCCATTTTGATGAACTCGGCTGCCAATCATTCTCGAAAGTTGGCCTTGCCCAAACTGGCGATTTCGGCGACAAGTAGCGCCTCTTCTCAGCGACTCACTTCCGGGAGCGAGTGCCGATGTCCGGCGCAGCCGAATCCTTGGTCCATGAGGACCTCTCGCAAGCATTGCTAGCAGCCACGCCGCTGGAATTGGAGGATTTCGCCGGAGCCCCGGTCGAGGCAGCGGCAACCGCCAACGCCGATCAGGAAGTGCGAATTGAACTGGGCGGCACGTTGCTCGATGCAGACAAGGCGGCAGAGCTGGCTGGCGACTCGGTTGTGCAACTGGATGAACTCGCCCACGATCCGGTGAGCATCTACGCCGACGGAAGTCTGGTCGCGCGAGGGGAGATTCTGGTGCTGGACGGTCGTTTGTGCGTACGCATCATCGAATTAGCCGAAACCTAGACTTCAAAGGAAAGCGCACGGATGCCGCCTTTGAGACGCTGCCTTTTCGTTACGATTCTTCTGGCAAGTAACGCTGCCGGCGCTGATGCGCAACCGGTAGCTGACGGTGTCAGCCCACCTAGGCTGCCGATTCAAATCGTTCAAAGTGCCGAACCGATGCAGGACGCTCGCGGTTCGTCAGACGCCGATGCACCGCTGCCATTGGAGCCACGCTCGCGACCGCGGTCGGACGAGCGAAGCAGCCGCTTGCCCAAATCACCCGCTGGTGCGGCAACGACGGTGATAGCCAGCTTGGCCGTCGTCCTGGGCTTGTTCGCAGTAATCGTATGGGTGGCACGCCGCGTCGGTCCCAAAGGGAGTACAACGCTGCCGGGCGAAGTTGTTGAAACGCTTGGGCGAGCGCCCTTGAGCGGGCGACAGGAAATGCATCTCGTGCGAGTGGGAAACAAACTCCTGTTGCTTTCCGTAACGCCCACCGGTGCCGAAACGCTGACCGAAATCACCGACCCAGTCGAAATTGACCGTTTGGCGGGAATCTGCCAACAAAGACAATCGGGCAGCATCACCGCATCGTTCCGAGAAGTCTTCTCTCAGGTAAGCCACCACTCATCCACGAACGACCGTTGAAGAGGCGATGACGGTTCCTTCGAACAAACGCCGCCACCTGCATCTTTCGGGCGACGAGGCTGCGCGACCGTTCAGTCTCGCAGCCAGGCGAATCGCGCGCGTGTTTTGTTCGATGGCTTTCGTCGTCATCGCATTGGCCTGTTGCACCGTGGTCTCGACGGCCAGTGGACAAGAGACCATACCAGACTTCAGCCCCCAATCGGTCAGCGAGACGCTATCCACAGGACCCGAATCTTGGACGAGCCCGGAACAATTCGGCTCGACTCTTCAAATGGTCCTGACATTGACCGTTATCAGCCTGGCTCCTGCCATTCTGCTGATGACTACCAGCTATGTGCGCATCGCCGTCGTGTTGGGCCTGCTGCGACAGGCGCTCGGGATCCAACAACTGCCGTCGAACCAAGTCATCAGTTCGATCGCCCTCTTCATGACTCTGCTGATCATGTCGCCGGTCTGGAAAGACGTCTACGACGAGGCCATCGCACCTTACACCGATCCCGGTATCGAAATGAGCGCTGAGGATGCGTGGCAGGCCGGTATCCGTCCCGTGCGACGTTTCATGAGCCGCCAAATCAAGTCGGCCGAGAACGAGGACGACGTGTGGTTGTTCTTTGAACGTTTGCCCGCCGACACGCCCACACCGAAGAACTACGACGACGTTCCGCTTCAGGTGCTCCTTCCCGCCTTCATGCTCAGCGAACTGAAAGTTGCATTCCTGATCGGGTTTCAAGTCTACCTGCCGTTCTTGATCCTGGACCTCGTCGTCTCAAGTGTAACCATCTCGATGGGAATGCTGATGTTGCCACCGATGATGATTTCGATGCCGCTGAAACTGATGCTGTTCGTCTTGGTCGACGGCTGGCATCTGGTCGTAGGCATGTTACTGGACAGTTTTGCACCGTACTTGTAGTCGTCCGTTTAACCGCAAGCCGGAGGCGTGCGCGCCCTGTCAACGCCCGCGCCTCCGCAGGCTGATGAATAAGTCGCCGTTGCGGCGAAAAGTAGGTCCCGCTTGCCGAGCGGGACCTTGAGTTTCGAGGTTTGTCGCCACACGCAGGTCCCGCTCGGCAAGCGGGGCCTACCTATTCAGCCTCCTCCTCCAGCATCGGGTTGAACGAATCTGAGAGAAAATCATGGACTCACAAATTGCTGTAGACCTGGGCCGCGAGGCACTGATGACGGCCGTAATCATCGGCGCACCGATTCTATTGGTAGGCATTGTCGTAGCCCTAGTTGTCGGGTTACTGCAGGCCCTGACCCAGATACAGGACCAAACACTGTCTTTCGTCCCAAAGATCGTGGCAATGATCGCTGCCGTTGCGGTGTGTTTGCCGTGGCTCATCCAACGCATGGTCGAATACTCCGAGTCGCTTATCACTAACATCCCGCTTACCATCATGGGCGGTTAGGATGTCGGAGTTTGTAGGACTATACCGCAGCCAGTTGTTGGTCTTTTTGTTCGTGTTTGCGCGCGTTGGCGGTCTGGTCGTCATTGCGCCCGTATTCGGAGTTCGGCACGCTCCCAAGTATCTTCGCGTTGCCTTGGCGGTTGCCATCGCCATGATGGTCGCGCCGGTCTTCTGGAACAACGGGTCACCTGAACCGGACAACGCCGTGGCTCTGTTGATCGCGCTTTGCCGCGAGTCGGTGTTGGGGCTGATGATGGGGCTGGCATTGGCCATCGTCGTCGCGGGCTTGCAGGCAGCGGGACGCGTCATCGGGCAGATGAGCGGCCTCTCTCTGGCTCAAGTGATTGACCCTGCGGGCGGAACCGGCACACCGCTGTTCGGCAAGTTCTTCGACCTGACGGCGACAGCGGCCTTCTTGCTCGCCGGAGGGCATCGTCAAGTCCTTTCGGCTCTGTTGGACACGTTCGAATGGATGCGTCCGGGCAACGTCGGCTTCTCGGCGAGTCTGTTTGGGACCCTGAGCGAGGTTGTCGCTCAGAGCTTCCTGTTGGCGCTGCGCGTCTCCGCTCCGGCCGTGCTTGCCTTGCTATTAGCGACACTGATCGTTGGCTTCATCAGCCGGGCCGTGCCTCAATTGAATACGATCGCCTTGGGCCTCAGCCTCAACAGCGTCCTTGCCATCGCCGTCGTGTCGGTCACCCTCGGTGGAGCCGCATGGCTGTTTCACGAGCATGCCGAAGCGGCTGTTGAAACCGTATGCTCGGCATTCCTGTCCCTAACGTCCTAGCAAAGAAGTAGGTCCCGTCTCCCGGACGGGACCTACCAGTGTGCAAGATGTCCGATAACGCCGTCGAGAGAATCCATCCCGCGTCCCCACAGCGGCGCCAATTGGCCCGTCAGGAAGGTCGCGTTGCCAGAAGCCACGATCTGGTCGTGGCGGCCGTGCTACTGGGCGGATCGCTGGTGCTTCTGGCCACAGGCGGCAAGTTGGTGACGTTCTTCACGGGCTTTGCCCAGCAGCAATTTGGCGGAGAATCCTGGCTTGTGATGGACGCCGATCTGGCCGTCGATCGTTGGCGGTCCACCCTGTGGGCCGTTGCACGCGTCCTTGTACCCATACTCGGCTTGATGATGCTCTTGGCCGTCGCAAGCAACCTCGTGCAAACGGGCTTCCTCTTCGTCCCAAAGAAACTGGCTCCGGATTCCAACCGCGTCAATCCGCTGAAAGGCGCTCAGCGACTGTTCTCTGCGGCTAACCTGACTCGTCTGGCATTCTCGATAGTCAAGATCGCTGTGGTCGTCGCCGTGGGCGTTTGGAGCCTATGGGGCCATCGCGAGCGTCTGCTGGAAATGGGCGCCTTGGACGGCAACGCGATCGCTGCCACCTTGGCCGAAATCGGCCTCTGGACCTGCGCAAAAATGGGTGCGGCCTTGCTGGTCCTGGGCTTGGCGGACTACGGCTATCAACGTTGGCGGCACGAACGAGACCTGCGGATGACGACAGAGGAGTTGCGAGAAGAAATGAGACGCGTGCGGGCCAACCCATCGACCGCGACGCGGCGAAAAGAACTTCAGCGTCAATTGATGGTAGATCGCGTGCAGCGCATCGCCCCGGTCGCTGACAAACCGTAACCGTTTCGTCAGTCTTGAATTGACGTGTTGTAGGTAGCTGGATTCGCAAGAATTCAGTCCAATAATACAGGCGTCTGAATTCTTGCGAATCCAGCTACCCATCAATGCGTATTCGCAATTCTGAAAAGGGCAACAGCTAATGAGTCTTCCTGATATCCGCGGTTCGCTCTGCACCAAGGACAGCTCCCCTTCACGCGTAACGATACACGTAGTTCCGTTGCTCGTCTTCGCCGTAACGCTCGGGATATTCGTCCGCGTGCGCATCTCGCGAGATCTGGACGTAGTGTTGTTCCTCGATCTCGAAAACGTTGTGTATCAAGCCCGTTTCGTAGACCTCGACGACACTGTAGCCGCACGGAGCTTGGATTAGTTGCGGGCATAACAAGTGGAGCACTTTTCGATGGGCTAGCCGACTGGGCACGTTCTTGTGACCGGCGATGAACGCGCGAACTCTGGGATAGCGATTGATTAGGTCCGGTACGCTCTGATAGTCATGAAGCTGCTGCATGCCGTCGTTTTTCCGGCCCGAAACACAGGGATGCAGCAAAAGCGAAAAGTGCGCGAAAACGAAGGTATCGTGCTGATCCGCATGCTTCTCCAACTCGGCTGCCAGCCACTTGAACTGATGCCCCGACGGACTCAAGCTTCCTTGGTGCGGCGTGCTTAGGAGAATGAAGGCAACGTCGTTGAACACGAAACTCCGGTAGCCTTCCGGAGGTGAATCAAAAGCTCGAAAGAAGTCCCTTTCGTCATAGGGCCCGTAGGTCTCGTGGTTGCCAATCATCAGATGACAGGGAATGTTGACCGATCGCAGCAGATCCCGAGTGACGCCGAGCGTGTAGTCGTCTAACGGATCTATCGTATCGCCTGGAAAGATCACCATATCAAGGCCTTGATCTTCCAGGCGTTTCAGGTAACGGAAAGCCAGTTCCTCAGCCACTGCGTAGAGCCGTTTTGTTCGGAGCGGCACCCTGCGTGATTCGGCAAACGGCTGAATGTGCAGGTCTGGCAGGATACCGAACGTGACCTTCCTCGGCCCTGGTGGAGGCATCAGAGTCCGAAACGGCAGACGGACTACCTCTGTGCCGTTTGTCACCTCCAAGACCTGCGACGATCCACTCGACAATTCGGTAAATCGTTGGCGGTAGTAGCAGCGACTTGCGTCTTCCGACACCGCCTCCAACGATAGCCAGGGCTCGCCGGAAAGACGAACGCGAATCGCGTTTCCCTCCTTCTCGCAGACCACCCTTAGCTCCACCCAGTCCGTGTAGATCGTTGGCAAGTAGGCGTCGATCAGTCCTTGCATGAGACCGTCCAATGGTGCGTCGTTTCGTGCACATCATAGCCAATCTCTGGCTCGCAGTGGACCACTCGCCGCATTCGGCTCGGTCTGAGGAGGATCGAGCCGTTGGCCATACCTATTGGTTGCAGCCGTAGACCGGTTGTGCCAAAATAGTAGTAGTTGCTTCCGCGAGGAACGAACCATGACAACGGTGGCTCCAACGACCGCTTTCCCACAGACGGTTCTACCGACGCAGTGGACGCTGGCTGATCTGCAGCGTCATGTGGGCGACGTGCCTCTGGAACGTATTCGCCTGTACCCGCCTCCAGGCATGGCCACTGAAGATGACGCATTGCAGATCCACGCCCGCGAAGGCCGGCTTTGTGAATTGGTGGATGGGATTCTCGTGGAGAAAGAAATGGCTTCATTCGAATCGCTCCTGGCCGGTCTTCTGATTCAGTGGCTAAACAACTTCTTGGACGAGCGACCGCTGGGAGTCGTACTCGGGGAAGCCGGCGCACTGCGAATCTTGCCCCGAAGGATGCGAATCCCCGAAGTTTCCTTTATCAGTTGGGACCGCTTCCCAGATCATCGCCTGCCTGTTGATCGTGTTTACCGAGTGGCACCTGATTTGGCCATCGAAATTCTATCGGAAGGCAATACGGCCCAAGAAATGGAGCTGAAACTGGATGAGTATCGGCAGGCCGGCGTCCGCCTGATTTGGTACATCGATCCACGCGCACGCACCGCGACAGTCCATACCGGTGAAGGATCGACCGAGACCCTCGATGAGAATGGCGTACTTCAAGGTGGTAACGTGCTGCCCGGCTTCGAACTGCCACTGCGCGATCTGTTGGATCGATACGAGCGTTGAAGTGTCGTCAATTGTCACATCGCATCGTGGCCTATCTTCCCAACTCAGTTATGACCTCACAATATCCTCTTCTGACCCTCTCGTTCACCATTGCACTCGTTGCCTCGACACTGGCCCAAGCGGACGAACCGGCGGTTGTCGAGTCGGCTCGCGACGTTCCTGTGGCCTACGACGTGGATGTCGTTGTGGTTGGCGGAAGCACGAGAGCCGTTGCGGCGGCGGTCGCTGCGGCAGAGGACGGCACCGAAGTTTTCTTGGCGGCTCCGCGACCGTATCTGGGCGAGGACATCTGCGCCACGCTGCGGCTGTGGACTGATTCCAGTGAAACACCGACAACGGAATTGGCGAGGAGGATACTCCACGACGACAAGCGGCCACCGACCGGATCTCCAAACGTCTTAAGGCCGATGCACATCAAGAAGACACTTGACGAAGCGTTGCTGAACGCGGGCGTCGTCTTCTTGTACGGCTGTTATGCCACCGATGTGCTCCGAGACGCAGACGGTCGACCCTCTGGCATCGTCATGGCCAACCGCGCTGGCCGTCAGGCAGTGGTCGCCAAAGTGATCATCGACGCTACCGGTCGTGCCTGGGTGGCTCGGATGGCCGGCGCAGACAGCCGCCCTTGGCCTGATGACGCACAGACGTTTCGAAGGGTCGTGATTGGCGGTACGCCCCGGATAGATGTGGATGCCAGCCGGCGGGTCGCTTTCCGGCACGAGATTTCCGGTAAACGATCATCCGCAGCCACGAGTCCGACAAAACTGCACGAGGCGATCGAGTACACATTCGAGGTCGATATGCCGGACGGCAGCTTCGCCTCGCATGCCGGTGCGGAACAGCTTGCTCGCGACATGACGTACCAGCCGGGGCAAGTTCGAGGCGCAGAGATGCTCTACCATGTTCCTCCAGATCCGATCGTCTGTCGCCAAAACCTCCGCCAAGAGGCCCAACCAGACCAGATTCCGTTGGGAGCCTTCCAGCCCACCGGCGTGCCGCGAATCTACGTACTCGGGCCGTGCGCAGATATCCCGCGCGATCAGGCCGCTCGGATCATGGGGCCCGTGGATGGGACGAAGATTGGCGAAACGATCGGCAGGGCCGCGGCAGTGGAGGCCAAATCGCTTGCGTCTCCAAAGGGCATAAGCGTACCTGGAGAAGAAGCGACAGTCGCGGTCGTTGGTGAAATCAAAGAGACTCTCGTCGGAGTGCGGCCAACGCAAGATCTGCCGACGGTGCCTGTTGGTTCACGGCCACTGCCTGTGTTGGGCAAGTACGACGTAGTCGTTATCGGCGGTGGCACCAGCGGCGCGGCCGCAGGGATCGGTGCGGCTCGTCGCGGAGCCCGCACTCTGGTTGTCGAGTACCAGGAGGGACTCGGCGGCGTCGGCACACTAGGGCTCATCGGCCGATACCATCGGGGTCTGCGAATCGGCTTCACGGCGGAGGTGCCGGCAAAGGGTGGTGAAGGGAAGATGGAATGGTGGCGAGCCGAGTTGCGAAAGGCTGGCGCCGACATCTGGTTCGGTACACTTGGCTGCGGCATCTTCGTGGACGGCACAGCAGTGAAGGGTGCTGTCGTTGCGACGCCCGAGCGACGCGGCGTTGTGTTGGCCAAAGTGGTCATCGACGCTACCGGTAACGCCGACCTTGCGGCAGCCGCTGGTGCCGAGTGTATGACGACCGACGAGGTTGACATTGCCGTACAGGGCGCCGGGATGCCAGATCGCCGACTCGGTGCGGTTTACACCAACACGGATTACTTGCTGGTCGACGACGCCGACATGGTGGACGTGTGGCGCGTGCTGGTCAGCGCCAAACGCAAGTACGCTGGCAGCTACGACCTGGGTACGTTGGTTCAAACGCGCGAGCGGCGGCGCGTGGTCGGTGATTACGTGCTGACCATCTACGATCACATGATCCGCCGCACGTTTCCAGACACGGTGGTTCAGTCGTCCAGCAACTACGACTCGCACGGTTACCCCAGCGGCCCCTATTTCGCGCTCACGCCGCGCGGTAAGGACGGACGGCCCACTGGCGGCCAAGTGAACACGCCCTACCGCTGTCTGCTGCCGAAAGGGTTGGATGGAATGCTGGTCATCGGTTTGGGTACCAGCGCTCGCCGCGATGCTGTGGCGTTGATCCGCATGCAGGCAGACCTGCAGAACCAAGGCTACGCGGCCGGCGTGGCAGCGGCAATGGCCGTCCAGCAGGACATGCCGCCACGCGGCGTCAAAGTACGCATGCTGCAGGAACATCTTGTACAGAAAGGCAATCTTGCTTCCGGAGTACTCGAATACAAAGACCCGTTGCCAATGCCGAATGATCGTGTGGCCTTGGCCGTGAAACGCCTAAGGACAGGCGAGAATATGAGCATGGAAGCTGCCATTGTGCTGCTCCATCGAGATGTGGCGCTGCCATTGTTGCGCGACGCCCACGCGAGTACCGTTGGCGAAGAACGCATCGCTTACGCCCGCTTTCTGGGCGTCTGTGGCGATCCCACGGCTTTGCCTACCTTGATCGCTGCGATCGAGGACATGGAACAGTGGGACGCGAAGATCCCGCTGGGCGTGATGGCCGAGTATTCCCAGTTGCCAACCCGTTTGGATAGCTTGGTCTTAGCCCTGGGTTACATTCGCGATCCAAAGGCCCTACCAGCCATTCTGGACAAAGCCAAAATGCTCGATGCCAGCGTGTGCCTGTCCCATCATCGCGCGGTCGCCTTGGCCTTGGAGCAAATTGCCGATCCGGACGCAGTCAGACCATTGGCCGACCTGCTCGAAAAACCGGGTATGATGGGCCACGCGAAAACGTCGCTGGACAAACCAAGCAGCCGCATCGAACCTCTGCGTGAGATCGTCTTAGCACGAGCGCTGTACCACTGTGGAGACCACCAAGGGCTTGGCGAGAAAATCCTGACCGATTACACGCAAGACATCCGTGGCCATTTCGCCCGGCACGCAACAGCCGTGCTCGGTGATACCGACGAGTAGCACCGGACAGTCTTGGCGACATTGGACGAAGGAGGTTATCGTGAGACTAGCGAAAATGACCGTTGAAAGGAAACGAAGGAACGGGACGGCAGTGGCGATGTTGGCTGGGATAGGCATCTGCGTTTCGTGTGGGTGGTGTTTCGGGCAAAGCGCGGCGGAACCTGGGAACGCACCTGCCATTGAGATCCAGGATCTTTTCGAATCCGCGCGTATCCCCAACATCACTGTGACGACCGACGGGACGGTCTTGGCCTTCGCGCGAAGCGGCCGACTGTTCCGACGCAGCGAGGACGACGGCAAGACGTGGAGCCCCGTCAAGGAAGTGGGACACGACGCGGCTGGCAGCGCGATCGTGGACGAGAACACTCGGGATGTGATGGTGGTCAACCCCAAGGGACCGTACCTGTGGCGAAGTCGCGACCAGGGGAAGACCTGGGAGCGAGAGACCATTATCGTGAAACCGAACGAGGTCGGTCACGGTGACCCACAGGGTGTGCCAGCGCATACGGCTTGCTCGGAATCGGGGGTCACACTTCGATACGGCAAGCACAAAGGCAGGCTGCTTATGCCCGCTCGCGTGCAACCCCCGCAAGGCAACAACGACCAGGAGTGGTGGCCGTACAACTACAACATGGCGATCTACAGCGATGACGGTGGCAAGACGTGGCAGGCGAGCGGCCCGGTACAGAACGGCACCGGCGAAGGCACGTTGGCCGAATTGTCCGACGGTGCGATTTACTACAACTCGCGCTCGCACATGGCGATCGACCACCGAAGACGCATCGCCTGGAGCTACGACGGCGGGCACATGTGGACGGACTGGCGTGTTTGCGACCATCTCTATGAAGTTGGCCAACCGTTCTATTTCAAGTATGGCACCAAGCCGAGCTACGGCTGCAACGCGGGTTTGGTGCGTCTGCCGCTTGATTGCACTAATGGAAAAGACGTGCTGCTGTTCAGCGCACCAGACGATCCCGGCGGCACCCGAGTCCGAATGACCGTCTGGGCCAGCTTCGACCGTGGCGAAACTTGGCCTGTGAAACGACTGGTGTACGAAGGCCTCAGTGCCTACTCGTCCTTGGCGGCCGGTCCGGACGGCACCGTCTATCTGCTCTTTGAGCGGGGGCAGAAGAAGTTGTACGAGAGCATCGCCGTGGCTCGCTTCAATCTCGCTTGGCTCAAGGCGACCGATGCTGAGACGCCAAAGACCACGTCGCCAAATTCACCGTAGACAAGCCCGGCCCGCCTGTGGCGGATCCACCAGATGCAGAGTATCCTAGCGTGGGGCACGTTTCCAACGTGCCTGCAAGGAACTGGCACGTTGGAAACGTGCCCCACAAGCTGCTTGCACCGCATGGGGCTTCAGAGGAATAACAGCATGACATACTGCGTTCGGAACGTACGACTTTGCATGGCAGTCGCCTTTGCCGTGCTATTGTGTCACGGCGTGGCGGCCCAGGAGGCGCCGAAGGAACAGCCGGCCGGCCCATTGCCGCCAATTGACAAGGCGTCGTGGATCTGGCAGGCCACGAACGTTGACGTCTGCGAAATTCGCATCACGTTTACGCTTGAAGAAGTACCCTCGGCCGCCAGCATTCTGATCACGGCAGACAACGGCTACGAGCTTTATGTCAACGGAGGTCTAACGGGCTTCGACGTGGGAGCCGGCGGCGAGATTTGGAGTTCGCTGGAACGCTATGACATCAAGTCGCGCTTGGCACAAGGCAAGAACGTCGTCGGTGTTCGCTGTATTTGTCTGGGCGGCTTACGCGGGCTAGTCGCGGCGGCCAGGATCGACATGCCCAATCGGCCGCCGCTGGAAATCCTGACCGACGCCTCGTGGCGTGTGACGGTCAAAGGCGACCCTGAGGAGTATTCGCATCCTGAGTTTCTCGAAGACGAGCATTGGGGCGCCGCTAGGGTATTGGGGCCGATGGGCATGGATCCCTGGGGAAAACTGACGTATGCCGGGTCGAAGGGAGGCAGGCGTCACGGAGCGCTGCCCGTTTCCATTACACTGAGCGATCCCGACCCGGAGTTCCGCTGGCCCGTTGCAGTGGCGCTCGTGGGCGACGATTGCAGCGTCTACGTGCCGTTGCGCGGCGACGCATGGGGCGTGTGTTTCCGAGTGAACAACTGGTCACGGGCCTATACGGAATTCGATATTCCTTGCCCGTCAAAGATTGGCCGTAAGCTGTACGTGCTCAAACCCATGGGGCCGGACGCCGAACCTCGCGTGCTGGTCGACGCCGGGAAGGGTGCCATCGGTTCGCCCAGCGTCAGCTATGACGGCAAGTCTATCTACATGGCAATGGCCGCCGACGGCGAGAGCTTTTTCCACATCTATTGTGTGCCGACCGACGGCGGGTCGCCCGAACGCTTGACCGACGGGCCTTTTCATGACATTGATCCCGCCGAGTTACCCGACGGGCGGATCGTATTCACTTCGACCCGTGCCGGCAGCTTCGAGGAATACCACAACCCGCCATCGCGAGCGTTGTTTGTCATGAAGCCGGACGGCAGTGACATCGAACCGATTACCTTTACGCCTACCTTCGATAACGAACCAAAGGTGATGTCCGACGGTCGGGTCGCCTTCATCCGCACGGACAATTTTTTTGACCGCGCCAAGGTCGAAACCCAGATCCACATAATCCGCCCGGACGGCAGCGATGGCTTGACCGAATTGGGCGCGGACGTGGGGCCCGACTACGGTGTGCGGTTGCGCGCCCTTGGCTACGGCAGCCCAGCACCGTTACCGGGCGGCAAACTGGCCTGCATTTCCAGCCGCGGAAACTTCATCGCGACACCCGGCGCGCCGGAGGCATCCTTCCACAAACTGCCCGGCGGGCTGGGCGATCTGGCGCCGCTGCCCGATGGGCGTTTGCTCGCGACGGTGTTGCGACCGGACGTCACTCGGATGGTCTCGGACGTGCTGGCCGTAATCGACCCGAGCGACAATCAGGTCGTTGCCGTCTATGAATCGCCTGACGGTTCAATCCATTCGCCTGTGTTCCTGGGTCCACGTCCGCGCCCGCCCATCCTGGCTGATACCCTGGACCGCGAGCAAACCGGAAGCAACGACGCAACCGGCTTCCTCTATTGCCAAGATGTCCGGTTTACCAGGAAGTACAAAGCCGATTGGGACCAGATTCGCGCGATTCGTGTGCTTGGGGCGAAGGCCCTCACAACTCGCTCGTCCCATTCACACATCGTGCACGCTGGTCACGAGACGGTGGAATTGGGCACCGTGCCCATCGCGCCGGATGGATCGTTCTATGTCGAGGTCCCCGCCGATCTGCCGCTGGCGCTGCAAGCCGTCGACGCGGAAGGTCGATCCGAGTTGAACGAGATGTCGTGGATCTACGTCCGACCGGGCGAAACGCGATCGTGCCTGGGCTGTCATCATGCACGCCGCGCTACGCCGCCGGGCGAATTCGGCTTGTCCCAAGCCATGCGAGCGCGCCCCTTGAAACTGCTGGGCCAAGGGCAAGCGCATCGCTTTCGCGGCAACAATTCCGGTGTCACGGGCATGATGGACCTGCAATTCGAACGATTCCGCGAAACGGCTTCGATGAACCTGCACACCAACAGCGCCGGACCGCTTACCACCGGCAAGCAGGAAGTAGCGGCACTCGTCGAACAACTCGGCGGCGATGACGATGCACTTCAGATCTCCGCTGCTCAGCGACTGGCTCTCTTTCGAGATCGTTCCGCCGCGGCAGCGCTGGCCGAGACGCTGCAGGACAGAAGCCGGGAAGTGCGCGTCGCCGCCGCGCTCGCATTGGCAGCGTGTGGCACTCGCGAGAGCGTTCCGCCTTTATTGGAAGCGCTAACGGACAGATACCAGGTCGTCGCGCAAGCGGCGGCCGTTGCATTGGAGAATCTGAGCGGGCACGCCGAACCGTTCCAACCGTTCGTCTCCACAGCAGAACGCCAGTCACAGGCCGACGCATGGCGAGCGTGGTTCCAGGAAGACGATTGGGAGACGATCGAAGAATCGCTGATCGAGCGGATTTCCACCGACGATCGCGCGACTCAACGGCGAGCGATCGTTGCACTTGGGCACATTGGCGGCAATGCGGCTCGCGCGGCGCTCCGAGAGTTCGTGACAGCAGAAAAGGACAATAACCCTTATCCGCCGTTCGAGAACAACAACCGGACAGATCGCTTCACGTTCCCGGCCGATTCACCCCTGAACCCGCGAACGTTGCAGGAGGCAGTCCGCGCGATTGGCTACCTCCGGGACACCGGCGCGGTCCCCTTGTTGCGCGATATCCTGGCCAATCACATCGACCCGAAGACAGGCAATCTGTTCCTGGCCGAGGCGGCTATTGATGCGTTGGGGCGAATCGGCACGCCCGAGGCCGAAACGATCCTGATCGACACGTTTTCCAAGCTTCTAGATTACATCCACTACGTGGGCTGGTACAGCGATCACCCGGCGCTGTATGCCTGCCATGCCTCCCCGTTGCACGCCCGCATCATTGCGGCACTCGACAGGATCGGCTCGACGCGAGCGGGGGACATCGTACCGCACCTGATCCGATCGGTCCCCACCGATCCCGACCGTGCCTTGTTCCCGGAAAGCGACACGTATGAAACACTCGTCGGACGCGTCATCCTCCGCAGCGGCCGCGGCGACGAACTGGTAGAGACCTGCCTGGCGTTGCTCGGCGATCCGCGGGCGAAGGCAGTGGAAGATCTCAAACAAGGCGTAAGCACGACCTTCGGCGCCTGGGCCGGCACGCCCGCCCCAGACAACCGAGCCGCACACATGCTGTCGCTCGCGTGCCGCGATCAGAAGTACGAATCGCAGGTCCGTGCGGCGTACGAACGTTATCGAGCGAAGCCTGAAGACGAGATCAAACGCCCGCTCGGCAACCCAAGCTGGATTCCGCAACGGCACTGGGTGCTATTCTATCTCGGCCGCACCTTGGGTAACCTCGGCGATCCACGTTCCGTCGACACGTTAGTGGCGTCGTTGGCGCCCGAGTTGAACGAAGCACGCCACGGCCGCCCTGATCCGTCCGAACCGAACATCCATTTCCTGCAACTGGAATACACCCCCTGCTGGCGAGCCGCCGCCGCATGGGCCTTGGGCCAAATCGGCGACCGCCGCGCCGTACCGGTCTTGCTGGATGTCATCCGGAACTTGGAGAACGCCACCGACACACGCCACGCCGCCGCCGAAGCCCTAGGCAACATCGCCGATCCCGCCAGCCTCGAAGCGATCGGGCAACTCGCCGCGGGATATCCTGAAGTATCAACGCGCCGTGCGTTGATCGAGGCGTGTGAACACTTGTCGCCACGTTGAGCTGCAATGGCGATCGCTCAATCAGAAGGCAGCCAAACACCCAACGCGTTACGAGGAGACCAAGCGATGACATCTGGGACCACACGACGGACATTTCTTCGAAGTTCTATCGTTGGTGGAACGGGCCTGCTCGTGCTGCGCGACAGCAGTACTGCACTTGGTTATCAGGCCAATGACAAGCTTGGTATCGCATCGGTTGGCGTCGCGGGGATGGGCCGGGGCGACCTGAGTAATGTCTCGGGCGAGAATATCGTGGGTTTGTGCGATGTGCATGAGAGTCGGGCAGTGAAGGCCTTCGAGAAGTGGCCGCAGGCGAAACGATTCAAAGACTTTCGCCGCATGTTTGATGAAATGGAAGAACAGATCGACGCGGTACTGGTTAGTACGCCCGACCATACGCATGCCGTGGCGAGTGTGGGGGCGATGAAGCGGGGCAAGCACGTGTATTGCCAGAAACCGTTGACGCGCACGGTGTTCGAGGCGCGTGTGATGCGGGAGACGGCGGCCAAGCAGAAGGTCGTGACGCAAATGGGTAACCAGGGTTCGGCCTCCGAGGGCGTCCGTCGGTCGGTGGAACTCGCGTCGGCGGGGGCCATCGGCACGATCCGCGAGGCCCATGTGTGGTTCGGTGGCGGAGACGGCCCACAGACGCCGCCAACGGACAAACCTCCCGTGCCGCCCGACATAGCTTGGGACCTGTGGCTGGGACCGGCGTCCTACCGGCCGTACCACCCGGCGTATATGCCAGGGGTCTGGCGCAGGTGGCGGGCTTTTGGCAGCGGGTCGATGGGCGACATGGGTTGCCACACGATCAATATTGTATTTCGGGCGCTGCGGCTGGTCGATCTGTGGAACCCGGATCCCGCTCGGGAAAAGCCCCGGCCCGAGCGCGTGGTGATTGGTGTGCAAGCGGAGGCTTCGGAGGTAGATGCCGAGGGATACCCGCGCTGGATGCGAGTCAACTACGACGTGCCCGCACGCGGTGAAATGCCTCCGGCCAAACTGACGCTGTACACCGGCGGCCATAAGCCTGATGAGAAAGTGATGCGCGGTGAACCGATGACCAAATGGGGTTCGCTGCTGGACGGTGAGAAAGGCGCGATCTTCTCGGACTGCCCATGGAACACGCGGTACAACCTGCTGCCGAAGAAGGAGTTCGAGGGATTCACAGGCCCGGAGCGGACCTTGCCGCGGCCCAAGAGCCACTATGTCGAATGGCTCGATGCCTGCAAAGGCCGCGGCGAGACGTTTTCCAGCTTCCAGATCGGCGGACCGCTGACCGAACTGATCCAGCTTGGCAACGCCGCCGTGCTAGTCGGCAAACCGTTCGAGTACGATACGCTCAGCGGCCAGATTCTCAATGCGCCGGAGGCAAACCAACACCTCCATCGCGAATACCGCACGGGATGGAGTCTCTAATCCGTATTTTCACCCGTATGTCAAGCCGCTGACTTTGCGCCGGCGGTGCATGACCATCGGGCTAGGCGACGCGGAATACAATCCACTTGCCCAACTCTCGGGCACTGGAAAGGGCGGATACCGCACATCGTGGCCAAGAAAACCGCCTTGGCGCAGGACGCGAGGGGGGCACGCAGTGGTACAATACTCTCCACCACGAACCTCGATCGTCTTCAGGTTCACCATAAATGGGAAAGCTCGGTTCAGGTATCTTGTACGGGGGCATATCGACATGCAAGCGACACGTATTATCATCACTGTGCTGTGTGCCATGGTGGCTTCTGCTAATGCGAAAGCCCAGTCGATCAAGAAACTCGAGTTTCAATTGGATACCAAGACGGAGCTTGTCGGCGAGTTGAATCCGACCTTGACGTTTTCCATAGAAGAGCCGAGCGAGAAGTTGGGTTGGGCGAGAGTCCTGTGGGGAAAAGTGCGATTGTCCAACAAGACGGGGAAAGTGAGATACGCCTATGCGGCAATTGCTTTGTTTGACAAAGACGGCGCACTTCTGACTGCCGGTGGGACGGCCTATTCGAAGGCCGATGGTATACGTCACAGAATCATAACCACCAAGCGTATCGGTCTCGCGGTTGCAGGATACAGTGTGGAAGACATCTCTTATGCTTCCGTGCGATATGTCGAGAGCGACAAGCCACTGCTTGAGTATCATCCGAACGCGAAATAGGCCTGCTGAGAGAAAGCAGGGAGAAATGGAGGCAGAGAACGTCCAAACACCTATGTCCCGTGTCGTTGGGATCCTTTTCCGAAAAGGGGGGACATAGAGATGTTAACCGTGCTTCTTGCCTGGGCGCACTTCGAGCTTCACTTCGCGGCCTGCGTTCCTTGCACACTCTGCAAACAGCTCTGATTTCAATCGAACATCACGTTGGGGGATCGGCCGGATGTGCCCAGGGCTTGCGGTAGGAACGCTTGAGAAGAGCCTGGGCCTGTTGGTCGCCCACCACAGTGTGCGTGGCAGGATCCCAAACGAGCGTGCGGCCGAGTTTCATGGCCAGGTTGGCAAGGATGCACGACGCCGTCGAGATGTGTCCCTCCTCGATGTCGGCCACCGGCTTGCTGCGTTTCTCGATGGCGGCGAGGAAGTCGAGCATGTGCCGCCTTGTGGCGGGCGCTGCGTTCAATTCGATGCGTTTCTCGGTCAGGTCCTCCGGATACTCCTCCCGCTCGAAATGGCAATCGAAATGGATCGGCTTGGCATTCTTCCCGCGGGGAATGAAATCGGCGCGCATCGTGCTGGCCTTCAACGTTCCCTTGTCGCCGTAGATGAACAGCGCCCATGGATAGTCGGGATCGGATGGTGTGCCCCACGAGCGGTGCTGCCACACGGCGTTGAAGTCGTCGAACTCGAACGTAGCGGCCTGCGTGTCGGCGATGTTCGATTTGCCTTCCTTCTGTACGTAGATGCCGCCCGAGGAACTGATCTGTTTCGGCCAGCCTGGGCCGAGCATCCAGCGGACGGTGTCAAGCATGTGGACGCACATGTCCCCCATAATCCCGTTGCCGTACTCCATAAACGTCCGCCACCAACGGATGTGGGGCAAGTCGTCATAGGGACGCAGCGGCGCCGGGCCCGTCCACATCTCATAGTCAAGAAAGTCGGGGACCGGCTGCACCGGAGGGTTGCCGTTGGCCCGCATGTGGAAGTAGCAGCACATTTCGACGTGACCCACCGTTCCCAGCAGGCCGGCCTCGACCACCTGCTTCTTAGCGTCGATCAGATGCGGCGTGCTCTTTCGCTGCGTACCAACTTGCACGACCCGCTGGAATTTGCGTGCGGCTTGAACCATGGCGTTTCCTTCGGCCACGTCGACGCTGATCGGTTTCTGCACGTAGACGTCAGCTCCGCTTTCGCACGCGTCGATCATTTGCAGAGCGTGCCAATGGTCGGGCGTGCCGATCAGAACGATGTCCAGGTCCCTTTCCTTGAGCATCTTGCGGTAGTCGCCGTAGGTGCGAGGCTGCTTCTTGGAAGCCTGACGCTGGCTGACCATCTCGGCCGCTTCGGCAAGCAGCTTCTGGTCCACGTCGCAGAGCGAGATGACTTCTACGGGAGCGACCTGAATCAGGCGGAACAAGTCTGACTTGCCGTACCACCCCGTTCCGATGAGCCCCACGCGCAGCGGTTTGGATTCCGCGCCGTGCACAAAATATCCGCCGAATGCTGACAGCGCTGCGCCGGTTGTTCCAGCGGCCAGAAACTTGCGACGATCCATGACATTCTCCTTCGTGATAGCCGTTCAACGTTCTTCCTAATCCTAATCGTACTCTTAATCTATATCCTTGCTTCGCCCTGTTGTCTCGAATGACGAATTGTCGAGGCGGCTATTCACCCCGTCTGATTCTCCCAGACCGTTGTAGTCGGTCGACTCTGATCATCGCGGCTCACATCGCATCGAGCACGCCGCGGAGATACGCGATGGAAACCTTGGACGTTTCGTATGGGTTGGGACTGTTGTCTTGCTCAACAACCAGCCAGCCGGCAAATCTCTGCCCGGCAAGCACTTTGAGGATCTTCGGGAAATCGACCACGCCGGTGCCCAGTGGCGTGAAATGGTCTTGCCAGCGCACGCCGGGGCGTTCCAGCAGTGCGGCGTCGGCTGTCTTGACGTCCTTGCAGTGCATCCAGGCAACTTTGTCCGCCCACATGGTCACAAAGGCGACGGGCTCGGTCAGCGCGAGCACGAGATGGCCGGTGTCGACACACAGCCGCCATCGCGACCAGTCCAGCAACTCCACGTCTTCTTGAAGAAGCAGCTTGCTTTCTCGGCAACTCTTGACGTAGTGGTTGTGGTAAAGGGGAGTACAACCTTCCGACAGGGCGACATCGGCAACCCGGTCGAACGCCTCGGCGATGATCTTCCGTTCCTTGGCGGTGCGGCGGGTCCTCGCGCCGCTGACCGTGCCGTACGTCACGTGTCGTCCACCTTGGGCTTTGATCCATCGTGCATTCTTGCGGGCCTTCAGCAGATACGCCTCCTTTGCGGCCGGGTCGCGTAGCTCGTGGCCGCCGACATAGGCCGCCGGCGCAACCTTCGTACCCGTTGCGACCACCAGGCGGCGAACCTCTTCCATGTCGTGTTTCTTCTCCAGCCAAGGTGGTGCCAGTTCAACACCATCGTAGCCCAACTCGCGCGCCGCAGTGAAGAATTCCCGCAGGGATCGCGCCCCCCAGCCGGCTTGATGCAAACCGATCTTGACCGTGCGCGCCCACGCTGCGTTCTTGTCGTCGGACTTGGCCCCGGACCGCTGTGCGGTCCAGGCCCACGAAACGGCACCCGCCGCTATCCCGCCGAGGAAGCCGCGGCGAGAAACTCGACGTGAAGTCTTGCTTTGCGTGCTCATTTCAAAGTCCTCAATAGATCGACAGCGGGAAAGAAGGGAAGGCTGTCAGGCTTACTTCGAAAAGACATCTCTCTGCCATCGGCTGTAAAGCTCGACCAGTTGCTTCACCTTGTCTGGTTTCTGGTTGAGGTAGTCCGTCACCTCCGGCTTGTCGTCCGCCAGGTTGTGAAGGGTGAAACGCTCCGTCGCCGTCGCACGGTTCCCTTTGCGCCGAATCAGCTTCCAATCTCCCTTTCGCACGGCCCAGTTGTTTTGCCACTGGAAATACAAGACGGGGTGGGGAGACGGAGCCAAATCCGACTGGATCACATCGAGCAGACTGCGTCCATCCAATTTGACCGAAGGCGGTTGGATGCCACAGAGATCGAGGATCGTGGGATACCAATCCATTGCAGTGACGGCCTGCGAACGCACATGCCCTGAAGGGACTCTGGCAGGATAGCTGATGATCGCGGGGACACGAGTGCCGCCCTCCAGGAAAGTGCCTTTGTGGCCAATCCACCTGCCCGTGTTGCCGCCGCCATCATTGGGGCCATCGCCGGAACCGAACCGGTGACCTTTCGGAAAGCCGCTCTTGTGGTTGTCCACACGCACCTGAAAGAAGTCGAAGCTTCTGTACGATTGATGACCGTTATCGCTCATGAAGATCACGATCGTGTTCTTCCGGAGTCCCAGGGATTCCAGTTGGTTCATCACCCGGCCAATGCAGTCGTCGGTCGTGGTAATAAAAGCCGCGTAGGTCCGACGCGGTTCTTCCAGGTTTTCGTATCGTTTCAGGTGTTCCTCCGGCGGCTGTTCGGGATAGTGTGGTGTATTCAGAGCCACGTACAAGAAGAAGGGCTTGTTCTTGTTCTGTTCCAGGAATTCGTTGGCACGTTTCACGACCAAATCGGGAAAGTACTTTCCTTTGGCCCAGACTTCGTTTGTTCCTTCATAAAGATCATGAAATCCTTCGCCCTGCAGGAAGTAGTGAATGTAGTTGTCGATGAAACCGTCTCGAATGCCAAAGAACTCGTCAAAGCCCTGTCGAGTAGGGCCGTAGTCTCTGTGTGATCCCAAATGCCACTTCCCGAAAAGGGCTGTTCTGTAACCTGCTGCCTTCACCGTCTCCGCAAGGGTCACTTCCTCCAAAGCCATGTTGATCCCTATCTCAGGATCGTGCATGTCTCCCTGTACCCATGCGTTCACGCCGCTACGCTGTGGGTGACGGCCTGTTAGCAGCGCAGCTCGAGAAGGGCAGCAAAACGAATGAGCGTACGCCTGCGTGAAACGTACGCCGGTTGCCGCCAGCTTGTCGATGTTCGGCGTGTGCAGGTATTCTGATCCGTAACAGTGCGCATCGAGAGTACCCTGGTCGTCCGTGAAGAAGATCACGACGTTCGGTCGCTCCGCCCCGTGAACAGGCCCCAGAAGATAGAATGAGATTAGCATCACAAAGCAATGCGTTGGTCGACATGTTTCGTTCATGGTCTCCTCACTTCTTAACGCATTCGCGCAAGGAATCTTCAGGATGATCGGGAAGTCGACCACACCGATTCCCGGTGGCGTCAAGTGTTATCTTGGCCGGATACACGAGTCCCCAGTCGCGCCGTCGCTCGAAGGAGTTGAGCGCCGTAACCAGCGATGGCGTGACGAGTGCATCAAAACGGGGCTCTCCGTTGACGGCTACCTGGATCGGCCTCGTGAAATCGACCATCGTCGGATGCAACCAAAGGGTAAAACGCGACACGTTCGTCACAGTAACCTGCAGTCGGTTTTCTCCCAGATTGATCGCCTCGATCATGGCGCCGTTTCGCTTGACGCTCGTGTGGTTCAGCTTCCATTGCTCCCATTCTTCGGACGAGCTGTCTTTGCTGTGCCCTGGGCCTTGTCTTTGCAGAGCGTCGTATTCCAGCGGCGCCTCGTCGGCCGCGTCGAGGGTAATCCACCGATTGTGACGCACGGGATAGCACTTTCCCGATTGGTAGCCGACGGGCGAGGCGAGCATAACGTGGCGAAAGAACGGATCCCGACGCAGATCGCGGCTGTCCTTCAGGAAATCGACAACAAATTGCTTGCCATAGCCAAACGAGTGCCCATCAGGATGTTCTTTGTAGACGTGCGGGATGTTTCGTTTGGAAAGCAGTTCGTGCGCATAGCGGGCAAAGGTGATGTCGGTGTGCCGGTCGCGGACACCGAGCTCCGCGTCCTTGGCCCCGTGGACGATACAAAGCGTTGTGCCACGGATGACCGGCCATTGCGCCAGCGACCATGACCCCGCACTGGCAATGACGGCCGCAAACCGGTCCGGTTGACGTTGCACTTGGTGATAGGCACCAAAGCCTCCCATCGAATGTCCCAGAAGGAAGACTCGGTCCAAGTCGATATGGAATCGTGTCGCGCATTCCCGAACCACGTCGGCGATGTAATTGTCTGCTTCCGGCAGGCACCAGCGGGAGTGATCGTTCTCGTTCCACGGCGCCGACGGACCGACTCCGATCATACCCAGAGCTTCGAACATGTCTCCCAACCGGGTGCTTGACCGGGGCGTGGTCGAATCGGCAGGCGTCATATAGCGGTCCGGCGAGGTCCGCGGGCTGCCCTTCCCGCCTCCATGCATGAACACAACCAAACCGGTTGGCTGGTCGGACTGGTAGCTGGTGGGAACGACCAAGTACAAGAGGTCGTCCGGATGCTTCTGTCGTAACTGCGGGGCCGTGAAATGCTCCTCGCGATAGTAGCCGGGTTTGAGTGCCTGCGTCGGTCGAGGACGCAGTGCTGTTACCACATCACGCCAGTCGCCTGTGAATTCCGCGAGTTTCTGCGACAGCGCGGCCCTCTGCTTCTGGTCGGAGCATTCAAGATACTGCATGGCGGTCCTCACCGTCTCATCGAACTCGGCAGCCTTGGTGTCCGCGAGAAGCGCGAGCAGCAAGACCAGGATCACGACGAACAAACGGCTTGGGATGGTCGGCGTATTGCCGATCGCTTCGATAAAGGACTCAGAAAGCGGTGGTGGTTGGCGCATGATTCAATGTCTTTCATCCTAGTCCGCGAATAGCTCATAGAAGACTTCGCACAACTGCTCGCCGTACAACTCCCAATTCTTCCCGCTGGGGTACGCGTCGAGTCCGGCGATCCAGTTAGCGTTCAATTCGTGGATGCAGGCGTGGATGCCATAGCGTTCGAGAAGGCCCTCGCCGATGCTGCCGGGGGTGCGGTAGTTGCCGCCGGTGGCGCCTTCGGTGAACCAGGTGTGCTCGCGCAGCAGGCTCTCGAAGCGGTTCACTCGCGCGAGGTAGGGCTCCAAGTTGATGTTTGGTCTGCTGATGTGCAGCCTGCCGCCCTGGTCGTTGTGGAAATCAATCATCAAATCTGGCTTGCGTCCCTGGTTGATCATGGTTTCGATCCAAGCTTCCAGGACACGATTCTCCGGTGCGAAAGCGGGATCGGCGGGTTGATCCCAGTTCCGATTCAGGTCCTTACCCGCCACATTGAACCGCGTCCAGCCACGGGCAACGCCGTCCTTGTTGGCCATCGGCATGATATGGACACTGTAACGATCCAAGTAGGCGCGGGCCTTCTCGTCATTTTTCAGTAGCCGGTGGATCATCCCCTGAACCACCCAGTTGCCTCCAGGTTCCCAAGGATGCGCCCGGGCGCGAATGAGGGCTCGGTGCGGCGCGTCGAGGCCGCCAACTCGGATTATTTCCAAGGGGCGGCCTTCCACCGTCTCACCGATCTTTGTGATCGCGATGTTCGGGTTACCGCGAATCTCGTCCAGAAGCTTCTGTAGATCGGAGAGCCGATACGGCTCCAGCCGGGCAACGTACATCTTGTCGGCTTCCATCTGGAGCGTGAGCTTCAGGCGATGGCCTTCCAGCAACTCGGTTTCGCATGCGCGCCAGTTCTTGCCATCAGCAGAGACGTAGCTGATCGTCGTGTCCTTTGCCGGAGATCCCTTTCGCCCGTTGTAGATATTCATCAGATTGTTCAGAGCGATCGTCAACTCCGATCCCTTGGCGGCTTCCACGCAGAAATGCCAATGACCCGCGGCACGGTTCGGGGAAGATCGCTCGTGGTCGTACATCAGGAACACGTTGACTTCGCCCGAATCACCAATCTCCCAGAACAGCGGCGACGCGTTCTCGAAAGTCGAGTTGATGTAGATCAGCGGATTGGGCGTTGCGCCGCCGTCAGCTTTGCCTTCCTCTTCCGCCGCGGACGCGTTCACACACGCGGCAAGCACAATAGCCGCGGCGATGGTTCTGGTACGCTTCATAAGTCTTCCTTCAAATGCAAATTATGGTAAGTGCTTTTTTCGGATGTCACACGCCGTTTACCACAGCGGGAGCCACACCGTCATCGTCGGTTCACCACGGTTGGCCCAGGCGTGGTAAGGGATCAACTCTAGCTGCAGCGGCCGGGGTCCGCTCGCAGCATACTCCTTGTACAGCACGGGAGAATCGTAGGGGCCGGCAGACCAATCGGGATCGGCGATGGCTACTGCCTGGCCTTCCAGCACCACGAGGCCGCCAAGCAATTGCTCGTCATAACACGGCTGAAGGTTGATCTCCCGCGGCAGCCGGACGTCCATGACGTTGACGCCTTCGGGCAGGTCGGCCGATTCCAAGCAGTACACTAACGGTCCGCGCATCACGGCGACTTGACCGCGGAGTTCTTCTACCATGGGATTGGCTTGAACGAGCCTCGGACGCATCGGCAGCGTCAGCTCCACCGTGTCTCCCGTTTTCCACGTGCGCGCGACCGAGGCATATGTGCCGGCCTCGATATCGACTGCTGCCGATGACCCGTTGATCTTGATGGTCGCCCCAGCGGCCCAGCCGGGGATGCGGAGTCGAAGGGCAAACGCGGCTTGTTCTGCCAGCTCCAGTGTGATCTTGATCTTGCCATCCCAGGGATAATCGGTCTTTTGGATCAGCTTCACGGCCGTGCCATCGGACAATTCGGTTTCCAGCCCGTTGCTTCCATACAGGTGCACCCAGAGGCTTTCCTCTGATGTGCTATAGGCGAAACCGTGCATTTTGGCGATCGTTCGCGCCAACTGCGGCGGGCAACAGTAGCCGCGGCGGTGTTTCCAGCGCTGTGGAGTGTCGCTTCGCAACAGTGGCACTTTCGGACCCAGCCGGCGGAGGACATTGGAGTAGAAGAAATGGTCGCCGTCTGCCGCCAATCCGGAGATGCCGCTATTGTAGAACACGCGCTCCATGAGGTCGGCGCAACGCGCCTCGGCGGTGATGTTCAACATCCGCCAGTTCCACATCGCGTTGCCGATGTTCGAGCAGGTTTCGCAATAGCATTCGCGGTTGGGCAGAAAATAGGGACTGCCAAAAGCCTCGCCCACATGGTCTCGGCGTGGGGAAAGCCCATAAGTGAACGGCCCAACGCCGCCGTGAATGTACATCTTCCGCCGTGTCACGTCGGACCAGAGTCGCTGCAATGCCTCCAGCAGCGTCTTGTCTCCGGTTTCCATGAACGCATCCGCGGCACCACAGTAAAGGTATGTGCCGCACACTGCGTGACCGACCGCCTCGTTGGCCTTGCGCAACGGCACGCGGTCTTGCGTCTGATCGGTGCCACCGAGCTCCGTCGACCGAAACGGCCCCGGCCGCGAACCGCGCATGTCGATGAACGTGTTCGCCAGATCGAGATACCTGCGATCTCCCGTTGTTCTGTACAATTCGACCAGCCCCATGATGTTCGATGGGTTGAACCCGAAATGCGCGAGTTCGGGCTTGCGGTCCCTGAACGTCTCGTACAGGCAGTCGCCCGCCTTTTTGGCGATCTCAAGGAAGTTCGTCTTGCCGGTGGCTCGGTGATGGATGCACGCCGCCGTCATCAGGTGGCCCATGTTGTAGAGTTCGTGATCGTGGATATGCTGAAAACGTTGCCGCTTCTCCAACGAGCCTCGCGTCCAGATGTACCCATCCGGTTCTTGCACCTTGCGGATCACTTCGATGGCTTCATCTATCCGCTGATTCAGTGCGCTGTCGCCCGTGACCATGTGGACGTGAGCCACCGCCTCGATCCACTTATACAGATCCCCGTCGTGCCAGTTGGTACCCGACCATTCGCCCTCTTCCAGTCCGGCGGCAATGCGGAAGTTTTTCCAATGGGAGTTGCCATTCCCGTTGTAGTACTCCCACATCTTGGGAATGGTCACATTCCTGACCAAATCGACCTTCTGCTTCCAGAACCCATCGGTCCAGCGAACGTCGGACAAGTCGACGCTCCGCAACTTGCTGTGCGGGCTCTGACCGTTGTTGATGATCGCTCGCTCCTGGGACAGAGCCGATCGGCCGAAGCCCGCTATGGCCACCAGTGCCATCGCTGCGACCGGCGCTTTTCGTGATCCAACCTTCACTCTCACTGCTTCGTCTCCTTGTTTGGCTGAAAATGTCTGAATGAATTGTACAGACTCCATCGGCTCGTCGATCGGCGCGCCCGTCGCAACGAAAACGCCGCAGACAACGGATCTGCCTGACTTGAGGTCACCGAGCGGGTAGCCAGACCGTCATCTGCGAGATGCCGCGGTTGGCCCAGGCGTAGTAGGGGATCAGGGTGACGCGAATTCGTTTCTCACTGGCCGGCTCCCAACGCTGGTACAGCCGGTCGGTCCAATCCGGTGATTGCATGACGCGGGCTTCCCCGTCCAAAACGGTCGCCCCATCAAGGAGATTCTCCTCCCGTCGCGGCGTCCACTTGGCGCCGGCGACGATGGCTACGTCGTCCACGCCGACGCCCTCCGGCAAGTCCGGCGATTCCAGGCAGTACACGATCGGCCCACGCATCACCGCCACCTGGCTTCGGGCTTCTTCGATCAGCGGATGGGCTCGCAGGAAGACCACATCCATCGGCAGGTCGAGTTCCACGAGGTCGCCCGCTGACCATTTTCGGCGAATCGCTGCGTAGGTCCCCGGCGTCAGCTCGACGTTGGAGGGCTTTCCATTGATCTGAAGGGCCGCGTCCGTTGCCCAGCCAGGGACGCGCAGCATCAACGCCATGGGATCGTTGGCCGCTTGCTGGACCTCGATCGTGATCTTCCCATCCCACGGGTAGTCGGTCTTCTGCGTCAGTCTCACAGACGATCTGTCGGAGAGCTGGGTCTGGAGGTTGTTGCTGCCGTACAGGTTCACCCAAACCGTGTCGTCCGAGACGCTGTAGGCCCAACTTTGCAGCTTGGCCAACGTTCGCGACACGTTAGGCGGGCAGCAGAAGCAATGAACGGGTGACTTGGGAGTCGTGTCGGGCCAGCGCGCGGCCGAATCGTTGCTCAACAGCGGCACATCCGGCCCGCAGCGCCGTAGCGGATTCGTGTAGAAGAAATCGGTGCCGTTCAAACCGATGGCGGACAGCATGCTGTTGTACAACACGCGTTCCATCACGTCGGTGTACTTTGCGTCGCCGGTCAGGCCCAGCATGCGCCAATTCCACATGGCGTTGCCGATGTTGGCACACGTCTCGTTGTACGCCGTGCGGTTGGGCAACTGGTACTCCGCCCCGAACGCCTCGTGCACGGAATCACGCGGCCAGCGCCGAAACGTTTGACGCAACAGTTCGCCGTGATGCAATGCCGCCACGCCGCCGGTGATGTACATCTTGTGCGTCGTCACGTCGTGCCACAGGCGGTTCAGCGCGTCCATCAAGGCCTTTTCGCCCGTCTCGGCATAGACGTCGGCCGCACCGCACCACAGGTAAGTGGCCGTCACGCAATGGCCTACGGCTTCTTTCTCCTTGCGCAGCGGTACGGCGGCCTGGTTCTGGTTGCTGCCTCCAGGCTGCGATCCCCGCATGTCAACAAAAATGCCGGCCAGCTCCAGGTATTTCCGGTTCCCCGTCGTGCGATACAGGTCCACCGCACCCATGATGTTCGACGGATTGAATCCGAAGTGGGCCAGTTCCTTAGGACGCGGCGAGAATACGTCGTACAGGTAGTCGCCGACGCGTGTGGCGATCTTCAGATAGCTGTCTTTGCCCGTGGCACGATGATGCACGCACGCGGCTGTCATCAGATGGCCCATGTTGTAGAACTCGTGATGGTTCAGGTTCTCCCAACGGTCGACACCCTTGAGTTGGACCCACGACGAGAGGTACCCATCCGCCTGTTGGGCCTTGGCGACCCACGCGATGGCCTCATCCATCAACCGATCGAGTTCCGCGTCGCCGGAGACTTCGAACAGATGCGCCATGGTCTCGATACACTTATGGCAATCCCCGTCGCTCCACTTCGTCCCGCCTGGATCGGCCTTTGCAGCCAAACCGCCGGCTATCTTCAGGTCGTTGAACGTCGCCGCGTTGTCGGGCAATTGCATGACGCGCCAAAGGTTCGGCGTCACCACGCGACGGCACTGCTCGTACCGTCCCTCCCAGAACCCACCGGTCCATCGCACGTCTTTCAGCGAGACGCTCCGCAGTTTGATGTGGGGACTCAGGCTGTCTTTGGGGACGCTGCTCTCTTGGCCTACGGCCAATTGGCAAGGGGCGGCTACGACCACCAGCAGCATCGCTGACATCAGCGTTCTTTGAATCTTGTCGTTGGCTTTCACAGTCGTGTCTCCTTGGTCATCTAGTTGGTGTATCTCTCATCCAGCGGCTACGATTCCCGCTGGCGGCGCAGGATGCGAAGCGACCGTGCGGGGAGTTTCCATGTCTTTCGACCCGGTTCGGTTGGTTCATCGACGCGCACGTAGGCGTCCGACGTGGCCACTTCCTGCGGAGTGTTGCTGTAATTGGCAAGAACCAGATACAACTCGCGGTTGGCGAAGACCGAGGCCACGACATCCTTGGGTAAGGCCGCGGTGAGGAGGCTGGATTCGCTCAGTTCGAACCAGGCCCACGTGCCCTCCTCGACCATCGGCAAATACTGCTTGAGCCAACGCTCGTGTGTGGGACGTGCGTCGGGGCGAGGGATGGCCGAGTCCCACTGGGAATACGAGTAAGGTCCGTTGGGATGGGCTTTGTAGTGCTCCCAGATCGCCAGGTAGTGCCGCGACCAGTGATCTTTTCGGTCGAGCGTATAGGTAATGCCTGGAATCGCCGCTCGCTCGCCGGTGAACGGTCGGCCGGCCGAGAGAAACGGAAACTGCATGTAGGGAACGGCATGCAGGTAGAGTTCATCCTCGTTCTCGATAGATGCCTTGCTCATATCCAGACAGGGAACAACGTACGGCGGGTGATCTTTGACTGCCTCGCGAAGCCGATCGCCGTTGCGTCCGCCCTCGCCGACCCACAGGTAATCGTAGACTTTCAATGACGTCTTGGGGCACCGTGTTCCACTCCGGTGCAGCTTGACGATGCCGCCGCGCCGTTTCACCATGTCGTAGATCAATCCGAGCATGTCCGTCAGATAGCCGTCGTCGTCTTCGGTTTCCTCGAAAGCCAACACCTCGTCTTCGGTCGGCGGCATCTTGTTAGCAGCGACTCCCATCCCGTAACCCATGTCGTTATAGAGCCCGTCGAAACCGTACTCGTCCATCATGCGCGACAATCGTGGCAGCAAATAGGCTCGCCACCCGGGGCTGGCGTATGAACATCGTGCCCAATCCCAACAAAGCTCTCGAAGGTCTTGCTTTTCGCTACGCGACCATTCGGGCCGCAAGTCGGGATCCCTCCGCTCAAAGTAGCCAGCGGACGTGTAGGGGATGATCTTCATGTTGCGGGCGTGCACCTTGTCGATGAATTGGCGAAAGGTGTCCGGATTGGGCGCGTTGAACTTGTCGCCGCCAAACAGGCGCAGTTCGTCGCACCAGTCGAGCCACACCTGGATCAACTCGATCCCATGGTCGCGAAGCCGATCCAGTTCCGCGTCGTCGTAGTCGCTTGGCTCCCACGGTTTGCGGCTTGGGTATTCACCCAGGTTATAGTACGCCTGTCCCGGCAGGTAGCTGGTGATCAAGTGTTTTCTGAGGCACGTCTCAATGCCGCGCTCGCACACCGCAATATTCTCAAGCCGCCGCCGGTGGTCTTCCGCTGTGTACGAGTTCAGGGACCTGCGAAGGCTGGGCATCTGTGAACGAGAAACCGCACTCCCGGCAACAACCTTGGAAACGGCTGGAACCGCTGTTCCCAAGACGGACGACACGGTAGCCGTTCTGATGAATTGGCGTCTGTCCATTGTTTCGTCCTTTCACATGCGAATCGAAGAGTCTTTCGCGAGGTCACTGCTCAAGGTTGTTGGACCGCGAAAGACTCCGAACCGCACGATGTCGAATGATGAAGTGCTTGCAGTCCATCGAAACTTTCTTCCCTTCGATATTCTTCGGTTCCAAGCGCAGGTCTCGGAACATGCTTGAACGCATACCTCGCAGGTTTCCGCCTCCGTCTCACGGCGCGCCGACTTCCCAGCGAGAAACGAAGCTCCCTTGGCGAAGCTTCGCGGACTGCAAAGAAAGCACATCACCACCATACCACCATATGGAACACAGTTGGAATCACAGCTAGAAGTTCAGGTCATAATACTCCGCGAGGGCTCGCCTAGTTGCCGCGGGGAATTGACTGGGGAAACGGTACCAGTGAGAATGTGGACGGAACCGGTTTCGGTTCCTTGCCGCCAAGGGGCCGCTGTACGGGTTGCCGCCCGTGGTCCCTTGGTCTTTTTTTGTGCACGGAGATCGCGGAGGTGGAAAGGTAGAATCAGACGCAGCACGCGCGCAAATCGAAAGAGAGAATTTACCATGCTCCAATTCCTTGCCATAACACAGGCCGGTCGCCGCCGGGAATTCCCACGTCATTTGCGACACCGAATAGCTACACTGGCCAATATCGCCCTGGTAGCGCTCATCTCGCAACTAACTTATGCGCAACAGCTTAACGCAAAGTCAAGCGATCGTCCCAACATCGTTCTGATCATGGCCGATGATCTGGGCTACGAGTGTATCGGAGCCAACGGTGGCACTTCGTACAAGACGCCTGTGCTGGACAAACTGGCGGCAGAGGGCATGCGTTTCGAGCATGGTTACTCGCAGCCCCTTTGTACGCCGTCGCGAGTACAGATCATGACGGGCATCTATAACGTGCGGAACTACGTCCGGTTCGGCGTCTTGGACAAAAACGAGACAACGTTTGCCAACCTTCTGCGCGATGCGGGCTATGCGACCTGCGTTGCGGGCAAATGGCAACTCCTGGGCGATTTCGAGGGGCCCGGACACTTCGGCTTCGACGAGTACTGCCTGTGGCAACTCAATCGACGCCCGGGCCGCTATCCGAATCCGGGGCTGGAAATCAACGGGAAACAAGTCGATTACTCCGGCGGCGAGTATGGCCCCGGCGTAGTCACAGACTTCATATGCGATTTCATTACGCGCAAGCAAGATCAACCTTTCCTGGTTTACTACCCAATGATCCTGACCCATTGTCCGTTCGAGCCAACGCCTGACTCGCCGGACTGGGATGCTTCCAGCAAAGGACCACCGACCTACAAGGGTGATGCCAAGTACTTCGGCGACATGGTCACGTACATGGACAAGGTCATCGGAAAGATCGTAGCCAAGCTGGAAGAACATGATCTCCGCGACGACACCTTGATTCTCTTCACCGGCGATAACGGCACGGATGCTCCTGTCGTTTCGATGATGGGAGACCGCAAGGTAAAGGCCGGCAAGGGCAGTATGAGTGACAATGGCACTCGCGTCCCCCTGATCGCCAATTGGCCCGGTACGATTCCGACTGGCCGAGTGTGTCAAGATCTGGTCGACTTCAGCGATTTCCTGCCGACAATGTGCCAAGCGGCGGGAGTCTCCGTGCCGAACGAACTGAAGATTGATGGTCGGACGTTCCTTCCGCAACTCAAAGGCGACGAGGGAAATCCGCGCGAGTGGATCTACTGCTGGTATTCGCGCGGAGGCCAAAGCGAAAAGGCAAAGACCTTTGCCCGCAACCAGCAATATAAGCTTCTCCACAACGGCAAGTTCCTCGACATGACCGACGGATACGCACCGACAGAACTCGACGTAACCAAACTGGAAGACGATGCAGCCGAGGCCCATCGGCTATTGTTGGGCGTGCTGGAACGATACAAAGATGCCAGGCCAAAGAGACTCAAGTGATCGAGGGACACTTGATCGGTTCAAGGAGGATTCCAAACGTCGGTTTTATTCTGTTCTTTTTCCCGAGCAGACGCATGAATTCGTTTGTAGTCCCGCCTTTAGGCGGTTTTTGGAACAACAAACACCGCGGAGAACCGCCTAAAGGCGGGACTACAAACGGCTTCACGACTCATTAATGCGTTGGCTCTCATGGAAAACGAGTTCATCCAAATGGTGAGCAGGACGAGGCAAATTTCCGTATCGGCATCACTACTGCTGGCATTCGCTGCCTCTGCGCTCGCGGCCGATAAGCAGAAGCCGAACGTCCACGCGTTGCGCTCGGCGATCGAACATCTGGTTGCCAGATTTGGCGATAAGTACCCCGAAGGTCGCGAGTATCTTGCCCGTCTGGAAAAGGCCGACGCTGCTGGCGACGCTGCGGCGATCGAGGCCCTGCGCCGTGAAGCCCTGATCGCCAACCCGTTGGTCAGCGGGCAACCCATTCTGTTCGTCGTCCGATCGCAGTACGCCCGCGATCACCACAATACGGGAACGATGTTCCAGATCGGTGAAATCAACGAGCGCAGTTTTCGCGGCGGCGGAGCCATCAAGACGATCCACTTTGGCCGTAGCGGACAGGTCAAGACGCTTCTTGAGGCGTCCGAGGGCGTCGCTCGTGATCCGGACATCGATTTCGATGGCGGCCGAATTCTGTTCTCGATGCGCAGCGGCGCGGCAGACGGGTATCACATCTATAGGATCCAAACTGGCGGATCCGATGTCGAACAGCTGACCTTCGGGGCAAACGTCTCCGACATCGACCCGGCGCACTTGCCCGACGACCGCATCGTTTTCGCTTCGACGCGAGATCCGAAATACTGTGGCTGCAACCGGCACATTCAGGCTAACTTGTTTGTGATGGAGGCCGACGGAGACAACGTCCGCCAGATTGGCCGCAATACTCTGTTCGAGTCGCGTCCGTCGGTGATGCCGGACGGTCGCATCCTGTACGACCGCTGGGAATACGTTGACCGTCATTTCGGTCCATCGTTTGGATTGTGGACGGTCAATCCGGACGGAACCAATCAAGCGTTGCTTTACGGCAACAATGCGTGGTCGCCCGGAGCGATCTTTGATGCCAGGATGATCTCCGGTACGCAGCGGTTTGTCGCGGTATTCGGAGCGTGTCACGATCGGCCTTGGGGAGCGATGGTAATCGTGGATCGTCGTCGCGGCCTGGACGGGTCGGAGCCGGTCGTGCGAAGCTGGCCCGCGGACATTGGCCCCTTTTTGAATGTCCGCCGCGACATTCCTCGTAAGCCGGGAATCGAACACCCGTTGGTCGGACAGATCGACACCTTTACCCGTTTGCCGGTCAAGTACGAAGATCCCTATCCGCTGTCCGACAAGTTCTTTCTTTGCTCGCGCATGACAGGCCAGGCCGAACAGATGGGCATTTTCCTGGTGGATACGTTCGGCAACGAGATCTTGCTGCACGTCGAGTCCTCCGGCTGTTTCGACCCCATGCCGTTGGCCCCGCGTCGTCGTCCGCCCGTCGTCACCGCACGTGTGGACCAGGACCGCAACGTGGGGACGTTCTACGTGGCCGACATCTACCGTGGCACGGGAATGGAGCGGGTTCCGCGAGGGACGATCAAGACGCTGCGAATCGTCGAAGCCCCGCCGAAGCGGTTTTGGACGCGCCCCGGCCACCACTGGCACGTGGACACTCATCAAGCGCCGGCCATGAACTACAACTGTACGAATAACAAGCGAATCCTTGGCGACGCGCCCGTCGAGCCGGACGGTTCGGCCTACTTTGAAGTGCCCTCCGGGCGTTTCGTTTTTTTCCAGGCATTGGACGCCGACGGCATGATGGTCCAGTCGATGCGCAGCGGAACAACGGTCCAATCGGGCGAGCATATCGGCTGTGTGGGTTGTCACGAAAGCAGGCTTTCGGCCGTGCCCAGTGCCCAGGCAGAGCGTCTACCATTGGCACCTCGCCGTCCGCCCAGCGAACTCAAGCCGTGGTACGGTCCGCCGCGCGAGTTCAACTATCTGACAGAAGTCCAGCCAGTGTTCGACCGACACTGCGTGTCGTGCCACGACTACGGCAAGCCGGCGGGCAAGATGTTGAATCTGGCCGGAGATTTGGGGCTGGTATTCAACACATCCTACTTGGATCTGCGCACGCGCAGTCCGATTCGCTGGCATCCGGACTTGCCGGGCGAAGAGAAACCGTTGATCAAGGCCATCGACGATGGCCCGCCCGACGTGCTTCCGCCCTATGCTTGGGGATCGCACCGAAGCCGACTGGTCGACGCGATTCGCGACGAGCGCTGCGACGTTCGTTTGGATCGGGAAAGCAAGGATCGGATCGTGACGTGGATTGACCTGAACGCACCGTACTATGGTAACTACGCCAGCGCTTATCCTGATAACCTCTTCGGTCGTTCGCCGCTCGACGACAGCCAGCTTGATCGACTTGCAGAATTGACCGGCGTGCCACTGAATGCCCGGAACACAGGAGCCGAGTTGAAGGGCTCGCAAGTCAACTTCACGCGACCGGAACTCAGCCCCTGTCTCGCAAGTTTGCTCGATCACGATAATCCAAAACACAAAGAAGCGTTATCAATCATCAAAGGAGGTCGACAGACGCTGCTGGAAAAACCCCGAGCCGACATGTCGGGATTTGTCGCTTCCAAGGACGATCGCGAAACGCAAAAGAGGCTCGTGACGGTTTCGGAAACGACAACAGCCGTTCGTGAGGCTACGCTCGAGCACCGCAAGCACGATGCCGACAAGACCCAATGAGTGAGTTGGCCCTTCTGTCGCACTCTGTCGAAGCGTAGAATAGACTGCGTCAACTCGACAGGCATGGCCAGCGTATCTGCAGGCCCGGTTGCAGACCTCACGCGAGGAGCAAACATGCGTTTTGTCACAACCATCCTGCTGACGATCGGTCTCGGTTCGATGGCATGCTTCGTCCGAGCGGATCAGCCCAGGTATCGGCTCGTTGTCATCGACCCGGCATCGGACCCGAACTCACCTCTCAAGACTCCAGTTCCTCACTGCATCAACGATACGGGAAGTTTCTGCGGTTTCGTTTTGGTACGGGACGGTGGCGGAGCGACTTCTGTTCGCGCGTTTCTTTTTGAGCAAAACCATTGGATGCTGATTCCCTTTCCGGACGATTTGGGTCCCCGTTCCATCGCTCTGAGAATGAACAACCGTGGAGAAGTCGTTGGTTGCGTGCACAACCAGCAGCGGGAACCGCAACCTTATGTCTTTCGTAACGGCAAGTTGCACCTATTGGACACCGCAGGCTACTCAGGGGGCCAAGCCACGGATATCAACGAAGCGGGCTCGATCGTGGGGTTTCTGAGAGAGAGTCTTCACCAGCCCCAAGTTGCCGTAGTCTGGCACCAAGGAGTTCCCTCGGTATTGGATGACTTGCCCGAGGAAGGCCCATCGTATGCCAACGCAATCAACGATCGCGGGGAGATCGCGGGAATGTCCGGCAAGACAGCGTGGCTTCTGCGGGACGGTGATTTGACAGCTCTAATCGACGCCGACACTCCCGGCAACTTCAACGTCAACGGTCTCAGCGATCGCGGTGTCGTCGCCGGTTTCATGACGGGGATGCCAAGCCGAGAGAGGTGTGCCGTCACCTGGCGAGACGGTCAGATTCGTGTATTGAAGTCATTGTCCAAAGAGAACAGTAACGAAATAGCGCATTCTATCAACAAACACGGCTGGGCCGTAGGTTATCGCTACACCAAACGCAGAGCGCGTGCCAAGCTTTGGCGTGACAACGAGGCGTACGATTTGAACGGACTAGTTGACTCGCTGCCCGAAGGCGTGGTTCTCTCATCGGCACGCTACATCAACAACCGTGGCGTGATCTGCGGAATTGGCAGGAAGAACGGCACAGTTATCGGTTTCGTGCTGATGCCTGACATCAACGAGACGTGAACGCACATGTTGGCTTTGGGGGTTGACCGCATCACTCTCGAAGCGACGTGCCTTCGCTTCATCGCGTTTGGAGAAACTAATCATGATCGAAGCCATTAGGAATCGTCGAGTATTGGGAACGAGTATCATTGTGCTGGCATTCGCCGCCTGCTCACAAACCGGACTTGCAGATGACCCCCGATCGGCACAACAGATTCTTGAGACAACCGGCGTCCAAGGCGGCTTGGTCGTTCACGTGGGATGCGGCGATGGCCAACTGACCGCTGCCCTGCGCGTAAACGACAGCTATTTGGTCCACGGGCTAGACACGGATGGGGGAAAGGTGGCCGCCGCCCGCGCGAAGCTCCGCGAGTTAGGGGTCTACGGACCGGTATCAGTCGATCGCTTCTCCGGCATACGTCTGCCCTACATAGACAGCACGGTTAACCTTGTCGTGGCCGAGGAGCCCGGCGACGTGTCGATGGACGAGATCATGCGCGTGCTCTGCCCGAACGGTGTGGCGTATGTGAAGCAGGATGGCGCGTGGACCACGACCGTCAAGCCGCGTCCCGAGGCGATCGACGAATGGACGCACTACATGCACGGCGCCGACGGCAACGCGGTGGCACATGATACGGTCGTAGCCCCGCCACGGCGACTGCAGTGGTTGGGCGGCCCACGCTGGTCGCGCCATCACGACCATATGTCCAGCGTCAGCGCGTGTGTGTCGTCCGGCGGACGATTGTTCTACATCTTCGACGAAGCACCGCGTATCTCGATCCTTACGCCTCCCGACTGGAAACTGATCGCTCGCGACGCCTTCAACGGCACGATCCTTTGGAAACGCTCGATTCCCGAATGGTACACGCACATGATGCGTTTGAAGAGCGGGCCGGCTATCTTGCCTCGGCGCCTGGTGGCCGTGGGTGATCGAGTGTATGTGACGCTTGGCATCAACGCGCCGCTCGCAGCGTTGGACGCGGCTACCGGTAAGAACGTTCGGACCTACGAACGCACCGAGGAAACACAGGAACTGATTGTGTCCGATGGTGTCATCTTCCTGGTCGCCAACAAACCTGCGGAAGAAGGCAGCAGGCCATCTATGTGGAACGTAGACGAACGACGCTTGATGGCCATCGAAGCCGATACGGGCAAGCTTCTTTGGCAGCACGAGCAGACGGTTTTGCCCATGACGCTGGCCGCCGACGCTGGTCAAGTCTGCGTGCACGATGGCGACAAGATCATTTGCCGCGACGCAACTGACGGCCGCGAAGTATGGACCTCCGATCCTCTGGCACGCTGGATGAAACCCACGTCGAACTTCGGAGCGATCCTGGTGATCCATGACGGCGTGGTGCTGTTTGCCGGCGGCGAGCGAATGGTCGCGCACCGGGGTGGCGAGGACACGATGACGGCTCTGTCGGCCAAGGATGGCAAGGTTCTATGGACAGCCGACCATCCGCCGTCGGGCTACCAATCGCCGGAGGACCTGCTGGTTGCCGACGGTCTGGTTTGGACCGGCGCGACGACCAGCGGCGGCTACTCGGGCGTCTTCACCGGCCGCGACGTGAAGACCGGCGAAATCAAGATCGAATTTCCGCCCGACGTGGAAACCTACTGGTTCCACCACCGCTGCTATCGTGGTAAAGCCACCGACAACTTCTTACTGATGTCGCGAACGGGCATCGAGTTCATTGACTTCCGCAAGCAACAGTGGCAGATCAACCACTGGGTGCGCGGTGCATGCCTGTACGGAATCATGCCGTGCAACGGCTTGATTTACGCACCACAGCATCCATGTGCCTGCTACCCCGAAGCGAAACAGTACGGCTTTTCAGCACTGGCTCCGGAAGGTCAGGTGTCAGAGGTCAGAGGTCAGAGGTCAGAAAGATTGGAGAAAGGTCCCGCGTACGGAAAGCATGAGTTGTCCGACCTTCAGCCTACGGCCTCCAGCCTTCAGCCTTCTTCCTGGCCTACGTTCCGCGGTAATGCGGCTCGTAGCGGGTGGACCCGGGTGCCAGTATCGGCGGATCTCAAACCGGCGTGGCAGACTCGGATCGGCGGCAAACTCAGTAGTCCCGTTGTCGCCGAGGGCAAGCTGCTGGTCGCCTCGGTGGACGAGCACACCGTGCACGCCCTGGATGCCCAAACGGGCGAGGCCGTTTGGTGCTACACAACCGGCGGCCGTGTCGATTCGCCGCCGACGGTCTATCAGGGTCGAGCCATCTTCGGATCCGCCGATGGTTGCGTCTATTGTCTGCGCGTCGCCGACGGGGAATTGATCTGGCGTTTCCGTGCCGCTCCGGACGATCGGCGTCTGGTGTCCTTCGAGCAGGTCGAATCGCTCTGGCCTGTGCATGGCAGTGTGCTTGTCTTAGAGAACCGCGTGTACTGTGTCGCCGGTCGGTCGATGTTTCTGGATGGTGGCCTTCGCATGCTGCAACTGGATCCGATGACGGGACGCAAGATCGCCGAGACGTTCCACGATGATAGCGATCCGGAGACGGGCGACGACCTGCAGACCCACATCAAGGTCCTGAACATGCCCGTCGCCCTGCCGGACATCCTCTCCAGCGACGGCAGGTATGTCTACATGCGGTCCCAGCCGTTCGACTTGAAGGGCAATCGCCAGGGGATTCCGCATCGGTACGCCAACGATCAAATCGGCGAAGACATGCACTTGTTCGCACCTACTGGCTTCCTCGACGGTTCGTACTGGCACCGGACGTACTGGGTCTACGGGCGCGGATTCGACGGCGGGCACAGCGGTTACCACGTGGCGGGCAGGCACGCGCCGGCGGGCAAGATCCTCGTCCACGACGACGATACGGTCTACGGTTTTGGACGCAAGGCCAAATACTACCGTTGGACCACGCCGATCGAGCATCACGTGTTCGCCGACGTCAAAGGCGAACGTCGCAGAAACAAGCCTGCACCGAAGCCCGCAGAGCCGGCCAAGGCCGCAGACGCGGAGCCGCCGGCGAAGAAGGCCAAACCGGCCAAGAATCCGGAAGCGGGCGGGCCGTGGGTCGTCGTCGAGAATTCCCCGAGTCTCAATCCAGCCGGCAAGCCGCTGGCGGTCGAGGCACGGGTCAAGACGGACGCGAAGAACGGCGTGGTTGTCGCCCGCGGTGGCCCGCAACACGGTTACGCGCTCGCCCTTCGCGACGGCGTGCCACAATTCGTTGTCCGCGCCGACAGGAAGATCAGCAGCGTCACGGCCAAGGAAACAACCACGGACGAATGGGTACATCTGGCAGGTGTGCTGACGGCCGATGCCACGCTGAAACTGTTCGTTGACGGCAAACTGGCGGCCACAGGCAAGGGCACGGGCCTGATATCCGCCGACCCAAACGAGGCTATGGAAATTGGGGCCGACGATGGTGGCGCGGTAGGCGATTACGCGGCTCCGTTTCCCCTCAAGGGACTTGTCGACGACGTGCGCGTCTACTTCGGCACGGTTACCGACGCCGAGGTCGAGCAACACTTCCCCACGTTTGGCACGACGGTCACCAAGGACGCCAAGATGGCCGTGTGGTTGCCTTTCGACAAGGATGCCACCGACCAGACCGACAACAACAACCACGGGAAGGCCGAGGGCTTGAGGATCGGCGAAGGCAAGTTCAAGGGCGCCGTGAAACTGGCCGGCATGGGCCCCAAGGGCCGGCCTCGCAAACGCCGTGCGTCAGGAACGCCCACGGCGTTCGAGCGCCGCTGGGCCGAAGACGTGCCGATGATCGTCCGCGCCATGGTACTGGCCGACAAGACGCTATTCATCATCGGCCCGCCGGATTTGGTCGACGAGGACGCAGCCGCCCGCGGCCGCGACCGTTCCGAAATCCGGGCGATGCTCGTCGAACAGAACGACGCTTGGCACGGTAAGAAGGGCTCGTTGCTGTGGGCCCTGTCCGCAGAGGACGGCACGAAACTCGCTGAGTACCAAGTCGATGCTCTGCCCGTCTTCGACAGCATGGCCGCCGCCCACGGCCGGTTGTACTTCGCGACAACCGATGGCAGAATCGTTTGCATGACGGGGGATGGAGAGTAGGCGGAAGCCGAAAAGACGCTTGAGCGCGGTTGCCTAGCCTTCAACAATTCCAGGAATGAGGAGCAATTCAAGTGAATCCTGAATTCAGCATATCCAGACGCGGCTTTCTGGCAACTGCCGGCGCGACTATCGGTGCTGCGACCGTGGGTGCACGGGCCGAAGTATCGGGCCGTTCCGGCGCGGTCACGACCCCGCATTCGGATATCGCCGCGTTGCGGCAGGACATCGTCCGCTCGCCGGTCCGTGTCGCTTTGCATCGTGCTAGGACCTTCACCGAGGTGTTCCAGAAGAAGGAAGATCGGCCGTGGATCGTTCGCAAGGCTATGGGCCTTCGTGAGTATTTTGAAACCGTGCCGTTGTACGTGCGTGAACATGATCGGATTGCTGGCTCCATAGCCGAGATTCCCGGCGCCATGCCGGTGATGGTCGAATTGGGCATCGGCGAAAACCAGATCTATACCAACGAAGTACCGCACCGAGAAGGCTACCTCAAGGGGCAGGTTCCGGACGACATCCGTGAATACTGGAGGAACCGCAACTTGTGGGGCCAATTCCGAACGGAGATACTCGGCCAGCCGCCCGTCAAAACCGCCAACGATCTGCCGGAGGGCACCCAGTACAAGTTCATCTCGAACCAGGGACATCTCAGCCCGAATTACGGCGAACTGTTGCGCATAGGCCTCGAGGGCATGCTGAGCAAGGTGCGAACGCGACGCGAAGGAGAGAACGATCCGGACAAAGTGGCCTTTCTCACGGCAGCCGAGCATACGTTGATGGGCGTTTCCGTTTGGGCAAGCCGTTATTCCGAATTCTTGGCGAACGAGGCCGACGCCGGTGACGACGACAGCCGTGCCGCCGAGCTTCGCGAGATGTCCCAAATCTGCGGCAAGATCGCCAGCAAACGCCCGGAGACGTTCCGCGAGGCCATGCAACTTATTTGGCTGGTTCACCAGGCAATCCACATCGAGGGTCATGGCTACTCGTGTACTCCGGACCACATTGACCAACTGCTGTTTCCATTCTACGAGGCGGACAGGAAGGCAGGCCGCATCAGCGACGCCGAGGTGCTCCGTTTGGTCGAGAACTTCACTCTCAAGATGTGCGACAATACGTTCTGGGGACCGGAGCATCATTTGACTCAAGGACTATGTCTCGGCGGCTCGACTCCGGCCGGACGCGACTTGACCAACCGGCTGACGTGGCTGTTTGTCGAGGGCGCCACGAACCTGACTTTGCCCGAGCCGTTGGTGTGGATTCGCTGGCATCCGACGATCAACCAAGAGTTCTTCGACTTTTGCCTGTCGCGTCTCGAACGCAGCACGTGTTTCCCCCTGATGTGGAACGACAACTCCGTGCCCTATGCGTTGATGGAGTTAGGCATCTCGCGCGAGGATGCCTTCAACTACATTGCGGTGGGCTGCAACGAGTTGGCCATACCCGGCCAGATGTACTTCAATCCCGGCGCGAACATTAGTTATCTGCAGGCGATCGAGGCGGTACTGACCAGCGGCAAGGGATACCGCAAACAATGGAAGTGGCACAAAGTCGCTCCGCCCGCTAGCGAGTTGACGACTTTTGACCAATTCGCCGCCGCCGTCGGAAGCTACATGCGGCGTGCTCTGGAACGATCCTACGAGAACGGCCTGAAGAACCTTGAAGCCCAGATGCGATGGGGGCAAACGCCGCTGACCTCGTGCTTCTTCGATGGTTGCATCGACCAGGCACAAGACATGACGGCTGGCACCAAGTATAACATTCTGTCTTGTGGTGGTACGTCGTTCGCCAATGCCGTGGACTCGTTGGCGGCGATACGAGAAGTTGTCTACCAGAAGCGGCAGGCCACACTTGACGAAGTGGCCACTGCTTGCGCGGCTGGCTTCGAAGGTCACGAACGGCTTCGCGCCAGACTACTAGCCGCCCCCAAGCACGGAAACGACGATCCGGAAGTTATCCAGATCATTCGGCTGGTCGAGCGACTGCGCGACGAGCCGATGAAAGAAATCTGTCGCGACCCGCGCGATGGCAGCCAGTTTGGGAATTGCCACGTCGTCCGATCGAGCGCAGTGCGAGGCGGGCAATTCACACCGGCCACGCCCGACGGTCGTTTGGCCGGCACGCCGCTGGCCAGTTCCGTGGCGGCATCGGTCGGGTGCGAACGTAGCGGTCCCACGGCACTGCTGAATTCCGTATGCAAGCTGGACGCCAGACGGAGCTGGCAGTGCGGTTACCAGGTCAATATCCGTTTTCACGCAGGCATGATTGCGGACAAGTCTCAGCGGGGCAAGCTCCGCGCCATGCTGAACGTCTACTTCCAGAATGGCGGTCAGGAACTGCAGATCAACGTGGTCGATACTTCCATTCTGCGAGCGGCTCAGAAGAATCCAGATCAGTACCGCGACGTTGTCGTCCGGGTCGCGGGATTCAGCGAGTTCTTTGTCAACCTCACCCCGGACATGCAGGAGGACATCATCGCACGGACCGAACACAGGTAAGACTCGACCTATGGCAACCGGCTATATTTTTGATATTCAGCGGTTCTCGATTCACGACGGCCCCGGTATCCGGACGACCGTGTTTCTGAAAGGCTGTCCCCTAAACTGCCTCTGGTGCGGAAACCCGGAGAGTATCAGTCTGCAGCCTCAACTCTCGTATCTTGCGGACAAATGCATCGCATGTGCGGCGTGCTTCACTGCTTGTCCAGAGAAGGCTTTGTCGCCTGCCGAAGACGGGAAGGCCGAGCTCGACCGCAAACAATGCACTAACTGCGGAGATTGTGTCGAGACGTGTGATCCCAAAGCACTGGAAACGGTCGGCCGCCAGGCTACTGTGGACGAAGTGATGGACGTGGTTTTGCGCGACCGAGATTACTACGAGGCATCAGGCGGTGGAATGACCCTATCCGGCGGAGATCCCGTTTTCCAACCGCGCTTCGCCGAGGCCCTTCTTCGAGGTGCAAAGATGCGAGGATTCCACTGCTGCGTCGAGACGTCAGGCTACGCGCTTTGGGGCGTTCTCCGTAGCCTCCTTCCGCATGTGGACATGTGGCTGTACGACTACAAAGAAACCGATTCTCGGCTGCACGAGAAGTTCACAGGTAAACCGAACACGCTAGTCGTCGAGAACCTGCGACGACTGCACGATGCGAAGGCCAAGATCCTTCTGCGCTGTCCCATGATCCCGCAGCACAACGCGCGCAAAGAGCACTTGGACGGCATCGCCAAACTGGCGCGACGGCTGCCAAGACTCGAAGGCGTCGAATTGCTCCCCTACTACAACCTGTGGCGAGCCAAACTGAAACGTTTGGGATTGAAATCGCGACTACCCGAGTCAGTTAAACCGCCAGACCGCGATACGGTGAAATCTTGGTGCGACTATCTACGCCAGCAAGGCGTGCGCGTCGTGAGTTAGTTGCAGCCACGGCGCTCTATACCGCTCGCGGCCAAGCGGACACTAGTGCTTTGTCAAAGCTTGATCTTCGGGTGGCCGGGGTTGGAGGGCGCAGCCCGAAACCCCGGGGCTTCCTTCGCTGCGCTCAGTCCAGCCCCGGCCACCCAACCCTAATTCTTAGGTCTGACAGAGCACTAGCCCGACGCGCAAGCGAGGGAAGCAACCTACTCCCTCGCTCGCGCTTCGGGCTGGTGTGAAGTCACCCCAAACGGACAGACTTGGCCGCGAGCGTTCCATCTCACAGTCCTGCCTATCGGCCAGTGAAACATAGAACCTTGCCGCCAGCGGTGGACAAGAACAGTCGACCGTCGGCCGCACTCATTCCGTCGAGGACGGGAGGCGTATCGAGTTGGTACTCGGCCAGTAAGCTACCGTCATCGCTGTTGATTGCCAACAGCGTGCTGCCCTGTCTTCCTTCGTAGGCAGCCCACGGCTCGTTCGGATCGACCGTGTCCGGTGTGCCGGCTGCGAACAGCGTCTCGCCGGCCAGGATCAGCGAGGTCACTCGTAGTGGGACGCGGTTAGACCAGCGTTCTTGGTTTGCCGGCTTCTTCTTGCTCGATGGTTTTGACTTTGGCCGGTCAACGCCAGTTGCGGGTGACACACGGTCGATGGCCAATAGTTCGTACCCCCGCGACGCCGGCTTGAAGAACCCGCCGTTGTCGCTCGCCGAATCCCTTGCTCTGACACCATAGACCGAGTTGGTGTCAAAGACAAAATACTCCGCGTATGGCTTGTCATTCAAATGCCAGCGAGTACGACTGAACCAGCTATCGTCCAAGAGGCCACCGGTGGAACGAAGCGGTCCACCGTCGTCTTGCGCCTCCGTCGATGGAAACACAAGACGCCGACGCATATAGATCGAGTCGCCATGACTGACCAGGATGTCCGAGAGTAGGCCGTAGTCCTTCTTTTGATCGCGCCCGATATCGACATCCATCGCGTACGATGTAGCGATCCGCTCTTCTGATAGCATTTCTCCAGTCGATGCATCAACCGAGCAAGCAAGGATTCCGCCATCCAAGAACGAAGAGCGTCCGGCAGTGAAGTAAACAACGCCGTCGCGAACCAGGACACTTCCGTGAACGGGCCATGCGGATTCGATTCCGTCGAAGGCGCCTACGAGGCGCTGTTCCGGGGCGCCACGAAAGCGCCAGACGAGTTCCCCGTCGGTCAGACGCACGTTATACACACAGCCGTCCGCGCAACCGAAAAACGCTTGGCCCTGATAGATGGTCGGCGGCGTGTCGACTCGACCATCCGCGGTGAAACGCCATTTTGGCTTTCCATCATTGGCATCAAGCGCCAGGACTTCATGCGAATCGACATTGGCCACGACGACGTCATCGCCAACCACAACGCAACTGGTGGGCTTCCCACCGACATCCAATTCCCATGCCTTCTTCAAATCAGCAGGCAGCGGCGATGGTGTCGTCCCGCTTCGCGCGGCATCGTGGCGATACATGGGCCAGTCTGGGGAAGGCTGGAGACTGGAGGCTGGAGGCTGGAGGCCGGACAGTCCATGCTTCCCATACGCGGGGCCTTTCTCTAGTCTTTCTGATCTCTGACCTCTGACTTCTGACCTCTGACGTTCCGGCGCCAACGCCACGAAACCGTTTAGTTTCGAGCTGATGTAACAGTTACAGGGGTGCGGCGTCGCATACACCATACCGTTACAGGGGATCGCGCCTAAACGGCACGTGCCGCGGACCCAGTGGTTCAATTGTGCTTCGTCGCCATTCCAAGGTAGAAACTCAAGTCCTCGATAGCTGGTCATCATGAAGCGCGGTGTGGCTTTGTTTCGGTAGCAGCGATGATGATGCCCGTCGTTGAACGCTTTGAAGTTTGAGATCTTACGACGGACATCGCCGGTTACGGGATCAAGGCCCACCACGAATGTGCTCTTGGAGCCGACCCAGGATTTGCCTGTCGCCAAGTCGGCTGGGGATCTTGGTCGCGCTTCGCGTGCACTTCGCGGTCCGCCCTGGTAGTCATGGACCCACACCAGATCGTCGACGACAAAAACGTCGGCCGGATGTCCCCATCCCCACGAAGCACACGGCCGGTTCCACAATTCGCTTCCGTCTCGAGCGGCAAACGCGTGCAATCGCGCTTGAATCTCTCGCCAGTCGATATGGCGATCAGGATTTAGCTGAGCAAAAAATAGAAAACCCCCGTGATAAACGAGCGAACACATGTCCGTGATGCGAATGTTGTAGCGAATCTTGTTCTCGGGCACCTCGGGGCGAGCGGCCCGCCAGACCTCGTGACCGTCCTGCAAATCGAGGCAAACAATCTGGTCTCCGTCGACGAAGAACACTTGGCCGTCGCCGGCGCACATCGACAGATGGCTGATGCGGTCCATCGAGCCGGTCTTGGAGCGCAGCCCCACATAGTCGCCTACCTTCCAGAGAATCTTGCCACTTTCAACGTCAATCGCAGCGACCCATTTTCGAACCGGCGATCCATCCGCTTCGCCGCGCCGGTCGGCCGAAGCCCCGGCAGGCTGCTGCCGAGCTTTGTTCAGCGCAACGATCAAACGCCCTTCATGGCAAAGGATCTCGTCCGTGAAGTCCGTGCCTTCGAACGTGCGCCGCACCTCGCCGGTTGCCGCATCCAATTCGGTGAGTGGTGCGTTGAAGCCGAGCGTGACGTAGACGCGGTCGCCGATCGCGACCAGGCGGCGCGGAATGTGAGTCGGCACGGTGAAGCGGCACGTCCACTCGGCGCTCCACGTCTTCCATCCCCATTGCGGAATCGGTTTGCGCCACAGCAGCAGGCCGTTAAACGCATCGCGTGCCACCAGCGCCCATTTGTCCGGCACGCTCCCGTCCATGCTCGACGGTGCTTCATCGACGATATAGAACAACCGTCCTTGAGCCGACACGATGCCGGTCACGCTGGGCGCCGTATTGTGGTGCCGCGACCAGAACGGTTTAGCGATCCACTGAAGCCGCCGTGGCGGACCAACCACCGTGTCCTGCGCGACCGCGTTACCATCGGCCCCGTGCAGCCAATGGGTCCACTCGTCGATCTCGTCAGGCCGCGGCTTTTTGAAAGGCTGAAGGCTGGAGGCCGAAGACTGAAGGGAGAAGGCGACGCCACCTGGGACGAGTACCCTGGCGATCTCCTCACTTGCCACTTGACACTCGCCACTTGCCACCACCAGATTCACCATATTCTCGGCATACGGCAGACAATCACCTGTCCAATGCCGGACCGACACCCTGCCGCGCAATCCGACGGAACCAATATGCTCACGCGCCCGTTCGACGTCCGTCGCATCCGAGTCCAGCCCATGTACCAAGTACCTATCGTTCGCACGCAATGCTGCGGTCAACTCTCCTTGGCCGCAGCCTAAGTGCACGATCAATCCGCCCTTTACGTCGGTTTTGTCAAGGATTTCACGTGCAACGTCACTAGGCGTCTGAACGTCGTCTGCCGTTGCAGCAAACGTCGTACAGTTTGCGGAGACTAATCCCACCGCCACAATTGCCAGTCGTTGAACCAGGTTCTTCCGACCTGTCATCCCTTACTCCTTCGCGCAATCGTTATGTGCGTACTGATATCGGCGAGTCGCCGAAACTAGTCTACACAATAATCTACGTGCATGCCTAACTGTCGGCGGCTACGGTCGTGTGGTAGACTGGCGTCATGACTGCGTCGGGGGAGATGTCGTCAGAAGCTGCTCGGTTTCGCGGAGCAGAAGTTCGATCTCCACACGATCCCAGACGAACGGCGATTCGGCGTCAGGCTGGGCTGACTCTTCCCGGAGTGTCTCGTCCAGCCTCTGTTTGGTCTTCGCCAGCCATGCGGATGCTTTGTCCGTCTGGCCAAGCCGGTGGTGAGCCATCGCCAGGAACAGCCAATCCTGCGGTATTCCGCCGTCGCCGCGAGCGCTTATACCTTTGTTGAGCGTTTCGATCGCGGCGTCATACCGGCCGGCGCGGTACAGCAGGCCTCCGTAGGTATTGAGGTACAAGGGTGCCTTGGCTGGTTTACCCCGGGCCACTGCCTGTTCCGACAGCCTCAGAACAGGGGCATATTCCTTGACGGATCCGGGAGCCAGTGCACAGACCCACGCGATTCCGTTCGCGGTTCGTTCGTCTTGCACATCGCCGTGCGCGTCCATCAGCCGCGCGCAGAATTCCTGGTAGCCTCGCGTGTCGCCCTTGCGCAGCAGCAACAGCGCATGGCAAAACAAAGCGAATTGATCGTCCGTGCCGAGTTCCACTGCCCTGGCGAAATCCCTCTCCGCCAACTCCCACTTCTCCTGTTTGGCATAGGCGTTTCCGCGATGAGTGAAGTGCTCGTGTCGGCCCGGGTCCAGTTCGGTCGCCTGGCTCAAATGCACGGCGGCGCCAAACCAATTCTCGCTCTCCCTACACGCCTTGGCCTGAGCGCGGTGCCAAGCAATGTTCGCAATCCGATCGGCATCGCCGTCCACTTCGTCGGCGCCCGCAGGCTGGTCTGCCACATTCCAGATCATCACGTCGCACCCTTGAGTCGCCACGAGGCAACTCCCATCGGGGCTGAAGGCGACGTCATCGCACGGCTGTCCGGAGTGACTGAGCGAAATAGCTTCGTGACCCGTCGTTACGTCCCAAACCTTGACAAACAGATCCAAACCGGCGCTGGCCAGACGCGCACTATCGGGACTGAAGGCCACGCTGTTGATCTGCTCGGTGTGACCGTCGAGCGTGTGTCGCAGGGATACGACCGGACTGGTGTCCTCACCGGAGACGACCTCCCACAGGATCGCCCGTTGATCCTTGCCGGCGGTCGCGACGAACTTGCCGTTGGGGCTGAACGCGACGCAAGTCAGGCGGTCCGTATGCCCTTGTAGGACGGCGACCGCTTCGGCTGTCGCCGCGTTCCAAAGGATAGCGTCGTGGTCCTCTCCCGCTGTAACGATCAGGTTCCCCTTCGGATCGTATGCGACACAAGCAACGCCGCCGCTGTGCCCTGAGAGCGTCGCAACTTCTTCCCCCGAGGAAGAATCCCACACTTTCACCGTCCCGTCGCCACTGGCCGATACAAGGTAGGCTCCGTCGGGGCTGAACGCCACGCTAGACACGACATCGCCGTGCCCGTCCAGGCTGAAGAGCATCGTGCTCGTGGCCAGGTCCCAGACCTTCACCGTCTTGTCTTCACTGCCCGACGCCACACGTTGGCCATCGTGGCTGAACGTCACACACGTCAGCCATCCTTCGTGACCCTGCAAGACGTGGATCTGTTGACGGCGGTTCAGGTCCCAAATCCTCGTCGTTTTGTCGCCGGCGCCACGGGTCGCCGTGTTCAGCCCTCCCGCCATCGCCAATAGGCGACCATCGGGACTGAAGGCCGTCGCCTTGACGTGCGCGCCCGAGCCCATCGCCAGCAGCGGCTTGCGCTCCGCCGTCAGGTCCCAGGTTTTGACCGTACGGTCTCGTCCTCCGGAAGCCAGGACACGGCCGTTGGGACTAAAGGCGACGCAATGCGCGCTGCCGGTGTGGCCGGGAAAGACGACGTGCTCGACCCCAGCCCGCGGCTCCCACAGACGAACCGCGCCGTCCGAGCTTGCGAACGCAAAGTACCGCCCGTCGGGGCTGAACGTGATACACTCGACAGGGCCGGCGTGAAACCGGTGGTCGGCTACTTCCTCGAAGTCCGCGGACGCATCCCAGACTTTGATCGCTCCGTTATGGCCACCCGCGGCAACCAGTTTTCCATCCGGACTGAAACTCACGCAACGAAGTTCACCAGAACCCGGCAAAACGTGTAGAAGCTCTTCGGTTCGCGCATCCCAAACTCGCAGCGTCATGTCCCGACTTGCCGAGGCGAGGAACTTGCCATCAGGGCTAAACGCTACTCCATACACAGTGCCTTCATGGCCCTGCAACACACGAGTCTCGGCTAGGACGCGAGCCTGGGACTCCAAGCGGCGGGTAGTGAGCCGCTGGCTAAACGGACGAGCGTGGGATTGCGAGAGCCCTTCGATACGGTCCCACAGTTGAACGGCATCGCCGCCGGCCGCAATCAGTTGCCGATCGGGGCAGAAAGCGACAGTATGGATTTGGCCCACCCGGCTTGCCAGCGTGCGCACTTCTCGGCCCTTTGCAGCATCCCAGATCTTCACCACGCTGTTGTTTTCCGTCCAACTTCCACCACCGGAGATAAGCCATCGACCATCGGGACTAAACGCCAAACCCATGATGGGACCTCGGTGCCCCTGAAGAGTGAACAGCTTGTTGCCCGATGCCGCATCCCAGACAATGATCTCGCCGGGTTCAATGCTGCCCCGTTGTCCGCTGGACGATGCAAGAAGTCTGCCGTCTGGACTGAAAGCCACGTTCCGTACGGCTTGGCTATGTCCCCGGAAGCTCAAGAGTTCGGGATGAAACAGCCGCTCCAGGTATCGCCATTCCCACCCACGATGCTCGTCGTCGCGACATTCTTCTAGAATCTGGATGGCCCGCGTCGAATGGCCAGCCAACCATTCGCGGTGGGCCAACGCCACGCGATGGAAATAGAGGCTTGCATCAGCCTTCTCGCGTTGTGTCCGCTCGGCCTCGCGCGCCGTCTTCACATCACCCAAGGCGACATCCAGATCCTCGCGTCTCTGATCCGCACGGCTCCACTGCCAAAGAATGCCTGCAAACCCGACGAGCGTGACCAGGATGACGGATGCGAGCAGTGCAGCGACGGCGGGGCGGCGTCTGACCCATTTCCCTGCGCGTTCCAGCAAACCGATCGGCCGAGCTTCGATTGGCTCGCCCCGCAGGAATCGCCGCAAGTCGTCGGCCAATGCCTGGGCGCTGGCATATCGCGAGGAAGGTTCCTTTTGCAGGCACCTGTTGCATATCGTCTCCAGGTCACGAGGCAGCTTGGGGCGGAGCCGCGTCGGCGACGCCGGTTCCCGAAGCCGCACTTGCTCCAACGTTTCCAGCAGCGAAGCCGCCTTGAACGGGGGACGTCCTGTGATGAGCTCATACAGGATGGCTCCCAGGGCGTATATATCCGCCGCTGGTCGAACTTCTCGCGTCCTACCGAGGGCCTGTTCCGGCGCCATGTAACTGGGTGTACCCAGAATGGCTCCGCTTCGCGTTGAACCGCCGTCGGCGCCCCAAGAACGTTTGGCCAACCCAAAATCCGTCACCTTGGGCATGCCGTCGTCGGTGAGCAACACGTTGGCCGGCTTCAAATCACGGTGTACGACACCATGCAGGTGGGCGAAGTGCATGGCTGTGGCCAACGTCTCGATCAATTCCGCCGCCTGGCGGTCCGACAACGGCTCGCGAGACATTCTCTGTTCCAGGCTGCCACCGTCGATGTATTCCATCGACAGGAATGGACAACCGTCATGCTCGCCCACTTCGTGGACCTGCACGATATTGGGGTGTTGCAGCCGGGCCGCGACCCTGGCTTCTTTGAGGAACCGCGCCCGCTGTTCTTGTTCGACGTACGTGGATCGAATCATTTTCAGGGCGACGATGCGATCCAACTCGATCTGGCGGGCCTTGTAGACCACACCCATACCGCCGCGGCCGATTT